>JAFVRJ010000009.1 GCA_017504305.1 Clostridia bacterium | reverse complement strand
GTGGTGTATTGCGATGCCCCTGCACGCATTAAACCGCGTAGAAGCGAGCAAGACAAAGAAAACGGCGCACTCCCCGATATGAGCGTACTTGATCGTACGTGATTGAGGGGGTGCGCCTGTTTGATGAAGTATTGCGCCGCTTATCCGCGGTTTAAAAAATTATTTGTTTTTAATAGCTGCTTGTGCCGCTGCCAACCTTGCGATCGGTACTCTGTAGGGAGAGCAAGATACGTAATCAAGGCCTACTAAGTGGCAGAATTCAACGGAGGAAGGATCACCACCGTGCTCACCGCAGATACCGCAGTGGAGGTTGGAGTTGACGCCCTTACCGAGCTTAACAGCGATATCCATGAGTTTGCCAACACCATTTCTGTCGAGCTTTGCGAAGGGATCGTTTTCGTAGATCTTGCCATCATAGTAAGCACCGAGGAACTTACCTGCGTCGTCACGGCTGAAGCCGAAGGTCATTTGGGTAAGGTCGTTAGTACCGAAGCAGAAGAACTCTGCACTCTTTGCGATTTCGTCAGCAGTAATACATGCACGCGGAATCTCGATCATGGTACCTACTTGGTACTTGAGGTCTGCGCCTGCAGCTGCGATTTCTTCGTCAGCGGTTGCTACAACGATCTTCTTAACGAACTCGAGCTCTTTAATTTCGCCAACCAACGGGATCATGATTTCGGGAACGATGTTCCAGCCGTTTGCTTTGTTAACGTTGATAGCTGCTCTGATAACTGCCTTGGTTTGCATCTTTGCGATTTCCGGATAGGTTACGGAAAGACGGCAACCACGGTGTCCCATCATGGGGTTGGCTTCGTGTAAGCTTGCGATGATAGCTTTGATCTCTGCTACGGTCTTGCCTTGTGCCTTTGCGAGCTTTTCGATATCAGCTTGCTCGGTAGGTACGAACTCGTGTAGCGGAGGATCGAGGAAGCGGATGGTAACGGGTTTGCCACCAAGTGCCTCGTAAAGCTTTTCGAAGTCGGATTGTTGGAAGGGAAGGATCTTATCAAGAGCTGCTTCTCTTTCTTCAACGGTGGAGGAGCAAATCATCTCTCTGAAGGGATCGATACGGCCTTCTTCGAAGAACATATGCTCGGTACGGCAAAGACCGATACCTTCTGCGCCGAGTTCAACTGCTTTTTTAGCATCTCTCGGGGTGTCGGCATTGGTACGTACGCCAAGCTTACGATATTTGTCTGCCCAAGTCATGATTCTGTCGAATTCGCCTTCGATAGTAGCATCAACGGTGGGGATGATACCGTCGTAGATGTTACCGGTGGAGCCATCGATAGAAAGCTCGTCGCCTTCGTGGTAAACTTTACCGTTAAGCTCGAACTTCTTGTTTTCTTCATCCATAGTGATTGCGGTGCAACCGGATACACAGCAAGTACCCATACCACGAGCAACAACTGCTGCGTGAGAGGTCATACCGCCACGAACGGTAAGGATACCTTGAGCGGCCTTCATACCTTCGATATCTTCAGGGGAGGTCTCGAGTCTTACGAGAACAACCTTTTTGCCGTTAGCTGCCCATGCTTTAGCATCTTCAGCGGTGAATACGATTTGACCGCAAGCTGCGCCGGGGGAAGCGGGAAGTGCTTTGCCCATAAGCATAGCGTTCTTGAGTGCTTTAGCATCAAATTGGGGGTGAAGGAGAGTGTCGAGGTTACGAGGATCGATCATAAGAACTGCTTGTTCTTCACCGATCATGCCTTCGTCTACGAGGTCGCAAGCGATCTTGAGAGCTGCACGAGCGGTTCTCTTGCCGTTACGGGTTTGGAGCATATAGAGTTTCTTATCTTGGATGGTGAACTCCATATCTTGCATATCTCTGTAGTGGTTTTCGAGGATGTCGCATACCTTTACGAATTCATCGTAAACGGCGGGCATAACTTCCTTAAGTTGGTCGATGGGTTGAGGAGTTCTTACGCCTGCAACAACGTCTTCACCTTGTGCGTTCATAAGGAATTCACCCATAAGTTTCTTTTCGCCGGTAGCGGGGTTACGGGTAAATGCAACACCGGTGCCGGAGGTTTCGCCCATGTTACCGAATACCATTTGTTGTACGTTAACTGCGGTACCCCAGCTGTAAGGGATATCGTTGTCACGACGATAAACGTTTGCTCTGGGGTTGTCCCAAGAACGGAATACCGCCTTGATAGCGCCAAAGAGTTGCTCGGTAGGATCGTCCGGGAAATCAGAACCGATCTTTGCTTTGTACTCTGCTTTGAATTGGTTTGCAAGTTCCTTGAGGTCGTCAGCGGTAAGCTCGGTATCCATTACGATGCCCTTTTGCTTCTTCATTTCGTCGATGAGCTCTTCGAAGTATTTCTTACCAACTTCCATAACAACGTCGGAGTACATTTGGATAAATCTTCTGTAGCAGTCCCATGCCCAACGGGGGTTGCCGGACTTTTTGGAAAGAACTTCAACAACTTGTTCGTTAAGACCAAGGTTAAGGATGGTATCCATCATGCCGGGCATAGATGCTCTTGCACCGGAACGAACGGATACGAGAAGAGGATTTTCCATATCACCAAACTTCATGCCGGTGATTTCTTCCATCTTCGTGATGTTCTCCATAATTTCAGCACAGATAGCGGGGTTAATTTCTTTACCGTCATCATAGTACTTGGTGCAAGCTTCGGTGGAGATGGTAAAACCTTGAGGAACAGGAAGACCGATTTTGGTCATTTCTGCAAGGTTAGCGCCCTTACCGCCGAGGATTTCACGCATAGTGCCGTTGCCTTCTTTGAACAAGTAAACGTACTTTGTCATAAATAATCTCCTATCAAAAAATGATTTTATTTTATTTTTGCCTAACTATTATAAATTAAAATGCGCGCAATCGCAAGCAAATTATATATATAATTGCCTATAAATTGCTAAATAAAATTGTTTGGAAGGGTAAAATTTATAAAAATTATCGATTACGGCAAATTATTTAATAATTTGAGTGACTCGTTTAAGCTATTGAGTCGTTCGCCCAGTCTATCACGATAAATATAGTTTACGTACGTTAATCCGAGGATGACGTCGTTAAGACTTAAGTCGAGAGTCTCAAGTTCATCAACGGAAGCATTACGGTACGCATTAAAAATTTGACGAGCCCTTTTGGGTAAATTTTGGTCGTCGTCGACGTCTATGCCATGATGCGGTAAGAGGTTAACAAGGAAAGCTGTGGCATATAAAAACGGGGTAACTTCACCATAGTTGATTGCGTTCAAAGTACGCACCGCGTAAACCAAAACGTTTGCATCACTTTGTCCTTCAACGTTCAGTTTATCGAGTGATTCAAGGACGGTTTGCGAGGCGCTGTAGCGCTCGACGTTAGTCCACGAGTCAAAGAAATTTTCTTCCACCGTGCATCCCGTTACGGTATAAAAATCACCCTTTTTGTTAAGTATGTATTCACCGAAACATAGTGGCATAGCGCACGCTTTTAACTTGGACTTTGGGCTCTTGATTGAACGTATTCGGGCGACTATTTTGCCGTATTCAGCGCTAAACAAAGTAAGCAACTTGTTGCTTTCACCTACGTCTATAGCCTTTAAGCAAAGTGCTTGAGTTTTAATCTCCATCGCCACTATCCTTTAGTTTTTGATACAACATAAAGTAACCAACGTTACCGCTCTTTTTAAACGCTTTGTAAAAAATATCTTCGGGCTTTTCCATAAGAGTAGTATAGCCCTTATTTAAGTATTTATGCTATGCGTCGTCCCTTTTATTATAGCCTAAATTGTTAAGTAGACCTATATCATCACGCCAGTCTTCTTTAACCCTTACCCATAAGGTTAAGAAGATTTTATCGCCCGTCATTTCCTCCAAATCCTGCCTTGCATAGGTGGAAATGCGTTTTATCATTTCACCTTTTTTGCCAAGTACTATGGGCTTATGTTGTTGCTTTTGAACAATGACGTCCGCATCTATATCAAGTATACCGTTTTCACGATACTCGTACTTATTAATGCTAACAGCTATGCCGTAAGGGATTTCCTTATCAAGCAAGCGAAGCGCCTTTTCGCGTATAATCTCCGATGCCATAAAGCGCATATTGCGGTCGGTGTATTGATCGTCTGAATATAACTTAACACCTTCAGGCATTAATGCGGTAATTTCCTTAATCAATTCCGATACGTTTTTACCGCGAAGCGCCGATATGGGAACTATGGCAACAAGACCCTCGATTTTTGCAAGCTCCAAAAGAATTTCAGCTACCTTTTCCTTCAAAACGTGGTCTACTTTGTTTACGGCAACAACTACCTTATTGCCTACTTTAACGTTGTTTTCAATACGTTGAACGTCCGATAAGTCCAAGCCCTTTTCAGCATCTACAACGTAAATAACAGCATCTACGCCTTCACTTGCAACCTTGACGGAGTGCATCATAAACTTACCGAGCTCGTTCTTCGGGGCGTGTATTCCGGGAGTGTCTACGAATACTACTTGTACGTTATCGTCGTTATATATGCCTATTATGCGGTTGCGCGTGGTTTGGGGCTTCCAGCTAACGATGGAAACCTTTTCCCCTACTATCGCGTTGATTAAGGTCGATTTACCGGCGTTAGGTCTACCCAAGATTACCGCGTATCCACACTTGGTCGGCTCTTCAACTTCTTCGTATTCTTCAATACCGTCACGCTTGATGCCAACAGAATTCAAAATCGCGTCTTGCAAAGCTTCCATTTCCTCGCGTTCGCCATCTTCAATATGGTCGTAACCAAGTAAATGCAACATGCCGTGGGTTGCAAGGAATCCAAGTTCACGCTCGATTGAGTGGCCGTATTCTTCCGCTTGCTCCTTTGCGCGATCAAAGCAAATATAAATTTCGCCAAGTAGAACGGCTCCGCTTTCGGGATCAACGTCCATGGGATAATCGTCTACGTTAAACGGCAACTTTACCTCAAGGCTCGGAAAACTCAAAACGTCTGTAACCGCATCGATACCGCGCGCTTCGTTATTAAGCTCTTGCATCTCGGCACTTTCGATCAGCTCGATTTCAACTTCGACCTCTTTACGGGCAATATTAAAATGCTTAAGAGCGCCCTTTACGGCGCGCTCTATTAGAGTGGTGTACTCGTTTGCGTTGTATACGTTAATCATAATTATTTCTCGCTGGGTTTGGTATATTGTATTCTTGAGTGATACATCGAAGGTAAAAACTCTACAAGAGTATCTTCGATGGTCTTGAGATCTTTAAAGGTTATACCGCACTCCTCAAATTGTCCGATATCGGATTTACCCTTTATGAGGTTATGGATAAACTTGCGGAATTGGTCGTGGTTAGATAGATTTGCAATCGCTCTCGATGCCGCTTCAACGGTATCAACGATCATGATGATTGCTGCAATCTTGCTTTGCGGTTTGGGACCGGGATAACTAAACTCCAACTTGTTGAGGTCGTCCTCGGTATAGCTTTGCGCTTTGTATAAGAAGTAGTTTACAGGCGTAGTGCCGTGGTGCTCGCGCGATACGTCTGCGATTATGTCGGGGAGCTTCTCTGCCTTGATCATATCGTAGCTTGCTTGAACGTGGCTAACAATCATCGAAACGCTAACTTCGGGGATCAAATCGTTATGCGGGTTGTCTTCGGGGAGTCCGCTTTGATTTTCGATAAAATACTCGGCGTTTTTCATTTTGCCTACGTCGTGATAATAAGCGCAAACTTTAGCAAGTTGGGGATTTTCGCCAATGGCATCCGCACAAATTTCAGCAAGATTACCAACCGCTACGCTATGGTTAAAAGTACCGGGGGCGGTAACCGCAAGCTTTTTCAAAAGCGGGTTTTCCAAAGAGCAGAGCTCGCCTAATCTGAAAATAGTGTTAATGCGGAAGATATACTCCATTATCGGCAAGAAAATCATTTGTAAAGCTATCGAAAGTATTACCGACAAGAAGGACCATAAACCGCTCATTAGCATTGCAATAACGTCTTCCGGATTAACGAGCAAGTTGATAAGCATCGGTATAACAGCCGTGCAAAGTCCTACTAAAATACCCAAAACAGTAAAGCGGAAGCGAGTACGAGCTTTGTCAAGATTGCTAATCAAGAAGATAGCGGTTATCATCGAAGTGATGAGAGCTGCAGAGCTTTCGATAATCTTATCGGGCCCTAAAACTATCATTGCGGTAAGGAAGAAAGCTTGGGAAATAAGTATATTGGTAACGATACCGATACGCTTATCCAACAAAGCGCCTACCAACAACGAACATAAAACCAATGGAGCGATATATAGGTTAATGAGCGTTCCGAACAAGAGAACGAGCGCAAAGGTAAGCACTATGGAAGCGGTAAGTACTTGAACAAGCTTTTTATCTTTACGCAAATCTCTGCGGATGTAGATGGAATAAAAATATAGCGTTGAAAGCATTGCCGCCAAAATGACGCTAATTATAAATATTTGCAACCAAACTCTACCTACAAAAAAGTCTTTTATGGTATTGAACTCGTCTATCCTCGATACACGCAACATTATCGCAAGTACGAAAGATACCGCTATCAAGGTTACTATTCTGATAGCAATTTCGCGATTCCTTATCTTTTTAGCGGTTTCGTTAGACGAAGCGTTTGTGGAAGTAATTTTTTTCATATCATCCTCTTATCACGCGTTACGCTACGCGCGTTATTACCTCATAGTATATACTAACTACTACCTTTTTGTCTACATTTTTTACCAAAAATCGGCTTCCGAGATATACCTCGCCCTCTTTTAGGCTTAACTTAAAGTTTTGAATACTCCGTTCCACGTCTTTTGCCGAGCTTGAATTGAAGGCGCTTTCGTCTTGATATTCAATCTCTTCTACACGAGTAGTTTTTATCTCGATTTTACCCATTGCGACCGACTTTAAACGCTCGCCTTCAGTACTTTCAAGATAGGGATAAATTAGCTCTTGCCCCTTTACCACTTGCTCCCCGACACCGACTGCCGAAGTCCCTCCGTAGACCACTATTTTCATTATAACGCCGTCTTCCGGCGCAATAATACTTTTAGGGTTTTGGGTATCTATTGTTGCAACTTCGGGTAGTTCTTCAACTATGTTTATAACTATACGTCGTCCTTCTTTACGCGTTGTAGCGTAGGCAATACCATCAATTTTTTCGACTTCATCATCCAACCCTTTAAAGTCCTCGCTAAAGTAAAATAACGGCGTTTTTATTTTATCATCGACAACCTCTAATACGGTATTTTTATCCACGATACTATTGCCTTTAACCTCAATTGAAGTTATAAGATGAAAGTAAATAAAAATGCTAACTAAACTTGCTACTACGCCTGCCCATATCCCAAAGTTTTTAAGGATAATGACAATGGAGGTTAACACCCCACGCTCACATTCTAACTTGAATTTTCTTCGATTGGTCTTAAGTAGTTTGCACGTTTTAAGGTAATTTTTATCACTAACGGTAAAGGTGCAACCCTTTTCATTTATTCGCGGTTTTATTACCTTTACACCCGATCGGCTTATTAGATTCAGCACGTATCCGGGGGCACCTTCTACGTATAATTTTTTGCACTCTTTACCCGTCATACCCGCACCTCGACGGTAGTGATGCTCCCTTTAACGAGTACTTCCTCGCCGTTGATTTCTTCAACAATTAATTTTCTTCCATTAATCTTAACGCTACCCCCTCTTACTCGCACGATCACTTCTTCATCTCTAAATGAAGTTATACCTCGGTGACCTTCAATCAAAATCGACTCGTTGCCGATAAGGGTTGTTTTGTACTTAAAATTGTCAATAAAAAAGCCCATAGTTTATACTATGAGCTTGTCCTTTAAATTATAATTTGACGTTATTGTTCCGCTTTCTTTTTGGGGCGTGAGCCGTAAAGATTCTTGGTTGCGTCAAACTCTTGATTGCTTGCAGGCGCTTCGGTGAAACGAACGTGCGCGCCCTCCCACAAATAACGGATTTGCTTGATTTGACCGTTACGGTGTTTAGCAATATCGATTATCATGCTACTTACCGATGCGGTACGCTCATCCTCGTTTTCGCGGGAAAGGAACATAACCATGTCGGCGTCTTGCTCGATAGCACCGGACTCACGTAAGTCTGACAATCTCGGTTGCTTATCGTCACGGCCTTCGATGCTACGGGACATCTGCGAAAGAGCGATAACAGGACATTGTAAATCCATCGCCATATTCTTAAGCGCACGGCTGATGTCCGATACGTCGGTTTGACGGCTGGATGAAGAACGAATATTTTGCTTATCGTTAGACATCAACTGCAAGTAGTCGATTATAACGAGATCAAGCTGTTTATTGGGCGAAAGACTACGTAGTCTTCTGCATTGGCTTGCAATATAACCGGGCGTTGCGTTAGAGGTATAGTCGAGATAAATATTGCAATTGGACTCGGCTACGTGTGCATCCCAAAGTCTATCGTATTCTTCGTCGCTGATACGTGCTGAAGATAAGCTCGACATGGTAACGTCGGTATTTATAGAGAGCATTCTCTGTACGAGTTCTTCACGAGACATTTCCAAGCAGAACATCGCGATTGTAGCGTTTGTGTTACCGTTACGTATCATATTGGCAACCAAATTAAGGGCAAACGCCGTTTTACCAACTGACGGACGAGCGGCAAGTATAATCAAGCTCGCAGGTTGCAAGCCGTTGGTGGTTGCATCAAAAATCGGGTAGTGCGTACGCAAGCCTTTAACTGCGTTTTTATCTTTACGCATCTTAATAAGCCTATCGATGTAACGTTGGCCTGCCTTACTGATATGCTCAAGTCCCATGCCTGCTTGGGCGCCTTTTGCACCGATGTCGTATATCATAGATTCCGCTTTGCGCAAAGAGCTTTCTTCATCTTCGGAGTGGTAAGCATCCTCCGCGATGGCGTTACCTATTTTAATCAACTCGCGCATTACCATGTCACGATGCAAAATGTTAAAGAAGTCGCGATAGTTTACTGCGCTCGGCGTAATTTGAGACAGCTCGGTTAGATATTTTAAAATATCTACGTCGGACTCGTTTGCCTTGACCAAACTATCGTACACGGTAATTACGTCGATGGCTACGTTTTGAGCAACGAGCTTTTGCATCGCCTTAAAAATCTTTGCGTGAGTAGCGTTAAAAAAGAATTTCTCATCCATTTCCGGCACGACGGTAGATGCCACTTCACCATCGATAAGGATGCAACAAAGCATATATTGTTCGGCTTCGTTGTTGCTCGGATAGCGCTTGTAAGCTAACTTCTTCTCTTGTGTATCACTCATTATTTACTCCTTTTACCGCCCGCTGTTAACAAAACCACTCCGCTAATAACCATGGCTCCGACTATCACTATCAAATACCACGTAATACTATTGGGGTTGTGTTGCACAAGAGTTATTTGCTTGTCTCTCGTAGCATTGGTAAGTCTATATTCGTGTATATAACATTGTTTATACGTTTCCTCATCGGAATAAAGGAAAATTGCATCGGCATCAGAACCGATAGTTTCGGGCTTATACGGCGTACCGTAATTGAATACCAACGATACTTCGTTTGCACCCATGCCGTCTATCTCGTTGATATAACCTTCCGCACTATTTAACACGGTGCCTTCGGTTGCTTTAAAAGCAGTATCCCTCACTACTACGGTATCGGTATAGAACAATCCTTTATATGCCGTTCCGCTCGATTGATAAACCATATAACCGGTTTCACCGTTCGCAAGGGACATCTCGTCTGCATCGTCGTAGGTCACTATTATGGCGTAAACAAAATCGTCACGGGTTTCCACTATCTCGTAACCGTTTTGCGCCCATCTATCTTTGATTTGAGCAATCGCGTTTTTAGCAGAAGCTTTGCGAGCGGCTTGCTCTGCCGGCGTTGCTCCTTTAGCTACTTCATCCAAATTAACGTATGCTTGTACACTATACTCGTAACTACCATCAGAATAGGCAAGTCCGTTATAAATCAACTCTGCCTTGTACTGTGTTTTTTCAGTAGGAAGCCCAGCCTCCGTAAGCTCAACAGGAGACTTTTCAAAGGTTACCACCGCAATTATTGCATAGGAAGCGGTTATAACCAAGGCTATTACGAGTAAGGCGACAGCTAACTTCTTCATAGAGTAAGCAGCTCCTCTAAAGTGCGTTTAAACTCGTTCATCGCGTAATCGAAGGGCTCGGAAGAAGTCAAGTCAACGTCCGCCACCTTGATATTCTCGATGGGATACATCGATCCGCCGATCGAAAGGAACTTAAGATATTTTTCTACGTAACCTTCCTCGTTCAAAAGCTTGTTAACAATGTTAACAGCCGTGGTAAGTCCGGTTGCGTATTTGTATACGTAGAAGGCGTTATAGAAGTGAGGTATACGTGCCCACTCGATAGCAATTTGATCGTCGTGAATTACGCCGGGACCATAATATTGCTTGTTAAGCTCGTAGTATTTTGCGTTCATGCCGTCGGAGGTAAGGGGTCTACCTGCTTCAAACTCGTCGTGAGCGTACTTTTCGAACTCCGCAAACATAGTCTGACGGAATAAAGTGGTACGGAACATATCAAGATAATAGGAAAGCAAATACTTTTTAGCTTCGCCATCGGCAGTCTTCATTAGGTGCTTCAATAAAAGAACCTCGTTAACGGTACTTGCAATTTCTGCTACGAAAATTCGATAGTCCGCCTTCTCAAAGCATTGTGCTTGATTTGCATAATATGTGTGCATAGCGTGGCCCATTTCATGCGCGATAACAAATATATCGTGGCAAGTCTTTTGGAAGTTCAAAAGGACGTAAGGATGGGAGTCGTAAATGCCGAGAGAGTATGCACCGCTACGCTTGTTTTGAGTTTCTTCAACGTCAATCCATCTCTCGTCGTACGCTTTTTGCATTACCTTAAGGTAATCTTCACCGAGAGGCTTCAGCGCTTCTAATACTTTTTGGTAAGCTTCGGGGTAGTCCAAATCAAGCTTGAAGTCTTCGGTAAGCGCTACGTACATATCGTACATGTGAAGCTCTTTAAGTCCAAGGGCTTTACGACGATACTTAACGTATTTATGAACGGCTGGAGTGCCTTTTTTGACAGCCTTAATAAGATTGTTGTAAACCTTTTGGGGAATATCATCAACGTAAAGGGCTTCGTCGATAGCCGATTTGTATTTGCGGATTTTTGAAAGAGTGCAATCCTTTTTTACGCTACCGGCGTAAGTTGCCGCTATGGTATTTAACAATTTGCCGTAAGCTGCATAATAAGCCTCGAACGCACCTTGGCGAACCTTTTGATCGGGATGTTGAAGCAAAACGCTGTACAAGCCGTGGGTGAGTTCCTTTTCTTCGCCGTCAACCATAACTTTACCGAATTTCATATCGGCGTTATCAATCATGGTAAAAATATTGCGGAAATCAGAGGTAAACGCACTGGTTTCACTCAAAAGTTTTTCTTCTTTGGCGGAAAGTATATGTTTCTTTTGGCGGATAAGAGCCTCGAGCATACAAGAGAAATCTTCATACTCTTTGCTTTCTGCCATAGTCTTCAACGTAGCGCAAGGGATTTTACAAAGTTCGGGCTCAATGTAAGAAACCGCCGAGCTGAACTTGGTTGCTAACATCATAACTCTTTCGTTAAGAGCTTGCATCTCGGAGTTAGCGGTATCTTCGTCTCTACTTAATGTGGAATATGCGTACAACTTTTCGATTCTGCGGAAAACACTGGTTTGCTTGCGCAAGCAATCAAGGGCGGTTTTCTCGTTAAGCTTACCCTTAAACGACTCCAATTCGGGAATTTCAGATTCAACTTGCTTAAAGCAAACTTCAAAATCTTCTATCGAAGCAAATAGCGTGGATAAATCCCATTTTCTTGCTTCGGGTACGTCACTTCTTAATAATGCCATCGTTTACCTCGCGTGTGAATAATATTTATACGCAATATAATATACTAAAATTACTTAAATAAGTCAAGGTGTAATTTTAAATTTTACGCGCGCATGAAAGGCGTCATTATGACGCTACACTCTTACGAGCCGATTTTTTATAAAACTTGCTCGGCTTGCGAATTACTTTGATTTTGACTTTTTAGGTATCCTAAACTAAAAATACGGTCTGCATAACTTGATTTTTTATACACCGCTAAATTGCATAAGTAGCTTGTTCAGCTCCTCCTCTGTAAGACGTTTTTCCGGTGCTTCCGCTACCCCCAACTCCTCAAGCCTTACGCACTCGCGGTAGTAACTCTCTTTTGGCGAGTCCTTTTTTAGCGGTCGCCCTTCCACTATAGCAGTCAAATCCTCAATGCAGTCTTTAAAAAACTCATGGCACTCTATAACTTCTTCACCAAGCTTTTCGGCATCGCCAAGTGCTTTTAAGCGTTTGCTCCATTTGTTACGATAACTTATCAAACGCTCGTTTTCAAGCTGAAACCTAATACGCGCTTCCGACTCGTACTCCTCCGCGCGTTCCTTGGCAAAAGCAAGCACTTCCAAGGTTTTTTCGGAGTTGCGACTATAACTTTCAAGCTCTCCGTTTAACCTGTTTATTTCCGCTTTCAAAACCTCGATACGCTCCAACTGGGCGTTAGTTGCTATATCCGTTTTATTTTTCTTTTTCGTTCTTCTAAATATGCTCATAGTAAGATTATAACCCTTGAGCATAGTCTTTTTTTGGCGTAATTTAGCGATTTTTGACGCAAGAAAAAAGAGCCTCTTGGGCTCTTTATTTTTATAAGTTTTTGCCGATCATCTCTTTCTTTAGGTCGTAGAGGCCGTCGGACAAGTCTATCTTGTAAACGTGAGGGTTGGTTAAACGCTTGTATTCCTCGTAAAACTCCCCTTTCGACTTTGCCCCGTACGCAATCGCTTCCTTCAAGGTGGGTACTTTATAAACTTGCTCGCCACGCTTAAAGATGCACTCGTGTAGTTCTCTTACCGAATAATCGCCCACCTCAAAAGTAGTTTTCTTCCAAGTTTCGATGGGATGGAATATAGTGAGAGGTTTGGTAACGTCGATTTTTTCCGACTTAAGAGCTATAAGGTCTGCAGCTGCCTTGCCATCTTTATCATATATACGATAAATTGTCTTGAACCCGGGATTGGTCATCTTCTCGGGAGTGTTGGAAATCTTCATACGAGGCTCCCAATCACCGTTTGCATTTTGAATCTCTGCAAGCTTATAAACACCACCAAGAGCAGGATGTGGAGCGGAGGTTATAAGCTTGGTGCCGATGCCCCAAACGTCAATCTTTGCACCTTGTGCGTTAAGTGATGCGATAATATGCTCGTCTATATCACCTGAAGCAAATATTTTGGCTTCGGTATGACCGGCTTCGTCCAACATTTCGCGCGCTCTCTTACTTAAGTAAGCAAGGTCGCCGGAGTCAAGTCTAATGCCTAAAGGCTTATGTCCCGCCTTTTTGAGCTTATCAAATACTTTGATCGCATTGGGAACGCCACTCTTTAAGGTGTTATAAGTATCAACCAACAACAAACATGCATCGGGGTTGAGTTTGGCATAAGTTTCAAAGGCCTCAAGCTCTGTCGGGAAACTCATAACCCAGCTGTGTGCATGAGTACCACTAATTTTGATATCAAAGGTCTTGCCTGCAAGCACGTTAGAGGTGTTTGCACATCCCCCTATCATCGCCGCTCTTGCTCCGTATAAACCCGCATCGGGACCTTGTGCGCGACGTAAGCCAAACTCGGCTATAGCGCCGGTGGTTTCGTTTGCCATGCGCATAGCCTTGGTTGCAATTAGGGTTTGGTGATTAATAAGATTTAGCAACGTTGTCTCGATAAGTTGTGCTTCAAACAACGGTGCCTTAACTGTTAAAATAGGCTCCATCGGGAAAACCATTTCACCTTCGCGCATAGCATAGATATCGCCTGTGAACTTAAAGTTTTTGATGCGCTCGAAAAACTTTTCGCCAAACAGATTCAAGCTCCTCAAATATGCGACGTCGCTATCGTCAAAATGAAGGTTGTTAATGTAGTCGATAGCTTGCTCGATGCCTGCTACTACTGCAAAATCAAGGTGTGGTGCCGGTCTAAAGAATAAATCGAACACTGCCTCTCTATCAGCCATGTCGGTTTCGGCATAGCCGTTCATCATGGTAAGTTGATATAAATCAGTAAGTAATGTCAAGTTTCTCATACCAAAACTCCTATTTTAGTTACCTTTAGCCTCTTTTTTAGATTTTGATTGTACTTGAATTTCAGGTAGTAATTCTTTAGGAATTCCGCCTTTGCCATACCAAACTTTTTCGCCTTTTTTGACTTTCAAAACTATTAATACGGCAAGTGTAATTGCAGCGGCTAAAGCCAATACTCCGCAAATAATTTGGTTATAATTTACAACTGCATAGAGGTCGCCGTCATCGCGGAAGAACTCTAATACAAATCTTATTAAGCCGTAAGAGAAAGCATAAAGCAATACGCCCGCTCCCCTGACTTTTAAATGGCGTAGTACCACCATTAAGATAACGAAGAATAGAATATCAAGGAACATCTCATAGAAGAAAGTTGCTTGATAAAATCCGCCCATACGGTTGATATAAACCGCCATGGGGAACCATTGCAAATTGGGGTTGGTGATCGGTGCGCCGTAGATTTCTTGGTTGCAGAAATTGCCCCATCTGCCAAGGCCTTGCGAAAGGAGTACTACAGGTATGATGATATCTGCAACGTCAATAAAGTTTACCTTGCGCCATTTTGACCAAAGGAATCCTCCGAGTAAACCGAACGGAACGCCCGTCATAATGGTTAAGCCACCATCCCATACGGCAAATATTTGCACAAAATCAGACCATCCGAAATCGCTCGGGAAATACTCGGGGCGTACCATAACGTAGCCCAATCTCGCGCCGATTATAGCAAGAGGAATAGCACAAATAAATACTTCAACCAAATCATCAAAAGTTAAACCAACTTTTTTGGCGCGTATAGTTGCGACAATTAAGCCGATAATCATAGCGCACGTAATAATTATGCCGTACCAAGCTATATCCCTACCAAAAATGGTAAAAGCTACAGAATCAACTTCGCCCGTCCAATGGGCACTTTGAGCTAAAAACATTAATCGTTTTCTCCTAAATCAAGTCTGGTTCCGCCTACGTTACGGATCTTGAGTCTATAAACGTTTTTATCACCGAATACGGTGGACATATATCCGTGGAAATCGTCTGCACAATCGTTATCGACAAATGCAAGTATTGTGCCTGCAAACCCGCCGCCGTGTACTCTATACGCCATTACGCCGTCAAAGCCTTCGCAAAGGGCAAGTGCAAGCGGAATAGGCTCGGAGCAATCGCCTTCTGCATAAACGTTTTGTAACTTTTGGTAAGAGCTAATGCCTGACATGGTGATGATATCGTATGCAAGTTCTTCATCTGCAGAGTGGATAGCCTCTCGCAGTGCTTCAACGCGTTCGTTTTCTTCAAAATAGTGCATTGCACGAAGAATTGCTCTACCGCTAAACTTTTCTTTAAGAGCAGGTATTGATGCGTAGAACTCATCAACGTCTACAAAGCGGAGCTTCTTTTGACCGAATTCTCCGGCAATAGCTTCCATTTCCTCACGGATAGCTGCGTAGTTGGGGGTAAGATTGCAGTGGTCTCCACCACAGTTCACTACAAAAACGGTAGTATCGTCAAATCCCCAATCGAGTTTTTCCACTTGAGGATTGGAGGGATCTTCAAAGTCGATATAGCTTACACCACCAAGTGCTATAGCCGATTGGTCCATAAGTCCGGACGGCTTACCAAAGTAAACGTTTTCGGCATATTGGCTGATAATTGCCTTTTCAACCGCGCTAATGCTGTCGCCATTGTAGAGGTTGTCGAGGATTGCAGATACCAAAACCTCAAATGATGCAGAGCTTGACATGCCTGCGCCTTTGAATACGTCGGATACCGTGGTTGCATAGAATCCGCCGATGTTATAGCCCCTATCTTTAAATGCTTTACATACTCCGCGAACAAGTGCAAACGAACCGCCCTTTTCTTCCTCGTGGATGCTTAAGTCGTTAATATCCACTTCAACGACGGGATATCCAAGACTTTTTACAACGATTTTAGGCTCTGCAAGCGGTGTTACTGCTGCAAGTAAGTCTACCGATACAGCGGCACATAAAACTTTACCGTTATTGTGGTCAGTATGGTTACCGGTAACTTCGATACGACCGGAAGCGCTATAGAAGATAATTTCGCCTTCTACGTTTTGTTTGTGAGCTTCAGCGAGCATAGCGTAACGCTCTGCACAAGCTTCAACGTTACCGCCGTATAAAGCTTCGGCAGTAGCAATAAATTTATTGTTTGCAGCTAAACTTTTTTTGTCGTATAATATTGCCAAAATTCTGTTCTCCGTGTATAATTAAGATAATTTGAATTATATCATACTTATTTAGATAAGTAAATAAAATATTAAACATAACTTTTAAGGATTTATTATGCCCAAGCAAAACCAATCTATCGCAAAACACTTTGCTAACCTTGTCGCTTACGCCGTAGATAAACTCGGCCTTAATCACTACGATGCGATTTATGCTCATAACAGATTGCTTGCCGAGTTCAAGCTCACCGAGCCCGAAGTCGCCGATAAAAAACTCCCCGATTTCCAAACCGGCATCATTGACAAAATAGTAGACTACGCCGTTGAGAACGGTTTGGCCGATCCTAAAGCGAAACTCCTTTTCGAAACTAAAGTTATCGGCTTGGTCATGCCCGCCCCCAGCGTTGTTATGGCAGAATTCGATGCCATAGCAGCTAACCAAGGCATCGAAGCCGCAACCGATTATCTTAATGCTTTAAGCGTTAACAGCAACTACATCCGCACTCCGGACATTAAAAAGAATATTAAATGGACGGCAAGCTGCCCTAACGGCGATTTGACCATTACCATTAACCTTTCAAAACCCGAAAAATCAAACGAGCAAGTTGCGTTAGAGCGTTCAATGCCCGCAACCAACTACCCCAAGTGCATGCTTTGCGTTGAAAACTTGGGCTTTGAAGGTAGCTATAAACACCCCGCTCGCGAAACCATCCGTATCATACCGATGTATCTAAACGACGAGCCTTGGTTTATGCAATACTCCCCCTACGTTTACTTCGATAACCACTGTATCGCCGTAAGCGAAAGACATCAACCGATGTCAATAACCCCCATGACTTTTACCCGTCTGCTCGACTTCGTAGAGCTTTTCCCCCATTACTTTATGGGCTCTAACGCAGACCTACCCATCGTCGGCGGATCTATACTTGCACACGAGCACTACCAAGGCGGTAAAAAAGTATTGCCCATGTTCGGTCGCCCCAACCGCAAGTCCTTCAGTCACCCCGACTACCCCACCGTCAACGTTGCTATCCTCGATTGGTACAACTCCGTTATCAAGTTGAGCGGTACCGTACGTAAAGATATTGAAGCTCTTGCACAAAATATTCTTGCATCATGGCGTAAGTACACCGATACTTCCGTTGGCGTTATCGCAGAAACCTCTGCTCCCCATAACACCATCACCCCCATTGCTTGCAAGGAAGGCGACGAGTACGCACTCTACTTGATTCTACGCAACAACCGCACCAATGAAACTCACCCCTATGGTATTTATCACCCCACCGAGGATATGCATAACATCAAAAAGGAAGGCATCGGTCTTATCGAAGCTATGGGAACTTTCATTTTGCCCGGCAGATTGGCAAGCGAAATCACCGGCATAGTCGATATCCTTACCGGCAAGACCGCTCTTAACTTTGCAGAGTTAAGCGATGAGAAAAATCCCCTCTCTAAACACCTCGGCATGATAGCCCAACTCGTAAACGATAACGGCACCGCAAACTCTTCAGACGATGCAGAAAAGATAGTAGTAAACTACATAAACAACACTTGTGTAAGGATCCTCGAATGCACTGCGGTATTTAAAAATACCGAAATCGGACAAAAAGCATTTGAAAACTTCCTTGCTACTTTAGGAATCAAAGCATAATGGCATACGTTTCACTATACCGCAAATACCGTCCCTCCACTTGGGATAAGGTCATAGGACAAAACCACATTGTAACCACTCTTATCAATCAGATAAAAACGGGCACCGTCGGTCACGCATATTTATTTACCGGTACCCGCGGAACGGGTAAGACAAGCTCGGCAAAAATCTTTGCAAGAGCCGTTAATTGCCTCAACCCCGTCAACGGATCCCCTTGTGGTAAATGCGAAGTTTGTCAAAGCCTCAAAAACAATAATAACGTCGATATTATCGAAATGGACGCCGCATCCAACAACGGCGTAGACGAAATCCGCGATCTTAAAGAAAGCGTTCAATTCCAACCCTCCGTTGGCAAATACCGCGTCTACATTATCGACGAGGTTCACATGCTTTCAACCAGTGCTTTCAACGCACTGCTTAAAACACTCGAGGAACCGCCTCATCACGTTATATTTATACTTGCCACAACTGAAGTCCATAAGTTACCGCAAACCATACTATCTCGTTGTATGCGTTTCGACTTCCGCTTGGTAAGCCAAGATGAACTTGTAAATCTCTTAAAAGAGATTTTTGACGACATGGGTTATGGTTACGAAGTTGCAGCTCTCGAACAACTTGCTATACACGGCGAAGGTAGTGTCCGCGACACCCTTTCACTTGCAGACATGTGCATTTCGTACGCCCCCGAAAAGCTAACTTACGAGGACGTATTGGAAGTTTTAGGTGCATCAGATTTTGATACGCTATATAGCCTCGCAAACGGCATTTTGAGCGGTGACGTACCGACTGTTATAGCGGAAGCCGAAAAGGTTTACGCTAAAGGTAAAGGCTTAACCACACTCAATAAAGAGCTTGCAGAATTCTTCCGCAAGCTCATAACCGTTAAAAACGTACCTCAATATAACAGCGGTTTTACTGCAAGCGAACTGGAAGCAGTTAAAAATCTTGGCGCCGAGCACGATAACTATGCTATTGCAAGAGTTATGGATATTCTCTCTACTTGCGAGTCCACTTTGAGATTTACTACTCAACCGCGCATTGTATACGAAGCAATACTCGTAAAGGCAACCGAACTCAAAACGGAGTTTAGTAACGAGGCGTTGGTTTCTCGCATAAACGAACTTGAAAAACTTGTTCGCAGAGCCGCGTTGACCGGTATCGCTCCGCAAATGGTTATACCGCAAACTCCTGTAAATAGTGTCCCTAAAGCTAAATTAGCGGATACTATAGCTAAATATTCTACAAAAGTAGAGGGAGCTAAAGTCTTTGAGGACGCGCCCAAAGCCCCCAAGGTTGACGAGCGTGCAAAAATGCTTGTAGGACTACTTTTAACTTCCTTGCGTGAAAAGGGCGACACCGTAGTATATAGCGCCCTATCGCGCCAAAACAACTACGTACTTGAGGGCAAAACTTTATCGTTTAATCTTGCCGATAACGCATCCATTACGGTCTTTGATAACGCCGAACGAAAGACTCTTGTTAGCACCACGCTAAAGGAAGCAACTGCTGACGACGATTACGAAGTCGAGTTTGTTAACGCAGCAAACGGTGCCGGTCGCAAAATCAAGGACGAGGATCGCAAAAAACTATTAGATCTCTTCGGAAGCAATCTCGAAGATCGCAAAAAATAAAACGCTTTGCGCTGATGCGCATATAATATAAGGTAATTACGGAGGTATTATTATGGCCAAATTTAACGGATACGGTGGCTTTGGCGGTGGCGGTGGAAATATGCAACAATTAATGCGCCAAGCTCAACAAATGCAAAAGCAATTAGCCGAAGCTCAAAAAGAACTTGAAGAAACCGAAGTAGTTGCAACCTCTTCAGGCGGTATGGTCGAAGTTGTTATGGGTTGCGACAGAACTTTAAGTTCTATAAAAATTAATCCTGCTTGCGTTGATCCCGACGACGTAGAAATGCTCGAAGATATGATAGTCGCTGCTTTTAACGAAGCAATGGCTCTTGTCGAGGAGGAACAAAAGAGAGTTATGGGACCGCTCACCGGTGGTGCAGGCGGACTTGGAGGCTTGTTTTAATGCAACCTGAAGCTCTTACTAAACTGATTGCGCAATTACGCAAGCTCCCTGCTGTCGGCCTAAAAACCGCAACTCGCTACGCGTACGCGATTATCGATATGGATGAGGAAGAAGTTAGGGATTTTCTCGAAGCAATCGAGGAAGCTAAATCCACCATCCATTTTTGTTCCGAGTGCGGTAACTATACCGACCGCGAAATTTGTGCTCGTTGCGAAACCGCCGATAAATCTATTATTTGCGTAGTGCAAGAGCCTCGCGACGTGCAAGCCTTCGAAAAACTTGGTACCTATAACGGTCTTTATCACGTTTTACACGGCGCACTCGATTTTCAAAAAGGTATTGGTGCAGAACAAATCCGCATACGCGAGTTAATCACCCGTCTTGACGGAGTAAAGGAAGTTATAATTGCTACTAACCCCGACGTCAGCGGTGAAATGACCGCTACATATATTGCTCAACTTCTAAAACCTTTGGGCGTAAAAGTCACTCGCCTCGCGCACGGCATACCGATGGGTAGCGAAATCGAATACGCGGACGAAATGACGTTATCAAGAGCGCTCAACGACAGAAAAGAATTATAATTACCATTGATTAATAGATTAAGCTCCCAAGATAAAGGGAGCTTATTTTATTTGCGTATAATCTTATCCTCTTTGGACAAACTACCTACAAGGAGGATTAATATATGTTAATCAGTATGATAATTTTGGGTGTGTTAACCCTAATGATTATAGTTGGCATTGCTAAATCGGTGCTTTCTGATTTGCGTACGAATTGGTTGATACCCGTAATATTCTTCGTTATGGTTATAGGACTCAACTTCATACCTATTATCAGATGGGGCGGATTTAGTTTTAGTGTTGGTACGTTGCTATTCTATTTAGTTGTATTTGCAATGTTCTTCTTGTTCGGTAAGCTTTCCTCTCAAATGACGGCAATGGCTATCGGACTTATTCTTGGCGGTCTTGCATACGCGGCTACTCGCCTTGCATTACTCGGCGGAAGCAACTTCTTTGGAACAAGTAACTTCGTATATGCTTTGATAATCGGTACCCTTGCCTTCTTTATCACACGTAACGGTAAGTACTCGTTTATCTCGTCCGCAATAGCTATGTTACTACTCAACTTGCTTGTTCAAATCGGTGGCGAAATTAGCCTTAACTACGGCTTTGATTGGACGATGGTCGCTTGCGGTACCGCGTTCACTATGCACGCAATTATCGGCATGATAACCAAAGAAATGGCTACCCATAGTGAACATAACGGGCGCCGTCTTGCCCATATGTTTGAATTTGGTAGACTCGACGATTAATCGAATAAAGCGCTTAAGGCATCACTTGCGGTAATAACGTATTGCGTGCGTGAAGCTTCTGCCAAAGCTTTGTAATCGGGGGTGGGATAACACTCTAAAAAGAGTTTTAGTTTGACCTCGTCAGAGCAATCAACGGTGAAATCTTTAAGGTATTCGGCGTTCCTTTTTTCCAGTTCGTACTCCGAATTAAGGAGCGCTACAAGTTTACCTTTTGCTCTTGCAATCGATACGTTGCGACTGATGGGAGCAGTCAAAACCACGTCTGCAAATTCGTATAAATGCGGTAACGATATACCTTCGTTATAGGCACGCAATCCGTTTTTAAGGGCGGATTGATAAAGCTCCCTATTGCTTCCGCAATAAATGAAAAAATCGTATTTTAAAAGGTAGTTTTTAAGTACGTGAAAAACCTTTTCGTGTTCAACGCCCTCTTTGTCAGCAAAATACAGTATCTTTGGCCACTTCTTGTTTAGCCTTACGTTTACGTTGATATCATCTGTTAACGGCTCCAAATAAGTACGCCTTATCGGAAGATGCGCTATAGCTATTTTTTGCGAGTCGATACCATTATCAATAAGCTTTTGCTTGACGTCTTCGTTTTCAACGATATAGCCATCCATGTACGTATTGATTAAAGCGTTATTCAGAACGTACTCGTCCACTACGTTGATTACTTTGCAGTCGAGCTTTTCCATATCTCTAACAGCAATCGCTTCATTGAAGGCGCCGTAGCCTATGGTGATAATCAAAATAGGCTTGATTCGGTCAATAATTTCCTTCATTTTTTCGTATGACCCGACGTCCCCTTTGAACTCGTTCGAAGAGTGCGGTACGGCATCCATCCGTTTATCCAAATGTTCTTCAAACTTAACCGCCTTTTTACGATCGCGATTTATCTTTAAGCCAAGCAGTTTTTCGGCAAAATCAAGTGCCGGTGCGGAGTGCAACGTCATATCGTCGATAATAATTACTCGAGCTTGCGAATCGGTCTTAAGAATAGACTCCTTAACCGCCGTCGCAGTATGCGCACGCGACATATCTGCAAAAATTAAAACGCTTTTGCTAAAATCCATATTATCTAAATACTATCGGCACTATTAACGGGCAACGCTTTATTCTACTGTAGAATATCCGCGTCATGGTCTTGCGTACAAGTTGTTCGACCTCATCCTTTTCCAATCCGTAAAAATCTCCGCCGGCTATGCGATACATTACCGCGTCCTTAAGCTCGTCGAGCAGTTTATCGGGCAGTTGCGTGCCCTTTTCAATTAGCTCTACGTTGTTAACTTCTTCTTCGTCACGAAGGTTTATTACCGCAATAATCAAGCCTTCAGAAGCTATTCTTCTTCTATCCCTAACGTAAGCGTCGTCCGCTTCTTCGGAGCCAACTATCATAACGGCTCCCGATTTTACGTTATCTTCACGTAGTAAGCCTTTTTTGCTTACATCTACGCAAAAGCCGAGTTCGGGTATCAAAATATTGTATCTCGGTACACCCATTTGCTCTGCAAGCTCCGCATGACGCTTTAAGTGACGATATTCGCCGTGCACGGGCATAAAATACTTTGGGCGGATAAGCGCAAGCATAAGTTTAAGTTCTTCTCTGCAAGCGTGCCCCGATGCGTGTACCTCGTACAAGCTCTCATAAATAACCTTTGCGCCTATTTTAGCAAGATTATTTATTACCTTGTAAATGCTACGCTCGTTGCCGGGTATACAACTTGAAGAAAGGATTACCGTATCGTCCTCGCCAATAATAACTCTCTTATGGTCGTGGTTTGCCATTCGCGTCAGAGCACTATCCGGCTCACCTTGCGTTCCCGTAGCTATAATACATAATCTGTCGTGCGGAATCTGATTGATTTTATCAAGTTCCACTATACAATCTTCAGGGTAATGCATAGCGTCGAGTTTTTTGGCTATTTCCACCATATACTCCATACTTCTACCGCTAAAGGCTATCCGCCTACCGTACTTAATCGCTACGTTGATTATTTGTTGTACTCTATGAATATTGCTTGCAAAGGTTGCAATTATTATGCGGTTCGCCCTGTTGTCGTTAAAAATGGTATCAAGACTCTTGCCTACTTGCGACTCGCTCATAGTATAGCCTTCACGCTCGACGTTAGTGCTATCTTGCATCATCAATAGCACGCCCTTTTTGCCGATTTCCGTAATACGGGTAAGATCGGTAGGACGATCGTCAACGGGGGTATGATCGATTTTATAGTCGCCGGTATAAAAAATCGTACCGCGGGGTGTATCGATAGCAAGCGCATACGATCCTGCAATCGAGTGGGTAACAGCAACAAACTCTACTTTTAGCTCGCCTATAGTTACCGTTTCG
Source organism: Clostridia bacterium (assembly GCA_017504305.1). Classification (GTDB taxonomy): domain Bacteria; phylum Bacillota; class Clostridia; order Christensenellales; family DTU072; genus Stercoripulliclostridium_A. The sequence goes on along the minus strand of JAFVRJ010000009.1, from coordinate 67,269 downwards.
CCGTCGGATACTACAACACCATCACACTCTTTAAATCCGTTACGGCGGAGTTTGTTGTCTAAAAACGCAATACTGATTTTAGAGCCGTATACGGGCACGGGAATATCTTTTAAAAATAGCGGAAGCGCACCTATATGGTCCTCGTGACCGTGTGTTAAAAATACCGCCTTCACCCTATCCTTATTTTCCAATAGATAGCTATAATCGGGTACGATATAATCTACGCCGGGATTAATTTCCGCATCGGGGAAAGCCATACCGGCATCAATTACTATGATATCTTCACCGTATTCTATGGCGGTCATATTCTTGCCGATCTCGCCTACTCCGCCTAAAAATATTATCTTGAGTTTGGATTTTTTTGTTTTTGCCAAAACTGCGTCCTCACAATCGTTATTATCATTACATATTATACCTTATGCTAATAAATTATTCAAGTCGCTATATTTTGAATTGCGCGCGTATTTTTATATAAATTACTATAGACAAACATAATTCAAAGTAGTATAATGTTATAAATTTTTTCAGGAGGTTGACCATGAAAGTATATAATTTTTCCGCAGGTCCCAGCATGCTGCCCGAAGAGGTAAAGCTCTCGGCACAAAAAAACTTCCTCGATTACGAAGGCAGCGGTATGTCCGTAACGGAAATGAGCCACCGCTCCAAATGGTATGACGCAATACACATGGAAGCTCTCGCTTCTTTAAGAGAGCTTTTGAATATAAGTGACGATTACGAAGTTCTATTTGTACAAGGCGGCGCATCTCAACAGTTCGACGCAGTTCCGTTGAACTTGCTCCAAAACGGTAAAGCTGACTACATCGTAACGGGAAACTTCTCCGGCAAAGCCGAAAAGTTCGCACGTAAATACGGCGATATCGCAATAGCTGCAAGCAGTAAGGATAAAAACTTTACCTATATTCCCGAAGGCGTTAAGTTCCGTGATGGTATCGACTACGTACATATCTGCAAAAATAACACCATCTTCGGTACTCGTTATACCGACCGTACCTTCCCCAAAACCGATGCAGTTGTAGTTGCAGACCACTCTTCCAGCATTTTGAGTGAAGTTATCGACGTTAACCAATACGGTCTTATCTACGCAGGCGCACAAAAGAATATCGCTCCTGCAGGCGTAACTATCGTTATCGTCAGAAAAGACCTCATCGGCAAAGAATCCCCCAACTGCCCCACCATGCTCGCTTATAAAACTCAAGCCGATGCACAAAGCTTATTCAACACGCCCCCCTGCTTTGCTATTTATATGGCAATGCTCGTTTTCCGTCACCTCAAAAAGCTCGGCGGAATCAAGGCTATACAAGAAATCAACGAATACAAAGCCGGCTTGTTATACGACTTTATCGATAACAGTAGCCTCTATACCAACTCCGTTAACCACGCTGACCGCTCCATTATGAACGTACCTTTCGTAACCGGCTCGGATGAACTCAATGCAAAGTTCATAAAAGAAGCAGAAAAAGCAGGTCTTGTTTCGATCAAGGGCCACAAGCTCGTTGGCGGTATGCGCGCAAGCATCTACAACGCAATGCCCGTTGAAGGCGTTAAGGCTCTTATTGAGTTTATGAAGAAATTTGAATTGGAGAACAAATAATGTTTGACGTTTTAACCCTTAATAAAATCAGTAATAAAATATATGCCGTTCTAAACGACGATTACGCAGTATCCGATAACGCTACCGCGCCCGATGCTATATTGGTACGTTCCTTCAACATGGCAGAGTACGATATACCCGACTCGCTACTATGCGTAGGTAGAGCCGGTGCGGGCGTTAATAATATTCCCCTCCCTCGCATGACTGATAAGGGAATCTGCGTATTCAACACCCCCGGCGCAAACGCCAACGCCGTTAAAGAATTGGTTATCTGCGGTATGTTACTCGCTTGCCGTGACGTTATAGGCGGTAACAAGTGGGCAAACACCCTTGAAGGCGACGACGTTCCCAAGCAAGTTGAAAAGGGCAAGAGCCAGTTCGGCGGTATCGAGCTTTACGGCAAAACGTTAGGTATCGTAGGCTTTGGCGCTATCGGTGCTAAAGTTGCGGTTGCCGCAGAAGCTTTGGGCATGAAAGTAGCCACCTTCGATCCCTATTATACCGGCGATCAAGTTAAGGTATACGAAAACGTTGACGACTTATACGCTAACTCCGATTTCATCTCTTTGAACCTTCCATTACTCCCCACCACTCGCGGTATGGTAAACGACAAGGCTATCAAAAAGATGAAGGACGGCGCCGTTATTATTAATATGGCAAGAGGCGAACTCGTAGACGTCAACGCCGTTAAAGAAGCTCTTGATAGCGGTAAGCTTCGCTCCTACGTAGTAGACTTCCCCAACGCGGACTGTCTTAACTATAAGGGTATTATAGCAATCCCCCACCTTGGTGCAAGCACCGAAGAAGCGGAAGAAAACTGCGCCATCATGGCTGCAAGTCAAATCAAGGATTATCTTGAAAACGGCAATATCGTAAACTCCGTTAACTTCCCGAGAATCACCGTACCTCGCACTACCGACAACCGTTTGACCATTATCTATAATGCAAACACCAAGGCTTTGGACGGCATTAAGGAAGCCCTTTCCGTCGTAGAACATACCTTAAACTACGTTGAACGCGACACCATCGGCTATGCTATAGTCGATACCGCCGCCGGCATCAACCTTGAAGATAACGACAACTTAATTTCTCGCATCGCAGACGTAGAAGACATTATTTCGATACGTATTTTATAATCACCTTAAACACACTAACGGCTCGGATTACCGAGCCGTTAGTTTATATCTTTTATCTAAAATATCTAAAAGCGTTTTTGCCTGACTTTTTGTTCTTTATTAGTTTTACAATAATCGGTGTGATTGCGCCTACGAGAATAAGCGAACCAAGTATTATACCACCAGCTATTAGCAATACGTTTTGCGGGAAGAACATCCCTCCTATGATTAAACCCGGGCCTTTATCTTCCTCGACCTTTTTATCAACTATCAAGTAGAAGTTGCCAGTACCTTTGGTAATAAAGGTTATTTGTCCGTTGTTGATTTCAGACGAAAGTTGGGTAATAACGCCGTTTTCTTCGTAATAAACCTTTGCTATCCTATCTCTACCCGGTATAGTCAAGGTAATTTTGATTTCCCTTTGTAAGTTAAGTATCGTACCGTTTACGTCTTTTACTTGTAAAGTAAAGGGATATGCGTCATAATTACGGTATTTTGAAATGGTCCCTACTACGCTAACGTTTTCATCCAACTTATTTTGAGGCAAGTCGATTTTACTACCCTCAAAATAAAGCCTACCACCCTTCAATATCGAGGTGGCTCCCACTGGAACGTCAAACTTAAAGTCAGCAGCAAATCCACCAATTGTCGAAAGCAACTTGAAGTCAACGTTATACTTACCTGCAATCGCCTCGTCTAACGCTTGAGAATAACTTAAAATATCGCTACTCAACGAGGAAGACGAGGAAAGTAAATTCGATAGTCTTTCGTATTGAATTAGTAGCTCGTTATAGCCGAATTGATCGTATTCGGCAGGATCGATAGACTTAAACTTTTGTGAATAGAAATTAATCCTATCTTTGTCAAAACCCGTCAACGTGTAAGTGTATTCCGAACGATTTGAAGCATAGTCTTCCAATACTACGTAAACCGTAGAACCCAACCTATTGGTTACGTCAAGATAATAGGTATTGCGATCCTTAAGGGTGAATTCCGTGCCAAAATGCTTAAGATATACCTTTTTAATTCCGCTTTTGGCATCAAAGGCTCGTAGCGACAAAACAGCCGGAGTATCACTTGTCAAATCCACCGTTAAACGTATGCTCTCTTTAACGGTAGATACGGGTGGCGGAGTAGTATCGACGTTGGTAATCTCTTTGTCAACGTAAGTTTCCTTGCCGTCTTTATAGTAGTAAGCTCTTACTATCACTTCGCCTTCTGCGACCAAACCGCCCTCCCAATCTTCGGTGGTAACGCCAAACGGTGCGGTATAAGCCCTCTTGTTGCCGACGGCTTGAGGAGTAATGAGCCTATAATATCTATTGGAAACGCCCTCCGGCCAAGTGATAGTTACCATTACGTTTTGTGAGTAACCGCTCTCGGGCGAAAGGGTAATCCTCGGGGCGGAAGAATCAACGTTTAAGTGCTTATTGTAGCTCTTGTTTACTACAACAAAGTTACCTGCCTTGTCAAATACGGTAAGCGTCAACGTACCGTTGCAAGCTATATCCGATATCGAAGCTTGATTATAACCTATGCTTTCGTTAAGGTAGGTGTTATTTATTACTGCTTCACCTTCCTCGTTTTCATAACGATAAAAAGAGCGTGCAAAGTCAACACCACTCAAATTGTCGTAAGCTATCGAATAGCTAACGCTAAAGGGCGCCGAGTGCGCAACGTCCATAACTCCGTCTGCATCCAACATAGGAGCCGTAGGCGCCGTAACGTCAGATAGAATAAAGGTAGATAACGTTGCAATAGTAAACTCCGAGTAGTTTTTAGCAACGCACTCAATCATCAAATCGCCGTCAACGTTTACAAGATAGCTACCCTTGCCGTCCACTACGGTTTCTTTAAAAGTTGTCAAATATAGGTTATATGAAGCGCCCTCTTTAACGTAAACGTTAATTAGGTAATAATGTGCGCTTTGGAAGGAATAATTTAAAGTAATGTCTCTTGCGTACGAGCTACCATTGTATGCAATTGTTTCCCCTTTATAGTTGACCGCCGTCATATTATCAAGAGAAATTTCATCTTCTGCATGCGCAATTAAGCCCAACCCGCAAACAAGAGTGGACAATATAAAAACGCATATGAATATAGATATTATCAATCTTACTTTTTTCATCTTAATAAATATATCATATTTAATTAACCATTACAAGAAAGTTCATAGAAAATTCATTTGTAAATAAGTGTAACCCCCTATTTGAAGAGACACATAGTATGTAGTGTATTCTTCAAGGAGGTTTAATCAATGAAAAAATTTGTAACTGTTTTACTTATTGCGATAGTAATATCGCTAACCGCGTTTAGCCTTGTTAGCTGTAAAAAAGATAACGCCACCATCGTACGCGTTAACGAGGTAACGCACTCTGTATTTTACGCACCCCTGTACGTCGCTATCAATAACGGATACTTTTTAGAAGAGGGTCTAACCATCGAGCTAACTAACGGCGGTGGTAGCGATAAAACAATGACCGCAATCATGAGCGGTCAGGCTCACATCGGCCTTGCCGGACCGGAAACCGCCGTGTACGTCAACGCCGGAGGCAGTTCCAACTATCCCGTTGTGTTTGGTCAGCTTACAACCAAAGACGGCTCCTTCCTTATCGGTCGCAATCCTACTACCGACTTCAAATGGAGCTCTCTTGAAGGTAGCGAGATTATCGGCGGTAGAAAGGGAGGTATGCCGGCGATGTGCCTTGAATACGCATTGTACAAAAACGGCCTTATCAACGGCACCAACATCACAATAAATTACGACGTACAATTCGACTTGATTGCATCAGCTTTTGGTAGCGGTACCGGCGACTATTGCACAATGTTCGAGCCTGTTGCAACGTCATACCAAAACGCCGGCAAAGGCTACGTTTTGACAGACGTGGGCACTGAAGCAGGTGAAGTACCTTATACTTGCTTTATGGCTACTAAAGAATATATTAAGGATAACCAAAATACCGTTAAGTCATTTATGAAAGCGATACTCAAAGGCATTGATTTCGTCATGAACAACGACGATCTTACCGTCGCTAACGCCCTTCTTCCTTCCTTTGCCGATACAAGTGCAACCGATCTACAAAGCGCGGTTAAGGCCTATAAAGCAATAGGTGCTTTCAAGACCAATCCCGTTATGGAAGAAAGCGATTACAACAAGCTACTCGACATCCTAAAGTTTGCCGGCGTTATAGACGCAAACATACCCTTCGACCAAATTATCGATAACTCTATCGTTAATTCGCTCACTCGTTAAAAGGAGTTATATATGGCACTACTCGAGCTCAAAAACGTATCACATATTTACCACTCTCCCGAAGGCGAAACATGGGCGCTTAAGGACGTAAACTTTACCGTTGAAGAGCGCGAGTTCGTATCGATCGTGGGCCCCAGCGGATGTGGCAAAAGTACCATCCTTGCCATACTCGCGGGGTTGCTCACCCCGTCCGAAGGGGATGTTACGATCGGCGGCAAGCCTCTTACCGAAGCAAAGGGAACTACCGCTCTCATGCCACAAAGAGATCAGCTGTTCGAGTGGCGAAGTATAATGCGCAACGTTTTACTTGGCCCCGAAATACAAAAAAATAAATCACCCGAAATTGTCACTTATGCCAAAACGCTACTTGAAAAATACGGCCTGTCGGAGTTTACCTCCAAACGACCGTCGGAGTTAAGCGGTGGTATGAGGCAACGCGCGGCGCTTATAAGAACGCTCGTGACCTCCCCTAAACTACTACTTCTGGACGAGCCGTTTTCCGCCCTCGACTTTCAGACTCGACTACAAGTATGTGACGACGTTTCTGATATTTTAAGGCAGGAAAACAAAACTGCAATACTGGTAACGCACGACATTAACGAGGCTATATCTATGTCCGATAAAGTTATAGTTTTAACCGAGCGACCTGCAAGCGTAAAAAAGCTATATAGTATCGACCTTGACAAAAATTTACCGCCCCTTAAGAGAAGGGAACAAAAAAGCTTTGCCGTTTACTTTAGACGTATTTGGAAAGACCTGGAGGTGCACAATGAGTGACGAGCATAAATCTTACTTAAAGAAGATTAAAATACGCAAATTGGTTATCCGTATTGTCCAAATAGGTTTACTATTACTTGCATTTGGATTATGGGAGTTAAGCGCATACTTCGAGTGGAGCGATCCCTTTATTACCAGTAGCCCTTCTCGAATAGTTACGTCAATCGCTAACTTATACCGCTCCGGCGACTTGTTTAAGCATCTTTCCGCCACCCTGTACGAGACCGTTTTGAGCTTTGTGCTTTCTACCGTTATAGGGGTAATCGTTGCTGTAATCCTATGGTGGAGCGCCTTCCTAAAAGACGTAACTGAACCCTACTTGATAGTCCTAAACTCATTACCTAAAGTTGCATTAGGCCCCCTTATCATCATTTGGGTTGGTGCAGGTCGCGGTGCAATTATTACTATGGCGCTTTTAATTTGCGTAATTATTACCATTATTAGCGCTTTAACCGGATTCCTTTCAGTAGACAAGGAAAAAGTTGATCTACTCAAGGCCATGGGCGCTAATAAGTTTCAAATTCTATTTAAGCTTATTCTGCCCGCTAACATACCAAGTATTATTTCCATCCTCAAAATCAACGTAGGTTTGAGTTGGGTTGGTACCATTATGGGTGAATATCTCGTTTCCCGCGAAGGTATCGGCTACTTGTTGGTCTACGGCGGTCAAGTATTTAAACTCGACCTCGTAATGGCTTCCACTATTTTACTTTGCATACTTGCGACTTTGATGTACTTGGCAGTCGCTCTTATAGAAAAACTTATCAAGCGTTTCTATAAGTAATTTTAACCAATACCTCCGCGTAGTATATTCTATGCGCAGTCTATTTAAAAAATTTTCTTTATCAATGAGCTTTGTCGGCACCTTAATCGGCGCCGGCTTTGCTTCGGGTAAGGAGATCGCGACTTTCCTCGGAAACGCCAACGTTTTTACCATCCTCTTAACTGCTTTATCCATAGGCCTTCTTTCGTTACCTTTTACCACGCTCGGCGCCCTATCGCACGGCAACGTTATAGATGCTATCTTTGATAAACGTCGTGACGAAGGTCAAATAGCCCTACGAACCATCAATTTTATTATGCTCGGAGCTATGTTAGGCGGTGCTGAAAGTATAATTCGCTTGGTCGCTAACTTCTCCGGCGGTGGGTTTTTAACCGCAATATTTTGCATTTTTGCCGTTCGAGGCGGTAATAAGCTTTTAAAGGGGTTAAACCTACTGCTAATGCCTATTATTTTAACAACTATTGCCGTTATTCGTTACTTTAGCGGAAGCCCTATCGACGGCTCGTTTACACTCATCAGCCCTCTATTATACGTTGGTATGAACGCTTTATGTGCAGGTTTGATTGTAGGCAATATGAGTGATGGCGTTACCCATAAAGATTCTATAGTTATTGGCGTGTTTATTACCCTATTTATGGCGGTGGCTTTGTTGTTAATACGCTCTACTATCATCGGCTACGAAAACACCGAATTACCTATAATCGAGGTTTCTAAAGAGGTTGGAATTAAGCCTTTAGGCGGTTTTATAGTATATGCCTCTATTTTTACTTCCGCTCTTTCATCGCTTAAGCTCTGTGCTACAGATAAAGGAACGTTTAATAGTTTGATTACCGTTGCTTTGGCATATCTTTTTTCCTTAATCGGATTTGAAAAAATCATCAACTACGCATACCCTTTTATAGGTGTGTTTGGTTGGAGCGTAGTTATATTAACTATATATCGTATATATAAACTTAAATTTAATAAACTTGGAGCTTTGCCTTGTAATGAGCACAAGACTTTGGTATAATGTTAATAAGTGTATTATCGCCCTCACGTCGGTAGGCGTCGACGTCGCAAGACAGGTATCGGCAAAGGAAATCAGTTTATTCCGCGCAGGTGGGGTGATAGATTTAATCGCAACACCCCATACCGTTACGGAGCTGGTAACTACTATAGAACTTGCTCGCTCACACCACTTACCACTGTTTACTTTGGGCGGAGGTAGCAATCTTCTTGTTAAAGACGGCGGATATCACGGAGTAGCGATTTCACTTAAGCACTTCAACGGCATACTGTTAGATGACAATCACGTATTTGTCGGCGCAAGCGAAAAGTTACCGCATATTGCTTACTTTTCGGCAAAAAACCAACTATCGGGATTGGAAGCCTTAAGCGGAATACCGGCAACTATCGGCGGTGCAACCATAAAAAACGCAGGTTGTTATGGGGTAGAAATAAGCGACATTATAGAAGCCGTTACCCTACTCGACTTGAATTCACTTACCATTAAGCGAATTAGCCGTGCGGAAATCGATTACTCCTACCGATCAAGCGGAGATACCTTTAAAAACTCCATTGTCCTATACGTGCGCCTGCGACTCAGTCCGTCAAACGGCGACCTAATTAAATCAATAACCGACTACCGCGCAAAACGACTTGCCTCACAACCTACCGAGCCATCGTTGGGATCTGTTTTCCTCAAGACTCCGGAAGGCGTTTCGGCAGGATATTACGTCGACAAAGCAAGGCTGAAAGGAACTCGTATCGGCGGCGCGCAAATATCGGATAAACATGCTAACTTTATAATAAATACCGGTTGTGCTACTGCAACAGACTACCTAAAACTCACTGCTCTTATGCACGACGTTGTATATAAAAAATATAAAATCTCCTTGCAAAAGGAAATAGATATAATCGGAGAAGACTATAGTGACTGACGATATTAGCATATCCCAGCTTGTAAAAGAGGATATAATCGAAGGGAAAATACCAAACGTTTGCTGTAAAAAAGCCTTTTTATCAGGGCTTATTCGCGGTGCGGGCAATTACTACGTCAACAGTAGCGGTTTTGGCATAAACGTACAACATCAGTCGCCCGATTTAATAACCAAGTGCGCTCAAATGGTTAAGCAACTTATCTCTTTCGAGCCCACCGTAAAAATGCGTCAACAAGAGCGCGAAGTCACCACTAAACGCGATAACAGCCCCAAAACGGTATATGAATTGGAACTTCCCGGCACAAAGTGCTTCGACCTTTTGGAGGAAGCCTATATCTCTCCCGCGCCCTTCCAGCTTTACGAAGGCATAGCACCCGAACTAATAGAATCACCCTGCTGTGCCAAAGCCTTTTTACAAGGAGCCTTCCTTGCAAGCGGAACCATCTCTATCCCCTCTGCAGATGAAGGCGGAAGCGCAGGTTATTACCTCGATATAACTTTGACAAGCGAAATCGTGGCGGAAGATTTACTGAATCTTTTAAACAATATCGGTTTGGATGCAAAACTACGTAAGCGTGGCGAAACCTATTCCGTTTACCTCAAAGACGCCGAAAAAATATCCGATATGTGCGCGCTTATGGGAGCTATGCGCGCAGTGCTTGAAATACAAAACACGTTGGTTTTGCGCTCCATCCGCAACGACGCCAACCGCCAAGCCAATTGCGCCAACGCCAACATCGATAAATCCATTGAAGCAGGCCTTAAACAGGTAGCGGCAATAGAGCTTATCGACCGAAAAATCGGATTAAGCGCCTTGGATCAAGGCTTAAGGGATACCGCACTTGCGCGCGTAGCGCACCCCGAAATGAGCCTTAACGAACTGGCGTCAGTAATCGAAGGCAACCCTTCGAAAAGTTGCTTAAACCACCGTATGCGTAAACTCGTATCACTCGCAGAAGAACTTGAAAACAATTAGGTGAAATTATGGAAAACAAAAGACCGTTTGTACATCTTCACGTTCATACCGAATACAGCCTTCTCGACGGCTCGGCATCAATACCAAAGCTAATAGCCACCGCTCAAGAGCTTGGTATGCCCGCTATTGCCATGACTGACCACGGCAACATGTACGGCACAATACAATTTGACCAAGCTTGTAAGGCAAAAGGCATTAAGCCTTTGATTGGTTGCGAGTTTTACACTTGCGACGATATGACTGTGCGCGAAGGTCGCAATACCGACGAGGGCAACAAAAACTGTCACTTGGTACTCATAGCAAAAAACTACGAAGGCTACATGAACCTTGCACGCCTAAATTCCTTTTCCTATAAGGATGGTTTTTACTATAAACCGCGTATAGACCTCGACCTTCTCGAAAAGTACTCCAAGGACCTTATTTGCCTTTCGGGATGCGTTGCCGGCGCCATACCTCGCCTATTGCTAAAAGGTGATTACGAGGGTGCAAAAGCATATGCTCTACGCCTAAAATCAATGTTTGCCGAGGGTGACTTTTACATCGAAATTCAAAACCACTACATCGAAGAAGAACTTGCCGTTTTACCGCTACTTGCTCGTATTGCAAAGGAAATCGGAGTCAAGCTTGTAGCCACTAACGACGTTCACTACATCAAAAAATCCGATGCCGAAATGCACGACGTTTTATTGTGTATCGGCACAGCTTCTTATATCGACACCCCCAATCGCTTGAAGTTTAGCGGAGATAGCTTCTACCTTAAGGACCGCGATGAAATGGAGGAGGTGTTAGGTGCCTACCCCGAGTCGTTAGAAACACCGTTTGAAATTGTTGAAAAGTGTAACTTTGCGTTCCCAAAACGTGTTTATCAGATACCCTCTTATCCGTGTCCTGATAATATGGCTCCCGACGTATACTTACGCAAACTCGCCTACGAAGGACTGGAAAGACGCTATGGCACCATAACCGACGCTATTCGTGCGCGTGCCGAAGAAGAACTTGACGTTATCATTTCGATGGGCTTTGCCGATTACTATTTGATCGTTTGGGACTTTATTTTCTGGGCAAAAGCAAACGATATTCCCGTAGGTAAGGGACGTGGCTCGGGTGTTGGTAGTATAGTAGCATATGCAATTGGAATCACCGACGTAGACCCTCTTGAATACGGATTGATCTTCGAGCGTTTCTTAAACAAAAACCGTACCTCGATGCCCGACTTCGATATCGATATTTGTTACAACCGTCGCGGTGAGGTTATCGAGTACGTAAAAGGCAAATACGGCGAGCATCGTATATCGCAAATTATCACCTTTGGTAAGCTCAAAAAGAAAGCTGCCATTAAAGACGTTGCCCGTGTATATAAGCTACCTTTTTCCGACGTTACCGCTATCACTAAAGAGATACCGGACTTCGGTGGAGAAGATAAAAAGGTACACATTATGGACCTCGTTAACCCCGATAGCAAATACTGCTCTCGTGATCTCTACGAGCGTTACGTCAATAGCCCCGAAATTAAAAAGGTTATTGATATTGCCTCCCAAGTTGAAGGGTTACCGCGTAATACTTCCATCCATGCTGCAGGCGTAGTTATCTATAAAAACGCTGCTATCGACTCTATACCTCTTGCTAAAAACGGTAACGAATTGACCACTCAATTCAACATGATAGAGGTTGAAAATAGCATAGGTCTTCTCAAGATGGACTTCCTTGCACTTATGACTTTAACCGACGTTAAGATGGCGCACGACTACGTTTTGAAATCTTATGGTCGCGACGTCGACTTCCACGAAATCGGCTACAAGGACCCCGAAGTTTATAATCTTATTGCTGAAGGTAATACCGATGCGGTTTTCCAACTTGAAGGCGGTGGCATGAAGCAGTTCATGTCACAACTAAAGCCCGATAGAATGGAAGATATTATCGCAGGTATTTCTATATATCGTCCCGGCCCCATGGACAACAAGGACGTATACATCAAAAACCGTCATAACCCCGACGATATCAAATATCTACACCCCAAACTTAAACCTATTCTTGAAGTTACCGGCGGTATAATCGTATATCAAGAGCAAGCGATGCACATCACTCGTGAGCTTGCAGGTTACTCGATGACCGATGCAGATAACTTCAGAAGTATTATAAGTAAAAAGAAACTCGACAAAGTCGAAATTGAACGCAAAAAGTTTATATTCGGTTTGGACGATCCTAAAACAGGTGAGATTATCATCCCGGGATGTGTCCGCAACGGCGTTCCCGAAGATATCGCTCGCACCATATTTGCTGATATCGAAAAGTTCGCTTCCTATGCTTTCAATAAATCACACGCGGCCGCATATGCATATTTAAGCTACGAAACCGCTTTCTATAAGCGATACTACCCCAAAGAGTTTATGGCGGCAGTTTTGAATAACCGTATCGATAAACCGGATGATACCAAAAAGTACATGGCAGTTTTAAAAGATATGGATATAAAACTGCTTCCACCTGATATAAACAAATCGGAACCCTACTTCTCGCCTGAAAAAGAAGGTATTCGTTACGGCCTTGCTTGTACCAAAAACGTCGGTACAGCTATAATGCAAGCAGTCGTTGAGGAACGTAATAAAAACGGAGAGTTTAGCGACCTATATAGCTTTATAGAGCGCATGGCAAACGCTACTGGTCAAACACCTAATAAGCGTGTTATCGAGAGCTTGATTAAGGGTGGAGCGTTTGACTGTATGGGCATGAGTCGTGCCACCTTAATGAACAATTATGAACGCATAATTGTATCTGTAGATACCAAACGCAAGGAGAAATTGCGCAAAGAAGAAAGTGGACAATTCGACATATTCGACCTACTTGGTCAAGAGTTTGACGTCAAAGATGAGGAGTTTAAGTACGATATCGTTAAAGAGTACTCCAAGCGCGAAAGACTGCTTGCAGAAAAAGAAATGCTTGGTATGTACGTTAGCGGACACCCTCTTGCCGGCTACGAAAAAGAATTTGGAGAGTTTTCCTTTAACACCTCGATGATACCTTCTAAAAAGGATGAGGACGAAGATTATGCAGATGACCATACCGTCAAAGAGGAATCCCCTCTCAAAGACAACATGGAGGTCACCACCGGCGGTATTATTGCTGCAGTTCAAAAAAAGCGCACGAAGTCTGGTGGCGACATGGCGATAGTTGTGCTCGAAGATATGTACGACCGTATTGAATGCGTACTTCTTGCTCGCACCTTGCAAAATGCAAAACAATACCTCGAGCCCGACACTCTCGTTCGCGTTAAGGGTAGACTTTCTATCCGCGACGATAGCTACTCAATTTTTGTTAGTGAACTTCGCCCTTGGGATTTAGTTGAAAAGGAAGAAGTTGAGGTTAAAGACGAGCGTACGTTGTACTACAACCTCACCGACTTCGACGTAATGGATGAAGACAAAATTATTCGTATTAAAAAAATACTTGAAGCTCACCCCGGGCCAAATACCGTACGATTCCAATATGACGGAAGCTTACACGATCCCGGTGCAAAGATCGGGAACCTCGAAGCCGTAGCTAAAGAGCTGATCGGCATCTTGGGCCCGATGAACGTTAAGATAATATAAAAAAAAGCAACCAGTCGGTTGCTTTTTTATTTTAATCCATAGTTTTCTATAACCCATTTAATTGCATCCTCGGAGCAATTGGGTGCGATAACGTCTGCATACTTTTTCGCATCATCAGTTCCATCACCAACGACTACACCTAATCCTGCGTACTCTAACATTGGTGCATCGTTCATGCTATCTCCGATCGCAATGATTTCCTCACGCGGAATATTTAATCTCTCACTCAATTTAGCTACTGCAAATCCCTTGTTAATTCCTTTTGGCACAATCTCGATTATGAATTTTTTACTTGTATTAACAAGTAGTTTATCGCCAAAGCGTTCCGATAGCTCCTTTATGTACCCAGGCACTAATTTTGGATCTGCAACAAGTAATATCTTGGTAGTCGAACGTCTGCCTTCCTTCAAATATTCGGTAAGAGATTTACCTGCGACTATTGGTGGCAGAAAGGTGAATTGACGATATACGTCGCTATATTCGTTTTCCTTTTCTACAACAAACGTATCCTCATTATAAAGCTGATAATATATGCCATGGCTATCTAAATACTCACATACAGGCAACGCGACCTCGTAAGGTATACCGTTTTCCTCCAAAAATTTACCTGTCGCTATATCGGCAACAACGCCTCCTTGGTATCCAATAACTTCACCTTGGAGTCCCAAACTCCGTGCATGCGGTAGAACTGCAGAAACCATCCTTCCCGTGCATAACACAAACTTTCCGCCTGCTTCAACGTACTTTGTTATCGCTTCGCGGTTTCCTTTTGATATCACTTGATCGTATCCTGCAAGCGTGTCGTCAAAATCGGATACTATAAGTTTATACTTCATATTCTTCCTCAAAATGTTTCTTTACCGCAGTCGCAGTTTCTATCCCAAAGCCGTCAACTTTCATTATCTCTTCTATAGTGGCGTTTTTGATGTTCTCAACCTTTTTAAAGTATGCAAGTAACGCCCTTGCCTTTTTTTCACCTACACCTTCGATATTCTTTAGGTTAGATCTTGTTTGACGTTCACCACGAAGTTTGCGATGATAGGTAATTGCAAAGCGGTGTGCTTCATCACGTATCCTTTGACATAATTTAAGCGCCAAACTATCTCTTGGCAATATCAAAGGCTCTGAAATATATGGCTTAAATATTTCTTCTTCACGTTTAGCGAGTCCAACTACGTTGATACCGGTCCCTTCAAGGATACTCACCGCGGACGAAAGTTGTCCCTTACCGCCGTCAACAATTATTAAATCTGGTACTTCTGAAAATGACAAGTCACCACTTTCAAGTTCGTTAACTCGCCTTGTCAAAACTTCGCGCATCGAAGCAAAGTCATCCGAGCCATATACAGTTTTAATCCTAAACCTACGATATCTTTCCTTTGCCGGCTCACCATTGATAAAAACAACCATGCTTGCGACTTTATCCGTTCCGCTAATGTTAGATATATCGTAACACTCCATCCTTTTCGGTGGCCTGTCAAGCTTTATATACTCTTTGAGCTGATCCACAGCTCCGAGCGTTAGGGCTTCCTTACTTGCAATTTTGGTTACCGTTTTTAATAGATTTTCGCTTGCATTATTATAAGATAGCGCTACCAACTGACTACGAACGCCACCCTTTGGATAGTGCAAGTTTATGCGAGTTCCTTTTTTATTAGATAAATAATCTTCAAGTTCTTTGTCGAAGGTAATATCCGCGTTTACGCATACCTCCTCACATACTACGGGGTTATGCTCATAGAACTGCATTATATAGCTCGATAATACTTCTTCTGCTTCGCAAGCTTCGTTTATGGAATGATTTTCACTACCTATTACCTTGCCTGCTCTAACAACGGTATAGTTAATCGTACCATATAGACCGTTAGTTGCATAAGCAAATATGTCTATATTTAGATCCCGCGGTAGGTTTACCGACTGTTTGCGAATTATCTTATCAAGCAGCTCTAAACTGTCTCTATAGCCTATTGCAAGCTCGAATTCCTCTCGTTCGATTGCATCGTTGAGTTTCTTTTCAAGAAGCGCTCTCGCCTCCTTATCGTTGCCACTTAAGAACGAGGTGACTTTTTTTATTATCTCTTTATATTCATCCGAACTAATACGGCCAACGCAGGGAGCCTTACAACGCCCAATATGATAATTAAGGCACTCCCGAGTAGGCTTGCGTGATTTAAAGTCGTTTACACAGCTTCTAACAGGATAAATGCTGTGGATTAGTTCCATCGTATCCTTTACGTTTAATCCAAGCATATACGGCCCGAAATACTTACTTCCGTCCGCCTTTAGCTTTCTTGTTACTTCAATGCGCGGGAATTCCTCGTTTACTCGAATTTTAATGTAAGGATATGTTTTATCATCCTTTAGCAGTATGTTGTAATAAGGCTTATATTGCTTTATAAGGTTATTTTCAAGCACCAATGCCTCTACTTCTGATTGAGTAACGATGTATCTAAAATCCCTGATTTTTTGAACAAGTAATATGGTCTTTTCAGTTTTAGTTGATGAGTTTTGAAAATATTGTTTTACGCGATTACGTAGATTTTTCGCTTTGCCAACGTAAAGCACTTGACCGAACTCGTCAAGCATCAAATATATTCCACTCGAAGTTGGCAATGATTTAAGTTTTTCAGAAAAATCTAACATATTAATATTATAACCGCTTAAAGGCCTTGTTGCAACACATAGTTAAAATAATCTAATCGAGAATTATCAGATACTACCATCCTTTACGCACCTCCATGGGGAACACTCGACTTGCTTCGTTTATTGTTTTATCCAAGTGGTATCTTTGACCTTTTCGGTTGTTTTTACTATTGTTATTACTCGTCAGGTTGCTCCGCAACTTGCGCACCCCATTGGCTAAAGCCAACGGGGATGAAGTTATCCTCTCCGAAAAGCAAAGACAGAGATATGTTTTGCACCTCCATGGGGAACGCGAAAGAATGTCTTGACCTAATGGTTGAAGTATATAAACATAATGTCACATAAATATGTGAATCTTGTTAAAAACTCAAAATGCTTTGCATTTTGCTTTCGCCAGGTTGCTAACGCAACTTGCGCACCCCATTGGCTAAAGCCAACGGGGTACGCTTTTCCCCAAGGAGTGCAAAAAAATAACAGATACCCAGTTTGGTATCTGTTATTTTTTTGGCACCTCCATGGGGAATCGAACCCCAGATTCCGCCGTGAGAGGGCGACGTCTTAACCGCTTGACCATGGAGGCATATTATTAATGCTTAAGTAGTATAGCATAAAGCTTTTGCAATGTGCAAGCAATTTTTGATATTTTGCTTGCACATTGCTTTTTTAGATTAGATTTGTGACTCCTCTGTTATCGCTTTATCAACGTATGCATTGTTTTCGTTACTGTATACCGAGAACGCATTTACCGTTATCTTTTGTCCTTCAGTTACAACGGACGCCTTGTTGTAAGCGCTCATAACAAGTTCTTTGGTGTTTAGTCCTATAGTTACAGGATAAATATTAAAGACTGCATTTGCTACTTCATCAACCACTATTGAAACAGATTTTTCTTCTTTATTGATTACCACGTCTATTACATGATTTCCTACATTAGCTGTCTCTAACGACAAGGTCTGTTCTTCGGATCCTTTAACCATCGTCATTTCACCAACGCCTTGAATCATCACGTAGTAAATAAAGCTAATTTGATTGCTTACGAGATCATATTCAATATACGCGCCATCTCCATCGATATTCTCAAAGAGATTAATCCTAATCTTTCCGTCGGCCGATTCATTGTTAAAGTGAATAGTTAATCTATCGTAGCTTAAGTATTCATCTCCTACGAACGTAAGCGTACTGCCTTCCTTAAGTGCCGTACTGCCATAGCCGGTGAACGTGCCGTCAACATTATAATCTTTGTATACTTCTTCGGTTTGTTCAAAGGTAGTATCAAGGATAGATAATGTAGCCGTTTCAGATGAAGCAAACGTTCCGTTAATGGCCAAGCTACTATCTCCAATATTTTTCTCAATAGCAATTTTGCCCGTGTATACGTTTTTAATGATTAAAACATATTGAGTTGCTTCGCGCATGAGAACAACCTCATAACTATCCACCAATGTTGATGAAACGTCTTCCAATATACTGTTTCCATTGAAGTATACGCGGCTCATTCCCGAAGCACCCACAAATGATAACGTAGCATAAGTATTACCATCCTCGTCGCTCAAAAGGTCTGTAGTATATTCATAGGCTTGCCCTTCTTCTTTTCCACGAATTACAAAGGTTGTTTTGAAATAATCACTTTCTTTGTTTTCGATTACATATACTATCCTATCTTGATAGTCCACTAATGTTGAGCCATCATATAGTGCGAGTTCTATTAGATGTATGCCCATGGGTAACTCGATTGTAGTTTGATCATCACCGAATACGGGGCGTCCGTTTACATAATAGACCGTGGTGAGGGTTGCCGTATCTGCTAAATACAATCCCATTAAGTTGTTAAATTGGGTCTTATCAAGCGCGTAGCTCTCGCCATCATTTACTGTTAGCTTGTTTGAAAGTGCCGGCAACTTGATATGCGAACCAGTTGCTTCAAATAAACCTTGCTCGGAGAGCTTCAAGTACCTAATACTAAAATCTCCGCTAACGGCAATCTCAAACTTTGAGCTTTGAATTAACGTACTTGCATCTGAAATCAGCCCACTATATACGCCACCATAGTTATCATCTTTAAGTGAAGATAACGCCACGTTTGCGCAAATATTGCCATCAACAGTTACTATGAGATCCAACGTTTCTTTATCCAAATACGTACGTATATCGTGAGTCAAACCATCGAATAAATTACCTACTTTTATATCAGTTAACGTTCTAGTTAATATTGGTGACTCATCCCCTGCCAATATCTTTGTCATAATAGTTAATGAATCTGGGGCGCCATGCGTAAATTTAAGCTTAATGTAAGGCGAAGTACTACTATTTCCAGATAAGTACACCTCAAGCCAAGGATTCAATACGCTCGAAGTGGGTTTGATCGCAATCTCCAAATGCATTGCATTGTATTCATGCTCGCTAACAGTGCGATACGTACCACCATTTGCAACTATCTTACGGTATTCCACGTTCGCACCACCAACCATACCAATCTCCGGGTTTACGGTTTCTGCGGTGCTATCATTATAGAACCTTAACAAGATTTCACTACCTTGAACTTCTGGTACGTATACTTTGGTTCGATTGTCTGTTACATTGACAGGATTACTGCCCTTAATAGCTTCTACTGCTCTTTGGGAACTTGCTTCCGTTATTAAAGTTCTGGTAAAGAATGCATTATTTGCATTGATATTTGCGATTACGCTAGCACTCTTATTTACAACAGTGGGAATAGCTCCTAAAATAGAAACGTAATTACCATTGATGCAATCCAACAAAGATAAGCCTTCTTCATTATTCTCGATCCACGCATCTCCAGCATAAATCAAATTAACTATAAACTTATGCAAACCTTTAGGATATTGACCATCTTTTACCAAATCTTCCGCCAACAACCTATCTACCGCTTTAACAACCTCAAATTTCGCTATTTGAGGATAGACTTTGATCTCAAACGATGCATCGACGCCCATGGGATTTATGGCAAAGTTATTACCTGCAACCGTCATGCCAGTTAATCTTGCTAACGCGGTATTGTTACTTGCATCAATAGAATCGTAAGCTATCGCGTGTTTATAAAGAGCATTCGTTTCATGCACATCACCAAGTGAGAGAGAAAAACCGTCGTAACCTGTTGCTATCGTGACGCTATTGAAATAGTCTTCTATTTCTTTTCGTCTGTTGCTATCTTCGACATCAGAAAGGTCAACTTCAAATTTAAAGTTATTTATTCCATACTGTCCAGCCACAATCGTTTTATTGCTATTATCGTCCATCGTAACACGATAAGGCTCGATTTTGACTTTGCCAGTTAAATCAGCCATTACTGCATCTACGTTTTCGAGCCAAGCCTTAATAATACGCGGTAGAACGGTATATTTATTATTTGCCGATGCTTCGATTATATAGTTATCGATCTCGTGTCTCGTGTCGCCATTAATAGTTACATTTATGGGTCGAGAGCCAGCATCATAATATGCACCATTATTGGTGAAATCTACATCTATGGTTAAATCCCCTAATATTTCTACTTCATTTTCTTTATCATTGTTTTTGAATCCTTCGTAAACAATTTGATAATCAGCTTCAGAAGGAGTGTTCATATAATATGAAGATAATGCTCTATCAGTAGCAGATACAATTGTTAACGAAAGAAGGGCTCTTTCAACTTGTACTGTAATGGGCGTACTATCGAAATCGATTTCATAGTTTTCCATTTCGTATCCACAATCTTTAAGATAAACAATTAATCCACCAATACTTTCCGCCACGGTTGTCGTTGATGCAAATGGATCTACGCCAATAGCTTCATATCCCCATTGGATCTCGCTCAGTTTACCCGTTTTATTAAGTTCTGCATTTTTAACGGAAATTTCAGTACCGCCATCCAATTCTTCTACAATGCCATTGTAGATAAAGTTAATAAATTGATGACCGTCCTTTGCTTTTAAGTCTTCAGCAACGTAAGTTTCTTCAGCATACATTAGACCATAGGTCTTATTAAATGACGTATTGACTATAGTAAGCTTCTTCTTGTTTACATTCAACCAACCGTCTACGTTTACGCTAATATCATATTTAGTAGATTCTTGACCTACAAGGATTATCTTATATGAACCAACCTTACTGAATCTATAGTTCTTAATAACGTCAGTGTCTGAAATGCCATCATCATTGCTATCCAATCCGAATCTTAAGTTTGAATTACGTAAATTATTCTTATTATCAGCATCAACATCAAAATAAGCTAATAAATCAATTGAGGTTTGGCCTATTTCTAATTGAGTACCCTCAAGAGAGAACATATCGCCATAGATGCCTTCGAGTTCGATAGTAATATCATAAGTAAGCTTCTTGCGAACAATCTTGTGCATAATTGTTTCTTCGCCAGAATATTGATACCTAATTTGAAGTGAATAAGGACACGGTAGTCCGTCATCAATTAGTTTGGGTGTAATGCTAAACGGATAGCTCTTTACCGCATTAATTTCCGGATTGACAAAGTCGTATTCTCTAAGAGTGATTGTAATATCATAATAGCTCTTAATCTTATCAAGCGTATTTGCATCTATGATATTGCTATTTGACGATTCGCCATCCCTAATAACGTAATTAAGCATGAACTCATCGCCAAATTCGCTTTCGCTCGCAACAGGGAAAATATAATAATCAAACGTTGCAATATAAACCTTTTTAGGATTGTTTGTAATACCTATTACTCTATTTATATCAGAGTAATAAAGCTCATATTCGTATCCTTCATCCCCTGCCATAATGGGCTCTTCGGCAAATACGAAAGCAACGTACGTGTTTGCTTTGTCAAACGTATTTTGGATGCTTGCAATATGAGTAAGCGCGGTATTCAATGCCTCTTGCGAGTATTGTTCGCTACTCAAATTAGCCTCCATTGTGTCATAGGTTGCGTTTAAAGTATTGACAAGGTCTATAATCAAGTTGAAATAAGTATCTAACAAGTTGGCGTTGGAGTGTTTATTTGTTCCCCATTCATTACAAATAGCGGTCAATGCTTTTATAGCGCCGGTATTGTCTGCTTGATTATATAATTTATTCAATGCTTCCCTTGCATTAGAAATACAGTTCAACGCGTAATCTTCGTTATTAAAGCGAATTGCTTTAGCCGTAGTAGTTACGTTTGAAATTGCACTTGATAATGCCGACATGGCAGCTTTGAACTTACCAAATTCACTTGATGCATCCGCACCACCATAGAAGTTGAGAACGTTATCAATATAAAGTGATCTAAACTCTAAATCCTCTAAAAGTACACGGAAAGCACTGGCATTATATGCTTTTTCTATATTAATAAGCGTTGCGGACAAATTCGCTTGCTTGATTTCATAATCAACAGGCTCGGCAAGAACAACTTTGAAGTTGCGGTCCGAGCAATCTACCGATACGGCATAGAATCCAACCGTGGAATTCGGTCTACCATCTTGTACCGTTCTTTCAAAGCTAAACGATACTTTGCTTGAATTAAAGCCGATTACAGCTTCCGTTGTGGTAAACGTACCATTAGCTAAGCTGGGCTCTTTACCATCATAAGTTTTGCTCTTATAGCCATCGTATATACTTATGCTTACTTTCTTGGGAACGATTTTGTAAGTATATGCTTCTTTAAGCACAACGTTGTAGTTAGTATCGCTTGAGTTAACAGCAACAAGAATATCGTAACCTATTACTTCACCACTATTTTCATCGAAAAGAACGTCGCTATAGTTTGCTGCCGTACCGTTAAGGAAAATACCTAAACTATATTGGGGCATTTCGTATCCTTCGAGCGGATTCTCTATTTCATACTCGGAAGTTTGCAAATATGCCATTTGGTTGTTATATTCGCGTTCAAAAACATTGTTTTCATTACAATTCTTTATAACAACCTTAAGTGTGTACGGGGAAAGTTCGAAGGTAATCGCAGGACTATTATCAACGTCAATTTGATAGTTATCGTTATTAATCCTTACAGCCGTTATGGTGTAGGTGCCGGCATTAACTACAGACGACGTCGAAAGTGTTACGCTATCATCATCGTACAGCGGAGCATTGTTATCGTCGGTTTTAACGCTACCGTCGTCATTGTATTGGAGTTGCAACGCTTCTTTAGGAACTTTAGCGTAGAAGCTATATGCTTCGCCCTTATACTCGAGATCATAAGGAATACCAAAGTAATCATCGGCATCAAGAGCAACCATACGAGGAGTTATAGTGTAGCTATAATTAGTAATTGTTTGAACGGCGTAGTTGTTACTGCTTGCCGAAACAGTTATGCCGTAAGTGTTAACGTCTTTAGTAGCGTTTTCTATCGTAATTATAACGAAGTTCTTTGCAATTACCGCCAACTCTTCGTCATATGCCTTTTCTGCAGTGCTATCTTCATATAGCGCATATGCATTAACAACCGGTTTTTTGCCGTCGTAAACTTTGGTTAAATCGGTGTCTGCGATCTTTACGTAAAGAGCTTTGGGCGTGATTACGTATTTTGCAGAGACAAAGGAAATTGCATAGTTGGAAGACGCTAAATCGCCGATAAGGATGGTGTATTCGCCAACGTTAGTGCCGTTTACTCTATCAAGAGCTCCCGTAAATACGCCGTCGTTTGCAGTGCCATCGGCTTGCATATCACTTGCCAATAAGCCACTTGCGCTATCGCCTTCAATAGCTCTTGCTTTATAAGTTAACTTGCCACTTTCGCCATATGCAACGGTAACGGTATCAGCAACTACGGATACCGGACGCTTGGAAACTTCCAATACACCGGCTACCAATACTACCTTGTAGTTTGCTGCGCCAAACTCGGTTAGTACAAAATCAGCAGCCATATCGTCGTACGTACCTGCGGGAGTGGTTTCGTTATAAGCAATGTTACTAATATCTACGGAACCTACCTTTGATACGTCCAAAATTCCGCCATCAAGTTCAACCACGTCGCCTTCGGCAAACGCATTGTACTCTATAGTACAAGTTGCATCAGAATAGAACTTAACTGCAGGTGTAGTGAAGGGCTCGCCGTAAACTTTAATTACGCTATCGGTCTTAACGTAAACGATACGCTTAATAATTCTTACGTAAGCTTCGCCAACAAGATCGATTTGATAATATTCTTTATTGAACTCATGCAAACTGCCAATGGTTACTTTATAATCCCCTACCGTCTTAACATCGGAATTTTCGCGAGAAAGCGCACCGCCAAGAACGTCGGTGGGTAATAAACCGGTGGTATCTTCTTCTCCGCTAACTGCGGATACGGTGAAGGGAATTACAGGAACGACTGCAGTGCCGTAAGTGTAAGACAAATCTTGAGGCGTTACTAAAACCTTACGTGGATTGATGGTAAGTGCGCCGTACTTATATTGAATATCGTAGTTGGGGGAGACGAATTTATTTTGAACGTCAATAGAGTAGCTACCTGCTTTGCTGGTTGAGAATACGTCTACTACGGAATTGCCCATTTTATAAACGATATTGAAGATATCGATTACGATCTTGTCGCCGTTAACATCTAATACGTATTCGCCTTTAGCGTTTACAAGGTATGCAACGGTGCCTGAAATAACTTCGGGATTGAAGTTAGGCGAAGTGAAGTTATCGCCTTCGACGAACAAGCGCATGGGATCATTTTCGAAATTAACGCCATCAGCACTCAACATGATTTTGATTTCAGGAATTTGACATCCGTAGATCATGGTTGCGTTGGCGATGGTGACGTATAAAGTTTTTTTATTGATAGTTAAGGTTTGGACAGCTTGCTCGTAAGCGTTATGTTGAGAGTCGCCTGCATAGCTTACAACAATGTAGTAAACGCCTACTTTAGAGGGGAATACGGTATAATCAACGCCAAACTCTCTACCTACGTCGAGCCATACCTCTTGAGGAATATACTCAACGGTAAAGCTACCTTTATTAAACTCTTTTACGTCTTCCTCTGCGGTAAACGCTTTATCGTAACCCATGAGTTTAATAACGTGCTTTGTCGTCGTGCCGTAAACAATGGAATATTGGTTATCTTGACCGAGCTCTACAAAGGCGTTACGACGGTCGCGCATATATATAGTGTAAGAGGTCTTGCAAGCGCCGTATTTGATCTCGATGCGTTGAGCCTTACTGAAGCCGGTAAACTCTTCGTTATTAAAGCGACGGATATCGATATTGAAAGAGGAGTTCTCGTTACCGATAGTTGCTTCTGCGAGCGGAACTACCATGGTCGTGCCGTTGTTGTAGTAAAGCATTATAGAGCCTTGGCTCTTATCATAGGACTCACCTTCGACGTAGTATTGCTTGGGTATATCGTTTATAACGATCTCGGTGAGGCTCTTTTGATATACTTCGAGAGCAAGAGTCAAAGTTACGGGAGTAGTTTCGTTAGCATAGGTATAGGAAATAGTTACGTTACGAGTACCGATATCGGTATTGGTTACGTCGTAGCCGTTGGGATTTGCTTCAGAAACGTTAATATAACTTGCATCCATAGGAACTACGGAAGTTGCATCGTCGTTAAATACCAATTCGAGCTTGAGGTTTGCAAGATCGATGGGAGCGCCTTGGATGATGGTAAGTTTATCTGCGCCGTTGATGAGGAGGTTAATCTTCTTAAGGACTCTTTCTTCGACGTGAACTCTTACTGCAAGATATAAATCGCTACTACCGTACTTAAGGTGAACGGTTTGAAGTCCGGTTTGGGTAGCGGTATAACCGGTTACGGTAAAGTTATCGATTAAGGTATCGAGAGAGATATCGTTATTGATGATACCGTTGGAGTTTTCGACGTTAATCTTCTTATCAGCAAGTCTTTCCAAATAACCTTGACTTCCTACGTACGAAATTGTCTTAAGGTTAAATGCAGCACCGATTGTCAAATAGCTTTCCGGAACAACGCCGTCGGACCAGCTAATGGACTTCGGTTCGGGGGATAATACTTCGATCTCAAAAGTATCTTGATAAGAGGTTTCGCCGTAAATATAGGTAACAGTGATGGTTTGCGTGCCGATCTTGTTAATATCAAGACCTGCAAAGCTTAACGTTGCATCGTCAACACTTTGAGTTACGTCGATGGGAGTAGTTGTTTCGTTGTCGTAAACAAGGTTAAGTTTAAGACCTTCGTACGATAAAACGCTGGAAGCACTTTCTTGAACGTAAATGGTCTTATCGGGGCTCTTGATAACCTTAATGCCCTTTACGTTACGTGCTACTACGTTTACGGTAATAGGATCGGTTGCATCGGCAAGAGCCAAGCCTTCATAGGTAACTACAACGGTTCTTTGGCCGAGGGAGTTATCCTTGAAGTTGTAATCCAACATATCGCTGGTTACTTGTACGTATTCGTAGGAGCCTTGATATGTAGCCAAAATGCGATAATTGGTTAAGTCGATCGGTAAACCTTGGACTACGGTACCTAATGAATTGGTTTCAACGTAGTTGCCAAGTTCGTCTATTTTGTAAAGAGCAAGTGATACGAGGTCGTTCGTGACGTTCACGGTAAAACTAAACTCGTCGCCTTCGTTGATACCGAGGTTTACAAGATAAATCCTAACGGTGCCTACCTTATTAAAGGTTAAGGAACCGTCTGCCAAATCACTGCGGAAGGTCCAGAAGGTACCAAAGTCGTTGGCGTTTACAAACTCTGCTTCGCCGGCGCCCTCGTAGTTAACCTCTAAAATCATACCGGTAGTATCAAACTTCTCGCCGATAACGTACTCGGTCTTATAAGATCCGCCTATTACTACCGATGAAATCTCTTTTACAACGGTAACGTTAAGTGCATCAGCTTTGACGAATCCGGGTTCGTACTTATCGGTGTAAGTTAACGTTGCCTTTTTGACACCCGTGGTAGTAGCATCGAAGGTAAGCATCTCGGGATCAAGAGCTACGTTTTCTTTTACCAAACCGCTGTTATAAGTGATGGTCATGTTTGCATCGCCCACGTGTGCTAAAGCATTATCGCCGGTGTATGCAAAAACGTTACTTACGTTAAACAACTCGATATTGGTTACGCGAAGAGCTTCGACGATAAAATCACAATCAGCCGTTAAGCCCATATATGAAATGCGCCAACTCTTCTTGCCTGCTTCGGAGTAAACGTTAACCGCAATACCGTTGGGCCACTCGATCATGGCGTTATTGAGAGCAACGGGATCGCCGTACTCACCGTTATCGAATACAATGCGAACTTTGACATCGGAAACGTCGAATTCGGTATCTTGATAGATTACGCAATCAACCAACTCAAAGGGGTTGTCCTCTACGGGCTTGCGCTCCTCTACTTCAATGTCCATAGTACCGCCGGTAGCAAGAACACCTTCACCATACTTAAATACTAAAGCTACGGTTTGCTTGCCTACGAGGCTCTTATCGTAATTTTGAATTTCAACTTTGTCGCTCGGCAAGGTTACGGTTTCGCTTTCGCCGTTATTGTAATTGAGCTTAATAACCGTGCCGGTCAAATCGAGGTCCAAGTTTTGTTTTTGAGTTTTGGGATTATTTAAAATTTCGTAAGAAGCAACGTCTCTTATCTTAACTTGAACTTGGAAGTTAGAGGTGAGATGTTGATACTTAACGGTAACATTACTATTGTTAGAAACTACGGAAGTATCCCACTCGATCGATAATCCGTTGATGGGATTGCCGTTAACGTCGGTCATATCAACGTAGGTGGAATAACCGCTATTGTATTTGAATAAAAGAACGCCCCCTCTTAAATCGATAACGTCGTCGTAAATGTAGTAAATATTTTTGGTGGGAGCAGTGGTTACTTCGATTGCGATAAGTTCCTTTGCCTCAACGGTAACGCCAAACGAACCGGTATATTCAACGCCGTCGAGGGTGGCTCTAACGGTAATTGTTTGACTGCCTATATCATTGGAGTCGAAACCGGAGCACATATCCTTGGTTACGGCAATACGCTCGTAAGAGCCGTCTTGGAAATTGATTTGCATGTAAGTACCATCAGTGCGGAGGAGCTGATCTTGAACGTAGTTAACATTAGATGCAGGTACGATAAGCTCAACGGTGCTTACGGGATAGCGAGATACGTTTACTGCAAAAACGGCGCTATGATTTTCGTAATAAACGTTTATGTATTGAGTGCCGAGAGTGGAGGAGTTGAAGTCGGAGAGCATACTCGGGGTAATATCTACAAGTTGCTCGGTATTATTTTTATAGACGACTAAAATCTTTGCATCGGTAATATCCAAAGATTCCCCTACTAAATAATCCGTCTTCGGCATAGAGTAAATCTCTATGTGATCGATGTTGACGGCACTGTGACATGAAACGAGTACCATCGAAAACGATAACGTCAAAACGATTGCGAGTAAAATTAAAACGATCTTTTTGTTCATAACGCCTCTTTACTGCGCGCCTCCACGCGCGCGTATAAATAGTTGCTTCGATTATAACACACTAAAACACGGCTTGACAATATGGTTTGGTGTTTTTATTATGCGCGCGCACGTGTTTTTTACTTTTTTTATACCCGTGAGTGCGCGCGAGCGCATGCATCGCTTGCGCGCAAGAATAAAAATAGACTTTTGCGCGCATAAAAAAACCGCCTCTTGCGAAGCGGTTTAATCGTTGTGCAAATCCTAATTATCTGCAAAGAGCTGCAACGTTAGCTACTCTGTTGGGATCTTGGAAGGTGTTGATAATACCAAGCTTTTTGATTATGAACTCAACGCCTTGTTGACGAGTTTCAGCCAAATAGCGGATGATGTTTACGAGGAACTCGTCGTTGAAGTATACTACTTCATCGCCTGAAACGGTACAATAAGCAAAGCCTAAAAGACCGAAGATTTGATCGACGGAGTAGCCGTGGCGATCGTTAATCAAAATAACTACGTCGCGCATAAGTTCGGTTCCGTTTGGGGTAACCTCTAACGCGCTTATCGACTCGTCGTAGCTTTGACGCATATTGAGTGCGAGTTCTGCTACTACCTTAACGAGAGTTTGGTAACGAGCTTGTCTGTTAAGAGCAAGTTTACTTGCGATTTTATCGTAAGTAAAGCCTCCCCTTTCGTTAATTTCAGCAATAATACGAGGCATTATGCTATTGGGAATAGCACGCTTGGTATAGCAACCGTAATCGATTAATACATTCTCGATAGTAGCACTAATGCGGTCGATTTGCGGGAAATTAAAGAAGTCTTCGGGTAAGGTGCGTAAGCCCTTATTGTAAGCTTGTAAAATTAAGGTTTCAGCTTGATCCTTTGCAAGTACTTTGTAAACGCTATCACGGCAAGCAATATAACCCGAATCGTCGGAGCCAACTTTAGCATAAGAGCTGAAGGGATATGCCCAACTATGGGTTAGGAAGTTTGCATAAGGTTGACTTTCGATAACGGCGATGCTTTCGCAAACGTCTTCAATCTTCTTGATTTCCTTAACACGAAGCTTTGATTTGAATACGAAGCCGGCAGTTTGGAAGTTCTCGTTGAAGTACATTGCATACAAAGCGTTAGCAGTATCGAAAAATCTACGATAGCTTATAGGAGTTTGATCGTAAGATGCAATAAGGAAATATGCCCTATTATTGATTACCGAGTAAGATACAATATCAATGGGATAAGAGCCCATTGCCGTAGCAACACAATTAAGATAGTATAGCTTTGCACCGGGTGTGGGGAAAACAATGCAGTTAGGTCTACCGTCTACGCATAAACGATAGAATACAGGCTTTGCCGTATTAAATGCAGTAACACGTCTTGTTGCGCGTCTTTGAGCGCTGGGTGTTCTGCCAACGGGAGCAGCATTGATAATACCCTTTGTGGGCATACCGTGTACAAATTGTACGGGGGTAACGTTAGCGTAAGTATCTTTGCGAGCTACGCCTTGCGGATTAGTTACGACGATTGATTGCTGCGGAGTGGTAGCAATACCGTTCGTAGGAGTCTTTTCGTTTGCCATAGTCTTTTAACCTCCTTGACTAAGTTCAAAACATTTAATTTTAGGTTCCCGAAGCGCCCATTTGGGGGCACTTCAGGATTGATTTTATTATTCAGCTACAACAGCAGCTTCTTCGGTAGCGACAGCTTCTTCGGCTTGAGCCTTGCGAGCAGCGATTTCTGCTACCATTTGACGTTGCTTATCTTCGGTGATGGTGTAGAAGAACATCGGGATGATGCAAGCGATAAAGCTTACTGCACCGCTCAATACGAGCATAAGCCATAACTTATTGAGGCCTTCAACACTCATTGAGCCTTCGGGGTTGGTGGGGCTGATGCCTGCCATAGCATATGCAAGAACGCCGATAAACGCGCCTACTGCCATACCAATCTTATTAATAAGGGTTTGCATTGCAAAGCAGATGCCTTCGCCACGTTCGCCGGTTTTCCACTCGAGATAGTCAACGGTATCACCTATCATAGCATAGGTCATGATGTTGTTGATACCTTGGGGGATACCTACGAGAATCATACAAATAATAGCTACTACGAGTCCTCCGGGTAAGAACGCACCGGTTTTGAAGTCCCACATAAAGAACATTAATACCATTGCCAAAGCTCCCAAAATGTGGGTTGCTATGTACGTTGTCTTTTTGCTAAACTTCTTAGTGAGCCACGGAGTAAGAACGGATGCTACTAAACCACCGGGGATTACAAGCATAGTGAGCATAGAGTATGCAGATTCGTTTTGGAGAGCGTATTTACAGAAGTATAAACCGCCGGTATAGGTGTAAACCATTCTTGCGCCACCGAGAATACCACTTAAAACGATTAGTAATAATTCCTTATTCTTAAATAAGAGCTTAAGGTTGTGACCAAGCGATTTGGGTTTTTCAGCAGAAACACCGCCTTCGATAGTTCCTACGCGCTCTTTGGTGTGTTTGAATCCAACGTAGAATAGCGGTATCGCGATAACTACGAGAACTGCGCAAATAATGAAGTAAGTCCACTTAAGGGTTTCAGCGTTTTGTGCTGCGTATGCAGGGTTGAGGAGGCCTTCCATTGCTTTATAGCCAGCCTCTTCAAGGCCCTCTTTCAAGGTCCATACTTCTTGACCGAGAAGGTTCTTGCTACCGTCCATAAAGGCTTTAGCCGCTTCGCCAGTAACAACGGTACTGGTACCGGGTAAACGTACTGCAAGTGCGCCGTATTTATAATCAGCAGTAACTGCGGAGGTAATAATCGGTACGAAAACGGTAACGATACCTGCACCCAAAGTACAAATAAGACGTGCGATGGTAAGCATATTACCACGTTTTGTGGTATCGTTGGTCATCGCAGTCGAAAGTGCCCAATAAGGAACGTCAACTATAGTATAGGTTACCGACCAAATTACGTAAACAAGCGAAAGTGCTATAAATCCACCCATATTAGTGGGATATAACGGCAAGAAACATAAAATAGTCATTATACCAATGGGTAGTGCCATCCACTTAAGATAAGGGCGACATTTACCCCATTTAGTACGAGTCTTATCTACAACGGATCCCATAATCGGGTCGTTGAAAGCATCGAACAATCTGGTAACGAGCATCAATACCGCAACTGCTACTACACCGGTCAAAGCACCGACTTTTATATCGATATTGAATCCGAGTGCATCGGTCATAAATACGGTAAGATAGCTACCGATAATTGTACAAATAAAGTTTTGACCAAAACCAGCTATGGAATATGCAAGACCCTCTTTTGCTTGGATATCGCCATCACCGGGAGTGGTGCCAAACACTTTATTCATTAAAGCGTTAAGTTTGTCCATCTCAATGTGCCTCCGTGTTATTTAACTTTTCTATAGAATACTTCGAAAATATCGTCGATAGTAACTTCTTCTTTACCAAGAACTGCTTTTACGGCATTTTCAATATAGAGCTTGGAGCAAGCTTCCATCTCTCTGCAAATCTCAAATGCTTCTTCCATGGTGGGAGCGCATACGATGATGCCGTGGTTTGCAAGGAAACATGCGTTTCTGCCCTTGATTGCTTCTACTGCGCCTTCGGTAAGAGTCTTGGTGCTGGGTAAACCGTAAGCACTGGTTCTTACGTCTTCCCCTACCAATTCACGCATTTTTTCGGTGAGAGCGGGCATGGTTACGCGCGCTGCTGCACAAGTACTGCTCCACAATGGGTGGGAGTGTATAACTGCACCGATTTCCGGTCTATCACGATAGATAGCTGCGTGAATCTTCTTTTCAGATGTGGGCTTAACCTCACTCTCATATTCCAATGTTTCGATATCGACGACTACGGTATCTTCGGGGCGCATACGGATGTAGTCCATACCACTCGGGGTAACTATCATCTTTTTATCGTCCATACGCACGGAAATATTTCCCCAAGTACCTTGTACGAGACCTTCTTTAAGGAGTGCTACGCCTGCGTCTTTAACTAATTGTCTTAATTCTAATTCCGTCATACTGCACCTACCCTTTGATTTCAGCCTGCTTTGCAGCTTGGTCTTTTTTACTGTATTTGAGTTTATAAATCGTACGCATCAAAATAGCGTCGAATAAACCGATTTTAACGGAATTGCCGAGTACGGTAGAACCAACGTAAGTCAAAGCGCCCTTTTCGAGAACTAACGAACCGGTATGTGCTTCGTCGAGAGTTCTGCCGGTAGCGATAACACCGCCGTTACGTATTAAGCATGCGTTACGATTGTGCATGGTCTTTAATACGTCGGTTGCTTTGTAAGAAGGAGATACTTTTGCTGTGGGTCCGATAATTTGAGCCATATCGTCCAAACATGCAGGCATCTTCTTGCACTTCTTCGCAATACCTACGCAGAAAGGAGCATGGTTCATAATTATTGCATTAATATCTTCACGGGCACCGTAAATGGCTAAATGGAGAGCCGAAAGCTCGTCTTTAGCGTCTTTCTTTGCAATATAAATAATGTCTTCCTCGGTGATTTGAGCCATAGGCTTTAAGGGGGAAGTTATAAGCATGCCGTTATCGGTTCTGACACTCATGGTGTCGCCGAGCTCAACAAGCTTATCTTCCTCCATAGCCTTGCAAAACTCGAGGATTTGGAGTTTTAACTTATCAATCATATAGTCCTCTTATTTAACGAGACCCTTATCGGTCTTAACAACGGTTGCGAATACCTTTTCAAAACGACGGAGTGCTTCGTCGATAACTTCGTCGGTGTCTGCAAGAGAGGTGTAGAGACGGCTACCAGCAAGGGTTACGATACCGTTTGCCATGTATGCAGCGCCCATGTGCTCCATAGCAACCTTACGCTCCATAACCATGGGCTTGTTCTTGAGAACGCCAAGGAGCGATTTGATTAAGCATAAGGAGGAGTAGTCAAAGCTCATAGCGCCGGTACACTCAAGGTGAACGATGGAGCCTTGGTTGTATACAACGTAGGGAAGGTTGTATTTCTCAACGAGCTTCTTAAGACCTGCGGTAAGTCTATCACCTGCTTGACCTGCTTTTACGCAAGCGTTGGTGCGCTCGATTTCCTTAATGGTGAGGTAACCTGCAAGGGAGCTTAAGGGGTTAGCTGCAAGAGTACCGCCAACGTATGCACGGTGCTTACCGGTTGCAACGCCTGCTGCCATTAAGCCTGCGTACTTCTTAAGACCACCTACGCCACCTGCTGCGGGATAACCACCGGCGATAACTTTACCGAATACGGTAAGGTCAGGAGTTACGCCAAAGTAACCTTGTGCGCCACCGAGACCAAGACGGAAACCGGTAACAACTTCGTCAAAGATGAAGAGTGCGCCGTACTTGTGAGCAAGTTCAAGTGCCTTTTCATTGTAATCTTTGCTGATGGGACGAGTACCGCTTTCTGCGCCTACGGGCTCTACGATAACAGCTGCAGTGCCGCCACGGAGCTTGTTGATCTTAAGCATGGTTTCGAGCATCTTAAGGTCGTTAGGACGTACTTCGTCAGTGTTCTTATAGCTGCTGCCGGGGATACCGTGACTCTCGAGATATTGACGAGTGCCGGGAATCTTTAAGCCGTATACCATTTGATCGGACCAGCCATGGTAAGCGCCACCAACTTTAATAACGCGTTTTTTGCCGGTTGCGATACGTGCGATACGTAATGCTGCCATAACAGCTTCGGTACCCGAACCAAGCATACGGAACATTTCAATAGAGGGCATATGCTTGTTAATTTCTTTTGCGAGGAGGAGTTCTGCTTCGTGTAAAAGACCGGTAACGGGGCCACACTCGTCGAGAAGCTTCTTAACTTCTTCGCGGATAGCCGGATAGTTGGAGCCGAGGATGGTGGGTCCGCCTGCTTGGAGGAAGTCGATGTACTCGTTGCCGTCAACGTCGTACATATAAGCACCTTCTGCCTTTGCCATAGCAATGGGGAAGGGATAGTTGAAAGCAAGGTTGTGTTGTACGCCGCCGGGGATGTAGTTTTTGGCCTCGGTTGCGATAGCCTTGGATCCTGCGCACTTGGTGTTAAAATGCTCGAGTACGCGTTGATGTTCTTCTTCAGAAATCTCGTAAATAGGTTGAGAAGTTAATTTTTTAAGGTCGGCATATATGCGTTCCGGTTCTTCCCATTGAGAAATCGAGTACTTTTGTTCGTTGTCCATAGATTTTTACCTCCTGGTGTAGTCGTTTTATATTTTATTTTATTTATTTTATGAAATCGTGTAGGTAGTTGAATAAACGGACTCTGCATGTTCAAATAAGTAGTTGTCCGAAATCACGACCTTGTATTCGCCGGGAGCACTGGGAGCTCCGTTTAACTTAATGGTATAAGGATCCTGATCCTCCTCATTAGAGTTAGGATCTTTTGCATAGTAAACAAAGTCTTTACTGTCGATATAAACGTTCAAGTTTTGAGCATCGGTAACCATTGCGGAAGCAACGATGTTATTAGCGATAGTAAACTTAACGTTAGTAGCCTTTTCTTTGCTATCAATTTGACGAGGCATAATGGTTAAGCCCACTTGAGCATATGCTAACTCGTAGTATGCGTTTTGGTTTTGACCCTCTTTGAACTTAACGGTGATCTTGTAGCTATCCACTACGTTTTGACCGGCTACCATAACGTATTTAACGTCTTCGCCCTCTTCACGAGCAAATTCAAGCTCGATAACGTCGTTACCAACCAATTCGCCGTCCGCAATCGTATATACGATATCTCGATCTGCTTCGCCGTAGGTTTTAACTTGAGGAACGATATCGATAAGGATGGTCTTCTTGGTAATGTTGAGTTTTAAGGATTCGTTTTCAACAACCGAAGCGTTATAGTATTCGTTTTCGTATACGATAATGCGTACGGGATATGAGCCGGTTGCCTTCGGACGTACGGCAGTCCACTCGCCGTTTACCTGATACTCAAGCGAGGTTTCCGGTACGATAAAGCCGGTAATGGATTCGGGTATGGTAACGATGGGTTCGCTATCATCGCCGTAACGGAAGTAGCTATTACCCAAGGTGGGAGCGGCGTTGAGCTTACGATAAGTGGTAACGTTAAACGACGTGCTCTTACCGCCGTAAGTGAGGGTTACGGTTTGCTCGTAGCTGGTACCGCCTTGAACTTTACTAAAGTAATTTGCATCGTAACCGCTTACGCTGATATAGCCGTTGGTCATGGGTAATAAATCGTATTGACCATCACTGTAATTACGCTTGATGTATCCGCCTTCAAAGTCAAGGGATTGCTTTTCGGCATACGCAAGAGTATACGGTCTCGAGAAAATTTCGATGCTTTGGAGTGAACGACCGATTACGTGAATAAATAGTCCGGTGGAAATACCGCCGTAATTAATAGAAACGTTCTCTTTATAATCGGTTATGGGCGCATCGGGGGTGCCGTAAAGGACGTCCTTGTTATAGCTTATATAGCTTGCCTTGAGTTCTCTTTCTACAACGTAAGTGTTGTTATTAGCAGTAACGTACTCTACGTTGAAGGTAATAACTCTGATTTCGCTGTATGGAATACCGTCGTTAACGCCGTTGTATACGTAAGTGAGGTTGAGGTTATCGCGGTAAGAAACCTCTAATACCAAATCGCCTTCGTACTCTTTGAAAGCTTGTGCATGCTTTTCATAATCGATAGCAATCGACTTGATGCTACCGGTAACGACTTCGATTTGATAGGAAGTGGTAAACTTACGATCGCCAAGGTCATAGGTTACTTTAACGTTTTGTGCGCCCTCTTTAGTGAGGTCGTAACCGCTGAAGCTCCAGAACTCGTCGAACATACTTTGCTCGCCCCTATCGCCATCGTTAAATACTTTGGTAACGAGGAGTCCGGTGATATCGAGCTCGGTATCTTCACCGACAAAGTAAACAAGTTTTTGCGGAGCAGACGAAACTTCGATAGAGGAAACCCTTCTTCCTTCGATGTTAACGCGTAGACTGAATACGTAACCTTCGTAACGGAATAGGATCTCTTGTAAACCTAAAGCATACTCGTTTGCTTCGAGGATGGTAGCTTCGGTCAAAGCAACCGATTCCGTCCTTGCGCCGTTATTGTAAACGACGTTCATGCTCATGGATGCAAACGGTATAGATTCGTATAGCGGGAACTCATAAGTCTCGTTGAAGTTATAGTTTTCGATAGAAACCGCAGTAACGTAATTTGACGGTACGACTACTTTAACGGTGAATTGCTCAACGATAGTGGTTTGTTGATTGGTTTCGGTATTGTAAGCGGGGACGGTTACCGTTACGGTGTAATTATCTTCCGTAGAGAAAGACGGAGCCGAAACGTAGCTTTGCGGTATGGGAGAAACGGTATCGAAGGTGTTATCGTTATACTCTCTATACAAATAAGAGCCTGCCAAATCAAGTTGTGAGCCGGCAACGTATACGTCCCTGTGCGGTAACCCTACGCGAATTTTAGTTGCAAGACGAGGTACAACCTTGAGGGTAAATCCTGCGGTTACGCCTTCAACGGTAAAGTTAATAGTTTGCTTACCGCTTTCGTTAGCAGTTAAACGGAGGGTGGAAATACCGTCGTCGGCAAGCATACCTTCATCAATATCACCCCATTGAGATACTTCGTCTTTGGGGAAGGCGTAGCTACCGTTATCGTACAAAACGTTGTACTTCAAGAAGCTTACGGGAAGAGTTTGACCGTCTACGAAATAGCGGGAAGGAGCGGTAATTTGTTGGTCCTCGGGACGGCTGTCCGCTACTCTCATTGAATATGCTTCTTTAGCACGAACGCCGATATGTAGAGGAGTAAAGAAATCGTAGCTACCGTAACGCAAATATAAAATATGTTGGCCTACCTCGTTAAATACGTGGTGGTTACTCAAATAATCGTTGCCGGTACCTTGCTTGTTATAATAGGGATAAATCTTATCGCTATCCAATGAAATACGTTCGGTGGTGCCGTCGTTGTAGTGTAGCGTTGCGCTACCTCTACTCCAATTTATCGAGTCGCCTTCGACCATATTTGTGATAGCAGAGCTATATATTTCGCCTTCAACCGAAACACCGTTGGACCACGGCAAAACGTCGATGCTCATCGAAATGCATTGGGGCTTGGAAACGGTACAATCGAAAGTAGTACTCTTACCACCAACGGTTACTGTTACCGCTGCGTGTGCGCGCTCGTAAGAAAAATCGTAATTGAAGCTAAATTCTTCAGGATGATCGTCATAAGCGATATCGTCTTCACTACCGTTATCGTACATACGATGAACGACCAAGCCTGAAGGATCAAGTTGAACGTTGTCGCCTACGAAATATTGTCTATCGATGGGCAACGTTTTAACACTAATTTTGATAACGGTCTTGGGAAGAACGTGTACTTGGAAGGGAATACTAAAGCCCGCGTATTTTATATAAGCAGTATGCTCGCCTACCGGCAAAGAGGTGTCGTAACCGCCAAGCATTGCTTCGGTAATCTTATCGAGCACGACGGCTCTGGTTTGATAATGAACGTTGATTGCGAATTCGGATAAATCTATTTTACCGCCTTGTATTACGGAAACGGTTTCGGGGATATTTGCAAAAGAAATGCGTTGAATTTGAACGGAACTTACGTTGATTTTTACTTCAAGCGTAAAGCCTGCATAGGTGATTTTTACGTTTTGTTCGCCAAGTTGTTTATTGTTAAAGCCGGAAATCATGTCGGCGGTGATAGGTACGGTAACTACCGAGCCGTCCGCAAGAGTTGCTAAAAGAGAACAATCGTGTAAATTGAGCTCGTCGCTCTCGTAAACTTGAGTTGCAGAAAAGTTATTGATGCGAACCTTAACGACCTCGTCCCCATCAACATCATCATTTGAACCGCAAGCAGTGACGAAAATCAAGCTAACAAGCAGTAAAGCAACTAAAATACACATTAAACCGTAACGACGAATTAGACGCATAGTCTGACTCCTTGGCATTAAACTGCGTATATTATATAATAAATATAATAATAAGGCAATCGATATGCGGTCTTTTTACTATTATTTAACGCGCGCGGACCAATGAGCGCGCTTGTGCGAGCGCAATTGCAATTAATAAAAAAGTCGCTCCTCGGAGCGACTTGAAGATTAATCGAAGAATTTACCGTCGGGGTAAGACAAAACGAACGCCCCTACGCTACTCCAAGCTTGCAACAAGGAGCCGTCTTTATGAAGCGGTGCGTAAAACTCGACGGGAGTATAATTACCCTTTTGTAGGTTGTATTCAAACCACCTCGTGAGGGGATACTCGTACTCCATGCCGTACTTCAATTTAGCATAGGCATAAACTGCCGACCAATAAGGCCAATCTCCGCCGTTATGATAATAGAAAGGCCAACTGGATTTTAAAACCACCGATTTGTTGTCTTTATAGAAGGGATAAACGGAAAGTACGCCAAAGTCCCCTGCCTTTTGCTCGCGGTTGTTGCGCGACTCTAAAAGCTCCTGCATTTTAGTTAGCATTGATACTGCTTGCTCATCCGATGCTATGCCGAACAATGCAGCTATAACCGTATCAATAGAAAGGTTGTCTTCGGTGAAGTTTTTATCTTTATAGTTTACGTAATAACCGAGTTTAGGTTCCCAAAGTATTTTATTAATGGCATCCTTAACTTTTAACCAACGTGCGTTGTAGCTTGATGATTTACTATCGTCCACACCCTTATAAAGCTCGGCAAGTGAGTATAACGCACGAGCGTATAGCACTTCATCGTAAGTACAATATCCTTGGCGGAATACGTTATCGCACCAGTCGCGCCTATTGTACTCACCGCCCTTATAGAGCAATCCGGTGCTGTCCTCCTCCCTTGCCAATTTCTCTACTACTTTGACTGCCGCATCGAGTATAGTCTTACCACGCCATTTCTCGCTCAAAATGCTATGGTCACCCGTGGTACGTACGTAATCGTATAACATTATTGCAAAGAAAGATGGGCTATCATAGTGGTTACCCCACCAGTTGGTAAAATTATATTTGACGGCAGATGGGCAGTCCCCGTCCTTATTTATTCCGGTTGCAAGGGTAATAATCTCGTTACGAACGAGATCCGGACGTTTGGGCAATATGCTTAATATGGTCCAATAACCGTCGCGATAATAGGTTCTTGCCGGAGATTGATATACTATTCCGGCCAAAAAGCCTTTAAACTTACCCATTTCTTTATACATGCTCAACGAGCAGTTGTACAAGCTCTTATAGTATGCTTTTAAAAACTCCGTGTTACATGAATCGGGGCAAGCTAAATTAGCGATATATTCAGTCGCCTCTTGCTTATAATAATCGAATTTCAGATAGCAGTCTTTGACGTCCGCGTAGCTAATATCTTTCAACGTGCCACCGCTGATTACGATTTTAACACGTCCCGTTTCGCCTTTTTTCAATGATAGTTCCGCAACCAATTGATTGGTGCAAAAACGGTTGGCTTCAAGAGGACGGGCGGGTTTGCTTACAGCAAAATCAAAGCAAAAGTCCTCTATCGTTCTACTGCGTATGGTTATAAAATCACCTTCGTCAGCATTGTGCTTATGGCCTTTGATTGCCGTTGCCACAAATCCGGTTGCAAGGCGCGCAAAGTTTTTAAAACTACGACGATCCTTAAAAAGATTGCGTATATACGAGGAGTAGTCAAGTTCAATATTTATGACGTTTTCAAAAGTAACGTCCTCTTTTGCCGTTACTTCAAACTCCTCGAAAATGGCGTTTACCTTATCGCCTGCAAATTGCGTAATTTTAAGGTAGGCATCCTCCGTCTCAGTTTCGATAATCATACGGCGCCCTACCATGGTAACTTTTTTAGGGGTATGCAAATCAAAAACCTTACCGTTAAAGGACATTTGATTAAAAAAGTACTCTAAATAGTTCCACTTGTTGATAACCGAATACTTACTTAATCCCCCTAACCCATCGAACTGCGCGGTCAAGAGATTGTTGGAAATATCGTAGTAGGTTCTATTATAAAAAAGATCCTCTTTGACGATTGCGCCGTCACTAAAAGTTACACTCATTTTGATTCTCCTTTAACGAGATTATCAAGTAAACTATCGTACTCTTTGGCATCAAGAGGTAAACTTACCTTTTTGCCGGCATAAGCCGATAGATATATTCCGTTTATAATCGATAAAGCGTTTATTCCCTCTTTACCATAAGCTATGGGTGCGGTGCGCTTGCCAAGCAGTACCTCGGTAAACGCTTCGACAACCCTCAATTGTTGACCATACTTTTCGTCGCGCTCACGCCAGTCGCCCTCGTACTTTAAGCGTTCGATGCTTGCTCCCGTTTCACCATAGCCTTCAGTCACCTTTGAGTTGACTTCAAACTCGCTCTCATCGTATTTGATAAACGTTAACTCCATATTATCGATTACGATTTTTCCGTTATCACCGGCAATCTCCAAGCGATTGGTGCCGTAAAGCTCATGCCCGCTTGCAACAAAAGTACCACTCGCGCCGTTTTCATACTCGAAAACTGCGGTAACGTCGTTCTCAACCGTAATATTGCGATTGACGGTTTTACAAACGGCGTTAATGGTCTTCGGCATACCCGTTAACCATTGCAAAATATCAAGTTGGTGAACGCATTGATTAATAAGCAGTCCTCCGCCTTCACCCGACCAGCTTGCACGCCAATCGCCTTGGTCGTAATAAAACTGCGAACGATACCAATCGGTAATAATCATAGTAACTCTACGAATTCCGCCAAGTGCGCCGGAAGTAATAATTTCCTTTGCCCTAACGTAAACGGGATTGGTACGCTGGTTATATATAATGCCGTATAGTAAATCAGGATGCGATTGAGCTACGATATTAGCTTTACCGGCCTCTCCTATAGTTACGCTTTGAGGTTTTTCCGAAAGAACGTTTACCCCGCTATTAAGAGTATCCGTAACTATTTGTACGTGAGAATAGTGTGGTGTCGCCACCAAAACCGCATCAAGCTTACACTCCTTAAGCATGGTAATATGGTTATCGAAAGTCAGCACTTCAGGATACTTAACTTTAAATTCTTGAAGCTTTGCCATGTCTGTATCGCAAACGGCTACAAGGCGCGCGCCTTCTACCAAACCGTTTGCGAGGTTGCTCGAGTGTATCGAGCCCATCCTACCAATACCTACTACTGCAAAATCTATCATAATTATGCGTTGCGCTCCTTTAACGCAATATCGACCCTATTAGTCGTAACGTTATCAAAAGGCATTTTAATAATCTTCTTAAGCGATTTTTCGATATCAACGGTAAAAATCGATACTCCTAAACCAAGCTCGAAAGCCTTATTCCATAACGCCTCGTTGGTCAAAAGGTAGTTGATGTTGATACCCTTTAAACCCTTTGCGTTAAAGCTATCGAGATACTCCTTGATTTTGGGGAGGTTGCCTATGGTAAGGCTAAACTTATCATTATAGAAGCTGGTATTAACGTATACCTCGCAGTCACCTAAATCTTTGATTTCTTCAGGAGTAACGGAGCCGGTAAAGTATACCAAGTGTTCAACGCCCATATCCTTTGCAAGTTGTTGTACGTCTTTTACCATACCCTCTTCTTTAACGTCGCAATTAATACGCTTATTGTGCTTTTCGCAGAATTCAAACGCATAAGAAAGGGGCACTCTATTGTGCTTTAAGAAAGGTACGTGAGTATGTCCGAGGTACAAAATGCCATTTTTTCTGCGGATATCAACTTCGACTGCTTCCATATCGTAATTAGCTATTACTTTAAAATAGCGCTTGGTATTTCTACCCGTCTTCAATGCTCCACCATGTGCTGTAATCATATTTTTACCTCAATATAAATTCTCCAGTTGACCTATCGCCAACGTAGACTTTGCCTTGTTTGATTGCCTCGAGGGCTTCCTCCGCCGTGATCGTAGGATTTTCGGAATACAGATAGGTCGCAAGATAGGTCGCTCCTGCCCTATCGTTATCACGATGCCAATCTCGGCCGTACGTTCCCGTTAGGTTGTATCCGTTTTGCTTTAGCTCGTAATACTCTTGAGCTGACCTTAAGTTAGTCGGGTCTTCCAATTCGCTCGAAACGACTTCATAGAAGTCGAGGTACTCGAAAAGTTCCTGCGGAAACTGGTTACGACCACCTGTACACACAGGATATCCCACTCTATATGGGTGAGCGATACCTACTATATCGCCGGCACGCTTTGCCTCTTTAACTTTTTCTATGACGTTTTGAGGGGTAACGCTACGCCAGTCTATCGAAGACTTACCACCAAGCACTACTATATGTCCCCAAAAGGTGGTCCACTCAATGCCCTTTATGACGGTTAAACCGAGTTCATTACCCCATTTAACGCACTCATCGGCGCCGGAATCGGTATTATGATCGGTTATTGCTATGCCGTTGTAACCGTATTTTATGGCGCACTCTACAAGCTCTTTTGGGGTAAACGAACCATCGCTATGAATAGTATGGGTATGGAGTTCGAACTTAAGGTTATAACTCATAGCGCATACACCTCAACGTGAGCGTAGACTTTACAAAGGATTGCGTGTACCGACAAAGTGATTTTATATTCGCCTTTGGTGATTTTAGTGGGTTTAAAGCCTACTGTTGCGACTTTATCGCTTACCTCTACGACAATATTGTTGTTATGTCGGTGTGCCGTACCTACCAAGTCTTCCTCTTTTTCCAAAGACAAAGTAACGTGGTTTTTTAACGGCATCTCCACTTTTACTTCCTCAAGGTCTATAGGATGGGCGCCGTAAGCTTCCTTAAAAGCTTCCACCGCCTTTTCAAGGGCGTCTTCCCCTTCGTAAACCTTGGGGCTATAGGAATATACTATTTTTAGAGCTTTCGCATCCTCTTTTAGAGCAAAACCGAGGTCTACGTGTCTATGACACATATCCTCGGTAATTGTATAATCGGTGCGATAAATAAGCTCCATTAACGGTATTTCTTTCTTCTGCGTATTACGAGCGCGTGATTGTACTCAACGTGAGCGTTGCGTTTATTAAACTCTTTTATTGTTTTAGCTCTCTTAAGGCCTTTAGGGTTGGCAAGAGATAGCGGACAATACTCTACGCCGTTGCGATCGAGTATCGGCAAAAACTTTTTAAGACGTGCAATAAAGTCTTTGTAATTGCGTTGATCTTTGGGTGTCCAAGCCACCTCTGCAAGCGCCTCCATGCGAGGATAAAGTTGATAATCAATGCGCTCTTCGTGCGGAATCCACTCCGTCCATAAGGTCGCCTCGATACCAAGTATACCTTCTTGCGCACGCGTAATATGCGCCTTTTCAGGCTCAAACTCGTAGGTGGTTTTTAACCTGTTTTGAGCATAAGGCATATCAAAATAGAAAGCTT
This sequence comes from Clostridia bacterium, assembly GCA_017504305.1. GTDB lineage: Bacteria > Bacillota > Clostridia > Christensenellales > DTU072 > Stercoripulliclostridium_A. Next base: position 23,979 of record JAFVRJ010000009.1, on the reverse strand, counting down.
GATGCTTGGAAAGTATAATATCGTGTCCGCTCAAAAGATAATTTTCAACGTTCATATCGCGGTTGAAGGTCCAATATTGCGCGATAATATCCTTTTCCAACCTCTTTGCTGTCAAAATCTCGTTCCAACCAATAAGGCGTTTGCCCTTGCGCTTTAAGTATACGGCTATTTTATTGTTGAAATATCCTTGAAGTTCCTCTTCGTTCTTCAAGCCCATTTCTTTCATAACCTTTTGACAATGAGGGCATTTTTGCCACTCCGCTTTGGGCGCTTCGTCGCCACCGATATGGAAATACGGTGCCGGGAATAACGCCGTAACTTCATCTATAACGTCATAAATAAACTGATAAGTGCTTTCTTTGCCGGCGCAAGCTATAACGTTGCCGATGCCGTGCTTCTCTGGCGTACCTCCGTGTACGATGGGAGTTTCCATTTCTACGTCAGCACAAGATAACTCTTTATACGCAGCAATAGCTGCACCAAAGTGAGCGGGTGCATCAATTTCGGGAATAATCATTATGTTGAGGCGCTCGGCGTATGCAACGATTTCCTTAATTTCGCTTTGGGTATAATATCCTTCGTGCAACGTCCAATCGATAACTTGATTACCCCAAGCCATGGTTTGCGTTCCTTTACGAACCCCACCGATTTCCGTCAAGCGAGGATACTTTTTGATTTCGATACGCCAACCTTCGTTGTCGGTAAGATGCCAATGGAACACGTTTAGCTTGTGGTAAGCCATCATGTCTAAAATATTCTTGACGGTATCCACTCCATGGAAGTATCTTGCCTCGTCAAGCATCAACGAACGGAAAGCATAACGCGGTTCATCATCGATATGTACTGCGTGCAAGGTCAAAAACTCGGGATTTTCAAGAAGATCGCCCCTCGTCAACTGACGCAAGCTTTGTACCGCATAAAAGGCTCCCTTTTGATGAGATGCTTTTATAACCAATCCATCGACGTCGGCATCAAGAACGTAGCCCTCTTTGTGAACGTGTCTATCGTATATAAAACGAATATCTGCTTTTCTGCTAACGACTACTTGCGGTTTAAATCCGCAAACAGACTCTATAAAGTTACAAAATACTTCACGAGCATATACCAAGTTGTCATCTGCAAAAACGGTCTTTTCGGAGTTAATAACAAACTCACCGAATTTTTCCTCATAATGTTTAGGCTTTGGTATTAAATTTAGCATGTCCTATTTCCTATCTTGTAATTTTACGTATTTTGCATGAGGTGCCACCGCTTCGTATGCAGGACGAATAATCTTGCCTTGGTTAGCAAGTTCCTCTATGCGGTGGGCGCTCCAACCCGCAACACGCGAGATGGCGAATATCGGGGTAAACAGCTCGGTGGGAATACCAAGGAGTCTGTATATAAATCCCGAATAAAAGTCAACGTTTGCCGAAACACCTTTGTAAATCTTACGTTTTTCAGCAATAACTTGAGGTGCTAATACCTCTATCTTACGATAAAGCTCGTATTCCTTTTCCAATCCTTTATCGATAGCCAAGGGCTTAATGAAGCTCTTGAGTATCTTGGAACGGGGGTCGGATACAGAGTATATTGCGTGGCCCATGCCGTAAATAAGACCTTGACGATCAAAAGCTTTGCCGTCAAGAATAAGTCTTAAATAATCCTTGATGTCCTTTTCAGAGTAGGATTTAGCGTTTGCCGCAATATCATCCATCATTTGGATGACCTTTGCGTTGGCACCGCCGTGGCGAGGACCTTTGAGGGAGCCGAGAGAGGCAGCGATTGCCGAATAGGTATCGGTACCGGAACTACTTACGACGTGAGCTGTAAACGTAGAGTTATTACCGCCACCGTGCTCTGCGTGCAACACCAAACATAGGTCGAGTATTTTAGCCTCGAGCGGGGTAAACTTGCCGTCCGGACGGAGCATATGAAGGATGTTTTCAGAAGTGCTCATGTCGGGATCGGGTTGATGGATTATTAAACCTTTATCCTCGTGATAATGCTTAAATACTTGATAGCCGTATACCGACAACATCGGGAATTTTGCAATCAAATCCAAGCATTGCATGAGTACGTTATCCATAGAAATAGCATCGGGATTGTCGTCATAGGCATATAAAGTAAGTACGCTACGTTGTAAAACGTTCATCATATCCGCAGAGGGCTTTTTCATGATTACGTCACGCAAAAAACCCGAAGGGAGCTTGCGGAGTGCGGAAAGTATACCACGGAACTCTACGTACTCTTGCTCTTTGGGGAGTCTACCGAACAAAAGTAGAAATACCGTTTCTTCAAAACCGAAACGTTTTTCTTTAACAAAACCTTTTACGATATCTTCAATGGGTATACCGCGATAATAAAGTTCACCATCACAGGGTATGCGATTGCCGTTCTCATCGGTCTTTGCCGCGATAATTTCGGAAATCTCGGTCAAGCCGACCAAAACACCCTTACCATTGATGTCTCTTAAGCCACGTTTACAATCATACTCTTCGTAGTATTGCTCCTTAATAATTGTGCTTTTAGTTGCATCTACGGAAAGCTCTTTGATTCTCTTTTGTAAAGGGTTGCGTGGGTTTGGGGCTTTTGCCATTTTACACCTCCATAAAGGTAGCTATTATAACTATACTCCATAAACAACTAAAAGTCAATTACTTAATTGCGCGCTATGTAAGCGCGCGAGGCGTCCAATCAAACTATTGACTTAAAGGCTTAAAAGTTGTAATATTAAAACATGAACAGACCAAATATTATTTTTTATTTTGCAGATCAACAACGCTGGGATACGGTAACGCCTTCCCTAACCCCCTCTTTGACCGAACTCGCAAACGAGGGTGTTAAGTTTACTAACTGCTTTACCTGTCAACCGGTATGCGGTCCGGCAAGAGCTTGCTTGCAGACTGGACAGTACGCAACACAAAATCGCTCCTATTGGAACGGTATTGCTTTAAACCCCGATATTAAGCCCCTTGCATCCTATTTTAACGATGCCGGCTACGATACCGCTTATATTGGCAAGTGGCACTTGGCAAGCGATAGATACCCAGGTATAGGTATCCATTGTGAGAATAGCAGTATACCAAAAGACCGCCAAGGCGATTATAAATACGTACGAGCTGCCGACGTATTGGAGTTCACTTCGCATGGTTACGATGGTTACGTTTTTGACCAAGACGGCAATAAGTTGGAGTTCAAAGGTTATCGCGCCGACTGCATAAACGACTATGCTTTGGAGTACGTTGATAACCATGATGATAATAAACCTTTCTTTATGTTTGTATCGCAACTTGAGCCACATCATCAAAATGACCGCCGCTGCTACGAGGGATATAAACCAACAGTTGAAAGCTACAAAAACTACCCTATCCCCGAGGATTTATCTTTCCTGAAAGGCGATTATAACAAGTGCTATCCCGATTATATTTCTGCAATAAATAGACTCGATTATAACGTCGGCAGATTGGTCGAAAAACTCAAGGAAAAGGGAATTTACGATAACACCATTATTATATATACCTCCGACCATGGCTCTCACTTTAAGACGCGCAATTTGGAATACAAGCGCAGTTCTCACGACTCATGCACCCATATCCCGCTCATTATAAAAGGCGGTAAATTCCTCGGTGGCAAAGTGCGTCAAGACGTCGTAAGTCTAATCGATTTGCCCGCAACCTTACTTGACTTTGCAGGCATCGATATACCCGATAGTTACGCAGGAACCTCCCTACAAAGCGACGTTGAACGCGACCACGCCTTTATACAAATAAGCGAAAGTCAAGTGGGACGTGCAATCCGCACGAAAGATTATCTATACTCCGTGCGCGCTGTAGGTATCGGTTATATCAAGTGGAGAGCAAAATTCTATTTTGAAGACTATCTCTACGACGTAAACAAAGACCCCCATCAAAGAACAAACCTTGTAAAGTCAAAACAATATAAGGCAGTACGCGCAAAACTACGCGAACAGCTCAAGACACAAATGGTTGATATAGGCGAAACCAAACCGATTATACTACCCGCCCTGTTCTCACGCAAAAAGTAGTTTTTACCTCGCCCTCGATTTGAGCATAAAAAAAGCGGAGCACTTAGTGCGTCAGTAATAGGGATTATTACTGACGCACTAGTTATATTTGCCTATCGGCAAGTTATATTGCTTTCGCAGTTATATTTTGCTACGCAAAGTTATATTTACCCACAGGGTAAGTTATGGCAAATATAATATAACTTTGACCGTAGGTTAAAATATCACGCAAGAAACTTGCATATCACTTTTAGCCACAAGGCTAAAAATATAACTAAATTACTTAACTATTCTGTGGATAAGAAAAGCCCACCATATTTCGCTTTTTGCGAAGTATAGTGGGCTACGCTTTTGTTATTGCTTAAAAATCCCTATGTCTATTACAGTTTGCTCCGCTTTAATTTTTACTTAACGATTATTCTTCATCGTATTTGATAAAGCGTTTTTCGCGATTCTTCTTAACCTTGCGAGCAATAATTATGATAACGATAACTACAACTACTACCGCTGCGATCGCTATATAAAGTATCATCGGATTGCTTTGCTCTGCCTCAACGACAATGGCTATTGCTTGGCAATCGGTTACGTTGATCGTTACGTATCCGTCGTTGAACGTTACGTCCTGAACGTAAATAACTTCGCCGTGTACAGTGTAAGCACAGAAAGCTATTTGTGTTAGATCCTCGTATTCCTCGGGGATTGCCATGGTCAAATAGGTCTTTCCGGAAATGGTAGTAGCTTCTTCACCAAGTGCGTAGCTTATAGTATAAACTTTATCAATTTCCTTGGTTTCGAGTGCGCTATAACCATCTTTAATATTGGCGTAAAGCTCCTCAATCTTGGAGTTATCGGTGCTTTCTGCAACCTCAACGGTTACGTCTGCATCAAAGGATCCTTCTATGGTTACGCTCTCGTCTTCAGTTGTCAGGGTCTTTTTTAGAATCTTAACGCTAAACGCTACGTACTCAATCGCATAATTGGCAGATTTTGCACCATAGGGTTTTACCGAATAGTTGCCGGGCTCTGCAGGAATTATAGCGTTCGGGGCAGAGGTTAACTTGGTGTCGTTATCCCCTACTACAAAGCCGTCATAATCGTATACAACCGTAATCTCATCACCTTCCATCGCGGTTATCGCTTGAGCGGTGATGGTAAGCTTTGCGGGTGTAATCGTTACCGTCGTCTTGGTTGTTCCTTTAAGAACGTAGTTGTGGTTTGATATCGATACGCTTACTTCAAAACTATTTGCATTTTTAGTGTCACCAGTATAGGTTACGGTTTCGCCTGCAGGTACGCCGGAAATTAAACCAACGAGCGTGTAAGTCATATCCTTATGCTCTTTGCCATCGTATACAATGCTCTTGGCACCGGTAAAGTTTACGGTAAGCTCTACAGGAATAACGCTTACGGTTACGTTAAACTCAACCGCCTTGTAATTACGATTTTCAGGAGTAAATACGGCTACGTAATCGAGGCTCGAGCTATCGGTAAAGTCAGGGGTTGCATTTTTCTTCCAGCTGATGCTACCAAGTAACTCTTGGCTGGACCAGCCCATATTTTCTACGTCGTAGATATTGCCGGTAAACGTTGCAGTCGGGGTACCATAATCGTTAAGCGAGGTGCCCGCAGTAATACTTATTGCTTGAACGTTAGATACAGTAGGAGTGCCTTGAACAATGGTAAGAGCACCGCTATTTTCAGTATCGAACGTTACGGTATAGTTTGCAGAAGCTACGCTTACGTGAGATGCAAAGTATGCGTAAGAACGACTTGTTACGCTGTCGCCGGCATAGAAGGTATCTTCGCCGGGGATGCGCGTTAACGTAACGGATAGACCAACGCTTTGTTCAGTATCGCCAGTAATCAAGCCATTTACGGTCCACTCTGCTTTGGGATCTTCAGCGCCGTATTCTTTGGTCAAATCCTTTGCAACTACGGTGAGCTTTGCAGGGGTTACTGTGTAGATTGCTGAAAGGTATGAAACAACGTTATAGTTGGGGTTGTTTTCGTTGGTTAACGTTCCTTGTAAAATCTCGTATCCACCCTCTTTTACGCCCGTTATATTACACTCAAGTTCGCCTTGAAGTTCGTCGGGAATATCAACAGATACTGCATACTCAAGCGCCTTTTTGGGCTCGCCGTAAACGCTTTCTACAGCCTTTGCGGTAATGGTTATATCGAGGGGCTTAACCGTAAGTTTGGCATCTACGTCCGCCACACTTACCTCGTATCCATAAGATACTGCTTCGGCGACGTCAATCGTTAAGCTGTACTCTTGTACAACGTAATTCTTATTCTCGTCAAAGAGCTCGCCGTCAACGTATACTTTTACGCCGGTGATGCCTTGAACGTCAATACCCTCTTGGTTGCCAAAGGTAAAGACAATATCTTCAGAGTAATTGACAGTCAAATCATTGACGTAAACTGCTATGCTACCCTTGCTTACTACAAGTTCATAGCTCGCGCTTGCACCATAATAGTTTGCGCTATCTGCAACTTCAACTTCAATGGTAATAGTGCCTGCTTTAAGGATGGTCAATACGTCGACTTCAAACTCGCCCATACCTGCGCACGCATCTGATAACGCGTACGTAATAGTGCCCGCTTCTGCGCCACTACTTGCCGTAGCAGTCGCGGTATATTTATTCTCGTTTGCGCCAAAGACCACTGCTTGATCTTCAGGGGTGGTAATGGTTTGCGTTGCCTTATCTACTATTATCGATACCGTACCGTTGGTAAAGCTATAGTTTGCGTCGGTAAAGTTCACAATACCTACTGTATAAGTATCGGCGTTTTTAACCTCGGTAATCGAGGTGCTTAACGCTTGTTTTGCGCCGTTAATATCATAAAAATGTGCCGATATCGCTTGGTTAGAAGCGTTGTATATCGTTTCGAGAGTTTCCACGCCGTCTATAAGATATATTGCGTTAACTTCACGCGGTAATACGATAAAATCTACGTAGTAGCGACTATCTTCAACGTCGAGTTTTGCTCCTGCAAAGCTGACGTTATAGTACTTACTTGCGCAGTCGTCCGCGCCCGTTTCAGGAAGGGAAACCTTAAGCTTATACTTACCTACACTACCCATTTCTTTGCCTTCTTCAGTATGCGTAAAGCTATAAATGGGAGCGATGGGTTTAATGTTCAATACACCGCTATAGTCAATGGCTACGTGAGAGTACGAGGGATTTTTACCAAGACCTGCAAAATAGCTTTGGTAACTGTTGAAACTGATTGTAACTTGACGCTTTACGATGGAGCCGTTAGCATATACGTAATCATCGGGTACAATATAGTTGTGAGCCGATTTACCGCTCAATGCAAATTCATAGGTAATGGTTGCCGTACCAGTGGTAATAGACGTTGTGTTAAAGGACATCTTTGCAGATAGTACCAAATCGTCACTTGGTATCTTATTTGCCATTACGTCTTGATTTACGCTGGGGCAATTTACGGGAAGTATGCTATTATCCCACTCTTTTGAAGTGCTCAAATATCCGTAAGCATTGCTTACCAAGTTAAGCTTTAATTTGTTGATGTGATAATCTGCACGCTTGAGGCCCATTGTAACGTCGGTTGCCACGTGCTTATAGTAAATAGTCAATGAATAATTTTCGCTATCGGATGCATTGGCATCTTTAGGTGCAACTTCACCGGTATAAGCAACTTCAATTTTGTAACCTACCGGAGGTTGGAGCTGATCTACGGGGAAAGATACGGGTTCGCCGTTATAGACATACGTCGTGGGGAAAACGTCTTCACTCCAAGTGATAGCCTCAATGTCAACCACTATTTCTACAAGAGCTACTTTCATAGTTGCGCTAAAGATAACAGCGGACCCAATGCTATCGTACATATAGTCGATATTTTCAAGGCCAACTTCGGTGCCGTTGATATCTACGCCTTTTACGTTTCTAACGTAAACGCCCGTGACGATCTTTATTTCTACCGAGAAGGTTTGTCCTCTATAGTAAGTGGAGTTCTCGTTTCCCTTGACCGTTACGGTTGAAGATACCGGTTGGTCGGTAGATGCGGTAAGAGCACGAACAAACCTTGCATAAACCTTGGCTTTATCAATACCTAAAGGCGCTGTAGTTGCCTCTTGTACATAAGTCGTACCCTCTTGTAAAATAAGCTCGTCACCGTTACGATACTCAACGTCAAGACCGGACTTCGGATTGCCTACAAAGGTAATATTGCCGTTTGCATCTTTAGTAACGGTCAAAGTGCCGTCGGTTTTGTCAACGTAAATAACGTTACCCAAATCATTGGTGCCACTGAACTTGGTAACGCCGATTTCCGCATAATACCAAACGTTATCTACCGCGGTAGGAGTATTGGTTATGCTACCGATTACGCCGTATAAAGTTGTCGCGCTTATATTGGATGAAACTAAATTGGCCTTACTTAAAATGTTTGCGTAAACGCCCAAGTTGCTTTCGCCTACGATACCGCCTGAATAATAGGTAGATTGTACCGTAGCCGCGCTTTCGATATTAATTACATCACCGTCGTTATTAAATCCGACCAAAGCTCCGATATATTGATCGCCGTAAACGGTGCAGGATTTATCGAGCGTAAGATTTTTGACAGTACCCGAATCACCCAAGTATCCAAATAAACCGAGGTGCGAAGTTTTGGTTTCGGTCTTATTAATTTGAAGGTCGTAAATAACGTGATTGTCGCCGTCAAAAGTTGCTTGGAAGGCCACGTCACGCTCGTCACCGTTATATATACCGATGGGAGAAACGCTACTTGTATAGCGGATATCCTTTGTGAGCTTAAAGTATTTGCCTAAATAAGTTTGTGAGTAAACGTTAACCGCTTGTTGGAGGTTAATCATTTGCTTTGCATCAGAAATTAAGTACGGATTAAGCTCGCTACCCCACTCTTCCTCAGAAGCCTTGTCGATGCCAAACATACGTATTGTCGCTACGTTACGAACGGCCTCTACGTCGGAGTGCATATAAAATCTCTTATGAATTGGCGCAACGTACTCGGTGTGATCGTTAACGGTAAACTTGCGAATCCATCCTTCGTCTTGCGAGGTGCTATTGTTAGCGGCGCTTCCGAAAAGGCTGATAATATCCATCGAGTTGAACTCGACGTTAATTAAGCCCTTGATTTTAAGACCTGCATTATCTACGTCATATGCAGAGTTCTCGGCATCACCACCGATTGCATAGAGCCCCTCGTTTACCGATTTGTTAAAATAAGAGTTGCTGTATGAAAGGGTGTTTCCGACCAATTCGCCCGTTACACCACCAACATTAGTAGCGCCCGTACCTGTTGCCTTGACGGTTGCTAAAGTATAAGAGGTTTTGATTGCTCCGTTTACCGATGATCCTGCGATACCACCAAGGTAAGCAACGGGATTGTTGGCGGTGACGCTACCGTTAGCAAAGCAATCGGAAATAGTGCCTTCGTTTGCACCGGCAATACCTCCTACGTATTGATAGCCATTTACTTCGCCGTCAAAGAAACAGTTATCGATAGTGCCCGCGTTATAACCGGCGATACCACCAACGTATTTACCGGTACTGGGATAATCAATGGATACCCCCGAAAAACCCAAGTTGTTTATTTGTGCGCCTGCGCCTACGTAGCCGAACGCGCCCGCATAATTATCGTAGCCGTCTACTGACTTTATGGGATTGTTGGTCGCGTCAAGGTGCAAATTGTATATTATAAAACCGCTACCAAACAAACCACCTGTAAAGGGACGATCTACCGTACCAATAGGCGCAATAACTTCATCACTTGCTAAAAGCGATAAATCAATATCAGTAAGAAGCATAAAATAGCTTTGATTGAAGTTTGCATAATACGGTACCCTCGAGTATACGGTATCGGGAGTTGCGTTGATGCCGTTAAGCATAACTAAAAACTCATCGCGAGTAGTTACTTGATACGGGTTAACCGCAGTGCCACCGCCCGACAATTCGACGTAGTCCTCTTCTTCCTCGATTGCGCGTGCATCAAGCTCGGGCGCGCGTAAAGAAAAAGCTGTTACGAACGCAAAAATAATAAGGAGCGGCAGTAAAAATAAAATTGTACGGCTTTTGTTTGTAGACATAGTTGCACCTTTGATTAATAATATACGCATATATCATAACACACGCGCGCGATAAAGTCAATACAAGATTTCAACACGATTTATCGTGTTGTGTGAGTACAAAAAATTAAACGGTAGCGTTCCTTTTTAGGGTTGCTACCGTTATTGATTGTTATTCATTTATATTCAACTTTAGGCTACGCTTATAGCGAGTTTGGCTACCTAAATTACTATTTTCTACTCTCTACTGCTTGGTATATCGCATCCCATAACGATAGTTCGCTATCGGGATCAACGTCACATGAGTAATGCCAAACCATAACTCCACCAATACCTTGATCGATAGAATAACAAACTTTATCGTAAATCATTTGGTAGCTATTGTAGTAGCAGTCATAAGTTTTGCCGTCGCTTGCTTCATAGTACTCGTCGCGTATAACGTTACCATACTTACCAAGCTCTTCTGCTTTATGCTTGTAGTCGCCCCAATAACCACCATAGTTTGTCGGCCTGGAATAGAACGGCAATCCCATATTATATTGTAGAATATCGGTATACGGCGCTTCCGGAGATGAGAATAATTCGTTAAGCTTTTTTACCATCGAAATGTGATGATAAGCGCTATACTCAAAAGAGGAGTGGTTGCCGAGGGGATCTTCGCGAACTTCGTCATAGTTCATAGACTCCACCCAATCAACGTTCTTCAAACCTGCGTGATCAAAAATCAATGGTTTACTGGTTACCCAAGTACCCAATGCAACGGTCATAAGTTTACCGCCCATCGCCTCTTTTAAAGCACCGCAAACGTCAAATAGTCTACCGTATTGAGCAATGGTTTCGGGATATTCGTAATCAAACGATAATCCGTCCAATTGATACTTGTTGCAAAACGCCACTGCGTTTGCAATAAAGGTATCGCGATAAGTTGTAAAAGCGCTTTCATGAATTTCAATGGTGCTTTCACCCGTGCCAAGTCTATCTTGACCGAGCAAGGTTGCAACAATTGTCGTCCCCTCTTTGACCGCAGAACGAATGTTTTGAAGTGATTTTTTAAAAACTTCTTCGCCGTCAACCATAACGCCGTTTTGCTCTGAATCTAAAAAGTAGATTTCCCCTTTCGAAGTAAAGAAAACGGTGGATATAAGGTTAACGTGGGTTATGGCTTTAAAGTGGTCGGCTTTTACGCTATCTTCGGCGTAAGTATATTGACTTACTGCATATGCAGTAACCCTAAAGTCATCCGCCCTCTTGTTGTCGCCCATTTGATAGACCTCAATAGAGGTTATTTCCCACGATTCACCCACGTAATCTTTTATTTCAATCTTTATGGACGAGGTTTCGACCTCTTTAAAACAACAATATCTATAGTTGCCGATTACGTCTTGCTTGTAAGCAAAAACGTATTCACCAACTTCGTTTTGATAATAAATCTCGAAATCCCTAATCGCACGACCGGGTTCTGTTAAAACAACGGTATTTATCTTGTGCGCCTCTGGAAACGTAAGCGTGATGGCGTTATCCATATTGGTAATCACCGCATCTTTAGCATAATCAACGTCGTAGTTGGTTGCAGGAACCTCTATTTCCTTTTGCTCGGCTTGAGGGCGGAAAGCTACCGCCACACCAACCGCGGTGGAAAAGATTAGAATTAAAACGAAAGCAACAAGGGGGATTTTTTTCATCTTATTTACTCTTTCTCCTTTTTTTGACGTACACGATAAGTCCGGAGTGAGCCTTTAACTTCATCGGTTTTCCAAAGGATACTTTCTTTTCAGATTGCATGCCCTCTATTTGCGGAGCATATACCTTTTTGCCCAACGTTGTAAAGTTAAATTTATTCTCAACACCTACCTCAAACGTGGTAGTCTTATCGTTTGCATTATAGAAAACGGCTATCATATCGCCACCGTTCAAGTAACTTGTACAATAAACTTTAGCGTTATCAACTTTGACGGGATTGGTCTTATCCCAGAATCCCTTCATGGTTGCGTTTTCGATGCCGAAATCGTTAAAAATCTTATTGATGTCTCCAAGAGCTCTCGAAATAGCTTCGTCCTCGCCAAACTTGGGCATCATGCCGTAAACCAAACTGCGCGAAACACCCGCATCATAATGACTATCTGCCGTCATACCGAAAATCAAACCACTGACTTCAGTCAAAACGTAATCGGGATCGCGTGAAAGGTCAAACCCTTTACTCATATAGAGCTTATTAGCAAACGGAATTACGTCAACGTAGGAATAAAGAGTGTTGGCGTATCCGTTCTTGTCGTTGTGACGCGAGTTAACCTTAAGCTCGACTATACCTTTACCACCACGTTTTGAAGTTACGCTCTTTGCAATACGCTCCGCAGTTTTACGACTGATGGCAGGGTTTTCCATCGAAATCGCATCGATATCTGCGTAGTTTACAAGATAGTCAACGCCTTCAACAAAGAAGTTATCCATCCTCGAGTGAGGTACGGTATAGTAAGACATATCTTTAGCGTCCAAAATCTGGTTGACGTGATACGTTAGCTTTTGCGACTCGGTAGCGCCTTCGCCAAGATACTCAACCAAAACCTTGTCGGTATCGGCATGATTGTCGGTGCGCAAAATAATCTCATCGCCCAATGCTTTATAAACAAAGGTCTCGCGAGCTTTGGTACTTAAGTCGCGCAAACCATAGGATATACCAAGACCTAAACCACGCTTATGGGCTTCCAAAGCAAGGGTTTTAAGTTCCTCAACCTTATCAAACGGATAGTTAACAAATTGGTTCAATTCGCCTGCGTTTTTGAGGCAAACGTAACCTACTTTATCCATTTTTGCACGGTTTAAAATATTAGCGTAAGTCAGTTCTACGCCGTCGTAACCCATACGATTTGCAAACACCTCTTTTAGGTTGACCGGTCTAAACGGAGTTAGATGAACGTCAAAGTAAAGGTCGATGGACTTACCTGCCGATATAATCTTCTTACCGGTATATGCGGTGAGCGTTGCACCTTCTTCGGTACACGTAACGTTTATACCGCCTTTGCCGTAGTTATCCCAACTTTCAACCGGAACAGTCGTAGGAGTATGCGCAAATAGATTGTATACGGGTACTTCGTAGTTTTCGCCGTCTTTAAATCTTGCTACCGCGCCACAGTTAATATCGCCTATAAAGACAACGTCGGAGGCTCTATTTTGATCCCATTTAAAATTGACGTTCTCGTTGAGTTTTCCGCCCTCTTTGCCAAGACCTACCAAATAGGTTGCAGAGGCAAAATACATATTTAAGCGTACGTCGGGTATGATAACGTCCTTTTCTGCGGTAAGCTTGATATGATAATTTAGCGCGCCCTCGTATAACGCTTTAGCAGTTACGTCAACTTTAAGTTTTTCCGATCTGCCATCAGCAGTAATCAACGCGGTGTTTGCGCGAGGTACTATCTTAATCTTATTGTACTTAACCTTTTGTCCGTCAATTTCAAGATCGATAGGACGGCTAAATAATTGCTTGGTTACGCCTTCCTCTAAAAAGTTGGACTCACCAAAATAACTTTCGACGTTTTCGATAAGACCATCGTTGCCAAAACTTGCTTTTTTGCCTGTAAAGCTCAAGGTGTTGCGCTCGATAACTATCGCCTCGTAGGCTTTAACAATCTTTTTATTGATATGAGCGGTTGAGTTAAGCCAGTTCAAACGAGCGAGCGTTGTTCCCTTATCATAGCCCTCGTTGAACACCAGCGAATCGTTTAGGTTAAAGGTAAGCTTGACCTTCTTATCCCCTATCGTTACGTAGGTATGGTAACTGCCTATTTCCGCCTTGGAAAAATCCAAACCGATGAAAATCGGCTTTAGCTCGCCTTCGTTAAGCGATATGCTACGCTCGAATTTGTGTCCGTTTGCATCTGTGCCTTGAGTGTTAAAGCAAGTAACTGCTTTATCAATTTCCTTGTCGTTACCTACTAATACGTCTGTTGAAATTTTGATGGATTTAGCACTATACGACGGTAATACGAGTAATTGTACTACGTAATAACCGTATCTTGAGCAATCAAACTCAAAGTCTAAACCCGCTTTAAGATTATCGAGTATTGATAAATCGAAATAATCTTTGACGACCGTTGTACGGTCTACTGCATAAATCTTCATAATTCTCCCTTTACGAATTGGTTAAGATTTCCTCGTCAAGATCGGTAAAAGGTACCATCTTGAAGCTGAAAGTATAACTTCTATTTGTTTTCAGTTGATATTTTGCCATAGGTAGCGGTCCGCAACTATTACTGCCTATACCGCCCATATAGCCGTCGATTGCGAGGTAGTTTACGTTGTCGTAAACAATATCTTCGCGATGATTGCATTGTGCAAGAGCCTTATCCGTTACGCGTTTAACGCCAAAGTTAAGAGCTTGAACGTCTGCAAAAATCATAACGCCTTCACCCTTGTTGTTGCGAAGCGCTACGTAACGAACGTCGGTACGATTGCCACTTTCTTGAGGCTTAATGTATTGTTCTTCCATTTCGGCAACACTACTGCGATATACGCCGAGACGTGATTGCGACTTAAAGTCGGGATAGCATTCGCGGTTACCGCATCCATAGTAGATTACGTCGTCGTATTCCGGCTTAAGCTCGATAATCTTGCCCACTCTCGGTAGGATGGGTCCCTTCTTATTTTTGGGCGTTACCGCGCTTTCAACGCGAACGATACCGGAGTTATAAATGGTGTATACGTCTTTAACGGTAAACACCTTCTTGCCCTTTACATTGAACAAAGAGTAAGTAGCGTTAACTTCTGCCTTGTCACCATAGATTTGATAGCTAAAGGCATCCTTCTTCATGGTGAGGTTGTCGTAGCCTGCTTTATGCCACCAGTTTTTGATGTTGCGATCGTTGTCGGTAGGTGCGCGATATACGTTGGGATAAATTCTGCCCTTTCCACCCTCTTTTGCAGGTCTATCTGCAAGAATCGAAGTATTGCCAACGCGGTAATCAACGACCAATGCCTTTTCGGGATCAAAGGTAATTGCGCCACCATCGAACTCGAAGCATAAGAGATTGTTAACCTTCTTGTCAACAAGTTTATATCCGCGACCCATACGCTTGATATCGGTCAATGCCTCGCAAACTCTTACTTGTTCAAATGCTACAGGACGATCGCCGTCGTAGTAATCGAGGTTGATTGCTATATCACCGCCAAGAGGCTCAAAGTTTAAGTTATAGCTACGTGCTTCGCCTGCAGGGATGTTGGAGGGGATATCAAAGCTAAATAGTGCGTTACCTTCAACGAGTAAAGTTCCCCTGATAGTAAGATAGTTTGCATTACGGAAAGCAAGGTGGTTACGCAATTCAATAATACCCGTACCTGCCATCTTTGCCCTTACCGGACGATAGCTGTTCTTGATAGCATATGCCGTCGTAGAAGGCGTCCTATCGGGATAGAATACTCCATCCACACAGAAGTTGCCGTCGTGTACGTACTCGCCGTGATCGCCACCGTAAGTATATTTATACTTGCAATCTTCACCGTGGGCTACGGCGTGATCTACCATTTCCCAAATGCAACCGCCCATCATGTTGTCGCCATTGTAGAAGATATCTACGTATTCTTCCAAAGAGCCTGCGCCTACGCCCATGGCGTGTGCGTACTCGCAAAGGAAGAAGGGTTTATTCTTGGCGTGTCTATTAACGATAGGATATACGCCTACGCCGGCGTTCTTGCCTTGAGAAAGCTTTAAGCAGTTTTCGGGGGAAGTATACATCATGCTTACTACGTCGTAACTACCGCGAGAAGTCCTACATGCACCTTCGTAGTGTATGGGCAATAAAGTCAAAGGTTTAAGGTTTTTGTAGCAGTAATCTTGACATACGATACCGCCTGCCTCGTTACCCAAAGACCACATAACGACCGAGCAAGAGTTGCGATCGCGCATATACATACCCTTTACTCTATCCCAATAATGTTCCTTCCAGCGCGCCTTGCGAGATGCTTGTTGACCGTTAGGTAGACCGTGCGTTTCGATGTCCGCTTCGTCAACGATGTATAAACCGTAGATATCCGCAAGCTCTATAAACATAGGATCCGGAGGATAGTGAGAGGTGCGTACGGTGTTGATGTTAAATTCCTTACAAAGACGAATATCACGCTCGATCTCATCGGGAGTGAGGTAATAGCCGTTCTTTTCCGAAGTATCGTGGTGGTTTACGCCAAGAAGTTTAACTGCTTTGCCGTTGATCTTAAAGACGTTACCCTCGATTGTAACCGTCTTGAAGCCGACTTTCTTACGAATACACTCGGTAATCTTACCACCGCTCATAAGGGTAATGGTAAGATCGTAAAGCTTCGGTTCTTCGGCGTTCCACTCCTTAACGTCCAAGCTATCGAACATGATTTGCGTGTTATCGGATGCTTTTACCGAACGCATTGCAAGTATTTTACTGCCATCTCTCAATACAGCCGTTACGCTTGCCGATTGATAATCAACTACGTTTACGTTCAAGATAGCATCGTATTTATCGTTGCGTTTGCCTGCAAAAAACTCAAAGTCAAGTATAAAGGTGGGCTCGTTGACGTAAAGGAGGACGTCACGGAATATACCGTTATTGCGGAACATATCTTGGTCTTCAAGATAGGAGCCGTTACACCATTTATGTACTATGACCACAAGCTCGTTATCGCCAGATTTAATATAGTTGTCGATATAGAACTCTGCGGTATTATGCGAGCACTCCGAGTAACCTACGTAACTGCCGTTTACGTAAAGCTCCAAACAGCTCGATACACCAAGGAAGGAAAGTATATATTTCTTATTAAGATCTTTGATCTTAACATTACGGCGGTATACGCCCACGCTGTTATATTGGTTTTCGCCCACAGCGTAAGTAGTTCCGTTTATATCTTTGCCGTATACGCCCTCTATCTTATTGACTGAAACCTTCGGGGGCTCGGTCAAATAAGGATAACGAATATTGGTATAGAACGGGGGCTCGTATCCTAAAAATTGCCAACAAGAAGGTACTGGGATTTTATCAAACGCTACCTTTTCGGTATCGAGGGTAGCAGGCATTTCCTTATCGTTACGATAGTACTTGAAATCCCACTCGCCGTTGAGAACCATAACCTTTTCGCTGGTATAACGCTTATTAAGCGTAGTTGCTTGACGGGCCTTCGCTTCATTAGGGAAAGGTATAAAATAAGCACGAGAATCCAAGCGATTATCGCGGAATACCTTAAAGTTACGGAAGTTTTCCTTCTCTTTTACTTTGTAAATCATACGTCCTCCAACTATATGAGTTAATTTATAGATGCAACCGCAGCGCTTGCGGTTTGAGTGCCTTGAACTAAACTTTTATCGTTATCGATAACTGGGGTTATCGATTCGGTAACCGAACTATACGTACAAGCTTCCGTTTGACCTGCAACGCCTCCGGCAAGAACTTTTGAAAGGGAATAAACGTTAATCTCCCCTTTTACTCCAAGTCCGCGTAACGCCATATTGAGATCGGTGGTGTTTTTTGCAGATCCCACAAGTCCGCCCAACCACAAGTTACAACGGGTAAGCTTTACGTTGATTTTGCCGTTAAAATGTATATTTACGAGGGAGTGATTGGTTAAACTACCGTATATACCGCCTACGTAAACTTCATTAAAGGTTCCGCCGCCGGCAATATCTACGTTAATGTTTGCATATGAATAAATCCTTGCGCCCTCGTCAAGATTATAGGCCTCTAATACGGTATCGTATTCCTTTGAAAGAGCGCCTGCTATTCCGCCGAGATATAATCTGTTAAACGCACCTATTTGCGACTCGGTGGTTTTTACGTTTATATCCGCTAAAGATACCGACTCCCTTATAGTTGCATTGCGGACACCGCCCGTTATGCCTCCGATACGTAAATCACCTGTTCCGTTAACCGTCAAATCGATATAACTTGTGCAACCAACTATTTGCGGATCTACAAGAGCGTAATTCCTACGTGCGCTCGCACTCGTATAACCTAAAAGTCCGCCAACGTATACGACGTCGTCCTTTTCAGCACTGCTATTTACCGTGACAGCTCCCTTCACCGAAGAATAACGGACCAGCGTATTATCGGCAACGTTTGCAATAACACCATAATTACCATAATCGCTAACGTTAATCGTTCCTTTGACGTCTACCATATCAAGACCGGTTATCACTGCTCCGTCAAGCTCGTTAAACAAAGCTCCACTCGAGCAATCGAAACCGCTTATCGGGTTATGGTTGCAATATAACTTGCCGATAAATCTCGCGATTTGACCACTCTTGCCGTTCAAGTCGATGGGATTATTTAAAATATAAACGCCGTTACCGCTCAAATTTAGTAGCTCGTCGGCAGTATAAACGTAAGCCTCTGCGTCGATAACGTTAACTTTGATGACGGCAATAGTTCTATCTTTGTATAAAAACTCGTATTCCGCCTTATCCCCTATTTGGGTTTTGTCGGTCAAAGTAAGCTTAAGGTCGGTTGAAAGGAACAACCCCTCCGAAGAAATGTTATCTTTACGCGTAAGCGCCGAAAGCGGAACTTGCTCGCGGAAAGCATCTTGAAGCGTTATACCCGCCTCATCGTCAACGTCGATATAATACTCGTATTGCATCTTCATCGACGGCATCGGATAATTGGTCGGTGGCTCATCTTTAGGTAAAAGTAAAACCAACGCTACTACAGCACCCGCTACTATCAAGGCTATTGTAACGCAAATCACCGCTATTAAAACGGTCTTTTGTTTTTTGGTCATTGGTTGGCGAGGTTCTTTGACTGCCGAATTGTTTTTACTTCTAAAGCTCAAGTCGTTTTCCTTTTATACGCGTAGTGCATACGCATTTGCGCGCAAGCGCATAGGTATACGTTTATATTATATTACACGCGCAAGAATAAGTCAATAGCGTTTGAGCATACATTTTGCAAGCTAAATTCACTTTTTTGCATTAAAAAAATCGCCCCAAAAAGGGGCGATTTCTATTGTTTTTTACAATTATTCGGGCTTTTTGATTAAGTTGAGCTGTGCGTTGATGCCGAGCAATTGCTCTTTGGTAAGGTTGATACCCATCATGCCGAGCATGCCCGCAAGACGCAACAAGGTAAAGCCACCGAGCATTTGCATCATGCTCTCGTTCATTTCGAATCCGCCCATCATGGTGTCACCGCTCTTGGGCATCATTGCGCCAAACATTTGTTTGAACATCGCCATGCCTTGAGGCGTAGACATAATGGTGCTCATCTTATCGTTGATGGAAAGATATCCGTCGATAACGGTTACGTCAAACCAGTTGAGAATTGCACCCTTTTCTTTCAAGCGATAGTCTTCATTGAACTTATCAACTTTGTTGATCTTACCGCAATCTTTATAATCGCCGGCTACCGCTACAAGTTCGGTTTCACCTACGTTTTTAACGTCGAAATAGAAGAAGTGATCGCTTGCCGTCTTTTTGCCGAGGCTTACGCCGTTAGCGAATAACTCTACTTCAGGAAGGTTGGAGTAAACGGTTACTTTAGTAACGTCCTCAACGCGATCTACGTAACGCTTACCGCAAAGGTGTACGAAAGGATCGTCGGAAAGCCATGCTTTGTATGCATAGAAGGAGTCCTTCTTATACTTACGGTCGAAGGTGATAAGTCCTTTATGGTTTTGACCGTTTTCGCCACCCTCTGCACGTGCGTCTGCGCCAAAGTCAAACATGTTCCAAACGTGCGTTGCCCACATGTACTTGCGACTAAAGAGTTGCTTAATGAGTTCTTCGTGGTAGTATGCTTGATATTCTTCGGTATAATCGCCTTGAACGGGCTCGGAAGTATGCCAATTAAGAGCTTCACAACCATACTCACTGCATCCGATCGGAATATCGGGATGAACTTTATGGAAGTTATCAAACCAAGGACCGTTCATCGAGGTTTCACCGCCGTACCAACCAAAGTAGTGGTTATATGATACGCAATCGGGAATGGTAATATATTCGCAATCGATGGGACAGGGAGATACCGCTGCCATAGTGGTAAGACGAGTTTTATCCATTTCGTGAACGAGATCGTTAAGGATGCGGTGGTTCTCAAGAAGATCCGGATCCCCTTCACCCTTCATGGTGATTTCGTTGCTTAAGCCCCAAACGACTATGGACGGGTGGTTGTAGTTTTGAGTGATAAGCTCTTTCATTTGAGAAATAGTGTTAGCTCTACCACCGGGCATATGTTGGGAGATATAAGGAATCTCCGCCCAAATTACAAAGCCATATTCGTCGCAAAGATCATAAAAATATTGATCGTGTTGATAGTGAGCAAGACGGATTGTAGTTGCGCCTACTTCGTAAATAAGGTCGGCATCTTCCTTGTGATGCTCGGGTAAAAGAGCGTTACCATAACCCCATCTGTCTTGGTGACGAGATACGCCTCTTAAGGGGTATTCTTCACCGTTAAGAATAAAGCCGCGTTCAGGATCAATCTCGTAATAACGGCATCCAAAACGAGAGGAAACGGTATCCAAAATCTTCTCATCCTCGATAAGTTCAGCTTTCATAGTATAGAGGTACGGATTCTTACGGCCGTGCCATAAATTGACGTTGTTGATTGTAAGATCAACGTCCCTACTATGAGAAGTGGTGGAAGCAACTATAGCGCCTTCTTTATCGGTAATGGTGTAACGAACGGCTTGTCCTTCCTTGTAGTTGGTAACGAATACTTTAGCGTTTACTTTTGCATTTTTAGCAACCACTTCAGGGGTGATTTGCAAACCTATTCCGCCGTAGTAATCCAAATCAAAGTGCGAGTTATTTACGCAAATAACGTTTACGTCACGATACAATCCACCATAGAAGGTAAAGTCTGCAACTTGCGGATATACCTTGTCGCTCGGGCGGTTATCAACAGCTATTACAATGAGGTTTTCGCGCTCCAGCGCATCGGTAATATCCACTCTCCAAGTGGAATATCCGCCGTCGTGGTGAGCAAGATTCTTGCCGTTTACGTACACGTCTGCAGAAGAGTTTGCACCGCGGATTTCAAGATAATATCTATCCGCTTCGGGCAAATCCATTTTGTCAAGAACCTTTGCATAATAGCAAGTACCACGATAAAAATCATTACCACCGTCTTGGCCGTCTATAGCGTTCCAAGAGTGTGGGAGGTTAACAAAATACCAATCTTTGGGCATTTCAGTAGGAACTGCGTTTGCTTGCTTTGTAAAAGCCCATTTTGCATTTAAATTAAATACTTTTCTCATATATCACCTATCAAAAACACAAAAAGGCCTTACCGTTTGGCAAAGCCTTTTATTGTTATATTATGCTTCGATTGCAGTTTCCTCGGATGCTACTTCTTCCAATGCACTTACATGGTTTGCAGCAAGGTCACTGTTCATCTTGTCAAGAGTCTTCTTGTCAAGATTATAAATAAATGCGATACCTACGAATTGCAATACGGCACTTAATGCGTAAAGACCTGCAACTAACCAACACATATTGTGTGCGGTTTGCGCGCTTTGTGCGCCAGTGCCAAGATCTTCAACGTAACCGAGTGCGCCCATAACCAAAAGAACGATGGAGGGTCCAATACCTTGAGCAAGCTTACGGAAGAAGCTGTGTAAAGAGTAAACGGTACCCTCTTCTCTGCTACCGAATTTCCACTCGTTGTAGTCGATTGCATCGCCCATCATTGCCCAAGATACACAGCTGTAAACGCCCATACCAAGACCATAGAGAACCAAACCAATCATATAAATAACAAGACCAACGGTTTTGTTAGCGATAATCGGGAATATGAACATAATGACGGTTCCTACCAAAGAAACGATAGTGCCTACAACAGAGCATTCCTTTTTGCCGTATTTATTAACGAGTTTTTTGATAAAGGGCATAAAGAGGAACATGGGGAGGAAGCCGATTAAGGTTACCACACCGGATAGTTGTGCCATACCGAAATAGGTAGCAAACATAATTGTAGTAGCAGTGGAAGCAGATTGCATACCAAGGAACATACCCATAGCTGCAATAGTTACACCAACTGCAGGACGGTTTTTCATAAAGTTACCAAAGGCCTTGATAACGTTGAATTTTTGAACTTCTTCACCTGCTTTAACGGTATTTTCGTCAACGCGGATGGTAGCGGTCTTAATCATGAACATGAAAGCTATAAAGCCGAATATGCCCATTATGAGAGCTACCCAGAATACTCTTTCGCCAAGGAGAGTTTCTACTTGAACGCCGGTTTCGGGGTTAAGTAAAGGAGTGCCGTCGGGATTAACTTCTTTTCTCCAAATAAGCATGGGAAGAAGAACCATGGGGAAAATGTTACCTACCATTGAACCAACGCTTCTCCAGGTGGAAAGTTGAGCTCTTTCACCGGAATCCGCAGTGATTAATGATAGCATCGAGCCGTAAGGAACGTTAGCGATGGTGTAGCAAGCATCCCAAACAATATATCCAAGGATAAATAGGATAGCCTTTAGCCATACGTCTGCTTTGGGTACGGGAATAAATACTAACGCACCAGCAACAAGCAAACCGCATGCACCGATGAAAATGTAGGTTTTAAACTTGCCAAGAGCACCAAAGAACTTGTTCTTATAGTTGCCCTTATCTCTATCGATTAATGCGCCGATAATAGGATCGTTAATTGCATCCCAAATTTGAACGACGAGAAGAAGTGCGGAAAGCAATCCGGTTTCCATCATCATGTATACGAGCCAGAACGTTTGAACTGTTCCTTTGAGCGCGAAACTCATGTTACAACCAAAGTCGCCGGCTGCGTAGGCAAGTTTATCTCTCATGCCAAACTTGCGATAACCGTTTTCATCGTACTGAATCGGTTTTTTTGCCATAAAAAATCTCCTTTTTGTATTCCGACAGCACAAAATGAGAAAAGCTCCAAGCCAAATTAGCCGAGTTTTCTCAATTTAAGCAATCTTATTCTAAATCCATGGTAACATAGGATTAAATGTATGTCAATATGGCAAAAATCTAAAAAAAACGATAAAAAGCCTAATTTTTAACGATAATCGTCGCATTTTATACATGAGATCAAAGTTTTATGCAAAACACGTATGTATAAGCGTTTTAACTTAAACGCATAGCATGAATAAAAGGAAATAATATTATTCAAACATAAAGATTAATAAATATATAATAATAAATAAGGAAATATTAATTGAATCGATAAATTTTTCTTTACAAGCGAGCAAAAATAAGTTATTATAGTTGAGCATTGGAAAGATGGCGGAGCTTGGTTGAACGCGCACGACTCGAAATCGTGTGAGCCCCTAAGACGGGCTCCGTGGGTTCGAATCCCACTCTTTCCGCCACCCGAATCCCAACAGAACCCGTAAAAGGGCTGTTGGGTGTTTTTTTGCCATTTTGAAACGGATTTTAATAAAATAATTGGCTTGTTAACATCAAGAAACTTACAGAGCAAGGTAATAAATATTATCTACGAGCAAGTTGCAGTGGTAGACCGATTTATAAAAATATTGATATAGATGGCTCTACTTATAAAGCAGTATACGTTGATGATATGGGTTATATACCTAACTAAAACTTAATTCAAATACAGTAGCCGGGGATTTACATCCTCGGCTATTTTTATGTACTTTAATATTCATCATCATAGAATATAAACTTTGGAGAAAAACTTAGACGTTTTACTAAAAGATCCTCTCAACTTATAGCCGACGGAAACACCCGATTTATTAGATGCAGGATAAAGTTCTTTCATCTATAACCTGCCATCTGCCAAGACTATTTGAAAGGGTAGTAAGAAATATCTTCATATATAACCACACAACCGACAGAGAGTTTTGGAACCTTTTTGCGAAATATTTGTAAGTGCTCTCTACATAATAGCCTTGGAAAAAGCAAAACCGCACCCCCATTTCAAAAAATAACGCCCGCAAGCAAAAAGAAAAGCCGCTATCGCGGCGTGATATTCACGCTTTGATAGCG
>JAFVRJ010000008.1 GCA_017504305.1 Clostridia bacterium | reverse complement strand
CCACAGAATAGTTAAATAATTTAGTTATATTTTTAGCCTTGTGGCTAAAAGTGATATTGTTTACGCAGTAAACAGTGTAGCCGAGCGTAGCGAACGCCAACTGCGTAAGCAGTTATATTTTAACCTACGGTTAAAGTTATATTATATTTGCCACAACTTTCCCGAAGGGGAAAATAAAACTTTGCGTAGCAAAATATCACTGCTTTTAGCAATATAACTTGCCGTTAGGCAAATATAGTTGTGGCGTAGCAATAATCCCTATCGCTACGCCACTAAATGTCGAGTTCTTTCTTTAATATATGTGGGTTGATCATTATTTATTCAATTTATGATTATTAAGGATGGTAATCAATGCATCCAAATCTTCATCTGCAAACTCAAGTCTTGTTGTTGCAGCAAACACCGTATCAAAGCCTTGTTTATTTCCGCAGAAGAATATGGTGTTCATGTCTTTATTAACGGAGTAGTCAAATAAATGCGACCAGTCGATAAATTTGTAAGGAACGATGATTCCAGTTTCTAAAACTGCGCACTTTAGGCGAAGCATAAAGATGAATAATACCATCAAAGCAACGATAATTACCATAAATGATGCTGCAATCGCGTAATAGCCGATTAAGGATATAATAAGTACGTCTGCGATAAAACACACACCGAGGAAAGCAAGCCCAAAATAAGGCCATTTACTGCGCTTATGCAAGCGAGCAATAACTTTACCCTCATTAAAGAGTTTGTTAAGTTTAAATAGCTTCCAAAGGGACAACGCGGTCCATACGACTGTAACGACAGCCAATACTATTGAAATAACGTTAATAATAGTCAACATAATAACCCTCTTATCTATTCAAAATATTTTTTTGCTGAAAGTAGTATCTTTTCAAGTAAGGATTGCTCTCCTTTTACACCGGTAACCAATTCCGGTTGACTAAATAATCCAAGTATTCTTCCATCCGGCGAACTCAACGCTGCAACACCCATTTGCGATCCATAAGGATTAAATGGAAAAAGTATCGTAGGATAGCCTAAATAGTCAACGTATTGCATTGCAATTTGACCGGACGAATACAATTCCACCCTATCGGTAAATGTAAACTTTTGCTTTTCTCCGGCACTTGAAACCAAATAAGTTTCACCGAGGTTAATTTCGGACAAAAACGGTGAATAGTTATTGGTAATCTTAACTCGAGGCAATCTTGCAGAAGAAATCGGAATCTCGTTATAATCTAAAGCAATATTTTGTGGCTTGCCGTTTTCTGCAGTACCTTTACCGAGATAACCAAGTTCAAGTAGCGCTCTTGCCCCTTCACCTGTACCTAATACAAGTGCGGAATTATTAAATATTTGCTCGTTCAATGAATCCAAAACAATGGGATTTTTGAGTACGTTATAAACGCCGTCGTGCGTACTACCTGCCTTGCCTCTACCTGATACTATTATAAGATCGGCATACAAAATCTGCTCACGCAAACTGCGAGCGAAGTTACTACTGCGATTACCTGAGTCAGGAATAGCTACCGACCTAACAGCATAACCAAGTGAGTTTAAAGTAGAAGCAAAAGCCCGCTCCGAGGCACTGTCAGTATGAAGTATAAGCGCGTTGATTTCGACGTGAGATGCCATTGCTTTTGGTGTGGGCTTATCAACGCTAACAATTGTTCCAACACGCCTATATATATCGTTTTTAAAAGGATAAACCGTTACGTAGCGCTCGATTTCGCTATGTTTTATTGTAGAATCAGCGCCTTTAATAGCACCGGTATCGTCTACAACCCCCAAATATTCACCACCAAACGAATCAAAATCCCACTCTTCATTTACGGCAAGAATAATATCGCCCGTAGCGTTCTTAAACGTTTCTTCATCGATTTTAGCAAATGAAAAACCTAATCTATCGCCAATCGTACCCTTAACAATAGAATCAATAACGTTATTTTCAACAACGCAACCGGCCGTAATATTGCCGACGTTTATGTTCATATAGACGTGAGAAGCAAATTTAATAACAAACTTGAAGTCGGGTACGTCGTACTCGTCGCGTGGTATACGGAAGCGATATAGCATATCACCACTCTTAAATGCAGACGTGATAATATGATCACGACTTGCAGTACCGACCGCCGTTACGTCGGAAACGACCATATTCGAGCCAAGCGCAATAAGATCGACCGAGTTCCCAAGCGTACCGATTGCAAGATATTTTTGGGCATATAATGAAGCAAGGCACACGCTTAATACCGTACCGCGCATATAGCGATTGACGTGAGCATCATATAAAAGATTTGTATTAATTGCAATATCGCATAGCGGTACGCCACTTACAACCAACTTCATTAATGCGGAAACAATCTCGTTGATAGTGACGGAAAAGTCATCCTTGCCTATCTTCATTACGTTGTTAGATGCCATCAAAACACAATTTTCACCATATCTACCATTAGCAGGTGACAAAATTATGCTTTGCATCGGGGTTAGTTGATTCTTACCAAGATACGGCGGGTATACGCTATCACCGGAGCTTACTCCGCTCAAGACGTCATCGGCTTTAAAGTATCCCAGCTCGAGTTGCTTTATCAAATAATCTTCAACCTTACTCTCGTCAAAATTATCATAAAGTTTATCGCCAAGCTCAAAGGTTGAATCTTCCAAACGGCATATTGTATAATCGTGAACGCGGTATTTGACAACACTGGAATTTAAGCGCATAAATTCCACGTCAGCATTAACAAATCGATAAAGCTTTCTGGTAGTTAACCTGCCGATAACGTAACTACTAAAATCTAAAGATTTTAAAATTTCTTTGAGCTTTTTGACGTTTTGACCTTTGCATAAAACGATTAAATAAGAATTTGTCGGCGATAGCACAAAATCTTCAATATCCATTTCTTTAAGCGGAAATTGATTCATGTTGATATCAAAGCCTTCGGAAACCGCTATCAAATCGTTAAGAATACCGCTTGTACAAGTTACCACTCTTGTAGCGAGTCCTGATAAACCTTCCTCAACAATCTTATAAAAATCCTTAACCGTTTTTTGTGAATAATTGGGTTTTATGAGAAGAATCTTTTCAGTTCCGCTCAAATAACCGCCGTTAACGCAAGCCTTATCCGAAATTCCGAGCAATGAAAACTTTACTGCAGAGTTATCAAAGTTAACGTCGTGGCACTCGTTTGACTCTAATACGGGGATTTCCAATCCGTCAATCTCTTTAGCAGACAAAAACCTACCATATACGTCAGACTCTCCGTACTCCTTATAAATGGCGCCAAAAGGTAAATAACCTTTGGCTAAATTATCAAGTATCGCTTTGTTACATGCCGAAAAACCAAGCTTATCCCAAACTGTATTTAACGATAAGTAGTATTTGCTTGCAACACCCCTATCAAAAGCGTTACGTTGCATTACCAAGTTACCGTAAACGTCGGTTATCATTTCCGCCCCGCTGTCTTTAGCGGCTATATAAGCCATATTGGTCAGATCGTTAAGAGTACGAGGTCTACCATCAATTACGTTATCTTTACGCAATCCATTATATAGCTCTAAAGCTTTCAAAAGATGTGGGTTTTCCGTTACTATTTGGATTTCCGATATCTTCCTGTTGAGGTGTCCTTTACCACTCGACCAAAATGAATTAAGAACTTTTAGTTCAAACAACGTTGGTGGTAAAAGTAAACGTTTCTGTAGTTTTTGAAGGGAACTTATACTAATTTTTAGTTTTAAAAACGCCTTTAATACGGCTAAAACGTCAGTCGAATAACCTTTGAAATCGGCAAGTCTTTTGTGCAACGGATAGGCAGAAAAGTCCGGACAAGCGGACTTTCCCCTATTATCGTTTAAAAACCTACCAGATCTTGGTGCCATAGAAATTATGCTCCTATAATATTTTCTGCACCAAAACTATTCAAATAATATTCATTGGCTTCATATATGCTAACCAATGAAGTTTTTACGTATAGCTTGCAAGAGTAAGATACGTTAACAAAAGTATCATTTTCAACTTCAACCATTGAAGCTGTTTTCAAATCAATACGAGCAAGAGCAGAACAGTTAGCAAAAGCTTTACTACCAATGTAGACAAGTTTGGAATCAGGCCCAACCTCAATATTTGTAATTTCAAAGTTAGAACTTGCCGCATCAGATTGAGAATATGCGAAGGCGCCGTCTGCAATCGCAACTATTGAGTTATCGAGTACAAGATTAGTTTCTGTTCCAACGTATTTGACCAAGACTCCACCAATGACAAGGTAGTTGCCAATCTTATTGAGAGCGCTCAAACAATCGTCGAAGGAACCGAATCCAACTTTCTTAAGATTGTTACTTCCGGGAATACTGATTGATTGAGTTCCAAGAGATACGCATCCACGGAAAGCATAGTCACCAATACGTACTAAACTTTCGGTGAGAGCTATCTTTGATAAGTTGATACATCCATCAAACGCATAGTCGCCAATTTCAGTTAATTGAGAGTTAGCTTCAAACGAAATCTCGGTAAGCGAAGCAACATTATTGAAAGCACCTATGCCAATCTTCTTAACGGATGCAGGAACGGTAAATGCGTCTAAGCCGTTTTCATATTGAGGTATAGCCAAGATAATTACCGACTTATCTGCATTATACAATACGCCGTTTTCAACAACAAAACTATTCGAATTATTCTCGATACTCTTAAGTGCATAACAACCAGCAAAGGCATTTTCTGCAATATCAACAAGAGTTGAGGGCAATACCATCGACTCGATAAAGATAACTTTGGCAAAGTTATTGAATACTTCACTACCAATAGCAAGAACATTCTTTCCGTCGTAGGTTTCGGGTATACGCAATTTGATTACAGAGTACTCTGCGATATCCGGCTCAAAGCCAACTACGGCAAGACCATCGTTGTATGCTTCATAAATAAGACCCTCAGTACCGACCATTGCATCAACCCATTTAGCATAAATCTTTACGTCGCCGGTAATAGGCGCAAGGTTGTCAAGCTCGACGGCTAACGTTTTAAATTCTTCATCAAGATACCAATTTTCAAATTCAAAAGAAGAAACGACGCCGTTGGTATATTCGGGCTTATTTAATACGACTGAAGCTACTGCAGACTGAACGTCTGTAGTGCCGTAATCGAATTGTGCTGAAGCTACTTGAGTAAATGCTTTTTGGTTATCAGCATTAAAAGTCATATTATAGAAGCTTACGTTAAACTTCTTAATTTGTAATATAGCATAGAAAGCCCTATCATTTCTTTCGATTTCGTCATAGAGATGGAAGTCGTTAACCTCGATGCCATCGCTTGCTCCCGAACTATTAAAGAAACGAACGGTGTTAACCTCTTGCTTCCAATAGAGAGTATTGGTAGGTAGTACGCCAGCGGTAGCAGCCGAAATGCATTTATAGCTTTGCTCATAGTAATATACGTAGTCGCCAACTTTATAGGACTTATCTGCATCGTAGTCAGGTGTTTCCGCAGTATAATACCAACCCATAATGGTGTGTGAATCCAAAATCCACGACGGCGGAACCACTCTTTCGCCTACGGGAATCGTCTTAATTTCAGGTCTGATTGTTGAATTTTGGATGTTTGAAGGCAAGCGGAATTCTACTTGATAAGGTTTAACAACTACTTTACAGTAGTATTGAGCTTCCGCAACTACGTCGTCGGGGAATACTACTTGCTTCAAATAAGCATCGTTAGTATACCACTCGAAATCATAATATTTTGGATCATATCCCTTATAAGTAATGCCGTCTATGACTTTGTCGGAAGTCATGTCAATTGCTCTATCGATAGTAGTTCCATACGAATAAGTGAAAGATTCTTTATGGAATTCGTCCATACCTTGCATTTTATAATAGAAATTGATGGGATAACGTTCGGGATTATAAATCGCATAAACGTTAATATCTTTAGTCATTGCAAGTTGTTTAAGAGAAATTTGGATAAGTTGTCCATCCAATACCGAGTCATCAAAACCATCGTTATATACCATCCACAGACCAATATGACCGGTTTTAGTGGGGACGTTAGGTTCTGTAGCAATATAGGAATTGTAATCAACGGTACGAGTTAAATTTTCAAGCAAATTCAAATTCTCGTCGTAGAAATACATCGAGTATTGATTAATCGTATAACGAGCAGTAACGTTGATTTCGGTAGTTAAAACACCATAGATTGGTTCTTTGCCGGTTACGTCGTCAATCCAAAGTCCGCTATGACCATCTTTCTCAGGAAGTACGGGAACGGGTGATTGGTTAGCAACTAAATTGGTGCCATACGGTACTTGAGTAGTATATTTCCCAAGTTTTTCGCCATTGACCGTGCCACCATCGATAATGGTAACTCCGTCAACGACATCCCCTTCTTTCCATGCAGAAGATACGTATGAAATAGTTATCATGTGGGTTGAGTATTGCAACTTAACTGAAACGTTGGAAGTAACAACCCAGTTGAAGGCATCTTGTTGATTTGCGGGAATAAAGGTAGAGGTTTCGCTGTCATAAACCTCATCGCTATTCCAAACTTCGTATCCTTCAAAGGTAAGCCCTTGCTTTTGTTCAGCGCTTATAAAGGATACTTTAGTGCCATATTCAATTCTATTAACGCTACTTACCAAGCCAAGACTAACGTCGTCATGGAACAAATAGTAGCTAACGGTAAATTTGCGTTGATCGGACCATTTAGCATATAGATTCATATTACGCTTGAGCGCATAAGGCGTAACTAATATATCGCCGGTAGCGTTTTCGTCCTCAAACCAACCTACAAAATCGTAACCTGCGCGAGTAGGAACAGGAATAGCATCAAGAGTTGATCCAACAAATGTTTTAATGTTAGATCCTTCAGTAACGCTTCCATCTTCGTTAAAAGTGCCAAGGCCTGCATTAAAGACTACGGTAAACTCGGTGGCTGCATCTGCGGGAATAAGATGAAAATCTAATTCTAATTTACTTCCTTGGTAAGTTATGGTGATCGTTTTGATACCACTGGTGGTAAGCTTTGCAAGGTCCTCGCTTGATACCATAGACTCGGTAGCGGTAACAACACTTATCAAATAGCCATCCTTATCAAGAACGTTAAAGACGATTTTGGACCAATCGATTTGACCGGCAGTAAACTCAAAATATTCCACTTCATCAACAAGTTTGAGCGTATAATCACTACCACCGCCTGTAGTGCAAGCAGCCATGCATACGACCAAAATGAGAATAAAAGCTAATAAAATTGTAAGTTTGTGTTCTTTTCGCATACGAGTCACCTTGTCAAAGACATAGTTTTATGTATAAATCTTACAACTATTTATATAAAAAGTCAATACCTATATTTAATAATATAAATTGACCGACCGCCAAAAAAGGTATTGAAATTTTATTAAATTCGTTATATAATTCAAAAGGAATCGAAGGAGGAACTATGAAGCTAACTATTTTGGGCAAATACGGCCCCTATCCCCAAGGTAAAAACGGCGCTTGTAGTGGCTATTTGATAAGGCAAGGCGATACTAAAATATTAGTTGATTGTGGCACGGGGGTACTCGGGCGACTAATGGAGATATGTGACCTAAAAACCATAAGCGCAATATACCTAACCCATTTGCACTTTGATCACACTTCAGACCTTTTACCCATGCGATACCTACTCGATGACCTTAACCACACACTAAAAGTCTATACCCATTTAGAAGATACTCCTTGGGCAAAAACGCTACTCGAACACAAACGATTCGAGGTGCATCATGTCGACGAAAACACTAATTTACAAATTGGTGAACTTAAGCTTGAGTTTTATAAAATGCAACATCCGGTAACCAATCACGGCGTTTTAATAACC
The DNA here is from genome assembly GCA_017504305.1 of Clostridia bacterium. GTDB lineage: Bacteria > Bacillota > Clostridia > Christensenellales > DTU072 > Stercoripulliclostridium_A. The sequence continues at coordinate 60,936 of JAFVRJ010000008.1, read as the reverse complement.
GGAAATAAGCGATTAGGAATTACTGGTGACACGGTCTTTTGTGATAACGTATTGCGCCTTGCAAGTAAATCCGATTACCTTTTAGCAGATTGTTCCAAGCCTATTGGCTTCAAGGGACCACACATGAGCGCTGATAAAGCACTCGAGATTGTTGATAAAACGGGCGTCAAAATTTTGGCAACGCACGTTACGCCCTATCAATCCCCCGATGAATTTTTTAACGGTAACGACGCTATTATCGCAGTTGAGGAATTAAAAACGTACAATCTATAATGACAAAGCATGAAATAGTAATCATAGGCAATATTGCAATGGAGCAAAACACCGACTGCTACGATAATTACGTGGTAATAGAAGGCGGTGCTTGTTTGTATGCTTCTTACGTTGCAGCATCATTACAAAAAGATTATGCCTTGGTTACTAAATTATCAAAACATGACGAAAAGATGTTAAAAAAGGTATGGGGAATCTCAGGTTGCTTGTACTCAAAATTCAATGGAAGGACTGCCGCTTTTGAAAACAACATGCCTAATTCCGATAGAGAAGCGGTAGAAAAAGTATGTTTGCAAAAGGGCGCGCCATTTCAAATCGATAATATTCCGGAAGTTGATACCTTCCTATATTATTTTGCAGGCGACGTATACGGCGACTTTCCTCTTGACACCATAAAGTATTACGCCACAAAGGGCATGATTGCTGTCGATATGCAAGCGTTTATGAATCACGTTGACCCTACGTCAGGTCGGATTACGATAAAAGATTATAAACATAAAAAGGAACTACTTCCATATTGTGATTTTGTAAAGGCAAACGGCTTTGAAGCAGAGATTCTCACCGGAACTACCGACATTAGGGAAGCTTGCGATATAATAAAGTCTTGGGGTGCAAACGAAGTTATGATCACCAAGGGTAACGAGGTGTACGTTTTAGACGAGGAAGATAACTTCTATAAGGAAAATTTATACAGTAAGGTCAGGGCCGGTAGAATTGGCAGAGGTACTACCATTTTTACCACTTATATTTTAGGTAGACTTTTTGGAGGAACACAAAACTCTTTAAGCTATGCAGCGGCAATGGGATCTATTAAGCTCGGTACTCTTGGTCCGGTTATCACCTCGATTCCCGACGTAATACGCCAAATGGAATTGTATCACCTATACGAAGATTAATCCCCTATCAAAACAAGACCTCGCATTTGCGAGGTCTATATTTTTGATTATTAACTTTTAGTTTTGAGGAAGGGTTTTATAACTTTGTTAATCTTGCCGACCTTTTCGCTATTTTTGAAGAACTTAACCATATTTCCGTTGATGGCTTGACGGGTTTTATATTGATCAAAAATTTCCGAAATTTTTATAATCTCATCATGATTTATATCAAGATCTGCGCTCTTCAATGTTAAAATTTCAACCATAGATAAAGCGTCTGTGTCGGAAGTAGCTTCTTTGATTACCTTTTGATTAGGCTTAACGCTAACAAAATTCTCTATTCGTGCAACTTTTGAATAGCTTAAATATTTTGAGCAAAACGCAATAACGTTATCAAATCCGGTATCTTTAGAAACGATATAAATTTTCTCTTGCGGATATTTAGCTATCAAATTACCTAAATATGTTGATAATTGAAAATCAAGAGCATTTTTACCACTATTAACTATCTCAAAATACTCAAAGCTCGCTTGAGACTTTGAAATCTCAACGTGCAAAGAAAAATTAAGAGAATTTGCATTTTTACTATAGAAAAACACAACCTTATCATCTTTCGACAAAGCATTAACGCCTTGAACATTTTTTACGTTTTCAAAATCTATTAAATAATATGCCATATAGACCTCACTATATTATTGTTTAAATATAAATGAAATTTTAACACTAAATTACTAAAATAGCAAGTCATGATATAGTGTAATGCCAATTTACAGCTTTAAATATACTCACCAAAAAGAAAAAAACGAACATCAAGTTCGTCTTTATGTGTGTTGTGGAGTAGTGGTAGGCATAATCGAACACATAAAAGTCGTACGAATTAATCCAATAGATAATTGGAATTTGAAAATCATATTGGTGTTCCTACTTCTATTAAATTACCATCCAAATCGTAGAAGCGGATTACTCGTTGTCCCCAACTATGTGTCATAAGATGATTTACATATTCAATTTTTGGGTATAGTCTTTCTAATTTTTCAATAAAAGATTCGATATCTTGCTCTTCAAAATACAATTCGCAAGAATTGCTTTTTGGAATAATATCTTTATTTAAAAACGATCTCCATATTTTCTCATCTTGAAGAACTAAACCTTCTGTTAAAATCATATTGCCATCGTTGTCAAGAACTAAGTCTATACCAAATAATTTGTGATAGAATTCTCTCGATTTCTCTATATCTTTAACTACAATCAAAATGTTCTTCAGTTTCATATTGTATCTCCAAAAAATTCTTATTTGACTAATAACTTCAAATTTAATATATCACACAAAAATAAAGAAGGCAATAGACGTATTGTGTGCTGGCTTTGAAATAATCGATGTCGACAAGGGTGACGCGTAAGACTGTCTCATTCATTAGATATCAATAGAACAAATAAAAACTTGTAATTGGGGATAGTTTGTGAGATAAATAAAAATGTAAGCATTTTCTTTCGCCAGGTTACTAACGCAACTTGCGCACCCCATTTGCTTTGAAAAAGGGGTAAGCACTCCCCTTATCTCCACCACACACAAAAAAAGACGAACTTTATGTTCGTTTTTCGTGTAACAAAGTTAAGGGATTGCGAAAGATTGTCTCAACTATAGTAATTAAAATAAAATAATAAAATACTTGTAATATCTTCAGTCAATAAATGATCCTGAACGCTAATGCGTTCACTTTCGCCAGGTTTGCTAAAGCAAACTTGCGCACCCCATTTGCTTTGCAAAAGGGCTAACCACTCTCCTTATCTCCACCACACACAAAAAAGACGAACTTTATGTTCGTCCTTTCGTATGTGGTGGAGATAAGGGGATTCGAACCCCTGGCCTATGCGTTGCGAACGCATCGCTCTACCAACTGAGCCATATCCCCATCGGTAGCGAGTGAATTATATCAAATGAAGAATTTAAAGTCAATATATTAATTGTTATTTAGATATTTTTTTAACTCACCTACCCAGTCGGTTTGTATAACGTTAAAGCCTTTTTGTTGACACCAACCCCATATATCGTGAGGATTACCAACAACCGCTTTATCGTCGGTATATCCTCCCGAAATAACACGTTTATAATAATACACAATGGTGTTTACCCAAGTTAAAAGACCTCTATCATTTAGCATCTTAAGATTTTCATCAGATACTAATGGGCTGGAAGAATCTTCAAATATAAGCTCCTCTGCAACAAGTTTGATGCCTTTATTGATTATATAATCCTCAAGCCCTTGCGAGTAACTTTTAACCATAGGCATATATGGTAACTTGGGGGCGATTTCTGCTACGGCATTTAAGTCTTTTTCGTTAACGTTGCTCTTGATTATAACGCTATTCTCTATACCATGCTGGTAAATCTTTTTTGTTATTTCTTTAGGGCAAGTCCAAAACTTATCAATGTTAATAACGCACCTACCTTTTAGCAGTTCAAAAGCTTCATCTAAAGTAGGTATACCATATTGAGTTAAAGCAAAATCAAAATTGCGATACTTTAACTTTTTGATAGCTTTACTGCTTTTAAGTTGCATGGGAATTAGCTTGCCGAGATGTGCAAAATCCATGTATGGATGAAACACAAATAACTCCCCGTCCCTACTCTTGGTAACGTCAAGCTCTATAATATCCGTTCCTTGATTAAGAGCAATTTGAAATGCCTCTAACGTATTGCACGGAACGTTAGCGCCCATTGATCCACGGTGGGCACATACAATAGTTTTGCCATTTAAAGATGCATCTTTTAATTCAAAAAAGTTCATTATAACTCCTTGGGCAAAGTGGAGCCACCATAAGGCATAACGTAAACGGTACTATCTTCTCCGAGAATTTTAGTCGCCTCGATAAAAGCATCGTTAAGGCTACCAAATGGCTCTAAATGGATGCCTTTAATCAGTTCATCTGGAAGATCGGATACCATAAAGATTCGTGCGTTTTCGAGCACTAAAGAGATTGCTGCGGCTTTATGACCACCGAGTTTAAAATCCTTTTTAATATCTTCTATCATTTGCTTTGGCGACTTAGTCGTCATCCATTGTTCAAAGACTGCGCTACCCAAACCTTCTTTACAAGAAGCAAGCCATATGATGATACCGCCATCTTTTACTGCGTGCTTTGCGTTGTCCAACGCCTTTTGTGCTTGGTACATATTTTGGTCTTTAGGATAACCGCCTGCACTAACGACAACAATATTTGCTTTTTCCTTGATACCGACACTATAAAGTTCATCTAAAAACGCACAACCAACTCTATGCGCTTTTACCGGATGCCCTGCAACGGCTTTAATAATTTGTTTATGCTCATCAAGTACAACGTTAAGGATAAAATCAATGCCAAGAAGTTCGCCAGCTTCCTCAATATCAAGTCTAACCGGGCTATTGAGATTGCCTGCATAAGCACTCGGGTCAACCATCATCTTATGGTTTTGCCTAATTGCTTCTTTGGTTGAAACCCCGGGCATTATGGCTTTAGCACCACCGCTATACCCGGCAAAATAATGGTACTCTATATTCCCCATGCAAATGATAAAATCGGAGTCGACAACCCTATCAAATATATCAACGACGGTGCCTTTAGATGTTACACCTATTCGCTTACAACGATCGGGATTGGAGTCAACGCACTCTATCCTATCATAAACTTCGTCACCAACCAAATAACGCATTTCTTCCTCGGTATGGTTGCGATGAGATCCAAGAGCAAAAACGATCAAAATATCACTATCTTTTACTCCAGATTGATTAAGCTCATCCAATAACGGAGGTAAGCACACTTTAGACGGCATAGGCCTTGTAATATCACTTGTTATAATGCATACCTTTTCACCGGCTTTTACAAGCTCTGATAACTTTTTAGAACCTATAGGATTAAGAAGGGCGCGTCTGACTTCATCAACCCCTATTGAATCCACTTCAACAGGATTGGGTAAAAGCTCTCGAATTAGACGACTATTACTAACCTCAAAATTTACAATTTCCTTATCATATCGTAATTGCATAATTCACCCTTTAAATTTCCAACATTTTTAGATTGGTATCCTTTAAGTAAGTATTAAGCACTTTAGTGGCTTCAACTACAACGTCAGAAGGTACCCCTAAAGCAACTGATTGTTCCGCTCCGATAACTTTTAGGAAATTAACGTCGGATTTTTTTACTTTAACAGAATCAATTAATATCTTTGAATCGCCAAGTAAGTCATGGGGCATAGAACAATCGAGAACCTCAACGTTTAATTCAGCTGAATATTCTTTAAGTAGCTTATTCGATTTTTTATCAAGCTTCTTAAAGTTATCTTTAACGTAGACCACCTTTTTTGCATTTTTAACCAATTGAAGTCCGCCTGCATTAATCAGTGATAAATCGGTGAGTACTACGCAATCAATATCTGAAGAACTATATCCCCGCGCCGACAATTGTTCGTTAATTGCAGTTCCTTGCGGAAGCTCTACGTTAGCATAATACTTTTTGTAAAGTTTTGCAACTTTTTTACTTGAGCGAATCTCGTTGGAAACACCTGCATTTACAAGAATAATGCCATTAGGCGATTCTATTAAATACGCATTAACGGCTTTCTTTTCGGCTATATGACGTTTTTTACTTAAGCATTTAGATTTTTCAGTTACGTAACCAACAATGAGCGGATATATTCTTATTTTTCCACCTTTGATTGCTCGCAATAATGCCGACGTCTTACGTATCGAGTTCTTGGCATTTTCGGGCTTTTCCGTATCTTTAGATACAGAAACTTGCTCCTTTGCCTCCGTTTTGGTGTTGACGACAGACTTAATAAATCTATCAACGTCGTTTTCAACTTGATCAAACTCATCCTCTTTGAAATCAAGGGTAGAGTTGCGGTATTCAGCAGCACGAGCCGCACGTTTACCAGTCTTACGATTGAATAATTCGTACAATATCGGGACGATAAAGAGAGTCATAATTGTAGCGTACACCATACCGCCTATTGAAGTAATTGCAAGCGGTTGTAGCAACGAGCCATAGTCACTTCCATCAAGCGCCATACCCATCATACCTAAAACTGTGGTAATTGCCGTCATTATAATCGGACGTAATCTATCTGCGCCTGTCTTTAACATGGCTTCTCTACGACTATAACCCTTTTCAATCAAGTTGTTAGCATAATCAACGAATACTATCCCGTTGTTTACGACAACGCCCATCAAAATTATAAGACCGATTAGAGCCATAATGCTCAACTTCTCCCCGGTCGCCCATAACATTATAAAGCTTCCCGTAAACGCAAGCACAACCGTTCCCATGACAATGAAGGGTGACTTCCAGGATTGGAACTGAGCAACCATAACAAGGAATATTAGTATGATTGCAACACCAAGCACCATAAATAAATCTTCAAATACGCCGTCCATAACGCCTTGAGATCTCGTAGTCGAAACGGTGATTCCAACAGGCTTGGTTTTATTGTATTTAGCTACTTCAACGTCCACAAGACCCTTAATAGTATCACTATTAATATCCTCGTTGTAATTGACTGTCAGTGTAATGCATTTTTGTCTTTCTTGGTGATGTATCGAGGTGTAACCGTCCACAAGCTGTATGCCAACAGGTATTAATTCATCGTTTATAGATGAGCGATACATTATATTGCCGTTATTATCACGCAAGAGACAGTCGTCGCTCAATAATTTATATAACGGAACTTGCTCGGTTTCGGCGTTTTCATCAAGCATATTTGCGGACGTAATGGGCAAAGTCAAAATATCGATGTCATTACGTACGTTAGAGTAATACTTAATCTCCTCGTTTATTGTAACCTCAACCGGAGTATAGTTTATGAGGTGAGTTCCGTCCTCTTGTTCAACGACGTTTGCGTACTCATAAGAAATTTTATTACCAACGCGTGAACATTCTATTAAATCACCCTTTTGAACAAGCTGAACTTTTTGTACACCGTTTATAGTTGAACGAACGTAAGTGTCTTGATTGAATCCGCTCTTAATGTAGTAAGTGTTGAACGAGCCGGAATCATTATCGGACACGTTGTTTTTAAAATATACTTTCAAATCATTACCGTTTTGATCTACGCCGGCGTACCAATACTTCGAATTATATTCAGAGTCATATAGATAAACGTTTAAGTTTTCTATTCCTGAATTATCAGAGCCGTCGAGCTTAAGAGTATGCAAAGATGCAGGTTCGGTAAGAGCTGCACTTACTTGCAAATAAACTTGAGCAACCGTTAAGCCATAAAGGTTTGCTTTATTTTTATCAATTATTATTTTGTATTCTTTATTGGCCTCATCGACGCCGTCGTCAACGGAAATTACGCCATCGATTTTTGATAGTATTTCCGCAAGAGCTTTCGATTCTTGTTGCATCTTCGAGTAGTCGTCACCGTACAGATACAAACTCATTGAACCACCAGACATCGATATTAACGAAGACAATGAATACATCGAAACTGAAGACGTAAACAATCCGTTGGCATTCTTATCGAGTTCCTTGTCAAGCTCGTTAACAATTTGTTGAGCGGTAAGCTCACGATCCTTTTCGTCAATCAAAGTTAGTGTTGCATTGATATTACCCGAACCAAGATTCATACCGCCGATCGACATGCCGGTTGAGCGAGATACGCCCACCGCGTTAATATCTTTATATTTACTAAATGTTTGAATTAAGGTATCTACAACGTCTTGTTCGGCATCCGAATATGTATAATACTTATCACTGGAAGGCTCTAATCCTTCATTAATTTTATCAATTTTAGTAGTATCGATACTTACACTAACTGAGATATAGCCCATGTATGAATCGGGGAAATATTCCGTGCCACCTGTAAATGCAAGGTATATACTGCTTGCAAACAAAGCAATAACCAATATGATCGGAACAAACTTAAATCTTAAAGACCAATTCAATAGTTTAACGTAAGCCTTTTTAACGCTAAGGGCTATTTTACCTTCTACCAAAACACCGCCGGAATTAAACGCTTTATAAAGCTTATTGCCCCTAATCTTTTTACCTAAAGCAGATTGCTTGCCAAGATCTAAAGGATTCATAAAGCTGTTATAAGCCATAGGCACTACTGTCGTCGACACAATAAGAGATGCGCCCAATGAGTAAATAATCGTCAATGCGAAATCTAAAAAGATTTCTTTTACAAGACCGGAAATAAATACTATCGGCAAGAATACTACAATAGTAGTTAAGGTTGAAGCGAAGATTGCAGGTAGCATTTGCTTCGCGCCCTGTACTGCTGCTTGTAACACGGTAAAGCCCTTTGCCCTTAACCTATATGTGTTTTCAAGAACAACAATAGAGTTATCTACAAGCATACCAACACCAAGCGTTAAGCCACCAAGAGATATAACGTTTAGGCTTACGCCGGTAAAATACATAAGCGTTACTGCCGTCAAAACGCTAATCAAAATCGAGCTTCCTATAACAAGGGTAGCCTTGATGTCCTTAAGGAAGAATATAAGTATTATAAGAGCAAGTAAACCGCCTATCAATAAGCTTGATAAAACGGAATCCAACATAAAGTCGATAATCAAGCCATCGTCCGTTAAAACGGTATAGCTGAATTTACTATCTTTTTTAGCTATATCTTCAAGAACAGCTTTAAGCTCTTTGGTAACCTCGGCACTTGAAGCGCTCGGCTCTTTATCAACGCTCAATTGAATAGAGTTACTAATATTAACGTCATCCTTATCGATGCCAAGGATAAGTTTTGTTACTTGTGTCGAAAGATCATCGAGGAAAGTAACGTCGCAAAGGCCGTACATTTTTAAAGTGATTTTAATATCATCACTCTTTTGTTCTAACGCGTTTTCTATTTTGCGGACGTCAATCTTATGGGTTATTTTACCACTTTCAGTGTCTTTGGTCTCGGTTACAGCACCCTCTCCACCAAAGTCGCCTATGACGTTAAGAACGTCCTTAAATAGTTGATATACGTCTTCTGCCGAGCGATTACGGAAGAAATTATAATAATCGTTATAAAGTTCTTCGCCCATGGCTTCCTTTAGTTCGTTTTGAGAAGCTTCGACAGATGCAAAATTGACCTTATTGCTTGCAATTGCTGCTTTGAATAATGCTTTGTCCGTATCATCCCAAACGTTTGCTTCTTTTACAACAGAGCCAACGGGCAATAACGTCGAAAGCCCCTCTTTATTCTCGGCATCAACGTATGCTTTAGCATCCTTTGCAAGATAGTCGTAAACCATATACATATAGTCGTCGCTATCGGCAATGGTATCAATAAAAGAAACAAATGCTTCGTTTGAAGCAATAGTTTGAACCCACGCTTCGCGAGCCGATTGCGAAATGTAATAATCGCCTTCCGGTTGCGTTACCGCAACGCTGTAAATAGCAAGACGTGCATAGGCTTCTGCGCCGGAGGGTCTATTGGCAGTAAGAGTATTTTTAGCAACTTGAAGTGCGAGATACGTCCCTGTTCTATCAGCAAAAGACCAATCATCGGGATAAATCCTATCATCCAACACAGCATCTAAAATACTTACTTGCCAATCCGCTTTAGGTGTATTGGTAATATTATCCACCGCTGACTTAAAAGAAGCATTTTCAAGCAAATATGCATGCCAAACCAATACCTTTTCTTGTGAAAGCGTTGTTACTTGCGAAGTTACTAAATCAGCATATGCTCTGTAATTACCCGCTTGAGGTTTATCCGCTATCGAAGCGGTAGCGCTCAAAGCAAACCTATTGGCATAATATTCAGAGTAGCTTTGGTCCCAATTAACGGCTTCCGAAATAATCGCACCATCGGGTAAGAAAAGGTCGTTTTCATCAACACAATCTAAAAGCTTTGTACGCCACTCTATAGGTACAACATCGGACCACGATGCGGTTAAATCGTAAAACGGATTGTTGAGCGTCTTTTCTGCATCAAGATACTCTGCCTTGAGCATATCAACCCATTGTTTTTGAGCGGGATTTGATATGTAATAAACGCTATATGCGCTTTCTGAAGTTAAGGTATCAACAACCCACTCCGCATAATCAACGTTAGATTGCGTTTGCTTTGCGATAGAGTATGCAAGAGACTTTAAATCATCATCCGAAAGACTTATTTTACCGTCTTCGCTCATAGTCGCGACAAGCGACAAAATGGTACGAATTCTTTCGATATAGTCTTGAAGCACTTGTGCAACGTCAACAGTAAAGACAGGTAGAGTCATAAAGTCTTCACGGTTTTCAATATTATCGCCGACCTTTACAACCGAACTCGTTGCACCTTCTTTAAGACTGCCTGCGGGCATGTCGAAGTCTTGTGCATAAATAAGTTGTTTAAATATGTCTTCACTCAAAACGTTGAGCATCGACCCCATATAGCCTTCAACAAAGTTGGTAACCGTAGTATCAATTAGCCCGTCGACCAAACTGTTATAAATCGCTTGGTTTTCCTCTCCATCTTCTAAAATATATGAGTTTTCAAGCGCAATCTTAATAAAAGCAATTGCAGCAGTACGAGCGGCACCATCTACACCGAACTCGCTTATAACGTAATCGTTAACGAATTCACCTATAATATTATCTTTATTGGTACTATCGGCGCCCGTGCCTTTAACAAGCTCTTTTAATAAAGCATCTAAAACCTTTTGAGGATCAACTTCTCCCTCGGTTTTTAGCGAGTCGTTAGACTCGGCATCCTTGACGATATCGCGTAGCTCAACACGTATCTGTTCTTTTAGCTCCTCGGAAATTTCAAATTGAATACCGAATTTTTCTTCCAATGCCTCGATCAAATGCTTGGAAGTCTTTTGAGAATTAGCATTTAAATATACGTAATTGGAAACAAAACCGCTTTCCGAAATATTAGCAACGCCATCAACTGCGTTAAGTTTAGAAATAACCTCTTTTAAATATGCATTTTTAGCATCGTTGTCATCGCTATCGTAACTAACACTCATGCTCATAACCGGTAGCATACTGGGATCAAGCTCAATAATCATCGGATCGACAAGCATATCGGAATCAGGGAGCGTAGTTAAATCAATAGCATCCTTAAGGTTCGCCTTCATCGCCGCGGAATCCTTATCCGGCTCAAGCTCTAAAATAATCATCGAGTAATGCTCGTTAGAGGTAGAATTTATCCTTTTAACGCCTGAAACAGTCGCAAAAGACTCCTCTAAAGGGGTGGTTACTTCGTTATCAACTGTATCTGGCTCGGCGCCGGCGTAAACAGTGACAACAATTAAATACGGAAGCTCCATTTCCGGCAATAAATCAACGCCAAGGCTTGTATATGAAACGACACCTAATAAAATTACTATAATTACCGCAACAACTACGGTAAGAGGCTTCTTAACGCTATATTTGGAAAGCATATGTGCTCCTTAAACTGTTATTCTATAATTCTCCCCCAAAACAAACTACAAATTATAAAAAGCGTTTAAGTCGTCGCGGTTCCGCCACCTTCTTGTGTGCTACCGTTTTCTTTTTTAGCTTCCTCTTCAGCTTTCTTTTTAGCCTCTTCCTCGGCCTTTTTAGCTTCTTCTTCAGCCTTCTTTTGAGCTTTATATTCCGCTACTGCAGAAGGAACGTTGGTTTCAACGTACTTATATTCACCCTTATCGTCCTTCGTTATGCCAAAAGTATATCTGCCGGGAACAGTTTGTTCATACGGAGTAAATAATGAAGTACTCTTGTCGATAGAAATATTGTCGTAGGCATAATCTTCGGTAATGGTAATCTTAAAGCCGAACTCAAACTCGCCTTTCAATTGATTGCTACTACCAAAGAACAAAGTGTTAGCAAGCGTCAAAACCGAAGAAAATTCAGTGATTTCTTCCTCCTTAACGCCTTCTTCTCTCATGATCGCAACTATTTCATCTACATTGATTGAGAATTTAAGATCCCAATTGGATTCGGTATGCATTAATCGATTGGATGCATCGGTATAAGCAATAACCGTATGATCCGGCACAGTGAACATATCGACTACCTTATCAGCGTGGCGAGTATAATAGCCGTTTAGTTCATTATAAAACTCTTGATCTTCACCAAACAAATCGAGCATACCTTGCTCAATAGTTGATCTGACGAAGGGAATAATAACGTCCCTATTAAGAGCAAGCCTATATTGATTTGCTTCAACGCCGTTATAATCTACTTTTTGAGCATCTGCAGAGTCAACGGCTTTAGACCAGTCGGCAGGAAGCAATGAAAGCATCATGACGGTGTCAAGTAGATCGAACTCCCTCATAACTTTAAAATCGCTTTCTGCTTGAAAGGTTTTAAATTCAGCATAACTTGCGCCAAACCAACCGCCCTTAAGCTCAAGCATCTCTGCACCGGTATCACTAAAATTATATTGAGGTTGTTCGGTAACCGGCACCCTTTCAAGTTGTACATTTAAAGAGTCTTCATGCAATGCGGCACGGAAGGCTACGTAATCGATACCGTTTATAAAGTTGAGCATCGCCATGAAAGCAGGTTCTTGTGTAAGCTCACCTAAAGAACCGGAGGCCATATTAAGCAGATCAGCTATATAACCGCCTAATTCTACGGTTTTAATAGAACCATCCATATATTGGGTTTGTCCATCGTTAATACGACGTAAAGCAAGGTTCTCGTGGATGGTACAGGGTACACCCGAAGCATCATAGAAAATAAACTTTAAATCAAAATTCGAGTTGATTTGTTTAACGTTTGCGTTGTCAGTATTGGCTACTGCTGTCGCAAATGCTTCTTTTACTAAAGTCCCACCATCTTCATTGTCGTTACATGCAAAAAGACATGCAACCATAGAAATAAGAAGTGTAATAATAACATATTTTTTTAAAAATTTCATACGCCACCCAAAATATGTATATATAATTCATTATACATACGCGCGCGCTACGTGTCAATATTGGCAAAATTAAGAAAAAGTAAATTAATAGCGGACTTAATAGTATTTTGCATAATTAATAAAAAACAATCCGCTTCAAATAGAGAATTGAAAAATAAAAGCACTGCGTTGCAGTGCTTTATTTTTGAGATGTATTGACAAAAAAGATGCCACTATTTCTTCGGTGTTAACGTGTTGCGATTATACCATATGAGTATGTTTTGTTACCCACTGCTTCATTTTGATTGCGAGCCAGAAGCAATAGATACCAAAAGTGATAATGCACAAAAGGAACCATTTGATGTAGTTGCCAAAAAGCTGTCCCCCGGTTCCGTCAAAAGTGAGCTGATGTCCGTCGATTGTGGTGTGATTTACGTACCAACGCTCCTTTAAACAGACAGCCCACGGAACGCCCAAACCAAGGGTACAGACAGTGATAAGAGCCTGCAAAATGCCAATGCCGATCATTCCAAGAAGTCCGCCAGAAAACTTAGATTCCATGATTTTTCCTCCCAAAAAATAAAATAAAAAGTGTGCACAACCGAAGCTACGCACACCAAAAACGCAAACTTCGATTGTTGCTACACAAAACTTACATAAAACTGTTAATTAGCTTTTGTGTATCATATTTATGTTAGCACAAATAAATCGCCTTGTCTATATCATTTTAACAAAAAAAGACTTCCTTTTGGTTGGATAACGCCATTATACCGAAAGGAAGTCATAAGTCCGGATAAGTTTTGAAAATTATTTGTTATCAATTTTCTTTTCAATTGTAATACACGACGAGGTGAGCATTCGGTGTATTCTGCCACAGAAGTTGCAATAGGTTTTGAAGGTTTCTTCATCTATTGTTTTTGTGTTATAAAGCAATTTGAGCCAGCTTTCTGTTTCCGCGCACTCTTTTCTTGCGATCTTGAATTTTGAAAGCATGTCGGCAAGGCTTTGAGGATATTGCGCTTCGGTAATATTAGCAAACACACTCGACGAGGATTTGCGAAGCTGAAAAACGGTGTTGGAATTTCCGCCGATAGATTCGCAGAGTAGTTCACATTTTGTAGCAAGTTCTTCAGAATACTCGAGCAATAAATTCTTTGCCATTTGGTTCTCCTTTCGCATCCTTTGCATCCAAATCACGGCGTGGCCGTGGATGAAATCCGCCGCAGGCGGTATGTCCTCAGCCCATAAGGGCTGTATGGAATCAACACATAGTGTTGTATGTTATCAAGCCGACGAAAATTGCACGCCCCAGCCTGATGCCCTACGCGCCTTCGTCGCAATTACATACAACGCGCAAGCGTGTAGATTACATACCAAGCCTCCGTCGTCGGCTTGGATAAAAAATTCCGAAAGCAAAAACTTTCGGAATTTTTTGGAGGCGCCACCCAGATTTGAACTGGGGAATAGAGGTTTTGCAGACCCGTGCCTTACCACTTGGCTATGGCGCCATATTTATTTCTCATGTAGTATACCATAACTTATTTTTGTTGTCTATCAAATATGCAAAATTATTTAATTATTTTTGTTTTAGAATTTTTGACAAACAAACGATTTATATACAAAAAGCCGTCATAGGACGGCTTTGGAGCTAATGGCCGGACTCGAACCGGCGACCTGTTCATTACGAGTGAACCGCACTACCTACTGTGCTACATTAGCATCTTCTTATGTATTGTAAATTGGAAATGATAAAAAAGCAATCGTTTTTTATAACTTTTTAAAATATGTTTTTCAGTATTGAACATTCATTAGATTTAATGTATAATTAAAGAAATGACCATTCGGAGGTAATATATGGCAAAATCAAGACTTATCGGCGATTATCCCGTAATCGGCATACGCCCCACAATTGACGGTCGAAGAGGATTTATGCAAGTACGCGAGTCGCTCGAAGATCAAACAATGAATATGGCAAAAAGTGCCGCGAAACTTCTTGAAGAAAATCTAAAATATTCAAATGGCGAACCGGTAAAAGTCGTTATAGCAGATACCACTATAGCAAGAGTTGCTGAAGCCGCAGCTTGTGCAAATAAATTTAGAAAAGAAGGTGTAGACATTACTATCACCGTAACCCCCTGCTGGTGCTATGGTGCCGAAACAATGGACACCGACCCCAACACCATCAAGGCGGTATGGGGCTTCAACGGAACCGAAAGACCGGGTGCCGTTTACCTTGCCTCGGTATTAGCAACCCACGCACAAAAAGGTCTACCTGCGTTTGGCATATACGGTAAAAACGTCAAAGACGCTAACGACACCGAGATTCCTGATGACGTAAAAGAAAAACTATTACGTTTTGGTAGAGCTGCTATTGCGGTTGCTACCATGCGCGGTAAGTCATATTTACAAATTGGTTCGATATGCATGGGTATCGGCGGATCAATTATAGATAGTAACTTTATCGAGGACTATCTCGGTATGAGAGTAGAATCAATTGATGAAGTAGAGATTATACGTCGCATGTCCGAGGGCATTTACGATGAGGAAGAATACAAGAAAGCTCTTGCTTGGACTAAAGCCAATTGTATAGAAGGTTTTGATAAAAATCCGATTGAATATCAACGTAGCAGAGCTAAAAAGGATGAGGAATGGGAATTCGTTGTAAAAATGATGCTTATTATCAAGGATCTTATGAACGGTAATCCCAATCTTCCCAAAGGCTGTGAAGAAGAAATGGTTGGACACAATGCAATTGCAGCTGGCTTCCAAGGTCAACGTCAATGGACAGACTTTTACCCTAACTGCGATTTCCCCGAATCACTCCTAAATTCCTCTTTTGACTGGAACGGGACCCGAGAACCTTATATTTTAGCAACCGAAAACGACGTTTTGAACGGCTTGAGCATGTTGTTTATGAAGCTATTAACCAATCGTCCTCAAATGTTTGCCGACGTACGTACTTGTTGGAACGGCGAATCCGTTAAACGCGTTACCGGTTATGATATCGAAGGACACGCAAAAGAAGCAAACGGCTTTATTCACCTAATTAATTCCGGCGCATGTTGTTTGGATGCTAACGGCGAAGCGAAAAACGATAAAGGTGAATCTGAAATCAAAGAGTGGTACAACGTAACCGATGCAGACGTTAGAGCAATATGCCAAAACTCTACTTGGAACTATGCCGACCTCGGCTCTTTTAGAGGAGGTGGATATTCCTCAAGATTTGTTACTAAAGCGGAAATGCCGGCTACCATGATAAGACTTAACCTTGTTAAAGGACTTGGACCGGTTATGCAAATAGTAGAAGGTTGGACGGTCAATCTCCCCGAAGACGTCAATGATATTCTATGGAAGAGAACTGACTTTACTTGGCCGTGCACTTGGTTCGCTCCTCGTATTTCCGAAAAGCACGCTTTCAAATCCGCTTACGACGTAATGAACAATTGGGGTGCTAACCACGGTGCGATTTCTTATGGACACATCGGCGCTGACGTTATTACACTTTGCTCAATGTTGCGTATACCTGTATGTATGCATAACGTTGAAGATAAGGATATCTTCCGCCCTGCTGTTTGGAACGCATTTGGCATGGATAAAGAAGGACAAGACTTCCGTGCTTGCAAAAACTTTGGACCGCAATTTAAAAAATAAGGTGATAGTATGAAATACATGGAAATAAGAGAACAACTTTGTGACGTTTGTCATAAAATGTGGCAATTAGGTTGGGTTGCAGCAAACGATGGTAACGTATCGGTTAAGCTTCCCGACGGTAACTATATGGCAACGCCAACCGGCATCAGCAAAAGCTTCATAACGCCCGAAAAGCTTGTGATTATAAACAATAAAGGTGAAGTTTTAGACGGACTCCCCGGCTACAAACCCTCAAGTGAAATCAAAATGCACCTACGTTGTTATCAAGAACGCGAAGACGTTGGAGCAGTAGTACACGCACATCCGCCAACGGCAACAGGTTATGCTGTAGCTGGCAAAAGCATGGATGAGTATTCTATGATTGAAACGGTTATCGCAATAGGATCAATTCCTCTTACCCCATACGGAACACCCAGCACAAACGAAGTGCCCGAAGCGATAGCCCCCTATCTCCAAGAACACGACGTGTTCTTGCTCCAAAACCATGGTGCGTTAACTGTGGGTGCAGATCTTATTACAGCATACTACAGAATGGAAACTTTGGAGCTTTTCGCTAAAATTTCCCTAACAGCTCATTTGCTTGGCGGAGCTCAAGAAATTTCCAAACCGCAAATTGATAAACTCCTATACTTGCGCGACAATTATTATCACGTCAGCGGTAAGCATCCCGGCTATAAGAAATTTGATAAATAATGACCTACTATTTAGCTATAGATATCGGTGCCTCAAGCGGAAGGCACATCCTCGGGCAACTTACAAACGGCAAGCTCAATATGGAGGAAATATACCGTTTTGAAAACGGTATAGATGAACATGACGGAGTTTGTAGTTGGAACCTCGAAAAACTATTCAACCACGTGGTTGAAGGTATTGCAGAGTGTCAAAAAAACGGTAAGATTCCGCGCACTATCGCTATAGATACTTGGGGCGTAGATTACGTTCTTCTTGATAAAAACTACAACGAAATTTTACCCTGCTATTCCTATCGCGATAAACGCACTTGTGGTATGCCCGATAAGGTTTTTAACATTATCCCCGAGCAATCATTATATGAAAGTACAGGTATCCAAAAAGCCGAATATAATACCCTATATCAGCTTTATTGTGATAAGATTTCCGGCAAATTAAATCGAGCAGCCGACTTTTTAATGATGCCGGAATACCTGTCGTATAAACTTACCGGAGTCAAAAAACACGAGTATACAATTTGCTCTACAAGCAATCTTTTGAACGCTAAAAATCGTGCTTGGGATGAAGATATTATAGAGGCCATTGGTTTTAGAAAAGGTCTCTTTACAGAAGTTGCGCCACCCTGCACTTCGGTTGGTTATTTGCAAAATGAAATAGCTAAACGAGTTGGGTTTAATGCGGAAGTAGTCTTTTGTCCATCGCACGATACAGCCTCCGCAGTTACTGCTCTACCGATTGTTGAGGATGGAATATTTATATCATCGGGAACGTGGAGCCTTGTTGGAGCAGAGATATTAAGCCCAATCACCACCCCTACAGCTATGTTAAATAATTTAGCTAACGAAGGCGGTATTGATTATCGCTATCGCTTCCTAAAGAATATTACCGGCATGTGGATATTCCAATCCATCAAGAAAGAGCTTAAAGGTGCCTATTCGTACGACGACATGATGAAACTTGCGATGCAAAGCGAATATAGCCATGTAATAGACATTACTTCCCCTACTCTTTTAAAACCAGATAGCATGATAAACGCTATCAAAAATCTTAACGGACTTGAAGAAATGTCATTAGCGGACGTGCTCAACTGCGTATATCACTCGTTAGCCTCCTCATACGCTAAAGCAATTGCAGAAATAGAGCATATTACCGAAAATAGCTATAGTACGATATATATTGTTGGAGGTGGCTCTAAAGATATTTATCTAAATACGCTAACAGCTAAATACACTGGCAAGAGAGTATCTGCCGGGCCCACTGAGTGTACTGCCACAGGTAATTTAATTTCTCAAATGATGTACCTCAATAAAAACATCAATCTTCAACAGGCCAGATCGATTGTTATAGATACTTTTAAAAACGATATTAAATATTTTTAATTTTTAGTACAAGACAAATAAAAATCAGACCCCTTTCGAGGTCTGATTTTTTATTTTAATGGTTTAATTATTTGCTTGCTTCTTCAATAGCAACTGCTACTGCAACAGTTGCGCCAACCATGGGGTTGTTACCCATACCGATAAGGCCCATCATTTCTACGTGAGCGGGTACGGACGAAGAACCTGCGAATTGAGCATCACTGTGCATTCTACCCATAGTATCGGTCATACCATAGGAAGCGGGACCTGCTGCCATATTGTCGGGGTGGAGGGTTCTGCCGGTACCGCCACCAGAAGCAACGGAGAAGTAAGTCTTGCCGTTCTCAATACACCATTTCTTATAGGTACCACTTACGGGGTGTTGGAAACGGGTGGGGTTGGTACTGTTGCCGGTAATACCTACGTCAACGCCTTCCTTAATCATGATAGCAACACCTTCGTTAACGTCGTTAGCACCATAGCATCTTACCTTTGCTTTTTCGCCGTTAGAGTAAGCCTTTTCTCTTACAACGGTGAGTTCATCGGTAAATTGGTTATAATCGGTTTCTACGTAGGTGAAGCCATTGATACGGCTAATGATGAATGCTGCATCCTTACCAAGACCGTTAAGGATAACGCGGAGGGGCTCTTTACGAACTTTGTTAGCAGAACGTGCAATACCGATTGCACCTTCAGCTGCTGCAAAGCTTTCGTGACCTGCTACAAATGCAAAGCACTTGGTTTCTTCACGGAGAAGTTTAGCTGCGAGGTTACCGTGTCCAAGACCTACCTTACGGGTGTCTGCAACGGATCCGGGTACGCAGAAAGCTTGTAAGCCAGCGCCAATAGCTTCAGCTGCATCAGCTGCTTTTTTAGCGCCCTTTACGATTGCGTTTGCACAACCAATGGTGTATGCCCAAACTGCGTTTTCGAAAGCAATGGGTTGAACTCCCTTTACGATTGCTTCAACGTCGATGCCTTTTGCATCGCAGATGCTCTTTGCTTCTGCAAGATCTTTAACGCCGATGCTTGCGAGGAATGCATTGATTTTATCTATTCTTCTATCAAAACCTTCAAATCTGATATCCATAGTGTGCCTCCCTATTGAATTCTGGGGTTAATCTTGTTAACTGCATCAGCAAAGCGACCATAAGTACCGGTGCACTTCTTAAGAGCTTCTGCGGGGTCAACGCCTTTAACAGTGATTTGCTCGAGCATTTGGCCGAGACGGATGAATTCGTAACCGATAACTTCACCGTCTTCGTCAAGGCCGATGCGGGTAACGTAACCTTCTGCCATTTCAAGGTATCTTACGCCCTTTGCCTTGGTGGAGTACATAGTACCGATTTGGCTACGAAGTCCTTTACCGAGGTCTTCAAGACCTGCACCGATAGAAAGACCGTTCTCCGAGAAAGCGGATTGGCTTCTGCCGTATACGATTTGGAGGAAGAGTTCGCGCATTGCGGTGTTGATAGCATCGCAAACGAGGTCGGTGTTAAGAGCCTCGAGGATGGTTTTGCCGGGAAGGATTTCTGCTGCCATAGCTGCAGAGTGAGTCATGCCGGAGCAACCAAGAGTTTCTACGAGAGCTTCTTCGATGATGCCGTCTTTGATGTTAAGGGTAAGCTTGCAAGCGCCTTGTTGAGGAGCACACCAGCCTACACCGTGGGTAAGACCACTAATGTCGCTAATTTCTTTAGCTTTAATCCATTTGCCCTCTTCAGGGATGGGTGCGGGACCGTGGTTAGGACCCTTTGCTACACAAACCATTTTTTCAACTTCGTGAGTGTATTGCATTATTGCCTCCGTTAATGTATTTATGTGATTATAATTTTTTGATAAGTTTGAGGTCGATTCTTTGTTTCTCGTCGATCTTAATGATCTTAACTTTAACTCTATCGCCTACGTTAACTACGTCGGTAACCTTTTCAACGCGTTCTTTTGAAAACTTGCTGATGTGGATCATGCCGTCCTTATTGGATGCAATTTTTACAGATGCACCGAATTGGCCCTTCTCATTTTCCATGATTTTAACAACGGTGCCTTCGAACTCTTCTCCTACTTCGTATTCGCGAACGATATCTTCAATGATTTGACGTGCGTTTGCAATTGCTTGAGAATCATTGGATGCAACAAAGATGGTGCCGTCGTCGCTGATATCGATCTTAACGCCGGTATCTTCGATAATCTTATTGATAGTCTTGCCACCACTACCGATAACTTCTCTGATCTTATCAGGATTGATCGAGAAGGAAACGATCTTGGGAGCAAAGGGGCTGAGTTCCTTGCGGGGAGCGGGTAAAACTTCGAGCATTTTGCCTAAAATATGCAATCTGCCTTGTCTTGCTTGCTCGAGAGCGCGGGTAAGAATTTCTCTATTGATGCCCTTAATTTTAATATCCATTTGGATAGCGGTAATACCATCTTTGGTACCTGCTACTTTGAAGTCCATATCGCCGAAGAAGTCTTCGATACCTTGGATGTCGGTAAGGATGTGAAGCTTATCGTTAACGTCGTCCTTGATAAGACCCATTGCAACACCTGCTACGGGAGCCTTGATCGGAACACCTGCATCCATAAGAGCAAGGGTGGATCCGCAAACGGATGCTTGAGAGGTAGAACCGTTAGAGCTGATAACTTCAGAAACAGTTCTGATAGCGTAAGGGAAGAACTCCTCGCTCGGTAAAACGGGCTCTAAAGCACGTTCTGCAAGTGCGCCATGGCCGATTTCACGTCTGCCGGGGCTACGGAGGGGTTTAGCTTCGCCGGTGCTGTATCCGGGCATGTTGTAATGGTGGATATATCTCTTGAATACTTCGTCGTCAAGACCTTCGAGCTTTTGAGCCTCGGAGATGGTGCCGAGAGTTGCGGTGGTCAATACTTGAGTTTGGCCTCTGGTAAATACTGCGGAGCCATGTACTCTGGGGAGAAGACCTGCTTCGCACCAAATGGGACGAATTTCGGTAAGAGTTCTGCCATCGGGACGTACGCCTCTATCTGCGATCATTGCGCGTACGCATTCCTTCTTCATCGCGTAAAGAATATCTGCTACGTCACGTCTGTTGTCGGGATAGATTTCGTCGAAGTGTGCCATGATGTCAGCCATGATTTCTTCTTCTCTTTCTTCACGGACGTTGCGATCGAAAGTATCGAACATGTAGTTAATCTTATCTTGAGCGTATGCTTTAACTTCCTTTTCGATATCTTCGGGAGCATGATAAAGCTCAACTTGCTTCTTGGGTTTGCCAACTTCTTTTTGGATTTCCTCTATCCAAGCAACGATCTTCTTGATTTCTTCGTGACCGAAAAGGATAGCATTGAGCATTTCTTCTTCAGTAAGCTCGTTTGCGCCTGCTTCAACCATCATGATAGCATCTTTAGTTCCGCTTAATGCAAGGTTAAGACGAGATACTTCGCGTTGTGCGCTATCGGGGTTGATGATGTATTCGCCGTCAACGTAACCGATCATAACGCTACCGGTAGGTCCGTTGAAGGGAATATCGGATACGGAAAGTGCTATAGAGCTACCGAGCATACCGAATACTTCCGGAGGAATATTGTAGTCTACGGAAAGAGCGGTTGCAATAACGGTAACGTCATTATAAAGGCCCTTGGGGAATAAAGGACGGATAGGTCTATCGATTAGACGAGAGGTAAGGATAGCTTTGTCGCCGGGACGACCTTCTCTCTTCTTGTAGCCGCCGGGGATTTTGCCAACTGCATACATCTTCTCTTCGAAGTCAACTCCGAGGGGGAAGTAATCCATGCCGTCACGGGGAGATTTGGACATGGTTACGTTGGTAAGAACAACGGTATCGCCACAACGGATCAAAACTTCTCCATTGCTGTGAGAGCAATAACCGCCGATTTCCGCGCTAACTTCGCGACCACCGATAGTAGTTTTAAAAATTCTGCTTTCTTTCATTTTGCCTCCTGTTTCCATCCGCGGAAACATAAAAAATTTATATTTTTGTTAATTATAACCGTTTTTTGGTCGGCTTAAGCCGAAAAAATGGGGTGGCAAAGTGCCACCCCGATATGAACTATTTGCGGATTCCGAGTTCTGCGATAAGCTTTCTGTAGCTTTCGATATCAGTTTCCATAAGGTAACGTAAAAGGTTCTTTCTTTGACCAACGAGCTTCAAAAGTCCGCGACGGCTGTGGTGGTCTTTCTTATGGGTGGAAAGGTGTACGTTGAGTTCTTCGATTCTCTTGGTGATAAGAGCGATTTGAACTTCGGGGGAACCGGTATCGTTTTCGGATCTGCCGTATTTAGCGATAATGCTTTGTTTTACTTCTTTGTTCATATTAGTTTACTCCTTTTCAAATGAGCTAATCCGCCTTACTCCCAGTCTTAAATGTACCTTTAAAACCGAGGGTGAGGTAAATTGCTTGAATAATATATCATATTATTGACGGGATTGTAAAGCAAATTCGAGCCAAATAAATATAAATATTTAAATTAATTTTCCTTTTCTGCGCAGGTACTCTTCAAAGCCTTTAGCATTACAATCACGCTCGATTCTACCATCCTTATGATAGACGAATTTACTCATTGCACCGGCACCTGCCGATAGAACGGTAGTCGTTTCTTCCATATAGTCGATATTGTAGATACATTGTTTGCCCTTTTTGCACCATCCGACGTTTTCAAGTCCATCCGCCATATTCTTTTGACGGTACATATAGTAAGGAACGTATTCGTTTTGCGTAAGATAATCGATAGAAAAATCCGTCATTTCCTTAATTGTTCCGTCCATGGTTTTTTGAGCGCCTTCAACCGTAAGCGTCGAGCCACGTTTTAGCGACAAAGTATGGACGGTAATGTTTTCAGGATTAAGCGCTACCGCACGGCTTAAAGAATCTTTAAAATCTAAAAATGTTTCTCCGGGAAGACCTGCAATCAAATCCATGTTTATATCAAATTTGAATTTACGCGCAAGCTCGTATGCGTCGTACAATTGAGCTGTGTTATGCCCCCTACCCAAAATATCTAAAGTTTGGTCTTTGAAGGTTTGTGGATTAATTGAAATTCTTGTTACACAGCAATCAGCAAGTGCTTTAAGCTTATCTTCCGTAATACTATCAGGGCGACCAGCTTCAACAGTAAATTCTACGTTATATTCGGAAAGTGGCTCGATTATCGTCTTTAGTTGATCTGCAGTCAATGAAGTAGGTGTACCTCCTCCCACGTAAATACTGCGAACCTTAAGTCCTTCATCAGCAATACGGCACTTAAGCGCAATGACTTCTTCGAGCACTGCTTCCACGTAACTCGGCACAAGTTTTTTAACTCTGCCAATTTCAGTAGAAATAAACGAACAATATCTGCATCTTGTAGGACAAATTGGGATATTTACGAAAATATCGACCTCGCCATCCTCAATCGAATATATACCGCTTTGATTTAGAACAACGTTTTCAATCAATTCAGCACGCTTAGGTTCTACTGAAAAATTATCAATAAAATATTGTTTTATGTTGCTATGGCTACCGATTAAGTCATAATATAGCTTTGTCGGGCGTACGCCGGTCAGGCATCCGTAAGGCAAGTCAATACCACTTAATTTATTGCAGTAAGCATAAAGTAGCCTTTTGACCTCGCGCTTAGCAATACGCTTGTATTCAAGGGAGGCAAACTTGGCATCAATATAGAAGCTTCCATTAGAATTATCAAATTTATCACTAATAATTTCAACGTAGACCTCGCCTTCTTTTTCAACAACGTTTAACTTAACCAAATCCTCCGCATCGTTGTCAATAACGATATGCGGAGAAAATGCCCTCATTACTTCGGGCACGTCGTTCATATACGAAGGTAAATTTGAATAGTCCAACTTCAGTTTCATTTATTTAAAATACGGGTTATATTTCTTCTCGATTAAAATCGTGGTCTCATACTCATGACCTGGGTAAACTATCGTGTCATCTGGGTATGATTTTAACTTATCAAGCGAGTGCATCAAAGTGGCGTAATCACCGTCTTCAAAATCTGTTCTACCTATCGTGCCTTTGAACAAGGTATCTCCGGTAAAAAGCATTCCATCAATCTCAAAAGAAACGCCACCATCAGTATGACCGGGAGTATGAATCACCTTAATACTATGTCCGTTGAAATCGATAACGCCTTCTTGGAGCAAAAGATCCGGCTCAACTGGATCGATGTAAAGACCAAATCTTGATCCGAGGTTTTTATCGGTATAAAGCTTATCCGCATCTAACGGATGAATCGCGATTTTAGCACCGTCCGCTTTAAACTTGTTAACGTCTAATATATGGTCGATGTGGCCATGCGTTAAAAGAATCAATTTAACTTGAAGGCCACAATCCTCACATATCTTTTTTACAGTTTTATATGATCTGCTACAATCGACCAACAATGCCTCTGACTCACCGTCAAAGCTTACCAAATAGGTGTTGGCGTTACCGAATGCCGTATAAGTTATCCGCCTTACGTTTGCCATTATAAACGAGAAGCAATTGCGTTCAAGAACTCGAAGCTGTTTACGCCCTTCGGAGTAACACCATCAAGGTTAAATAAGCCGACCAAGTCTTTTGTCATAGTTCCGCTCTCGATGGTATCGATCGTTGCCTTTTCGAGCCTTTTTGCAAACGCTACAAGTTCAGGTAAATTATCAAGCTCACCGCGTTTTGCAAGAGCGCCTGTCCATGCAAAAATGGTAGCAACAGAGTTAGTAGAAGTTTCTTCCCCTTTTAAGTGCTTATAATAGTGACGAGTTACCGTGCCGTGGGCTGCTTCAAATTCATAATTTCCATCAGGAGAAACAAGTACCGACGTCATCATAGCAAGCGAGCCAAAAGCGGTTGCGAGCATATCACTCATAACGTCACCGTCATAGTTTTTGCAAGCCCAAATATATCCGCCGTTCGAACGCATTACACGAGCAACCGCATCGTCAATCAAAGTGTAGAAATACTCTATTCCGGCATCCGTAAATGCTTGTTTGTATTCCGAATCATAGATTTCTTGGAAAATGTCCTTGAAGCGATGGTCATAAGTTTTGCTAATGGTATCTTTAGAAGAAAACCATAAATCTTGCTTTGTAGATAAAGCGTAATTAAAGCAACTTCTTGCAAAACTCTTAATACTTTTATCGGTGTTGTGCATTGCTTGGATTATACCTGCAGAGGGTAAATCTTTAATAAGTTTTTGCTCGCCATTTGGTAAGCTAATATATACCTTGCCGCCCTCTGGAACGTATGCCTCGACACCTGCGTAAACGTCCCCGTATGCATGACGAGCAATGGTTATGGGCTTATTCCAATTGCCTACTAACGGGTTAATTCCGTTTACTAAAATCGGTGCACGGAACACGGTGCCATCCAATATGGATCTAACTGTTCCGTTGGGAGATTTCCACATCTCGGTAAGGTTATATTCTTTAACGCGTTGAGCATTGGGAGTGATGGTTGCGCACTTAACACCTACGCCGTATTTCTTAATTGCGTTAGCAGCATCAACGGTAACTTGATCTCTGGTTTTATCACGTTCAGGCAAGCCTAAATCATAGTATTCACTCTTAAGATCAACGTAAGGCAGAATAAGAATATCTTTTATCTTTTGCCATAGAATTCTTGTCATTTCGTCACCGTCGAGCTCAACGATCGGTGTAAGCATTTTAATTTTTTGCATGTTAAAGCTCCTTAACGCTATTGTTAACGTACGTAGTAAATGAAATTTGGACGCCGTTATCTTCGATGGGCGATCCGGCGTCTACCATTGTCCAATTATCTTTTTCATCAAGATTAGGGAAGAAGACCGTTGCTCCGCCAACCGCATCAACTTTAGTTATATAAGCGGTATCGCAGTAATCTATCATTGTGCTGTAAAACATTGCTCCGCCAACTATAAATAAATCGTCGGTCGGATATTTTTTAAGCTCTTGAATTAACTCGTCCAAAGTAGCAAAGACTTCGCAATCATCACGAGTAAAAACGTCGCTCAATACAATGTTTTTACGTTTAGGTAGTGGCTTTGAACCAGGGAAAGAAAGCAAAGTATTTCCTCCCATAACGACAACCTTACCTAAAGTTTTTTCCTTGAAAAACTGTAAATCTTTGGGCATGTGAAATAACATCCCGTTATTCTTACCGATGCCCCACTCTTTATCAACGGCTACGATAGCTTTCATATTTTCCTCTAAATAGCAACTTCAACGGCCTTGTCAAGAGGCGTTGCTTGATAGTCTTCAAGAGCAAAATCATCTACGGTAAAATCATAGAAGTTTTTGACGTCTTTATTCATAACGAACTTGGGTGCAGGATATTGCGGTCTTTCAATCATTTCTTTGACGATCGGAATGTGTCTATCATAGATGTGAGCATCTGCGATAACGTGAACAAACTCACCTACCTTAAGACCGCTAACTTGAGCCATCATATGTTGTAAAACTGCATATTGACAAACGTTCCAATTGTTTGCAGTAAGCATATCTTGAGAGCGTTGATTGAGGATGCAATTCAAAGTATCACCCGAAACGTTAAACGTAACGGAATAAGCACAAGGATACAAGCCCATTTCGTGTAAATCCTGATGAACGAATATGTTGGTCATAATACGACGAGATTGAGGATTGTTTTTGAGATCATACAAAACGCGATCAACTTGATCGAACTCACCTTCTTTATATTTGTGCTTAACGCCGAGTTGATATCCATAAGCCTTACCTATGGTACCGTTTTCATCAGCCCATGAATCCCAAATTTTAGTACGCAGTTCGCTTACTCGATTGGACTTTTTTTGCCAAATCCATAAAAGTTCGTCAATGCAAGACTTAAAGAAAGTTTTGCGAACGGTAATTATGGGGAATTCTTTTTGCAAATCGTAACGGTTAACAATACAAAACTTTTTGATAGTATGTGCAGGGGTACCGTCTTCCCAACGAGGACGAACGTCTAATCCCTCATCCGAATAACCGTTTTCAAGAATATCTTTAATATTTTCGACAAAAATTTTATCGGCGTAACTCATTTTGACCTCCGTAAACAAAAATCAATTAATTGTAACACAATTTTAATCAAAATAAAATACTTTTTGCCCCAATATAAATATTTTTAATTTTTTACCATTTTCCGATAGTTTTTTTGAGATTAATGGTCATAATCATGGCAATAATTTTACAAAGTTTTCAATTTACAAACGCGCGCGGGTATGCTATAATAATTTCGTATGAGCATATCGCGAAGTGTCACTAATTAGGAGAGCAAATGAATCCCATTTACGGCAAATACAAAGAACGCTTTATTCAAATCAGCGGTAGCAACCGCAGTTTGTACTTAAAAGGTATCGTAAAAAAGTATAGTTACGATATCGGTGCAATTATGGAAACTCGTCAAGATACCGATGAGTTTTTAGAGTTTTTATGGCACGAAAGGCGTACTTTCTCTTTGATAAATGAAAAAGTTGTTGCCAAAATGGTAAAGCAAGCCACAAAAACTGATGAGTCACAAATTGAGCTTCAAAAGCTTGCCCAAACTGAAGCGCTTGCAACTCAAACTGAAGAAGTAATTCCTGTTAAAAAGCAAAAAGTAACTACTCCGACCAATAAAATTATAACTCCGCAAATCGGAGCTTTAAAATATCTCAAACGCGAGGCCGAAGAAGTAGAAAAGGAAACGGGCTTATACGACCTTTACATCGGTTATCCTTTTGTAATCGGCACTTTATCAAAAGACATTCAACTCAAAGCCCCCCTCTTATTATTCCCCGCTCACGTAAATATTGAAAGAGAAGAAGCCACTTTAACGCTATCGCCCAATCAACCGATAATGTTAAACAAAGCACTTATCCTTGCATACGCAAAGGAACATAATCTAAATACCGATAAACTGATTCAAGAATTCGACCCCCTTTCAGACGATGCGTTCAGCAACCCTTACGACGTAGTAGAATATCTTAATGCTAACGGCTTTAAGCTACGTACGGCAAGACGTAAAACACTACAAACTTTTGATAGTTGCGGTATGCCTTTAGAAGGGCTTGAGGTTCGCAATTACGCCGTTATCGGTAAATTCCCTCTTGCAAATGCCATTTATAACGACTATTTAGCCCTTGAAAAGAATAATCTTTCCACGCCTGCAATTAACGCATTGCTTACCCCTAATGCTAAAGAATCGCGTGCGGAACGTAAAAGAAAACGCCGTGATTTAAAAAAGCAAAACAATCTTTTAACCCCTTCGTATTACTCAATCAACGATCTTGACTACGCTCAAGAAAACGCACTTTCGGTCATTGATCGAGAAAACAACGTCGTCATTTACGGACCTCCCGGCACCGGCAAATCTCAAACGATTGTCAATATTATTAGCGATGCTCTTTGCAAAGGTAAAAGAGTGTTGGTAGTCAGCCAAAAAAGAGCTGCTCTCGACGTAGTATACTCCCGTCTTGGCAAACTCAACAATAAGGCTATGCTTATACCCAATCCTGAAAAGGATAAAATGGCTTTCTTTGAAAGAGTACGCACAATGCACTCTGCTACTTTGACCTCAAACTTTGCAGATAGTTCTTCAAAGTATCAAAAGGTAGAAGGCAATATCAACCAAGAGCTTACGGTACTTCAATCGATAAGTGATACGTTATTTACAAAAACAGACTTTGGTCTAACTCTCCAAGAAATGTATGCGGGAAGCTACAATATTGGCAAGGATACCAAAGACTATAAATTATACGACAAACTCAAGAAAACGAGTATAATCAATGCTCAATATGCCGATTTAAGCGAGAATCTTAAGCTTATCGACGATAAGAATCTTGCAAAATTCTATATCAATCAAATTGAGCTTGTAAAGAGTAACGAAATGGTATCGCACATTTTACCCGATATCGATATGAATCAGTTAAAAGAGTCACAAGCTCTTATCGACAAAATCCTATCGAGTAACGTTGCGCCCTTCGATTGCTCAAAATATCCTTACAGTCGATATTTAACTACTTTCTATCTTGAAAACGCCTCGACCGACAGACGTAGCTTAAAACGAGTTGCACGCATTGTAACCGACTTTGAGCATCCCTCGCTTGCAAGGGGATTACGTCTATCGTACTTCCCCCTATTCTGGCCGGCATACCCCTTCTTGCAAACCAAGTATAACGAGTATTACGAAAACGTTAAAATTGACTTGAACGTTGCCAAAAAGGCACTCGAGGATTACTCTAACGACTACGTAAAACTTAATAAAGTTTTAGATAAAGAAGGTTATGCTCTTGCCGTAGGCGGATTAATTAACGGTAACGTTACCTTACTTATAAAGCTACGCGAAGCTCTTAACGATTACGTTAAACTACGCGATATGAACAATGCGCTCAACGCATTGAGCGACGGAGTGCGCGAGCTCTTATGTTTTGCATATCAAAATTCAGAGCAAACGCTACAATCAATGTCCACCGTACTTGATAAGATAATGCCCATCAGAATTTACCACGAAATTATATCGATGGATAAGATGATAGAGCCCTTCTTGTCAAAAACGATAACCTTTGATGATCTACGCAATCGCATCGTTAAGCTTAAAGCCGATCAACGCGAATTGTCTCGTTCTCTTGCACAAAGCAAATTCAGTCGAGAATACGCTGAATACTTTAAGTCGGCTGAACACGCGAAAGACTATTTATACGAAATCCAAAAACAACGTGGATTACGCCCAATTCGCATAATGTTCGAGTACTTTGACGAGCTATTGTTAAGACTATTCCCGTGTTGGTTGCTTTCCCCTGAAGTTGTCAGCACAATCTTCCCGTTGAAGCGCGATTTATTCGACTTGGTGGTATTTGACGAAGCATCTCAAATATTTATTGAAAACGCATTGCCCACTATTTATCGTGGAAGCAAGATCGTTATTGCAGGCGATAACAAGCAATTGCGTCCGACAGCCGGTTTTGTCAAGAAGTATTTTGGCGATTATTCCGGTGAAAACTTCGATTTATCAACGCAAGCCGCTCTTGAGGTTGAGAGTTTACTCGATCTGGCTACTGCAAGATACTACCCCGTACACCTTTCATACCACTATCGTAGCCAATACGCCGAACTTATCGACTTTAGTAACGCGGCGTTCTATGAAAACAAGCTTCAAATAGCACCTAATACCGTTAAAAATACCAAAGAGCCCCCCATTACGAGAATTAAAGTCAAGGGCACTTGGCAGAACAGACATAACCATGAGGAAGCGGTGGCCGTCGTTAAGCTTGTCAAACAGATCTTTAATAATCGTACAAGCAACGAAACTGTCGGCATAGTCACCTTTAATATGGACCAAAAGGAATACATTGAGGATTTACTCGATGCAGAAGCCGACAAATCTCAAACCTTCCGCAAACAACTCTTTAAAGAACGCAATAGGTTTATTGATGGTGAAAATGCAAGCTTATTTGTCAAAAACCTCGAAAACGTTCAAGGCGAAGAGCGCGACATAATCATATTTAGCGTAGGATACGCACGCAATGATTACGACCGTGTCGTTGCACAATTCGGTTCGCTATCTAACGAAGGGGGCGAAAACCGTCTTAACGTTGCAATTACGCGCGCCAAAAAGAAAGTTTACGTAGTAACCAGTATAGAGCCTGAAGAACTTGATAGAGCGGAAACTACTAAAAACAATGGTCCTAAACTACTTAAAAAGTATCTTCAATATGCAAGAGCAATATCTGAAAACAAACCTAAAGAGGCAAAAGATATTCTTGCAACTTTACATCGCACAACCACTACCATAGACCCCATAGGAGCATACGAGGTGCAAATTAAAGAACAACTCGAAAAGCTTGGCTATGAGGTCGACATCAACCTCGGTAATACCGATTATAAGCTATCTCTTGGAATATACGATAGAGAACTCCAAAGCTACGTTTTAGGCGTAGAGTGCGACTACAGAGCTTTCCATTCCTCTCCGAGCGTATTAGAACGCGATATATATCGCTTCAAATTCCTCGAAAGCCGTGGTTGGCTTATAGTTAGAGTTTGGTCACGCGATTGGTGGCTTTCAAGAGATAAAGTGCTTACCGAATTAGTCAACGTTATCGAACGCCAAAAGTCGGTATTACGCGAAAAAATCAACGCAAACAATTAGGAGAATTATATGATACGTTTATTTTATGATAGCGACTGCGAATTAGATTACAATTTAGCTAAACAATACGGCATCGACGGCGAAGAGCATCTTATAAAAATGCCCTATATTATCAAAAACGAGCAACATCTTTGTGAATTGATCACCGAAGAAATGTCAAAATCCTTCTTTGAGGAAGTTAAAGCAGGCAATATGCCTTCTACCGCGGCTCTCAACGCTCAAGAATACATAAACAAATTAGAGCCTTACTTCGCAAACGGCGATGAAATGCTTTACGTAGCCTTTAGCTCAGCTATGAGCGGAACCTTTAACAACCTCAATATGGCTCTTAAAGAACTCGAGGCTAAATATCCCAAAGCAAAATTCGTAAGATACGACACCAAAGCAATAAGTATGTCTGCAGGCCTTGCTGTAATAATTGCCAAGCAACTAATCGATCAAGGTAAATCAATGGAAGAAATTGTTGCCGAATTAGACAAAGTAGTTCCCTATATAAACTGCAGTATTATCGCAGACGATCTTATGTATCTCAAAAGAGGTGGAAGACTAACCGCTTTGAAAGCCCTACTCGGCACAATGCTACAATTAAAGCCCATAATTAAACTTACTTCCGGCGGAACTTTAATACCCACAACTAACGTTGCAGGCAGAAATAAAGCTTTAATGACTGTTATGAAGGAAACCGCTGAACAAGCTAAAGATCTTGATAAATATCCGATCATAATTATGAATGGTGACTGTGATCAAGACACCGAAAGAGTTTGTCAAAAATTAGGTTCAATGATGCCTGATGCAACAATACTTCCTTTATTCGTAGGTCCGATTATCGGCGCACACTGCGGTCCCGGCACTTTAGCCATCATTTACGTAGGAGAAGCTCGTCCCGCACCTATTAACGACTAATGAAAAAGATTATTCCTCTATTTTTAATAATTACCCTATCGGTTTTAATGCTGTGTGGGTGTACTTATCGTGCTGAAAACTATGTTTTCGGCACTTATTATAGTATAAAAATAGAGGGTTACGGTTCTCAAAAAATTGGCAAATCAATCGATAGCCTATTTATTGAACTTGACAATGCTTTATCAACCTCAAAAGCGGATAGCGATTTATATTTAATAAACAACGCTACCGAAAACCAACCGATTACAGTTAGCAAATACACGATAGAGTTATTTAAGATATCTAAAGAAATCTACGACCTATCAAACGGAGCTTTTAACCCGGCATCCTTTCCTCTAACAGAGCTTTGGAAGTTTTCGCCCTCAACCTACGTTGGCGTTGCCAATTCTATACCGAGCAACGAAGAAATTGATGCTATACTTCCTTATTGCGGTTTGGAACAATTTGTTTTAGATGAACAAAATCAAACCATTACCAAGCTCAATGCCAATGCAAAGTTGGATTTTGGCGCCATTGCAAAGGGGTATGCTGCGGATAAAGCATACGAAGTAGCATCAGACTCAAAAAAATCGGTTATAGACGTTGGTAGAACGTTTAAAATAAAAGATTCCATTAACTTGCTAATTGCCTCGCCTCGTGGCAATGATTATGTAGCTTCGGCTACGCTCAATAACCAAGCAGTTGCAACAAGCGGTGACTACGAGCGTTTTTATATGGTAAACGATAAACGTTATCACCATATCATTGACAAAAATGGATATCCCGCAGGCATCTTTCAAGACGATCCCGTTCACTCCGTCACCATCGTAGGGGAAAGTGCCACAATTGCGGATGCTTTGTCAACCGCGGTATTCGTGCTAGGGTATGAAAATAGTATCAGCCTATTATCTCATTATGATTGCTCTGCACTCATAATTACTGAAAACGGCTATTATACCGTAGGAGATACTTCTTTTGAAATCAACGACCACTCCCTCGAAAAGCTTAATTGAATTTTACCGTAAAAGTAAATTATTTTATGCTTTAGATGCAATCATAATTGCAATACTTTTGGTTGCAATTATACTTTCTTGCGCTTTTACTTTTAGAGGAGAAGGTAGTTATGCAATAGTATATCACCAAGGTCAAATCATCGGCAGATACGATCTAAACAAGAACGTAAAAGTAGGTTTATTGGATGAGAAAATGCATTTGGTTGTCGAGGACGGTCAAGTTTATATTTTAGATAGCGATTGCCCTACTCAAATCTGTGTTAATTCAGGTAAAATTAAAATGGTCGGTGAGCGCATTGTATGCACTCCAAACAAGCTTACCGTCACTATTGAAGGGGAAAATGATGAGGTAATAGTAACCGGAGGCGCTTATGAAGAATAATACAAAAAAAATCGCGCTTACCGGCTTACTGCTTGCTCTTGCATTAATTATCGGCGCAATCGAACACTCTATCCCTCCGATATTCCCAACGCTACCTTTCGTTAGAATAGGTTTTTCAAACGTTGTTATAGTATTTACGTTGGTTACTCTTGGCTTTGCACCGGCGCTTATCATCACCGCTCTAAAATCAATATTGGTGCCCCTATTTATCGGCAATCCGATAATGATAATCTACTCGTTAAGCGCAGCGGTAGTTTCGTTACTGATAATTTTCCTTCTGCTATACACTAAAAAGGTAGGAATACCGACGGTATCAATAGTCGGCGCGGTTGTTCATAACCTTACTCAATTGGCGGTAGCGCTCATAATGACTGAAACTTTAAGCGTTATTGGCCTTGCACCTCAACTTGCCTTAACAGGATTTTTAGCCGGTCTTGCTACCGGTGTAATAACGTACGTTTTAATTAAGTATCTACCGAAAAAATTATAAAATTTTATCCCCTTCTTGAGCATTCATGCGTTTGTCAAAGGGTATAAAATCTTCTTCATCATCGCTCCTATCACAACTATAGATAGTACCTATATTCAAAGCCCTTTTTATAATGTTATAACCGAATTTACTACGTAATTTATCAATGGCTTGATCAAGCTTTTCGTTCTTATCATTACTATCATCCAAAAAATCAACTTGAATAAAATCTCCACCCATAGATAAGCCGTGCATCGTAACGGTTATTGTTCTAATGGGGAGTTTGCGTCTAAAATCATAAAACTCGTCTAATAACGCAAGAGCTTTTTTAGCAATAACGTCGGAAGCATTTGTAGGCGTATGTAATTTGGCTTGTCTGGAGCAATGCTTTAGTTCTTTATCTCGCACTGAAATAGTAACCACGTCGCCAACCGCGCCGTGAGAACGCATCCTAAACGCGACCATTTCACTTAAAGCGTAAATCACCGAAGACGCATCCATCCTACTTGCAATATCATCCGGAGTAGTCGTTCCATTACCAATACTTTCGGGTATGTGTCTATCGGTATAACAACGGACAGCGTCGGTTTCGATCCCGCGGGCATTTTGGAGCATACTTTCACCGCTTTTACCAAATAAACGCTTAATTAACGCCGTATCGGCATTAGCAAGGTCGCCAATAGTATTAATATTGAGCATTTTTAATTTTTGTCGAGTGGATCTACCAACGTAAAGCATCTCGCCAACGTCCAAACTCCAAGCAACCTTTTTGTAGTTGTTTCGATCAATCACGGTAACGGCATCGGGCTTTTTTAAATCACTACCAAGTTTTGCAAATACCTTTGTAAATGATACGCCTATTGAAACGGTTAAGCCACCGGTACGACGTTTGACTTCTTCACGGATCTTTTCGGCAATTTCCTTGGGAGTCCCAAATAATTTTTGCGAGCCCGTTACGTCAAGCCAACACTCATCCAAGCCGAAGCTTTCAACTTCCGCTGTAAATTCTACGTAGATTTCTCTAACGATTTTCGAATACTTAACGTACTCGTTATAATGAGGTGGAACAATAATAAGATCGGGGCATTTTCTTTTTGCTTGCCAAATTGGCTCTGCCGTCTGAACGCCTGCTTGTTTGGCAACGGTAGACTTTGCAAGCACAATGCCGTGACGTTTTTCGGGATCGCCACAAACTGCAATCGGTTTGCCTATAAGATCGGGGTTTAACACCTGCTCAACCGATGCGTAAAAATTATTTAAATCACAATGTAAAATTACCCTATCTTGCATTGTGAATAGAAATCTTTAACTTTTAAATATAGATTATCGTAATTGCCGTCGTTTTCAATGACGTAATCGGCATAATCGTAAACACGCTCTTCCTTTGATTGTAAATCAATAATTTTAAGGGCATTCTCTTCCGATATGTTATCGCGAGCAGATACTCTTTTAGCCCTTAATAGTCGCGAGGCTTTGACGGCGCAAATTTTATCAAATACTATGGCTTTGGACGATTCCTCAAACAAAGGGATTTCAACAAAATAAAGCCCGTTTTTCGCGGTCATTTGGTCGATCATTTTATATATGAGCGGATGGGCAATTGAATTTAGCTTTTGGCGAGCAACGTCATCGTTAAAAATTATATTTTTAAGCTTAGCTTTATCAATTACATTGTCGTTAACAACGCCCTTAAAGTTAACGTCAATCAGCTTAACGTATTTAGGATCCGATAAAAGCGTACGGTTAAGCTCGTCGGTTAAAATAGTGTTACCGCCGAGCTCCTTAATTATTTTCATCACCGTAGACTTACCGGTGCCTATTCCACCTACAATAGCTATCTTCATTATTCAACGGAATACCAATCGTTACCTTCTTTGGCGTCTGCAATTAACGGCACGTTGAGGCTTACCGCACCCTCCATGCAATTAACCAAAAGTTGTTTTACCTCTTTTACTTCAGACGCGGGACAATCTATAACCAGTTCATCGTGAACTTGCAGTATAATTTGAGCTTTATAACCGCCCTCTTTGAGCGCGTTATAAACCTTTATCATAGCAATTTTCATAATGTCTGCAGCTGAGCCTTGTAAAGGCATATTCATAGCTGCACGCTTACCGAATTCTCTAATATTTTTATTAGAAGAACGGAATTCCGGGAAGTACCTTACTCTACCGCCTATCGTTCTGATATAGCCCTTATCGTCAGCCTCTTTGACGTTGCTATCCATGTAAGCTTTAACGGAGGGGTAAGTCTCAAAATATTTCTCTACAAATACTTTAGCTTCATAAGGACGTATGCCTATGTTTTTGGCAAGTCCAAAGGCACTTATGCCGTAAATAATACCAAAGTTAACCGCCTTGGCGCTACGGCGCATGGATTTAGTTACCTCATCAAGTGGAACGTCATGAATTTTTGCAGCAGTTAAAGCATGGATATCGTCGCCGTTTCGATATGCGTTAAGTAAAACCTCATCCTCGCTAAAATGAGCAAGCAAACGAAGCTCTATCTGTGAGTAATCGGCAGATACCAAAACGTTGCCCTTTGACGGCACGAACATGCGTCGAATTTCTCTGCCTTCCTCCGTTCTGATCGGTATGTTTTGCAAATTGGGTTCGGTTGAAGAAAGTCTTCCGGTGGTAGTCAAGCACTGTTTAAAAATGGTATGAACTTTACCGGTAGTACGATTTATTAAACCGCGCATACCGTCGATATAGGTAGACTGCAACTTCTTGAGTTGACGATAACGAAGTATTAAGGTTACAACGGGATGATCGATTTCTTCTAAAATTTCGGCAGCAACGCTATAGCCCGTCTTTGTCTTTTTGCCATGAGGCAAACCAAGCTTCTCAAAGAGGATTTCGCCGAGTTGTTGTACCGAGTTAATATTAAACGACTCCCCTGTTAAGGCGTAAATTTCTTCAGTTAAGCTCCTAATTTCTTCGGTATATTTTATAGATAATTTATCAAGAACGTCTATGTCTACGCTAAAGCCGTTGGTTTCGGTATCGAATAAAACTTTTATGAGAGGGAGTTCAATATCGTCATACAGCTTTTGAAGATCTTTTTCTTTAAGCTCCAAGCTCAACTTTGAATTGAGGGAATATAAAGCACAAGCCACTTCAGTATAACCGTTAGCCGCCATCAACTCACTTACGCTCTTATAAGTATAATTTGAATTTGACAAATAAGACTTAAGAAGAACGTCATCATACGGTGGTGCGATTTCAATACCATAAGCAGATAATGCGTGCATCTTGTCTTTGACGTCAAACATTACTTTCTTAATGGAACTTTGTAGTATCTCTCTAAAACAGTCAACCGCTTGATCATAATTCAAGCCTAAATCCAATAACGTTTGTTGACATACGACTTTATATTCCGTTTGTCCATCAAAAGTAAAGGTTATATCTTGACCAAAATCTACCGCTATAACGTTAGACGCTCCATTTAAGAGTTTATTAAGCTCCGTTACGTCCGATACTTCCTTAACCTCAACCGTTTTTGGTAGCGTGTCGAACGGCAAGCTTTCATCACCCAAAGGTTTAACTTTGGTCGCTTGAGAAAGCACTTTTGTGACGTCTTTACCCTCAAAGCGTTTTTTGAAATCAAATCGATGAATAAGCTTAAAACACTCAAGCTCATTTAGGTGCGCAAAAAACTCATCGCCAATGGCATCCTTGTTAAACTCTAATTCATCCAACGTAACGTCAAGCGGAACTTTGGTATTGATAGTAGCAAGCTCCTTTGACAAATAAACCAACTCTTTGTTATCACGCAAACGTTCTCCAAGTTTTCCTTTGATTGAGTCTACGTTTTGGTAAACTCCGTCAAGATTGCCGTAGTCGCGCAAAAGATTGAGAGCGGTTTTTTCTCCAACGCCAGGGCAACCCGGTATATTATCGGAGGTGTCCCCCGCTAAAGCCTTATACTCTATAACTTTATCTGCCGTAAAGTCCTCTTCCGCCATACTTTCGGGAGTATATACCTTGATATCTGTAACACCGCGTTTGGTATTGAATACGGTGGTATTTTCATCAACGAGTTGTAATACGTCCCTGTCGCCACTTACTATAATTGTGTCGCGGTCGTAACGCTTTGCAATAGTACCGATAATATCATCGGCTTCAAAGCCTTCTTTCTCACAAATCTTAACGCCAAGCTCCTTAAGTAGCTCTTTTAGTATCGGTAGTTGACTTGCAAGCTCGTGAGGCATCGGCTTACGAGTAGCCTTATACTGATCGTATCTTAAATGTCTAAAAGTAGGTGCTTTTAAGTCGAAAACGGCACAAACGTGAGTCGGCTCGTGATCGACTATTAATCTTGCAAGCATCGAGAGATAACCAAATATTGCATTGGTAACCACCCCTTTCTTATTTTCGAGAGGAGGTAATGCGTAAAAGGCACGATTTATTAAGCTATTGCTATCTAATAGTAGAATCTTGGTCATTAATCACCTTATAAGTCTAACTGCATATCACCATAGTTGATCAACTTATATTTGCGGAAGATTTCGCTAACAACAACGCATACGACAACCGGAATAATAAACATACAAACGGTAATTCCCACACCGATTTGCCAATCGGCAATAACGCCTGAAGATGCACTGATTACGTCAAAAACGCCAACCAAACCGGAAGTTCCCATACCACCGCCGGCTGCACCGCAACGCAATTTAAACACAACC
Source organism: Clostridia bacterium (assembly GCA_017504305.1). GTDB lineage: Bacteria > Bacillota > Clostridia > Christensenellales > DTU072 > Stercoripulliclostridium_A. The sequence continues at coordinate 21,782 of JAFVRJ010000008.1, read as the reverse complement.
GTCGAAAGAGGCCCTGCTATTGCACTTGCTATAATCGGGGGAACAATTATCATAGGATGACGCATTAAATTGGGAATTTGTAACATCGAAGTGCCAAGTCCTTGTGCAATCAAACCACCCCACTTGTTTTCGCGGAAACTTTGTACCGCAAATCCTACCATTTGGCAGGCGCAACCAACGGTTGCAGCCCCACCGGCCAAATACATAGCGTTGATAACTTCGGGCGTCGCCGTCGAGGAAGTAAGTATAGGCGTTGCAATAGCAACCCACATCGCTGCAGATGAAGTCGGTAACGTCAAAAGTATACCCATTACAACCGCTACTATTATACCCATAGCAAACGGAGCGATATCAGTTGCAAGCGCAATGCCTTGACTCAATAGATTAACAAATTGAATAAAGGGCCATGCAACGTAAAGGGATAGCATTGCAAGAATCATCATAGAAAGCGGAACCACTACTATATCAAGTTTTGTTTTACCGCAAATCAACATACCGATTTCGATAGTGATTAAGCTAACGATGTAAGAACCTATAGGATTACCGGGAGCAAAACTTGCAACAAAAGCACCTGCTATAATTTTATCAGAAAAAGCGCCTGCTAAGCCGGCAACTGCCGCTGTAAACATAACGAGTTTAGGTGCTTTTAATTGGTTGGCAATACCAACGCCAATCCCTGCGCCCATTAGCATTTTGGCAATATTTGCTACGCTATTTACAAAAGTACCGACGGCAATACCTGCCTCTGTACCGGCGGAAAGAATCCATCCTCCGAATTGAGCAAGAATAGTACCTGCTATAAGCGTACAAAACAAGCCCTGTGCCATGCCGGTAAACGCATCAATAAACCAGCGTTTTGAAAGAAATTTTATTGTGCTTAAAATTTTGTCTTTTGTTGCTACGTCGGATTGTAAAGATTTCATTTTACTATCTCCTAATTAACGTAATTTTCAATCAATATTTTAACCAAGTTATAACTTAACTCGTGTTTTGGTTTATAATCGGCTCTCCAATTTTCTATGATTGCCTTAATAAACTCATCCAAGCTATAAATTTTGAATTTTTCCAAATTTAAATCTAACGCAACGGATTCAAGAATAGCAATTATAACGTCTACTTTTTCAAGATTCCAATTCAAGCCAAGTTCGTACGTAACCGCTTCGATTGCTCGAGAAAGCAATTCTTGTCGAGTACCTGTAACACCTAAGATTTTTGCCCACTCAACATATACGTTATGACCTAAATTCTCAATAAAGTTAATACCTTCGGCACGCGATAACGGCTTAACGTAGTACTTAACGCCGAGCAAACGGTCGGTATACCTCAATGCATCAAAGTATCCAAGACGGATGTTTTCTCTAATTCGCTCCGTCCTGAAATCAAGTAGTTTACCAAGTGTATCCGAGGGCTCGATGTAATCAACTTTTACCGTACCATCGATAACCTGTTGCCTTGGCATATTACTGCCCGTTCGTATCGCAATAATGTTATCATAACCACGATAAATGAGCGGATTTACCGGACAATTATCATATAAACCGCCGTCAAGATATTGCTTGCCACCGACTAAAGGACGATTGAAAATCGGTAAATATGCACTGGTTAACAAGTAATCCTTTAGTTCGCCTTCTGGAATATCCTCTTTAAATAATTCAAGAGGCTTCCAATCGTCGGAAGTCAATACAGTAACGATACCAAAGTCGATATTGGACTTTCTAATTCTATCTTCATCGATATATTTAGCAAGGAGTGCCTGCGCTTTGTCAAGGGGCACCCCATTAGTTGATAAAGTAGATTTAAAAAGCCTAAAGGCATATTTGAATACGTCTTTATCGTAATCTTTGTTAAGAATACGACAAAACATACTTTCATCGACTTCAAAAAGCATCGAGGGTGTTGCATTATACCATACTTCGTATAGCGTATCGAAATCGTTTTGAGCGATAAAAGCGCCGTTTAACGCCCCTATCGACGTACCCGTTACTCCATCGAAGGTATAACCCCTTTCGTAAAGCGCTTTAAGAGCGCCGACGTGGAAGGAGCCTTTGGCTCCTCCACCTTCAAGGACAAGGCCTCTCATTATTTTATTACAAATCTGAACTTAAGCGATTGTGCTTTACGCGGTAAGATCTTGTATTGCGGTTTCAAGCAAGCCATTGCAGGAGTATCGCCACCTACACCGCGTTGACGACCATCGATATTGACGGTGAGATAATCTAATCCACTAAGTTCATGCATATGCTTTGCTTCATCCAACATATCTAAAGTATAGGGATGAACACTTGCTTCAAAGGGTTTTTCGTCAGCGAGAATACTAATACCACGATTACCGCCTACTGACAACCAACGAATTTCGGTATGGTTACCGTTTTCTTGCGGATATAGGTAATCGTGTACGAAATCTTCGGCTACGCCCTTATACTTTTTAATCAAAGCAGCAGTCGCTCTATCGCAATAGTTTTCAAACGGTCCTTTACCAAAGAATTCTACGCCGTCAACACCATCGCGAAGGGCGAAAGTAAAGCCGTAACGCTCCATTTCTGCTTTGGGGATAAGGCGCATTTCTGCATCAAAGCTACCGTCGCCGTTAAAGCGATAAAGTGTGCGAAGTTCACGAACGTGAGGCATCTTCCAATCGATCGCAACGTTAACCTTATTGTCTGTGTAATAAACGTTAAATCTGCGTACCTTAAGGTTCTTTTGAGCTCTGCGGTATTTACCAACGCCCATAACAAGCTTTGCAATAAACGGCGGAACTTGCGGGAGTCTATCATTATCGATAACGGCTCTATGGAAGTTTAGACGGAAAGGCTCTTTGAGTTTTTCTTCCGAATTCTTGTCAAGGCTAATAATTTGTCCCGTTCTCTTATCGATAATTGCACGGCAATCGCCGAAAGAAACGATAATCTCGACGTTAGTTTCTGAATAAGTACTATCAAACTTAACTTCAGGGAGAGCAAGTTCTTTCTTGTTAAGTGTAAATTGCTCGTATGCAACAATTCTGCCTTTATCAGCAAACATTTCATCCTTGTCGGTGATAACGTTTACAATGATTGAGGCTTCGTTTGAGCCAAAATCAAAGTCAAGAGGAAGCTTAATATCGCCCATTTCACCGGATTCTACGGATGGCATATCTACAACGGTTGAGTCGGCAAGATCACCATCGACAAACAACTCTAAACGACACTTGAAGTTGTTGAGATTGGTGAACATATAACGGTTGTAGAATACGATTCTATCCTCGATCAAAGCTATATCTATTTGTTGATATTGCTTACGAACTTCGTATAATGCGGGGTTGGGAGAACGATCGCCACGAACGATACCGTTGAAAGCAAAGTTACTGTCGTTGGGTTTATCACCAAAGTCACCGCCGTAACGCCACTCTGCAATACCTTCATCATTAACGTATTTAATGGATTGATCTGCAAAGTCCCAAATAAATCCACCGGCTAAACGATCATACTTTTTGAAAGCATCCCAGTAATCGGAGAAATTACCCAAACTATTACCCATCGCGTGAGCGTATTCGCATTGAATAAAGGGTTTATCACGGTATCTATCAGAACCCATACGCCAACCTGCAGGGCAATAAATATAAGAGCCGTGCATTATGGGCTTATTGGTACCGATAGGCTCCATTTTTTCATAGTGAGCGTACATTTCGGATAGAACGTCGCTAACTTCCAATTTAAAGTCTTGCTCGTAGTGGATAAAACGAGTGTTATCGATAGCCAACGCAGCCTTACGCATAGCCATAAAAGCCTTACCCCTACCGGACTCGTTACCAAGAGACCATGAAACGATACAAGGATGGTTTTTGAAGGTGTTTACCATATTGCGCATACGATAAATGCATTGCTCCGTCCACATTTTATTGCTACGCGGAATAATAATGCTTAAACCGTGAGTTTCAAGGTTGTTTTCACAAATTACCAAAATACCGTATCTATCACATAGTTCGTAGAATATCGGTTGGTTGGGATAGTGACTGGTACGAATAGCAGTAATGTTATTTTCCTTACAAAGTCTAATATCTTTTTCAATAAGTTCCGCGGGAACGGCATGACCGTATTCAGGATGGAATTCGTGACGATTTACCCCTGCAAACTTAACGGGTTTACCATTGAGAAGAATAAAGGGCCCCTTACCGGCACGCATCGGAACAATTTCAACTTTGCGGAAACCATAAGAACAAACTCTACGATCAAAGAAATATTCGCCGTCATAAAGCTCTACCATAATAGCGTAAAGATTGGGGAACTCATGCGACCAAAGCCTGAAGTTAGTAATTGTTTCTTCAAGATTAAGAGAATAAGAGTCGCCGTCGTTTACGGAAGGAATAGCATAGCTATTTTCAAATAAAGGAGCTTCGTTACCATAATAATCAACGATAGAAACTTTAACTACAGGATTTTTGATTCCTTGTCCTTTTGCATTAATGTCTATCTTACCAAAAAATTTAGCAACGGAAAAATCGTCGTTAAAATCGGAGTAGAAATACATATCGGCGATTTCAACCTTTGGTTTATAAATCAAATCAACGTCACGGAAAATACCGGAAAGACGCCACATATCTTGGTCTTCAAGGTAGCTACCGGTACAATAGCGGTATACAACGACTGATAGCTTGTTAGTGCCATCTTTAACAAACTTGGTAACGTCATATTCTTGGAAATCAAAAGTATCCTCGGAATAACCTACAAATTCACCGTTAACGTAAACCTCCGCGCAGCTTCCTACACCGCCAAAACGTATAAATACGTTATCACCACCGGACTCTACGTCAAAGTCGCGAGAATAGCAACCAACGGAGTTCTTATCAGCATATACGTGAGGAATCATAGGAAGAATTTTAGATTCCAGAGCGTAAGGATAATTGATATTTGTATAAATAGGAGTATCGTATCCTTTGATTTGCCACTCAGAAGGAACTGAAATCTTGTCAAATGAGGACAAATCAGCTCCTAACAGTTGGAAGCCTTCAGGTATATCGGCAACACAAGGACAATACTTAAAAAACCACTCTCCGTTTAGCGAAACGGTTTTGTAATTATTGTCTAAATCAAGCGGATATCCCGAAGCATACCTTTCAATACTGTTAACGTTATATATACGGCGACTACGCCAAAAATCTTTCATTTTTACCTCCGCAAAATATTGGATAATAACATAATATCACACGCGCGCGAAAAAATCAATAACAAATATTAATGCTTAACGTAAGAAATGCGTGACACTTGTGGTCACGCATTAATCATCAAATTATAGCTATTTTGTATCCGAGGATACTATTTAACTATTTTTTAAATATCTTCTTAATTCTTTCCATAGCCTCAATGGTGTTCTCGTGAGTATTAAATGCAGTTAAACGGAAGTACCCCTCACCACACTTACCAAAGCCACTACCGGGAGTGCCTGCTACTTGAGCGTCGTTTAATAAGAGATCAAAGAACTCCCATGAATCCATACCACACTTAAGCCATACGTAAGGTGAGTTAAGACCGCCCGTGTACCATACGCCTACCTCGTCAAGTGCTTTGGTAATGATACGTGCGTTTTCTTTATAGTATTCAATGTTAGCATAACAATCGCGAATGCCCTCGTCGCCAAATACTGCTTCTGCACCGCGTTGTACAATATAAGAGGTGCCGTTAAACTTTGTAGTTTGTCTACGGAGCCACATCTTATTAAGCGATCTGCCTTCGATTTCAATATCCTTCGGTACGACAGTGTAACCGCAACGAGTACCAGTGAATCCTGCCGTTTTAGATAAAGAGCAGAATTCTACAGCACACTTTCTTGCCCCTTCCACTTCATATATAGAGCGCGGGAGTGTTTTATCTGCTATAAACGCTTCGTATGCAGCATCAAAGAAAAGTAGCATATTATTTGCAATAGCAAAATCAACCCAAACCTTCAATTGCTCACGGGTATAGACCGCACCGGTAGGATTATTTGGTGAGCAAAGATAAACGATATCCCCTTCCAATCCTTCATAAGGCATGGGCAAGAAACCGTTTTCTTCATTACCCTCGATATAAACGATCTTTCTACCGAGCATCATGTTGCTATCAAGATATACAGGGTATACGGGATCTGGTATAACTATTACGTTATCGTTAGAGAACAAATCGGTAAAGTTAGCGATGTCGCTTTTTGCGCCGTCAGCTACAAATATTTCGTCAGCTTCAAGAGTAACGTTACCTATTTTTTTATAGTAATCTACGATTGCGTTACGTAAAAAAGCATAACCTTGCTCGTCACCATATCCGCGGAAGGTTTCAGCAACACCCATTTCGGCACTTGCTTTTTCAAGAGCTTTAACTACGGAAGGCGTCAAAGGCTTGGTTACGTCACCGATACCCATTTTAATAACGGGTTTATCCGGATTTGCTGCTTGATATTCTCTTATCTTACGAGCGGTAGTTGAAAATAAGTAACTCTCTTTTAATGCAAAATAATTTTGATTAATCTTAACCATAGTTGTATATATTAATTTCTCCTATAAAGTTTAATGCGGTAGGCCCTGTCATATAAATGATATTATCGATGAGCTCCGTGTGAAGTATGCCACCCTTAAGCATAACTTCGATTTTATTTTTGATCAAACCACGTTTGTGAGCCGAGTAGGTTACGGCACAAGCACCACTTCCGCATGCTAACGTTTCGCCGGAGCCACGTTCCCAAACTCGCATCTCTATTTGATCGTGATTTAAAACCTTTACAATTTCTGCGTTAACGTCGTATCGATCGGAAATCTTTTTAGCCTCGATAATAGCATTATCATCAAGTACGTTACAATACAATACTGCGTGAGGATTACCGACGTCCACGTAGTCAAAGTCTTTTTCGCTCCTGTAGTGGTTACAAAAGCCCATATTGACTTTAACCGTTGCGTTAACTTTACTGTTTTCGATTATCATTAAGGATTTGATACCGGAAAGAGTTTCTATAGCCATTTCTTTTAGGCGACCTGAACTCTTATCGCTTAATAACTTACCCACGCATCTTAACGCGTTACCGCAAGTTTTCCCCTCCGAACCATCAGCGTTGAAAATGCGCATTTTGGCATCCGCGGTATCAGAGCTTCCAATTATTACAACGCCGTCACCGCCGATTCCAAAGTGCCTATCGGAGAGTCTTACAATAACGGAATTTAGATTATCATATAAAAAATCCAATTCACGTTTATTGACCTTTTCGGTATCAATAAATATGTAATCGTTACCCAAACCGTTCATTTTATAAAATAACATGCCACCTCGGTATATTATTATATGAAGGCAGTTTGGGGATTATTTTTTATAAACGATTCTCCTACAGTTTGGGCACTCTGCTATATCGCCTGGGTTTTGAAGTTTATTCTCAACTTCAGATTTAATCTCCATACCGCAAGCTGCACAGTGTCCATCTTTATACTCAACAACGATAGGCATCTTCACTTTCGCTGCGCGTGCACGAGAGTAAATTGCAAGATCCTTGGGATCCATGGTCTCTTTCATCTCGTTCAAAAGATTGCCCTCTTTGTTGATTGAGTTGATGATTTCAGTTCTCTTTTGTTTACGTAATTCCTCAACCTTTTTGAGTTCAACCTTGAGTGCAGCATACTTACTACTCAACTCTTTAGCCTCGCGGGAGATCTCATTAAGACGCTTAAACGACTTTTGTAACTCTTTATCAAGGCCGTTTAGCTCACTGTCAAGAGCGCCGATAGTTTCATCAAGCTTATCTGCTTGGTCAAGCGTTTTTGCTCCGGTCAATGGAGTGGATTTTGACTTTTTTACAAATGCGTCAAGCAAAGTCTTAAGCTTTTCGATATCAGCAAAAATGTCTGCAGCCTCTTTATCGAGTTTAATTAACGATTCGGTGATCTCGATAATATTGGCTCTTACTGCTTGATACTTTTTGTTTTCGTTACTATTGACGTAATCTCTATCCGCCTTATAAATAACTAAATCAAGCTTTTGGTACTCTAAAATTTTAGCAATATTCATATTGTACTCCTTAATTCAAGGGGTTAGTGCAACACGTGGTTTCGCATACGTTACCTATGCCACCTTTAACTAATTGTTCTTTAACTAATTTTATAAACGGCATTTCGCTTTCGTAATGACCAAATACTATGCAAGCATAGCCAAGATCTTTAGCAAGACGAAGTACGTTATACTTAAAATCACCTGAAATATAAACGTCGGCTCCTGCGTTGATTGCTTCAATTACTTCGCCCTCACGGCCACCACCGCCTCCGTTTACTACGGCTATTTTATTTATTTGTTTGTTGAGATCCCCTACCGTTACTACGTGAGAATCGTTAAAAGTCGCTTTGATGCTATCGGATAATTGCGAAAGCGTTTTACTTTCTTTAAGTATACCTACGCGCATATCTGAAGCTCTTCCCGAAGAAGTATCGTACTCTACGCAACCTATAAGATCCATAACCTTATCATTAAGACCACCTTCTGTAAAGTCAACGCTCGTATGCGCGCTATAGATGGCTATATCGTTTTTGATTGCTAAAGCAATAGCACGATGCTTGGGTATATTAAGGCTTATCTTTTTGATAGGCATAAAGATACTGGGATGATGCTCAATAATTAAATTAGCACCTTTTTCAATCGCTTCTTTAACTACCTGTTCTGAAGTATCTAACGTAATCAATACCCCTTTATAATCCCAGTTTAAGTCGCCGTACAAAAGGCCACAATTGTCATACTCCGCTTGATTTTCAAGCGGTGCGTATTGCTCCATTACATTGATAACGTCTTTTATCTTGAGCATATCGCAACTAACTCCTCGTATTCGTTTAACATTTCGCCTTCAGGTATTTCTTTGCCTGCAAAGCGATCTTCCAACACTTTTTTCCGAGAGATAATCATATCGTCAAAGTCCTTACTTTTAGGCAAGTTTTTACCAAACCTTAATTCCTTTTGCGAATACGGCATGAGTCCCTTTTCCGCAACGATTATTTGGTAAAATTTACTGCCCGATTTAACAACGTAGTCCCTCACTGCACCATATCCAAATTCATTAATTGCCTTACGAGCAACTGCCGTATTTTGGTGAGGACAGATAACCAAACGCTTAATATCAGGAACCTTTTTTGACAATATGTCTTTTATCTCATAACCACCGAGCCCAGCTATAACCGCGGTATCCAACGATTCGGTAATAGTCTCAAAGCCATTACTAACTCTGCAATCTATTCTTTGAGATACACCCTTTTCATTTGCAAGCTCAATGGTCTTATTTAGGCTCAAGGGGCTAATATCTACGGCAATAACTTTTTCGGCATAATCACCAATTAACGCTTCAACCGAAAGCTTACCATGATCGCACCCAACGTCGGCAACTATAGGGCCGACTATTTCACTCAAAAGAGCTTTGAGCCTACTATCTAACTTAATCATATTATTTATCTAAAAAGTCGCGTAGCTTTTTAGTCTTGTTGGGGTGCTTTAAGCGTCTTAAAGCCTTTGCCTCGATTTGACGAATTCTTTCACGGGTTACGTTAAAGACTTTACCAACTTCTTCAAGAGTACGCGGACGATTGTCGCGTAGGCCGTAACGTAAAATCAATACCATCGCTTCGCGAGGAGCAAGAGTACCAAGAATCTCGTTTACTTGTTCTTTAAGCATATTAGCTTCTGCTGCATCGATAGGTGCAGTCGCACTGGTATCCTCGATAAAATCACCCAAATGGCTATCATCTTCTTCGCCAATAGGAGTTTCCAATGAAACGGGATCTTGTGCTATCTTTTGGATTTCAATAACACGAGCTTCAGATATTCCCATAGCTTCGGCGATTTCTTCCGAAGTGGGCTCTCTACCTAATTGTTGAAGAAGGGAACGTGAAACCTTGATGAGCTTGTTGATGGTTTCAACCATATGAACGGGAATACGGATGGTACGAGCTTGATCGGCTATTGAACGAGTGATAGCTTGCCTAATCCACCACGTTGCATACGTCGAGAATTTAAACCCCTTGGTATAGTCAAACTTGTCAACGGCTTTCATAAGACCGAGGTTACCCTCTTGGATCAAGTCGAGGAACGCCATGCCTCTACCAACGTAACGTTTTGCAATACTTACTACAAGACGTAAGTTAGCATTGATGAGCTTGTCCTTTGCAGCAGCATTGCCTTCGGACATCTCTTTTGCAAGAGAAAGCTCCTCTTCAGCGGTGAGTAGCGGAACCCTACCAATATCCTTCAAATACATTTTAACGGAGTCGTCAATATTGACTTCGTTCATTATTTTTTGAAGAAGTTGGTCGTTTTTTACGCTGGATTGCTCTGCTATGGTAATTCCACTTTCCTCTAACTCTTTATAAATATTTTCGATATCTTGCGGATCGAGCGCGAGTTTATCAAGCTTATTTAAAAGATCTTCTTCGTTGATAGTTTTGACTTCCTTTTCTTTGTAGGAATCAACAATACGTTGTACTTCTGCCTTGATTTTTTGTTCACGGTCAGACATTAACGCGTCCTCCTTGGTTTAATTGTTACTTATTTAACAGCTTCAATAGCTGTTGCTTTAATATTACTTGTTGCTCGGGTGTTGCAGTCTTAATTTCCTCAAGCACCTTATCAATTTCCGCCTGCTTTGCACTTTGCGTAAGCTTTTTCATATATTGAGCAAAATGCTCGCCTTGCTTATCAAACGGTACCGCATCCAAGCTTGCTATGATGGCATCAATTTCCGATTTATCCTCTAAAGCCAAATCATATAAGTCACCTTTTTTAGGTCTTATTTTGGCCTCAATGCGGTCAATTATGTATTTGTAAACGGCTTTATGAACCTCGTTTTCAAATAATTCTTCCTTTAAATCCGACAACGTGACGTAATCCTTAAGCTCTACCATAGATGCAAGCACAAACCTGCACATTTGAAGGTTAATGCTTGAGACTTCAGTTTGCTTGGGCTTGACAACCGCAGGTTTTTCAAGTGCTTCACCACTTAAAAATTTATCTATGGAACTTAATATACTATCAGTTGAAAGCCCACTTAACTCCGAAACCAACTTAACGTAGACGTCACGCGAAATAGGCTCTAATTCTGCAAGAACCTTAACGGTAGATAACGCAAACTTTTCACGTCCATCAAGTGTAGAACGATCTTGCCTACTTGCAAGAGACCTAATCTTAAACTCCGTAAGAGGTAACGCCTCTGCCATAAGCTTATTGAAGCCCTCGATGCCAAGCTTATTAACGGTATCATCGGGGTCCATGCCGTCCGGTAAACTCATAACCTTAACTTCCAAGCCCACGCTTGAAAGCATATCAAGCGAACGCCAAGTTGCCATTTGACCGGCGGCGTCACCGTCGTAGCAAACGTAAACTCTCGGCACGTACTTGCGTAGCTCGTTACATTGTTCGATAGTTAACGAAGTACCCATCGATGCAACAACGTTGTGCAAACCGCTTTGATATAAGCTAATTACGTCCATATAACCTTCGGTTAAAATAACCGACGAGTGTTTTTCATCAGCTTGAGTACGTTTAAACAAGTTAATGTTATATAGGTTTTTTCGCTTATCAAATATTGGCGTTCCCTTAGTATTGCGATATTTAGGTTTTACGTCCTTTTGAAGCGTTCTACCGCCAAATCCTACGACCTGCCCTTTTGCATTGATAATAGGTATAATCAATCGTTTAGCCAGTGGATCATATCCGTCTTCATTAACAAGGCCTGCACTTATCATTGTTTCTTTTGCAAAACCTTGTGCGGTTAACGTTTTAATAAGTCCGTCACCATCTATCGAGTAGCCCAAACCGAACGATACTCTTATATCGTTACGAAGATTGCGCTTATCCATATAAGCAATAGCAGATTGGGCTTCGGGACAGGATAGATTGGAATAATAGTATTTAGCGGCAGCGCGGTTGACGGCAACAAGCTTATCAAGCTTGACTTTACGCGCAGTAAACTCAGGATCGTCGCTTTCGGGGATTTCCATGCGAGCTTCTTTGGCAAGATATTCTACCGCTTCGGGGTAGGTCATTCGCTCGTGTTCCATCAAAAAAGTAATTACATTACCACTCTTGTGACAACCAAAACAATGATAGTATTGATCATCTGCGTTAACGACGAAAGAGGCTGTCTTCTCATTATGAAAAGGACAGCAGGCCCAATACTTATTGCCCTTCCTTTGCAAATACATAAATTTACCAAGAATCGAGACAATATCGGATTTAGCTTTTAGCTCTTCAAGCCATCTTTCGGGGAATTGTGGCACAAAAAAACCTCGTTAATGCGTAGTACGTAATCAAATTACAATAGATAATACGACGATACGCAAAAAAGTCCTTATATTATTTTATTAAATAATAATATATGTATTATGAGTGTTCTTTTGTTAAATATTCCTCTTTTAAACTTAAATAAAACGACGACAAATCTAAAACGTAACGTTGTTTTGCGCTATCATCCATTTTGTCGAAAACGGCGTGATCTATCAAACACCCAATTGCTTTAAGACAAAGGTTATCCGAGCGCTGAATCTCAGAAACTCTTTCATAGTATGCGTAAATTTCGTCGGCTGTTAGCCTTTTTCCACCTAACATAACAACCCTATCAACGTTCTTAATCGAACGAAGCTTTTGTATCGTAGAATAGTCCCTATTGGTCATGCGCTCCCGCATTTCTTTGAAAATAACACTTCTTGTGCGTTGTGTAGCCATAATTAAATCTCCTAATCGTTCAAAATTCACTAAACATTATATAGCGACTTAATAAAATTTAAGGTGATTCGACAAATAAAGACAAAAATAACCTAATAAAAGAAAATAACGCAGTTAACGTTTGACAAAATAAAAATAATTTAGTATTATAAATCGGAAGTAAGTTACAAGGAGGTGAATTTGAATGTCGACCGTAATCGTAAAAGAGAACGAAAACCTCGATTCCGCTATTCGTAGATGGAAGAAGAAGTGCGCTAATGACGGCATCATCGGTGACCTCCGTCGTAAAGAAGCTTACGAAAAACCCAGCGTTCGCCGTAAAAAGAAGGCAGAAGCTGCTCGCAAGAGAATGTACAAATAATTGGTACTAAACTAAAAAGCATCGGCATTAGCCGATGCTTTTGTTTTAAAAAAGAGGTGCGCTGGCACCTCTTTTAGTGTTTCTACTACACCTATTCTATTCTCAACGCATCTACAACGTTCTTGTTTGCGGCGGACTGACTGGGGATTAAGCCACTTAATACGGTAAGACCTAAACTTAAAACTATCAACAATCCTGCATGTAATGGACTTAGTCTTAAGAGCGAATCGATACCGCCTGTGGCGTTGCCGATAATAAGGTTAATAAGCGGAACTAACGCATATGCAATAGCTATACCAAGAACACCGCTGAATAATCCGATAAGAGAAGTTTCTGCATCGAACACTCGGGAAATATCACGTTTACGCGCGCCCAAACTACGAAGGATACCAATTTCTCTTGTACGCTCTACTACCGAGTTTGAGGTAATAATACTGATCATTACGCAAGAAACGATAAGTGAAATCGATGCTACCGCAATAAGTACATATGTCATCAAGTTTATTACCAAACGTATGTTAGAAATAAACATTTCCGATACGTCAAAGTATTTTACTTCGATATCATGATTGCCTTTTTCATCTACTTCGCCGTCCAACCGGTTCCATGCATCAAGGTACTCGGTTATTTCGACTTTGGTATTAAAATCAACGGGATAAATATTGATATATACGGGGTTGGTATCAATACCTAACGCTTTTAAAAAGTGAGTTTTATTTAAGCCGTTCATCATAAAGCCAAATATATCGCCACCGATACCGGTATCTTGTCCGACAGAGGTTCCTTTGATAACGCTTACTTCATTACCCGCATCAAGTTGAGCTTTTTGAGCAATAGTTACGTCAGAATTCTTGGCGTTATTCAAAACGTACTCACCAAGCTCGCTAGTGTAGCAAAGGGCAGTACCGACCAACGAAGCTGTTGCGTTTTGTTTTGTACGAAGAATACCTACTACCTTGAGAGTAACGTTGCCGTCCGCATCATATAGGTCCGCACTTGCACTCTTTCTAACAAACTTGGTATCGCTTTCTTTTGCATAGTAGTTATTATTTGGTACAAGTTTAAATTCTTGTGAAAGTATCTCGTCAAATGAAATACTCTTTCTATAAACGGGCTTGTTTTCGTCATCTAAAATATAGGAACCATCTTCCGCTCTTTGATAAACGTCGATGCCAAAATCCGCCAATGCCTTAACGTTAATTTTGTTATTACCGTCAATAACTAAAACGATTTCATTATATGCAGAAGGATATTTACCGGCTATGACGTCATAATAATATCCAACGAAATCTTTTGTACCCGCAAGTTGATACCAGTTATCCGGCTCTTGTCCGTTTTCACCAAGAACTTGGGTTGCAATATTCAATGCATTTGTCACCTTTGTATCGGGAGAAACGTCTACGTATTGTACGGCGCCGTCAGCTCCCTTGTTTTTTGCAAGAATATTCATTTGGACACCATAGAAATTATGCACGGTTTTAGCCCAATCCTCATCCATTTGCGATAGATATTGCATAAATTCAGCGTTAATCTCGTTACGGCCTACCGTATCGGTAATTAAGCCGATCATATCTCCCATAGCGCCGGCACCCTCGTCTTTAGTGGAAATATAAACTTCCTTTTCATCGGGGAAAGACGGTCCTGATGCATTGGGGTCCATAAGTGCTCCACCACTAACGCTTGATAGCAATTGTTCATAATCCAAACGATATTCGTAAATACCTATCGGAACACTTGCTAAAATAGACGTTTGCATATTGTCGATAAATAGGTTAAAGCCGTTCGACATCGAAAGCACCAGTGCGAGGCTTATAATGCCTATACTACCGGCAAACGCGGTAAGGAAAGTACGACGTTTTTTGGTAATAAGGTTTTTAAAAGAAAGTTGGAAAGCAGTTTTAGCTTTCATCGAAGTAGCTTTGAACGGTGATTGCGCGCCCTTTTGCTTAATGCTAATACCAAGTTTATTTAGCAACGCGACTTTTTTGTTTTCGGTAACAGTTTCAGGTTGTTCAGCTACATCGTTTACTGATTCTACCTTCTTGCCGGACTTTTTGGAATATACGTATTGAACGTTAGGTTCAGCAACCTCTTCTTGCTCGTACGGGTTGGTGTCATAGTCGATCAAGCCGTCTTTAAGCTTGACGATACGCGTGCTATAGCTATTGGCAAGCTCGTTATTGTGGGTAACCATAATAACCAAACGATCGCGAGATACCTCTTGTAAAACCTCCATAACTTGTACGCTGAGTTCGGAGTCAAGCGCACCGGTAGGCTCGTCTGCAAGCACGATTTTCGGATCGTTTACAAGCGCACGTGCAATCGCAACTCTCTGCATTTGACCGCCACTGATTTGCGATGGCTTTTTACGCAATTCATTGCCCATGCCAACTCTTTCAAGCGCAGCAATGGCCCTCTTGTTACGCTCTGCTTTGTCTACACCTGAAAGGCTCAAAGCAAGCGCTACGTTTTCAAGTACGGTTAAGTGAGGTATAAGATTATAGTTTTGGAAAACAAAGCCTATAGTCGCATTACGATACGCATCCCATTGTTCGGCATGGAAATCTTTAGTAGAAGTATCTCCGATGACAAGATCACCGGTAGTGTATCTATCAAGGCCACCTATAATGTTTAGCATTGTAGACTTACCACAACCGGATGCACCTATTATTGATACGAATTCACTTTCTCTAAAAGCAATCGAAACACCGCGCAATGCATTAACGCGATATTCTCCCATTTCATAAATTTTTGTAACGTTTGTGAGTTTTAACATTTTAAATATCTCCTAAAGAGAGCTATGCCATACGGTCAGATAGCTTTTCTCCGCCAAGAATATGAACGTGCAAATGACCAACCGATTGGCAACCGTTTTCACCTTTGTTCGAAACAATTCTAAAACCATCTTGCAATCCAAGCTCATCTACTAAAGTCGAGAGCTTTTTAAGGCACTTGCCTAAAACAATAGCTTGCTCGTCGGTCATTTCGATGATATTGGCATAATGCTCCTTGGGTATAAGCAAATAGTGTTTGGTCGCTTGCGGATTGATATCTGCGATAATAACCATGTTCTCATCTTCATAGAACTTCTTTGAAGGGATTATCCCGTTTGCTATCTTACAAAAAATACAATCATTCATAGATAACTTCTCCTATCAAACCGTCTTTAAATAAAGCGGTTGGATTTATTATAACATAATTTTTGCACGTGCGCGCATAAATTCTAATATAATATTGGCTATAGCCCACTTTGTAACCATCGGATTCCGTTTCAAACAACGTCTTTTGTGGCACGTTAATAAGCTTTTTGATATAATTTTGATTCAATTGATCTTTTATATCTTTTAATAATTTTTTTCTTTGATTTACAATTTCCGAATTAATTCTGGGTAAATTGTAAGCCTTGGTTCCCTCACGTGGTGAATACGGGAATATATGAATATCAGAAAACTCAACCTTTTTGACAAAGTCTAAAGTGTTATTAAAAGCTTCTTCTGTTTCGGTTGAAAATCCTACGATTATATCGGTAGTAATAGCCGCTAACGGAAAATACTTACGTATTAAATCCACCTTTTGTACGTACTCTGCGGAGGTGTAATGCCTATTCATGGATTTTAATACTCCGTCGTCACCATGTTGCAACGAGAGATGGAAGTGAGGACAAAAATCCTTCAGCTCTTTGAGCGCTTTTAAGAGTTCATCCGTAATACCCTCAACGTAAAAAGAGCCTAATCTTATACGTACGTTGACGTCCTTAATTGCTTTAATTAAATCAGCAAGAGTTTCACCGTTATCGATACCGTATTGGGCCAAATTTATGCCCGTGATAACGATCTCTTTAGTAGTACGTGCAACCTCGTTAATCTCGTCAACAACGTTAGAAATAGCCCTCGAACGAGATCTACCACGCAAATAAGGTATTATGCAGTAAGAGCAAAAATTGTTGCATCCATCTTGAATCTTAACGTAAGCACGAGTGCGGTCACCGCTTGGTATTGCGTTAGGTTCTTCGTAACTATTTGGAGATTGGAAACTGCCAACGTTAAGGCCTAATCTAACGTCAGATAGAATCTTATCCTTTCCGCCAACCCCACTAACGTATTTTACGCCACTATTCAAATAAAAATCTTTATTCTTTTGAGAAGCGCATCCGGTTATGATAATTTCAGCATCCGGATTAAATTTTTTAATTCGTGCAATAATCTGTCTTGACTTGCGTTCGGCCTCGTTGGTTACTGCGCATGTGTTAATAACATAAAGATCAGCATACTCCAAATCTTCTGCGGTTTGATAACCTAAATTGCGCAGTTCGGATACCAATACATCGCACTCGTATTGGTTAACCTTGCATCCTAAATTAAAAACTACCGCCTTTAACATATATCGTTAATACCATCCAACGTAAGTGCTAATGCAACTATTGCAGCAGTTTCGGCACGCAAAATTCTTCTTCCGAGCGTTACTACCTTATATCCTTGCGCCACGGCGTATTCTACTTCACTTTCGCTGAAACCGCCTTCACTGCCAATTATGACGACCGTTGCTTCATCTCTATTTGCTATAACGCTTTCTATAGTTTGATTACGCTCGTTTTCATAGCAAAAGACTTTATTACCACAACTTGCCGTCTTAGATAAAGCCCCCTTAAAATCAGTTACTTCATGAACTATAGGTAATTTCGCTCTACCACACTGTTTTGCGGCATCAACAATGATATTTTCAAGTCTTTCTTGCGAAACCTTTTTAACGTTAGTTCTCTCTGAATAGAAGGGAATAATATCCGTCACGCCAAGTTCAACAGATTTTTGAACAATAAAATCAAGTTCTTTACATACCGCTTGACATAATATCAACGGAGCTCGGGTTTCGCTATTATTATCTACAATAGACTCGACAGAACAAATAACCTCGTCGTTAGTAATCTTATCAATAGTAGCGTAATAATCCTTTCCATCACCAATGCACACTATAAGCGAATAACCCGATTTATGTCGGGTTACCTTTACACAGTGATAATATTCGCGATCGGTTAATAGCAATTTATCGCCTATTTTCGAGCCGTAAAATCTTTTAAGTTCCATAAACAAATTTTACACCTACCCACTCGCCCTCGTCAATTCTTGACAACAATTTGAAGCCATGGGCTTGATAAATATTAAGTAAATCGTCTACACGCGTATCCAATATGCCGGAAGAAATCATTATTGTCCCCTCTTTAGCATATTTCGCTACGTCGTTAACGATCTTTTCGAGAATATCGGCGGTTAAGTTTGCAAGTATTACGTCCACCTTTTTGCCAGGGATTGCATCAACGCCACCAGCCGTGAGTGCAACCTTGTCCTTGACTCCATTAAGATCGGAGTTTTCTTCAGCGCATTGTAAGGTTTCGACGTCGATATCACACATGTCGACCTTGACGGCTCCTGATTTTGCCGCTCCTATTCCAAGGATACCGCTACCTGCCCCAACGTCAATTACGGTTTTACCGCTAAAATCGATACCCGACATCAAGGTTAAACAAAGTCTGGTGCTTGCGTGCTCACCTGTTCCAAAAGCTTTGGAAGGGTTGATTTTTATTATAGTCGTATCTTCGTAACCCTCGTCGTCAAGCCACTCTGCAAGTATGGTGTATTTACCGGCAGTTAAAGGTTTATAAAAGTTTTTCCACTCCTCTTCCCAATCAACTTCCGGTACGTCCTCAACTAAAATTTGCATATCACCGTACTTTTTTTCGTAAGGAGCGATAGCTTCTTTTAGCATAGATATTTGCTCGTCAAGCTCGTTATCTTCAACAAAATAGCTTACTTTAACAACGTCAGGTTGTTTTAAGAGATTATCCTCTACGTAGTCCCAACAAGTATCGCTATTAAGCACAAAGTCAAGGTCTTTAGGGTCTAAAACTTTTACCCCGGTTGCTCCTAACGACCACATGACGTCTGCGATAGAATCGGATGCCGCGCTTGTGGTAACTACGATAATTTCCTTATACACTATTCGATGTTCCTTAATTTCTTTTGATATTTTTCCACTTCGTCGTATTGAGCGTTTTTATCAAGGTCTTCAAAGTATTGACGAAGCTCTTTGCGTTGTTTTAAGCTTAAGTTCTTGGGAACGTCTACCTTGATGGTAATCATAAGATCGCCGTATGAGTTACGACGTAAATCTTTAACGCCCTTACCCTTTACTTTAAGTACTGTTCCGTTTTTGGTACCGGCGGGTATTTCGATACGAACAGGTTTATCAAGCGTAGGAATTTCGATGTTGTCACCAAAAACCGCTTGAGTAATGGTAATGGGCAAATCAAGCTTAAGATCGTTACCGTTTCTAACAAACATTGAGTGCGGTCTTACACGGAATACAACGATTAAATTACCGTTTTCACCGCCGTTATAACCTGCGTTGCCTTCGTTACGAACGGTAAGCATTTGACCGTTATCTACGCCTGCAGGGATAGGAATAGTTACCGTACGTTGCTTACGTACCCTACCCTTTCCGCGACAGTCGGGACAACTATCGGTAATTATTTTACCGCTACCACCGCACATATCGCATACTTTTTCGGTTTGCATTACGCCGAGCATAGTACGTTGTTGAACGGTAACACGACCTCTGCCACCGCACTTTGTACAAATCTTAACACTACTTGCATCTTTAGCGCCAGTGCCGTTACAAGTAGAACACTTTTCAATGCGGTTAAAGGTGATTTCTTTTTTTACGCCAAAACACGCTTCCTTAAAATTAAGGGTAACTTCTACTTCGATATCGTCGCCCATGCGAGGGGCGTTTGGGTTTCTTGATGAACCTCCACCACTAAATGCGCTAAATATATCGCTAAATATATCGCCAAAACCGGAGCCACCGCCAAAGGGATTGAAACCTGCTCCGCCACCACCGGCAAATTGAGGACCCTCTTCACTGCCATATTGATCGTATGCGGCCTTTTTTTGAGGATCACTTAAAACGGCGTATGCGTGTTGCACGTCCTTAAATTTCTCCTCCGCTTCGGCCTTTTCTTTATCACTCGCAGTAGCGTATACGTCTGGGTGGTACTTTTTAGCCATACGACGATACGCGGACTTAATATCGTCCGCGCTCGCCTTTTTATCGACACCTAATATGTCGTAATAATCCTTTGCCATTTTCTATCTGAAACTATTTAATATCGTCGGGATTAACGTTGATGGTTGTGCCATCGTCATCCATACCGCTGTTTGCGCCTTGAGCTGCTTGTGCATCTTGATACAACTTGGTGAAGATGGGGTTAGCAACCTTGGAAAGTTCTTCGGTGATTGCCTTAACTTCTTCAACGTCGGATGCGGTGGGAAGCTTTTCCTTTGCGGTTTTTGCTGCTTCGGTAAGAGCGTTTTTGTCCTCTTCAGAAATCTTATCGCCGGACTCGCTTAAAGTCTTTTCGATAGCAAGGATAAGTTGCTCGGTTTGGTTTTTCATATCAACGAGCTCTCTGCGCTTCTTATCTTCTTCTGCAAATTGCTCTGCTTCCTTAACTGCTTTGTCTATATCTGCTTCGGAAAGGTTGCTGGATGCGGTGATAGTAATATTAGCGGACTTATTGGTACCCTTATCTACTGCGGTTACAGATACGATACCATTAGCATCGATATCAAAGGTAACTTCGATTTGGGGTACGCCACGCATCGCCGGAGGGATACCGGTAAGCTCGAATCTGCCAATGGTCTTATTATCAGCCGCCATAGCTCTTTCACCTTGTAGTACGTGTACGTCAACAGAGGTTTGGTTATCACTTGCCGTAGAGAAGATTTGGCTCTTCTTGGTGGGGATAGTAGTATTGCGATCTATAAGTCTTGTAAATACGCCACCCATGGTTTCGATACCAAGTGAAAGAGGCGTTACGTCAAGAAGTAATACGTCTTTAACTTCACCACTTAAAACACCACCTTGGATTGCTGCGCCTATTGCTACGCACTCATCGGGGTTAATACCTTTGTAAGGCTCTTTACCGGTAAGATTCTTAACTGCATCAACAACTGCGGGAATACGAGTAGAACCACCTACCAATACTACCTTGTCAATTTCGCTCATGCGAAGTTTTGCATCTTTTATGGCTTGTTGCATAGGAGCAAGCGTTGCCTTTACGAGGTGAGCAGTCATATCGTCGAACTTAACGCGAGAAAGGTCAAGGTCAATATGAACGGGGCCGTTTACGCCAACGGTAATGAAGGGAAGGTTGATGTTAACGTTGGTCATACCGCTCAATTCGATTTTTGCTTTTTCGGCAGCTTCCTTTATTCTTTGCATTGCCATCTTATCGTTAGAAAGATCAATGCCTTCATTCTTTTTGAATTCAGATACGATCCAATCCATGATAACCTTATCGAAGTCGTCACCACCAAGGCGAGTGTTACCATTGGTTGCCAAAACTTCGAATACGCCGTCGCCGAGCTCGAGGATAGATACGTCAAAAGTACCGCCACCAAGGTCATAAATGAGAACTTTTTGGCTCTTTTCGCCCTTATCAAGGCCGTATGCAAGTGCTGCTGCGGTAGGCTCGTTGATTATACGTAGAACTTCAAGACCTGCAATTTTACCTGCATCTTTAGTTGCTTGACGTTGGCTATCAGAGAAGTATGCAGGTACGGTGATAACTGCTTGGGTTACCTTTTGACCAATATAAGACTCTGCATCGTTCTTAAGCTTGGTAAGAATCCTTGCGGAAATTTCTTGAGGGGTATAGGTTTTATCGTCGATTTTTACTTTAT
>JAFVRJ010000007.1 GCA_017504305.1 Clostridia bacterium | reverse complement strand
CCAGGATCAAACTCTTTAGTTCAATCTTAGCTTAAAACTTCTTTTTCTTTCTACTAGCGTAAAAAATTTGAAGCATTTAATTCTCAAAAAAATTAACCGTCCTCTTACGAGGACTCTTATGTGTTTTACACAATTTAATTCTCGCTTCTTACTGTCTGTTCAATTTTCAAGGTACATTTAAGCCGTCCGTCTGGACAGCCTTTATATAATATACCAAATAAAAAACGGTGTCAACGATTTTTCAATTAATTTTTAAATTTTTTTAATATTTTTTTTGACGCTATTTTTTATCGTATTTTATAGGCTTTTCAACTGCTTAACAAGCGCTGCGTTTAACGCGGTTCATTATAACGCATTAATAATATTTTATCAACTATATTTAATATATAAATATAATGATTTCTTATATATTACAATGCCGTATTATAATTATATTTATGCAACAATGGCTACCTTTATTAACAAAAACGGTTACCTATTTGCCAATTATTCGCTTTTACCACTTTTTCGCGCGTGCGTGCGCGTTATTTAATTATCTATATATATCATAGCTTTCCAAGTAGCTTTTTGGCATTTTTAATAAGTGGTTTCATTATAAAAGGAATAAGTGGTGCTCCTAATTCTACGGCATAAACCTCGTTCCATAACCCGTAAAAGGCAAGTTTTTGTTTTACCATTTTGCTTCCGCCGTATTTTTTAACGTAAGCATCCGCAAGTCCCCAGCCTTTATTTAAGTTGTTAAATTGCAGTAAGTCAAACTCTCTGTCTGCATACATCGTATGCCACGGATCGATAAATCCGGTAACCCTACCTTCTTTATCTACCATAATGTTAGCTGTGTGCAAATCGCCGTGAATAAGTGAGGCTTGAGCAACCGGCTCGCTAAAAATCACATCAAACTTTGACCAAGCCATCTCCATAGTTTTTACTATTTTTCCGCTCAACTTGCCCTCTTTATTTAGCTCACGAGCCTTTTCCAAAACCGCTTCTGCAAACGGTCTATAATAATCAAACCAATCGTCGTATTCAGGACTTGATACGTCGCCATACTTATCGTTGACGTCCTCGTGAATAGCGTGTAAGGCAGTAATTAATTCCTCTTTAAACGCTTCCCTACTACGTTTGCTCTTATAAAGTTTAGGGCAATTAATCGCAGGTTTACCCTCCACAAAGGTCATTGCGTAATAGTCAACCGGAATATCTTTATTGGCTTTAGCATACGTCAAGACTCTCGGCATTGCAACGGGACAACGCTTACACAACAGCTTTAGAGCTTCTACTTCTTTTTCCAGCATATCTTTAACAAGCAAAAATTTAAAAACGGTTATCTCTTTAGTCCAATGCGTCATGCCAATTGCTCTACCAAAACTTCCTCCGCCAAGATACTCTACTTTCATAATGGCATGGAAAAACTTTGTGTCGCTTATTTTTCGTGCGTAATTCATCAACGCATCTTTACTTACCGACACCACTTCTAAACGCTCGACCTTCATGACATACTCCGTTATAGCTTGTTTAAACTATTATACCATATATAATCCTATAAATAAATATGTAATTGAAGCTAATTACATCAAATTATACGCTTGATACGGCTTAAGGAGCCACTCGAACTTACTGATTTTATAGCTTTTACTACGAGGCTATTACTAAATGTTGTAATAAATCATACTACTCGGTCTACTCGTCAGGTTTGCCATAGGCAAACTTGCGCATCCCATGCGCTAAAGCGCAAGGGTTTAACGTCCTTACCAATGCACCGAACGTCACCTACTGTTTGGTACGGCTTAAGGAGCCACTCGAATTTACTGATTTTATAGCTTTTACTACGAGGCTATTACTAAATGATGTAATGAATTATAGTGCTCGGTTTACTCGTCAGGTTTGCCTTTGGCAAACTTGCGCATCCCATGCGCTAAAGCGCAAGGGATTAACGTTCTTACCTATGTACCGAACGTCACCTGCTGTTTGGTACGGCTTAAGGAGCCACTCGAATTTACTGATTTTATAGCTTTTACTACGAGGCTATTACTAAATGTTGTAATGAATTATAGTGCTCGGTTTACTCGTCAGGTTTGCCTTTGGCAAACTTGCGCATCCCATGCGCTAAAGCGCAAGGGATGCTTGGCTCCATTAAGCCGTACCAAAAGAAAAGGATGTACGCTTTGTACATCCTTTTCTTTTGGCGCGGCTTAAGGAGCTCGAATCCCTAACCTTTGGTTCCGTAGACCAACGCTCTATCCAATTGAGCTAAAGCCGCATATTTAAGTCAACGATAGCTATTATAGACCGACCGCTGACTTTTGTCAAACAAATTTATCTTATTTTGCGTATAACTCGTCTAAAAATTCATAAACTGCTTTCATTGTATCTTTGCTGGTCTTGGTCCAGAAATTAAAATGATAACAGTGGTTGTCTATGAACTTTGTAGAATGCTTTTCTACTACGTATACGCCTGCGTTTTTGATGTTATTATAAAGGATTTCGCCCTGACCTGCACAGAACAGATCCTTTTTAGCCATCGTCAATAGACAGGGACACCAATTTTCATTTACAAAACAAGAAGGTCCTACTTCGTTTACAAGTTCGTATTCAACAATATTCGAATAATCCTTGTTAAACTTAAAGCCGAGGTAACCTTCGCCAATGCATCTAACCATACCGAAAGGTATTTTGAGCTTCAAAGAGGACATAAGGTCGTAGATACCACAAAAACTTACCAAACCTGCCGGTTTGATCTCTGATTTGGGGAGGCCTACTTTTGCGGTCAAGTTATCGTCAAATGCAGCAGCCACCGCATAAGTTGCAGCGTATGCGCCTGCACTATCGCCTGTCAAAACAACCTTATCAAGGTTAAGGTTGTACTTTTCGGAAAGTACTTTAAGATAGTTGATTGCAGATACTACATCATAGGGCAACGCCGGGAACTTGTGTTTAGGTGATAAACGATAGTTTATATTCCAAACGAACCATCCTCTGTCGGCATATAAATGAGCAATACTCTTGCGGTGCTTTTTATCGCCCTTGACAAATCCGCCACCGTGAACGTTTACGATTACGGGCATAGGTTCTTTTGCACCCTCTTTAAAGTAAATATCACCCTTACATTCAGCATATTGATCGTTGTAAGAAATATCTTTTATACACTCAACTCCTTCCTTCGTAATATAGTTTTGGAAGGGATGAAATAAAACGTCGATTGCTGCAAAAATAAATTCCGCTCTATTCATAGTTTATCTCCTCTATTTTTGTATTACCGTTAAAAATTCGGCAGGACCGCCCATCGCAACTTGTGCATGGGGGTAGGATGCATCAAAATAAATACTATCGCCGGCGCTTAAATAATACTCTTTTTCGCCATGTAAAATACGCAACGATCCTTTAAGTACGTAGTTGAATTCTTGACCGGTGTGTTGTACGAGCTCAGGGGTTACGCCTTCATCAATAGTAACGACCATAGGCTCGAGTTCGGGATCTATAAAGTCGGAGTTTAGGCACATAAACGAGTATCCATCGTATCTTTTTACACTACCGCCTTTGCCGGCATAAACAACCGCGGCATCACGTTTCGTAGCGCCTTTACCAAATAAAATCACGCTCGGATCGATTTCCAATAAGCCGGAAATATTATACAACAAGCCAATGGGAATATCCTTTTCGGCATTTTCGTACTCGGCATATTCAACTGCGGAAATGCCTACCTTTTTGGCAAACTCCTCAACCGAATAATCGGAAAACTCACGAAGGTCCTTAATTCTTGCAGAAATTTCTTTAAGTTCGTACATATGTTACCTCCCGTATGGGAATTGTTTGTTTTTGCGTCTTTTATCCTTCATCTTGAATTTGTACGGCTCGATTTTTTCCTTTACAAACTCGCAAAATTCAATAAAGTTTCCTTCAGTCATAGCATCGTACTTGACGTAGTACATGGAAGCCGGACCTGCGTAAATATATACTCTATCCTTAAGGATAGCAACCTTTTCCACTTGATCATACGAGCGCTTCTCGGTATACACTTTTTCGCCGAGCTCCTCGTTGACGGTGATATCAAACCCGTCTTCGTAGAAGTTAAAGTCCCAAGTATGCGTGTTACGCTTAACAAACTCCTCGGTGAAATTCTTTTTAGCTACAGCTAAATATATGACGATTGCCGCCGCCATAATCACTATGGTAACACCTGCAAATATCAACATTACCATTTGATCAAACGCAAAGTACAACACAAGCGCACCTATTATCAAAAACGCAACGAGAATAAGCTCCTTTATCCCAACGTATTTGCGTAGGTAATAGCTATTGCACGCCATATAATCTTTAGCGTTGATTTGTGTGGTCGCCTTAAATCTACTCATATTAGTTCAAGTTAAGCGTGGGATATTGACCTGCTTCTATATTAAGATTATTAAAGCTCCAAACGTCATCATCACCTTCAACGGCGTTGAATCCCAACGATTGTATATAGAACGTTGCGTTATTGAGGTTAGAGTAATTTTGATATTCTACGGAGTTATAACCACCTTCATATATCATACCGTTGGACTTAACTTCCATACCCTCTACCGCATAGACGGTGCGATAATCGGCGCCAAATACAACGTTGGTGCTATGACCGACAAAGTTATCAACGTAAGCCGCATTATACATGTAATCGGCATCGTCGCCCTCGCCGTCGCCTATCGGACGGTTGGATACGCCACTTACGTCGCCAAAGCCTATGCAACCCTTAATGAGGAGCTCGTATGCTTGACCGATTAAGCTACCAGCAAAAACTGCATAGTAAACGTCGGGTTCTTTGGATTCGCCCTTATAGTCTTCATATAGAGTTTTAACTGCGTTAGCTTCAACTTTGCCGTAGGCAAAACAGCTTCTGATTATCGAGAATCTCGTATTACTGGTGCCGTAATCGTCTTTATTATTGTAAATAAGCGGACTAAATTCTTCACGGCCGAAGATCGGCAAGTCGGATACCGCTCTGCCTACTAAACCGCCCGCGTACTCGCTTGCATATACGTCGCCCGCTGCATACGCGTTAACGATGGTACCACCGGTTGCCAATTTGAAGTCGAAGATATTAACGCCAACCAATCCGCCTGCCGTACGAGCCTTGACGTTGCCGGTCGCATAGCAAGCAGATATCGTGCCTGCGTTAAAGTTATAAGAAACCAATCCGCCTGCAACTGCAGGATAAGCAAGCGATCCTTCAACGTCACCCATTGCAAACGACTTGGAAATAGCGCCGTTATTGTAGCCTACCAAACCGCCGGGGTACTTACCCTTAACGAATGCAATAGAGTTGGATCTGGTCAACGAGCCTGATAAAATATAACCAACCGCTCCGCCTACGTAAACGGCATCGGCATTGGACTCGCTGGTTACTCTTCCTTCGGAAGAGAGGCCTGTAGCGGTACTTTCTTCGATAAGTCCAACGACGCCACCGAAATAAGTGTTTTCAGTAGGCTCAGCATAGCTACCGAACAAGGAATCCCAAAGATTGCCTTCGTACTCTATCTTAAGGTTGATAACGTCACCGATAGCGGTACAGTTATTAACCTCGCCTTGATACGCCCAACCTACTACACCGCCTACGTAGAAGCGTGAGCAGTCGCCGTCCATTTGTATCTTGTGGTTTACGAGAGTAACGTTGCTTACCCTACCGCTAACTTTACCAAACAAACCTACCGGTAAGTAGTTGAACTCGGGATCAACGTCGTAATCGGTAATTATAATTTGCATGCCGGATATTATATATCCGTTGCCGTCGAAAGTACCGGTAAAATCATCGCCGACTTTGCCTGCGATCGGAATCCAGCTATTCTTATAGATATTGGTCAAACGAGCGGTTTCCGCCTCGACGTCGTCATAGTCGTCTTCGCTCAACGTGATGGGATCTGCATATTTAAAGTGATCGAAATGAGATAAATCGATATTGGCAACGAGTACGTAGTCGCCTGCTAAATTATTATTGATTTCTTGGAGCTGTTCTGCGGTAGCGATCTTGGTAACCGCCTTGGAAATCCACTTGGCGTATAAAGTGGTATTGTGCGTAAAGGTATAAGGGAAAGTTATGGGTGAGCCGGAAAAATCGGAGGTTAAGTACCATCCAGCGAAGTCGTAACCGCTTTTATAAGATGCATTGGGAATAGGCTCTACTTCGAGAGTCCTGGTTTCTTTTTCCTCCATTACCTCATCGGTGTTAGTAACAAACTTTATGACGTAGTTAACCACTACCTCGTCCTCGTTCAACGCACCGTTTTTAGCGTTAGCCTCAACACCCGTGCAAGCAATCAGGGTTACTAACAGCGCCAAAACCAAAATTGTCGATAATAAAATAACTTTTACCTTACGCATACGCGCGCTCCTAAAATATTATACGCATATATTGTAACACAAGCGCGCAAGGATTGCAACCCCTAATATTTTTAAAAAACTAAATACCGATAACCCTCTTTATGTAGTCGGCGTAGGCCCTTGCAACGTTAACTCCGCTAACGCTTTCGATGCCCTTGAAAAAGGCGTTTGAATTAACCTCACAAACCAACGGAGTGCCGTCGGCATCAATCAGAAAATCTATACCACAGTAATCTAAATTTAGGGTTTTGGATACCTCAACAGCTATATTTTGCATTTGTTCGCTTATCACACATCGCTCGCCTACGCCACCGGATTCGACGTTTGATCTAAAGTCGTTTTTATTGACTCGGCGCATTGAAGCAACCACTTCTTTACCAACCGTTATCACCCTAATATCGCTCCCTTCAGAGGCAGAGATAAATTTTTGATACAAATGCCTTTCCGTGCGATAACGCTCGACGTAGTCTTTAAGCTCCTCTTTCGTCTTTACCAAAAACACTCCTTTCCCTTGCGATTGCTTGGGAATTTTAAATATGAGAGGTAAGCCGATTTCATCGATGATATTATTAAGCTCGTCTTCCGTAACGGGAGCTTT
Source organism: Clostridia bacterium (assembly GCA_017504305.1). Lineage (GTDB taxonomy): Bacteria > Bacillota > Clostridia > Christensenellales > DTU072 > Stercoripulliclostridium_A. The sequence goes on along the minus strand of JAFVRJ010000007.1, from coordinate 145,860 downwards.
TTCAGTGTAACAAAAAGATGATGCAAGGGTTTTGGGCGTTTTTACTTTTCCTTGTAAAGCAAGGTCGGTAAGTAGCTTGTCGTCGCAAACGGATATTGCTTCAGCGGAGTTGAAAACTCGAACGCCACTTTGCTCCAAAGCCTTTGCCGTATATACGTCCTTATCCAAAAAGATAGCAAAGTCTATCCCTTTAGCGGATACTTTGCCAACCGAATTATATACCTTGAGTACTTCAACGCCAAGTTTTTTAAACTCGGATATTAGTCTTTCCGCCTGATGTTCACCTATTCCGCTAAACGCGTTAATAACGATAATACCTTGCATATTCACCTCGCTTAAATATTATCATAACGCATTACGTTTTGCAACGCTCATCGAAAAATTACAGTATTGACTACTACTTATTATTGGATTATACTTTAAATATCATTTATATATTAGGAGGATATTATGCCTAAAAACGTTTCCGTTGATGAGTTGAAGGCTAAAGCCAAAGAGCTACGCATCAACATTATCAAAACGGCAAATTACGCAGGGTCCGGTCACGTCGGTGGCTCGTTGAGCTGTGCAGATATGCTCACCGCCCTATATTTTAAGTATCTCAACGTTGATAAGGACAATCCCGATATGTTCGAAAGGGATCGCTTCATATTAAGTAAAGGTCACTGTGCTTTAGCTTACGTACCCTGCCTTGCAATGGCGGGCTTCGTACCCATGAGCTCCCTCGAAACCTTTAACCACTACGAATCGGCATACGGCATGCACCCCGACAGCCGTAAGATCCGTGGTTGCGATGCTTCCACCGGCTCTCTTGGTCACGGACTACCTATGGGCGTCGGCATGGCACTCGGCTTAAGATACCAAGGTGTCAATGACGCTAAAGTAGTAGTTCTTATGGGTGACGGCGAACAAAACGAAGGTAGCGTATGGGAGGCAGCAATGGCCGGCGCTCACTACAAACTCAAAAACCTTATCGCTATAGTAGACCGCAACAAGCTAATGATTGACGGTCCCACCGAAAGCGTAATGGGCATCGATCCCATCGATAAAAAATACGAAGCGTTCGGTTGGTACGCAATCAATTGTGAAGGTAACGATATGGAGTCCGTCGACAAAGCTCTCGCTGAAGCATGGGCATACGACGGCGATAAACCCGTTGCTATCATTTCGCATACCGAAAAGGGATACGGCGTAAAACGCTTCCAAGGCAAAGTTCCGTGGCACTACGGCTCGATGAACTCCGACCTTTACAAAGAAGCGATTGCCGATATCGAAGCGTTATAAGGAGGATTACTTATGGCAGAAGGCACTACTTGGACAACTTACGACGCCAATAAAATGACGTCAAAAGAGATATATGGTAAAGTTCTTGCCGAGCTTGGCGAGACTAACGATAAGATCGTAGGCGTAACCGCCGACCTCGCAAAAAGTACCAATATTGGTAACTTCGGCGACAGATTTCCGGAAAGATTGTTCAACGTCGGTATTGCGGAGCAAGACCTTTTCGGCGTTGCAGCAGGCCTTGCAAAAACAGGCTTAATCCCCTTTGCATCCACTTTTGCAATCTTTGCATGTCTTCGTGGCGGTGAGCAAATCCGCACCGATATCGCATACCAAAACTTACCCGTCAAAGTTATTGCGACCCATGGCGGTTTGAGCTTTGGTCCGGCAGGCAGTACGCACCACTGCATCGAGGATTTTGCAATAATGCGTGCTATCCCCAACATGACGGTAGTTATACCTGCAGACGGTTTTGAAACGGCAAAAGCGGTACGCGCTTGCGTAGATATAGACGGTCCTTTCTATATGCGTGTTGGTAGAGGTTTCGAGCCCCCGATGCACGATGATGAAAACTTCGACTTTGAAGTAGGCAAAGCTATGCTCCTTAAGGATGGTAGCGATATTACCATTATGGCTTGCGGTATTCCCACTTTGCAAGCTCGTGAAGCGGCAAAAGACCTCGAAGCAGAAGGCATCAGTGCAAGAGTACTTAATATGCACACCTTAAAGCCTATCGATAAAGAAGCGGTCATGAAGGCGGTTGTTGAAACCAGACGTATTCTTACCGTTGAAGAACATAACGTCGTTGGCGGTCTTGGCGATGCAGTTGCGGCCGTTATTGCAGAGAGCGGCAAAGGCTGTGCGTTCACCAAGCTCGGCATCCCCGATGAGTATGGCGTAATCGGTTACCCCGAAGATTTGTATGCAAGATACAAACTCGATGCTACCGGTATTGCGGAAACTGTCAAAGAGCTACTCGGTAAAGAAATCGAAGCCGACGAAGATTGGGAAGACGAAGACTAATAGGAGGCCTTATGAGTAACGTAGCTTGCGAAAACGACGTTTTGGCGGCGAAGATATATTTTACCGCAGCTTTCCCTGCGATGAATATTCCGCTGACCGAAGACCCCAAACAAGTTAAGAAATTCGAAAAACTAAACGCTGTAGTAGAGTTCAAAGCAAACGACGATCAAAACCCTATAGCTTGCCACATAGTATTTTTAACCGAAAATAAGGTAAACGAGCTAAACGAAAAAGCTCTCGCAGAAGCCGAGAATCCCGACGACGTTAAGCTCCTCAAGCGCTTCAAGGTTTATCAAGGCGAGTATGACGGCAGGTTCAACGACTTCGCAGAGCACGTCAAACTCGAGTTCAAGTCGATAAAAAGTTTGCTTGGTGTATTCAAGGGCAACTCCCCTCTCGAGATGCTCGGTATAGTCATGCCCCTCATCAAGAACATCACCAAAAAAGCGATGCTACCCTTCCTATTCTTGATGCTATCGCTAACCAAAATGATGCCCAACAATAATCCTACCGATAAGGAGCCGTGGGAACAATATCTTAAGGTTAAAATGTCCTTATATATGATTACCACCGCCATGTCGCGTGCAAACAAAATGGGCTGGGAACCGATGACAAATTGGACGGCAAAACAAACCGATCGTATTTACCAATTCCACGTAGGCGCAACCTATGATAAAAACGGTAAGGAAATCTATCCGCCCATCTATGCATACCTTCGCGTTAAGGCAGGTAAGACAAAGGCCGGCCGTGGCGAATACACCCGTAAACGCCCCTTCGTTCTGTTTGATTTTACCAACCCCGACGGATGTTTGGCAGTACTTTCCGGCAGATACGAGTTCGTTGAAGCGGCGACTCGCGGTTGCGTAGCAATCGTTGGCGCCGGCGATAGCTATGCCGTACAGTTCAACAACCTTATGACCAAACTTCAAAATATGCTTATTCCCTCTAAATTTGTAGATTAGGATACTTAAAGCGTATTTTAGGTTTATCAAACTAAAAAAAGAGCTCCAAACGGAGCTCTTTAAATTTAGTTATAAACAACTATTTTTTCCAAGTATTGGGATTAAATAGTAATAGCATTGGGAATATCTCAAGGCGTCCTGCAAGCATATCGAGCGCAAGAATTATCTTGCTAAAAATAGAGTAGCTCGAGTAATTACAAAGAGGTCCTACCGCTTCAAATCCCGGTCCAATATTATTAAAGCAACTTATTACTGCCGAAATGTTAGTCTCTACTCCACCATTTCCTTCTATTGATATAAGCAATACCGATACTATTATAATACCTGCGTATGCCGTTAAATATGTTTTAGTATTACGAATAACCTCTTCAGATAGCGGTTTACCGTCAAGCTTTGTCTTGATAACTTGACGCGGACGCAACATTTTGCGCAAATCGGTATACGATGACTTCGACAAAATTAACACGCGCGAAACCTTAAATCCGCCTGCCGTTGCTCCCGCACACGCTCCCGTTATCATTAATAATAACAAAATAATTTTTGCAAAAACCGGCCATGCATCAAAATTGGCTGTACCAAAGCCCGTTGTACTTATAATCGATGCAACTTGGAAGAAGGAGTAACGTAGCGCTTCACCAAAGTTTTGGTACAAGCTCATTATATCAACGGCTATAAGAATTGTCGCGACTATAACCATAATCAAATAGGCTCGTACTTCTTCCATTTTAAAGACGTCTTTTAATCTACCTATAAGAATTAGATAGAAGGCGTTAAAATTAATACCGAATATTAGCATAAATACAGCTATGACCATCTCGTAATAGACGTTGCCATATTGACCAATGCTTAAATTCTTCGTAGAGAATCCACCTGTACCTGCCGTAGCAAAAGCATTGACTATACTATCAAACAACGGCATTTTGCCTGCCACCAAAAAGATGAAGCAAAGTACGGTAAAGAAAACGTATATCGCATATAGAATACGAGCCGTTATACGCATTTTGCTAACAAGCTTACCTACGTTGGGGCCGGTGGACTCTGCTCTCAAAATATGCATACTGCCACCTTCTTGATTAGGTATAACCGCAAGCATAAACACAAGTATACCCATACCACCTATCCAGTGCGAAAACGAGCGCCAGAACAATATGGAACGCGGTAATACTTCAACGTCGTTAAAGATAGTGGCACCTGTGGTAGTAAAGCCCGATACAATCTCAAAAAATGCATCTATAAAACTCCCCGTTACTTTAGTAATCACAAAGGGAACCGCGCCAACAAGTGACATTAACACCCATGCGAGCGAAGTAATTACAAAACCCTCTTTTGCATATAAAATCTTATCTTTGGGCTTCAAAAATACTACTATTAGGATACTAATTACAGCCAAACTCCCCGCCGGTATGATATATGCGAGGTGATTGCCTTCTTTATAAATCAGGTCGACTATAAGCGGACAACATAAAAGTATTGCCTCAAGTAAAAGTATTCGACCAAGTATGTTAACAACTGCCTTATAATTCATAACTATCTAATCATGCTATCAAGACCATTAACGTTCTTCTCTGTCGTAACTACAAGAACTTCATCTCCCTCTTGGAAGGAAGTGTCGCCTGTAGGAATAATAAACTCTTTATTACGAACGATACCGTTTACAATGTAATTCTTCTTGATATTAAGCTCTTTTAGCGGTATGCCGATATACTCGAACTCCTTTGTAACGGGGAACTCGATAGCTTCGACTTTGTCGTGAATCTTATATAGTTGACTGATACGGCTCTTGCCGTCTGCCTTTTCACGAACAAAACGTAATATTTGGTTGGCTATAACCGTCCTCGGCGAAAGTACGCTATCAAGACCTAAGTGACTTACCATTTGTCCTATAGTCGGCCTATCGACCTTGGTTATAACTTTTGCGACCTTTTTGCTTGCCGCATATAACGATACGATGACGTTTTCTTCATCCATGCCGGTCAAGCTTACGCATGCATTACATTTTGCAAGGCCTTCCTCATCCAGCACTTCGTGATCCGTTCCATCACCGCATAAAATGGTAGCTTCAGGTAGCTCCTCGCTAAGCTCGGAACAGCGATCCTCATCGATTTCGATGATTTTTACCGATACTTTACGCGCAATAAGCTCTTTCGCAAGATAATAAGCTATCTTGCCACCGCCTATAATAAATACGCTACGAGCACGTCTACGGAACATTTGGATCTTTTTGCTAAATGCGGTAATTTCTTCTTCCGATGAGGTAATATGCAAAACGTCACCCTCTTGCATAACAAAATCGCCCTTGGGTATATAGACCTTGCCGTCCCTCAAAATAGCACTGAACAAAACCTTTGATTGCACTTCTTTAACAAACTCCATAACGGTTTTACCAATCATGGGGCTGTTTTCTTTGATACGAAGCTCAATCATTACGGCAGCTCCGCCGGCAAAGGTTTCGACGTTAATGGCTGACGGGAAAGCTAATATATCTGCAATTTCTTTGGCGGTACGGAGCTCGGGATTAAACCACATGTCAAGGTCTAACTCCTCTTTCATATACTCCATTTCCATAAAATACTCTGGATCACGTACACGAGCTATGGTATGAGCAGCTCCCAATTTTTTAGCAAGCATACAACAAAGTATGTTAAGTTCATCACGGGAAGTACACGCAATAACGAAATCCGCGGTATTTACGCCGGCTTCCTCTAAAATCATTCTGTCGGCACCACCACCGTATACTCCTCGTACGTCGTAACGGTTGACAAGCTGCTCAACGACTTCTGCATCCTTATCTACGATAACGATATCGTGTTCTTCTTTAGATAACTTTTCGACTAACGTTGCACCTATTTTACCGGCGCCTACGATAACAAGTTTCATATAACCCTCTTTTACAAGTTGGATACTATTAATATTATCATATTAATAAAATTTGTCAACTAATTATTAATGCGTACGCAGTTTCGCAACACGTGGCGCATGCACGCACAAATGAATTTAAGCCCATTTTGGGCTTAAATTTAACCTTTTTTACTCGTGTAGGCGTATCTTAATACCGCGTATGCCGTTTTTGCATCTTTGATTTTGCCTTCCGTTACCCACTCGATAAGCTCTGACATAGGCACTTTAACAACCTCTATAAACTCATCCTCATCGGGGCAGACGTCGCCCTTACGTAGGTCGGTAGCTATAAAAATATATAGCTTTTCGTTGGTGTACCCAGGCGTAGGATACAGCACGCCGCACGGAGTAACGTTGCCGGTAAAACCCGTTTCTTCCTTTAGCTCGCGGATTGCGGTTGTTATAGGAGGCTCGCCATCTTCCAGCTTACCTGCAGGTATTTCCAACAAAAGCTCGCGATACGGGTAGCGGAATTGCTTAACCAAATAAGCATTACCCTGGTTATCGATGGGCAATACCGCTGCACCGCCCCTATGCTCGACGTACTCTCGTATGGCGCCGTTGCCGTTTGGCAAAGATACGTCGTCTACGCGTAAATTTATTATTTTGCCACTATATAAAGTATGAGCGGTAACTTCCTTTTCAATTAATTTATCCATAATCAAAATTCAAGGTCGGCGAACGCGCCGACCTTGACCGTCATTATTTAATAATAATTGTTTTTATTTCGAAGGGTTTGAAGCTTACGTTATTAAGGTCGATATCTCCTATTACCTCTTCGATTAAGTTGGTTTCGTAAGCAGTCCCCTCGAAAGCGGTTGAGATGCTTACGTTGCGTGCAACGCCACTGTCTTCATACATACGTACCACTACGCCTTCGCCGTTTTCCGCCATCTTAACGGTTTCGATAATTACGTGAGCATCAGAGGAGCTAACTTGAGAAGCGATGTCTACGTCGTAATCGGTTACGAAAATTGCGTTGTTATAGTTGTATGCAATCGATTGAGTGTTAGCCTCGTTGTAATCACCGGCGTGAGGATAGATTGCGTAACGGATGGTATGGCTACCTCTATCGCAGGTAGGATCGGGATAAACGGGACTTCTTAAAAGGTTGAGTGAAAGCAATCCTTCTTTAGCTCTCCAACCATACTTGCTACCCGTAATAATCGAGCAACCACCGTTTGCGTTTGATACGTCTACCCACTTGTGAGCACAAATTTCAAATTGTGCTTTTTCCACCTTGGTTTCGTTGCGAGTACTGCGCTTTAAGTTACCCATTTGGATATCACAGGTTACCTGATCTGCGTAATTCTTGGGACGGAACTCTGCGCGGAGCATCTTGTGGGTTTCGTGCCAATCGACCATGGTTACAAAGTCGATGAGCGGACAACCGGCCCTTAAAATTACCTTTTGAGTAATCTTGGACTTACCGTATTTATATACGTTTTCGCGGACGATTGCGCCCTCCTCAACTATTACGTTATGGCTTTGGAGCTTAAACTCTGCAGGCATTTGCTTGGTGTAGTTGATGTCGATATCCCATGCGTTATAATGCAATCTCTTATCGTTATATACACTCAACTTATTAAAGTACTTACCGCAATGCTCCACTTCAGCCTTCTTGTCGTAAACGCTTACGATATGTCCGTATTGGTTGAAACGTACGATATAAACGTCGTTCTCGATGGTATCGTCGGTTTGGTTAAACAAAGAGCGTTCGGGTGCTACGTATGGGGTAAGTTTAGCCGATCCGTATGCGGGCGCATCTACGCTATACCACTTATCTTTATATACAACCTTGCCCTTGAAGGGTACGCCATTGAAGTTAATGGCAGTCGGTGCATCCTCTGCTTTGGGCGCGAGGAAGGCAAGGATATCTTCACGAATTTCTTGCAATTCGCGGAGCATCTCTTGGTAACGCGCTACACTTTCGACGTATACTCTGTGGATGGAGCTACCGGGGATAATATCGTGGAATTGATAAAGTAATACTTCCTTCCAAATCTTTTCGATCTTCTCTTGGGGATATACGTAACCCTTCTTTGCTGCAACCGACGCGAGGAATTCTACGTTATGCAACGCAAACTCGATCTTACGGTTGTTCATCTTGTTGTTGGATTGAGAGGTATAAGTACCTTGGTGCTTTTCGAGATAAAGCTCACCCTTATGTCTTACAAGCTCATCCTTTTGCTCGTTGAGCTTATCAAAGAAATCGATGGTGTGAGCAAACTTGACCTTGGGAAGCTCTTTCATATTGTGCTCGTGATTGAGCATTTCAATGTGTCCTTCGCCGGGACCGCCACCACCGTCGCCAATGCCGTAAAGCATGCTGATGTTTTTAACCTTATCTTTTTCGGGGAAGTTGCGGATTGCGTTTAGTAAGCTCCAAGCGTTACCTTCACTATTATAGGTTTCATCCGGAGGCATGTGCACAACTACGTCAGAGTCGTCGATACCCTCCCATACGAAAGCACGATGGGGGAATTTATTGTGCTCGTTCCAGCTCAACTTAATGGTAAGGAAGTAATCCATACCGCACTTTTTGAGAATTTGAGGTAAGTTACCGCTAAATCCGAATACGTCGGGAAGCCAGCACATGCGCATGTCTTTGCCGAACTTCTCTTTCCAGTACTTCTTGCCGTAAAGGTTTTGACGTATTAAGCTTTCGCCGGAAGTTACGTTGGTATCGCACTCAACCCACATACCGCCTTGAACTTCAAGTTGTCCGCGTGCAACAGCCGCTTTGATTTGCTCAAAGAGTTCGGGGTACATTTCTTCCATCCAAGCAAATTGTTGCGGTTGGCTGGCGCCGAATACGTAGTTGGGATAACGCTCCATGTTGCGGAGTTGGTTTGCAAAAGTACGTGCTGCTTTACGCTTGGTTTCGCGGATGGGCCATAGCCATGCTAAATCCAAGTGAGCATGTCCGGTTGCGTAAATAGTAAATGGATTTTCTTCACCTACTTGATACTCTGCCCTGATAATTTCGGAAGCGCCTTTATAGTCGCCTTTAGCAGCAAGAGCCAACCCCTTGTGTAAATTTTTGCGTGCGCTCTTTTTCTTTGCGCCCTTGCACTCGTCAAGACTGATTTGATAAATCAATGCAAGAGCATCGTAATAAGCGGTCTTGGCATCTTCGTTAACGATTACTATATCCGCTTGATTGAGCTTAACCGTCATATCTATATCGCCAAGAAGGTGGTTGTTACCGCAATCCATCCAGATATCTAATACTTCGTTGCCCTCTGCACAGTTGGTAATCTCGTAGTACTTCTTACCGCTTGCAGGTTGAGCAAACTCTACAAAGGAACGTAAACCCGTTATGCCTTGCTTGGGCGTTCCGTTGTTATCATAAATTAAGCCCTCGCTACCGATAGCGAACAACGCGGCAACCTTCTTGCCCTTTGCGCACTCCGGTATGGTGCCACGGAAATGGAACCATGCACACGCATAGCTTTTGCGTGCCCATACTTGTCCCTTCTTGATAGTGCGGTAAGAAAGTTCTTCTCTTTCCGCATAAGGCACGGGTTCTGCTGTGGGGCTGTATTCTGCAGTCAACGTACCTACCTTCTTATAGCAAGCACGTGCGAGCTTTAAAAGATTAGGATTAAAGCCGTCACCCAATATGTATTTGATTACGTTTGATGCGTTCATTTTCTCCTCCGTCACAAAAAAATGTGCGTAATATAATATATTATACTACGCACGCGTAAAAATTGCAATATCAGCTTTATGCTGTGTTACCTTTTATTATCTAAAGCTTTTTCCTCCGCTTCCAGCTCCTCGCGAGTCTTTACAAGCCTTACGAATTGCTTACTGCGGTTATTCATAAAGTAATATGCGCCAAAAGCAATTAAGCCACCCACAACGACCGCTATGGAAACCCAAAGTATCCACATGTTGCTTTGTTTGGAGCTCTTTACACGCTCCCACATTTCGATGGTTGCGGCACTTTGTGCGCCAAAGTCTTTCATTACTCCGAGCTTGTCGGAAGCAATTTCCGGATAACGCAACTCGTCTAAAAAGTATTCTTCGGCATCATACTCGTTTTCGGCAAGGATTTCAAGAGCCTCCGGGCTGTTCATAAGCACGTCCTTCGCTATGCCCGAAGTATAGCCTATCGCCATGGCGTTGCGCATCGCGATATCAGGGCGACACAAGTACTCGATGAACATATAGGCTGCCGGTGCATTTTGCGCGCTTTTAAGCAAACACCAACCGTCAAACCATACGTTGCCACCGCTTTCCGGTACAAAGTAATTGAGGTTATCGGCATCTTCCATCGCCCACAACGCGTCACCCGACCAAGCAAGGTCAACGTAGGCGCGCTCCGACGTCATTTGTGCTTTACCAAAGTCAACCTCGTAGCCTTTGAGCGCATCCGATTGCTCAAGAAGAATTTCTTCTACCGCGCCAAGCAAAGTGTCGTCAACGGTATTGATCAACTTTTGAACGGAAAGCTCCTCGTAGCCGGCAGGAAGCCTGCCTTCCTCTTTTAGATACATAACCGCGGCTACGTAGCTATCGCGTATGGAGTCCTTCATCAAGATCTTACTTGCTAAATCACTATTTGCAGATTCATTCCATAAAAGTCCGTAACCAGTGGCAAGATCAGATTCAGTAACGTAGTCGGTATTATACAAAATACCAAGAGTTCCCCACATATACGGAACGAAATAATCGGACATCTTTTGATGCTCGCTTTCGCCCGCTACCACCATATCGGTAAATACTTGGTCTACCTTATGATATATTTCCGCTTCAATGTTTGAATAGGTGGTGATTTTAGTGAAGTCAAGCTTTTGCAAGAATCCGCCTTCCATCAACTTTTGAATTGCGTATTCCGAAGGACATACAAGGTCGATAGCTTCTTCCCCCTTTTCAACCGTGGTGAGCATGATTTCATTGGTTTCAAAGGTAGAGTAAACCAAATCGAGTCTCTTACCGGTTACCGATTGATAGTACTCCTCAAACTCCGCCTCAACGTCTTCATCAATATAATCGCCCCAGTTGTAAACGACAAGCGTTTCTTCGGGTTCTTCTGCGTATGAGCAACCAATCACTCCGCTTAACACCAACGCACCGGCAAGGATGACAACGATAAGAATACTTAAAAACTTATTCATTATTTGCCCCCCTTTTTCATATGCACTTTGCCTGCTTTACGGAAGTTCATAAACATTACTACGGTAACAACAACCAAAATGATGATGGTGAACACCGGCATCCAGAAAGGTTTAAGACCGCTTGCGTTACGTAACGACGAGTATAAATAAGTAGATAGGGTATCTATACCGGTAGAGGCGCCCTTTGTTAGTTGCGTTATAATAAAGTCGTCAAGCGAAATGGTAAACGCCATTGCAAAGCCAGATATTACGCCCGGTAGAATATAAGGAATAATTACCTTAAACAATGCTTTAGTGGGATTGCAACCGAGATCCAACGCCGCCTCGTAAATGTTGGGATCCATCTGCATAAGACGTGGCATAACGGAAAGTATTACGTACGGGGTACAGAAGGTTACGTGACCTAAAATGAGTCTTACGAATCCCCAAATTCTGTCTTGCGGGAACCCTAACGTAGCAAAGAACAACATAAACGATACTGCCATTACTATCTCGGAATTGATAATGGGGAGTTGGTTTACGTTCTCGACCAAGCGTCTGGTGCGAGGCTTTAAGTAGAATATACCTACTGCCGAAATGGAGCCGATCAGGGCGGCAAGCACCGAGGATATAACCGCTATAATTATAGTGTTGTACAAGCTATCCCAAAGCTTTTTGGGAGCGTTGGTGAACAAGCTAACGTACGCCTCAAAAGTAAAGCCTTCGGGGAAGGTAAAGTTATTTGTATTGGAAAACGAATAGATTATTATCATCAATATGGGAGCATACAACAGCCCGAGCATAAGGAAGATATAACCTTTTTCGGCTATCTTTTTTACCATAAGTTCTTCGCCGCCTCCCCTTTATTGATTTTGTTCATGAATAGGTTGGAAATAAGTACCAACGCAAGCATAATCAAGCTCATTACAGATCCTACGCCGTAGAGCTTGTTTTCGAACTTCAAGTTAATGCTATCACCAAACAATATAATGCTGTTGTTTGAGAGCAATTGACTTATTGCAAATGCCGATATCGTAGGTATAAAAACCATCGTTACACCGCTTATTATGCCAGGCAAGGATAGCGGTAACGTTGTCTTAATAAAGGTGGTTACAGGGCTTGCGCCAAGGTCTTGAGCCGCTTCGGCATAGCACTTATCGATGCTCGAAATAGTGGTATGTAACGGCATTATCATAAATGGTATAAAGTTATATACCATACCGAATATAACCGTTCCCATGCCAAGAGTAATGCCTACGTTTTCAAATATTGTTTGAAGCGCATAGGTGCGGATTAAGAAGTTAACCCACATCGGTAGTATGAATAGTATAACGATAATACTGCCCGACGACCACTTCGAAAGTATATATGCAACGGGATAGCCGAGTAGTAAACATATTAGCGTGGTAACTATGCCTACCATTATGGACGTGCCAAGTACCTTTAAGCTACTACCGTCGGTTGCTAAATCCTTAAAGTTGTTCAAAGTAAACTGTCCGTCGCTTAAAAATGCGTTTACCAAAACGATCACGAGGGGCGTGATTACGAAGAACATCAAAAATAGTATATATGGATATGAGAAAACCTTCCTCGTTAAACGGAAGCCTTTTATCTTACCATATATAGTTTTAGGTAATTCTTTAATCTTCATTATTCGGCTTCCTCTTTTCTTTCGATGGGCTCGATTATAATCTTATCGGGGTTGACCGAAAGGCCTACTCTGTCCCCTTTTAACCAGTCGTCGTCGGTGTCTACAAAGAAGTTATAGTAGTTATCCGCACGGATAATGCATTGGTAATAACTTCCCTTATAGATGCTGGAAACAACTTCACCACCAATGATGCCGTCTTCTTCGTCATCGTGTACTATGACGTCGTCAAAATCGATAGAGACTTTAACAGGCGTGCCACTTGGTAAGTTGGAGTTACACGGGAACTTGCCTCCACAAATTTCAACGATGCCTTCATCCCACATTTCCGTTTCGATTTCGTTAATAATACGTGCTTTGTGCATGATGTGTAGGTCGAAAGGCTTAATGAAAATGCCGATTTCGTCCCCTACCTTAACCTCGGTGTTGTCGTGGATAAGAAGTTCGTTTTCGCCACCAACAATAGCTATGATTTGATAGTGATCGCCCTTGAATACACAAGAGTCGACTACGCCCGTCATCATCGCAGCGGGATTATCTGCAGGCATTACGTAAATATCTTCAGGACGAATAATAACGTCGATGGGCTCGTTTTTCTTAAATCCCTTGTCTACACATTCAAATTCCTTGTCGAAAAACTCTACGCAACAGTCTTTGCGCATTATGCCCGAGAAAATGTTACTTTCACCGATAAAGTCCGCTACGAAAGCGTTTGCAGGCTCATCGTAAATCTTTTGCGGAGTTGCGATTTGTTGAATTACGCCGTCACGCATAACCACTATAGTGTCGGACATGGTCAACGCTTCCTCTTGATCGTGAGTTACGTATACAAAGGTAATACCGATCTTGCGGTGCATATTCATAAGCTCGATTTGCATGTCCTTGCGCATCTTCAAATCCAACGCGCCTAGAGGCTCGTCAAGCAGCAAAACTTCCGGCTCGTTGACAAGTGCGCGAGCAATCGCAACACGCTGTTGTTGACCGCCTGAAAGGCTGTTAACGTTACGATGACCGTAATCTTCAAGATCAACAAGCTTTAGCGCGTAATTAACCTTTTCCTCAATTTCCTTTTTGGTTAATTTGCGGAGCTTTTCATAGAGGTCGCCCTTTTTATCTTTAAAGGTTTCACCGGTCGGCACCTTTTTCATTTTAAGGCCGAACGCGATGTTGTTGAACACGTTTAGATGGGGGAATAAGGCATATTTTTGGAACACCGTATTTACGGGACGTAAATGGGGCGGTATATCCGTTATGTTTTTACCATTAAAGTAAACCGCGCCGTCCGACGGCTTTTCAAAACCGGCGATCATACGTAAAGTCGTGGTTTTGCCACAACCCGAAGGTCCCAAAAACGTTACGAACTCACCGCGCCTTATAGAAAAACTTACGTTTTTTACAGCCGGTTTACCGTCGTAGTCTTTAGATACTTTTTTTAACTCAATAATTATGTCTTTAGTTTGTTTAGCCATCGTTACTCCTTTAGAAGTTACTCGGTGTGGTTACCCAAATGATTTTTGCTTCTTTTGCGCCTACGTTTACAATTTTGTGTTCGTGTGCGCCGTCTATATAAAACGCTTCCCCGCGCTTGGCGGTGTGCGTCTTACCATCTAAATCGATAGAAATTTTACCTTCCAACACGTACCCGAATTCCTCACCCTCAAACGGATAGCGAACGTCGGATTCGCCACCCTCCGGCAATACCAAAAGTATGGGCTCCATGTCGTTTTTTTGCGAATTGGGAATAAGCCAAGTACTGCTTCCGGTGCCGTTAGCAGAGGTAAAGAAATCGTTTTTACCAAACACAAGTTGTTCTTCCTTTTCTTCAGCAAAAAATGATTGGGGAGTTACTCCCAAAACGTTCAAAATATCTATTAGCGTTGCAATAGAGGGCGATGCAAGGTCGTTTTCCAATTGACTGATGTAGCCTTTGGTTAATTCGGCGCGCATAGCAAGTTCCTCTTGCGTAAGTCCCCTACGAAGTCTTATAGATTTAATTTTAGCACCAATCTCCATAAATACTCCTCGCGCACGTGTATTATAGAACAATAATAACAACAAGGCTTACTACTGTCAATAATTTTGTTTAAAATTATTAAACTTATTTTTGTTTAGTATTATTAAACTTTTTAATTAAACACTCTTTCCTATCCAAACAAAAAGAGCTCGGCGAACCGAGCTCTTTTTATTTTGCTATTAGCTAATTGCTACGTAACGGAGGTAACCGGTATAGTTCCAAGCGACTTTCCATGCTCCGCCGAAAATACCATCGCCAGATTTTTGACATTCGTTGGAGTATGCCTTTCCGTCGTCTGACATATCTTTAATAGCCTCTCCTTCGTTCCAGCTGGAGGGCACGTAAGAGTCAGCCGTATAGCTATTAAGATTATTGCGATAAAGACTTGCGTGTGCTTCATTATAGTCTTTTGCATATACGTTTTCAAAGTCAAACGCACCCAAGGTAACTGGTGAATAACTGGAGCCACCACCAATATACATTGCAGTGAGCGAAACGCTTACGCCAGTATCGAAATCCACATTAGCCCCGCCATCGCCAACATACGTATACATTCTTGCTTCATTTGCCGACTTTTGATCAACCGCGATGTAATGAGTAAATTTAATGTATACTGTTCCGGTGATATTAGATACCTTAGCTGCGTTATTATCGCCTCTAAATCCGCAAACCGCACCGATATACGTATTGTTACTTTGTTGATTACCATTGCGACGGTTAACCATGATCTTGCCATTTACATTAGTGTTAGAAATTGTTCCTCCAACATCGTAGCCAGCCACACCACCTACGTAAATGTACGTAGAGTCTGCAGAAACGTTTAATTCGACCATCTTTGCTTCGCTTTCATCACGTTCTTTATCGTTGCTACCACTAATCGTATAGTAGTCACCCCCGCTTCTTCCAGCCTTTGCTACTTCATAAATGGAATTGTTTGCATTATAGTCATCGGAAGTGCCATAACCGCTAATCTTACTGTTAGTTATATTTCCGGTATTGTAGCCTACTATACCGCCATATACACCACCGGTATAAGGAGTAAACATTCTACCTTTTACGCTCACGCCATTTATTGTGCCAAAGTTTACGCCAGCTATGCCGCCGACCATACTTCCCGTGAGCGTTAATACAGAAGACGTATCGCTACCGATCTCTATGGTGTTTTCGCCATTGACACCGGTAATCGTTCCTCTATTAAATCCAACTATTCCGCCGCCGCCAAAGTTAATGTAGCTACCATAGTTGCTCGTTGTATCGGCAGTCGGTGATATAAAGCCACCGGAAACCGACGCAGATCTAATTGTTAAGCTATTAGTAATCTTGTATTGCGGTTGTTCGATCTTTGTTCCAACGCCAGCATAACCTGCAATACCACCAATCGCGATGCCATTGCGATCAGAGTCCATCTTGACGTCTTGTGCCTTAACTTTATTAAGACTTGCTGAACCATTCATCAAGCTACCTACAATACCACCGGCTACGATGGGAGACTCAACGACCAATCTAATAGCATTTGCCGTATCAATCGATCCGCTCTCCATGACACCAACAATACCACCCGCACCAGCGCTGTGATTAAGCACACTGGTCTTTGATACGTTTATTTCAGAACCGACTGCGGCCTTAATTGTAACGTCTGATACGCCAACGCTAACAATATTTGTTGTAGTACCTGATACTTTTCCAATCAAGCCACCTACACTCTTGTTTCCGCTGATATTGGAAGTGTCAAGCGTTCCTTTCGTATTATTAAAGTAGACTTCTCTAATCGATGAATTTGCAACGTATCCGGCAAGCGCACCAACGTTATCACCACTACTTGAAATTTGTGTAGTACCAATAATCAAGTTTTTAACAATTGCATTATTTGTTATCTTTGCAAAGATTCCAACGTAATTGGCATAAATTCCACTCCAAATCAAATTGGTTAGTGCATATCCTGCGCCATCGTACGTGCCGTCAAATCCCTTATTATCGTTACCTGCTGCACATAAGGGTTCAACCAACGTATCGGCAGAATCGGTAAGAACGATGTCGTTAATTTGCTCAAAATAGAGCCCCGTCAACGAGTATTTTGCGCCGCCTTTATACATATCGTCGATGGTACGCAAATGTTCAAGAGTCGATATATAGAATGGTGCGGTCGATGAACCAACTCCGTACTTGCCGTTTTTGGTTGCGAACGGCATTTCATTTGCCGTGAATAAAGTTACTTTTTGTGTTTTTTCAGTTATTGTAGAGCCATCAAAGTTAATGTAATAACTTACGCCTCCGCTTAACGGTTCTAACATCGCGCCTAAAGCAGTAGCATACTCATTGTTACTGCCGACTCCCCAACTTACACCGGAATTAATGGATATGGTTTCCATGGTAGCGGCACCAGTTGAATCTAATTTAACGTAACCAGATCTTGCATATTGTGCCTTGAGCTTTTCTTCAGGAGCAAGTCCGTCGAACATATCCTTCGGTAAGCGTAAATATGAATCGGGATAGCCACCTTCGAAAACCAACGTTCCAACGCTCTTGAAGTTTATAGTAATCTCTAAATCTTGTTGCGCAGGAATGGTTACTTCCCAACAAATCGGATTTGTAATGTTTGTTCCATCTGATTCAAGTGCATAGTTGGCGTTAGAAGAAAGCTCCGGCGTCCAATCAACGTATCTTTCATGCGCTATTTGCGCCACTTTATCAGCGACACCTTGGTATGTTAATTGAATCTTAACCGTCGATCCAACGATGAAGGAACCTTCAACAAAACGTTGTGACGTAACGTTATCATTAATAATAATCGTAGGCAACGAATCAGTGAGTATCGGCGAAATGCCTGAAATATTAGTTACGTTAACAGAGATGGTGTACACTCTTCTATAATATGCAACGAACGAATATGATCCATCCATATAAATGGACAATTCTTCGCTATCGCCGTTAACACCATAGTTACATATTATTTCAACGTCTTGAATTGTAATCTTATAGTAATCAACCGTACCGATCTTAACTGTTTCGGCGCTTGCTTTTAATTCATTAAACTTATTATAGTTCAATACACCTTCTGCATTCCATGCCGTTGAGGCATCCAAGCCCCATCCTACAAATTCATATCCGCTAATGAGGTTGGAACTCATAGTTTGTACGGTGCCATAATTGAAGTTGCCCGATGCACTGCTCGTGCCGTAAATAGTCGGCATTACGTCGCCTTGGCCGGGATAGTAATCGTTTTCAGATTGCATTGCCGTAGCCTTTTGAATCTTTAAAGTCTCTACCTTTTGATACTTTGCTCTAAGGTAAATTGCCGGTACACCATCGTAATAGGATCCGCTTAATTCACCATTTACAATCGGATTGCCGATGGTACCGTCGTCGTACAAATACGGCATATATGAGGTAGCAAACAACTTGGAAATCGGGAAGGTAAACTTAGTCTTAGTTACCGCGTTGCTTGCGTTATTGGGATCTGAATAAGGAATATTCTTCCATTGTAACGGCTCTTGATCGCCGGGAACGTATGCAAGATATTGCCATGCAATGAATACGAAAGCACCGCTGGTGGTTTCTCTTTGTTGCCAAGAGAGCGTTAACATGTTGTCGTTCCATACGTTATAGGGCGATTTCTCGTTCTTAATAGCGCTGTGGTCGATACCGTTCAACTTGCCGAGCATCTTAAATTGTTGTGCATTATCATCGCTTGCGCTCAAGTTCGCTTCGCTATTAAACGGAGTCTCGAAGTATTGCGGTAAACTACTATCGTATACAACAGCGCTGGAAATAATCGAGCCGGGATCAAGGTATACGTCGCCATCGAGATATTCGTTTTCTACAACAACGTTGTAGATCGGTACAAATTTGGCTACGACTTCAACAACGTAGTCGACAACACCATTACTATTGGTTACCGTCTTTATCTTAACGCCGTTACCCAAACCACCGATATCGTCAAGTGAAAGGTCCTTAAGCTCGTAATCGCCGTTCGATTTTCCATCAGCTGGTAGATAGGGATATCTTTGTTGTAATTGGCTAAAGACGTTTACTCCGTTAATAAAGTATCCGACGAATTGGTAATGCTTTAACAAATCGCTCTTGAAATAGAGATTGAAGTAAAGCTTTTCTTGATAATCGTAGAGTCCGGTCAAACCATTGGAGGAGCTATAACCAACGGCAGAATCATCAGTAAATGCAACTAGTTGGTTTATATCCGTAGCGACCTCTGGAGAAGTCTCGTCGGTTACAAGGCTGATTGAGCGATTGAGCTTAATTTGCTTACGCAATACAATCTTAAAGATTGCGTTTTCGGCACAGTTATTGAGCTTAAGCACTACTCTTGCAATACGATCTTCGGGATCGGCTTCTCTTCCGGCCTCATCATAACATGTAATAGAAATAGTACCATCGCTGCTCGACGTAAGTTCGGTGTAGTCTTGACTGCTAAATTGTAAATATTCGTTCGAGTTATTGGTATTAACAACGCGAATTGATCTCAAAATATTTTCATAACGGAAGTTCTCTTTCGGAACGATGGTAACTTCAATATTTTGATTCGGTTTAGTAATAATAGAGTTCTTGTTGAGGGCTACTGTGTTGCCATTTACCTTATAGGTAATCGTAGCGCCTTCGGCAGCTATTTCAGAGCCGATGGTTTCCATTGCAAAGCTTACGTATACGTTGTTATCAAAATATGCGTATACCAATCTATCTTCTAACGTAGTAACGCCGTTTTCATAAGCTTCTTCCCTTTGCGTCATCCTACCGCCTTCATAAACAACGGACGTGTAGGTTTGTCCATTTGAGTTGTTCATCGAAACGTTATCTTTGCCGTGCAATTCAAGGGATGCCCCGCTCAATACTCTAAACGTGTAGGAAGAATCTAACGTATTGCCATCACAATCAGACAATACAGTTCTATCTGCGTTTTTGGGTAAAATTACACCATTAGCGTTGTTTTCAGCGTAAGTAACACTTGCCGTAATTGATGCGTACCTACGATATTTCATAAGGTCGGGATTACTTGAGCCAAAGTTGCCTTCAACGTACTTGTAATCGGGTTTAACCTTTACAACGATTTCGTATAAGCGGAAGAATACCGCCCTGAAAGTACGCGATGACGTCATTTCATAACGCATCGTTTGTCCATCGTTTTCAAGTTTAATGCCACTTACGCCATCTTCGACGTATACCCAAGTATCACCCAACTTCTCTTGGAAGCCTTGGAACGAATACTTGTTGATGGCATCTCCATTGATGTTTGCACGTAAAGTTGCAACGGTTCCGTAGTTATGACTCTTGCCAATCAAACCATCACTATATGAAACGTTAAGCGCAAAATCTTTGTGGGAAGCAATGGTACCGCCTACGTTAACGTTAGCTTTTTCTGCTTCTTCACTTTGCCTTACGTAATACATCGAGCTATCCAACTCTTGTACGTCTAATGCAGTAGTATAGTAAATACGCAACGTATTTGCGGATGCAGAGTGGAAGTCGACTTTGGTTTTTTCGTATAGACCACTCGTCAAATAAAGCTTTAACGATTGATCTTTGGGCGAATAAGTGTTTTTATCGCCTGGTTTATTGGGAACATAAACTGAAGCAGGAAGATTGTTTGCGTCGAAGTTACTTATCGGATTCAACGAAATATAAATACCAGTAATGCTATAGCCATTTGCCAAAGTATGTATGATCTCGTTCGGATTATAGTCGTCGTAAGTAACTACTGCGTTTTCAAGATACAATCCAAGAGAGGGATCGGTATGTCCCGTCGAAACGACCTGACGACGATTTACGTAGAAAATGACCTTAAAGGATTGTTTTGTAGTGGTAGGAACGATAGAAACTTCTCCCCTGCCGTTTAACAATGCATCGTCAACTACCAATTGTCCTATTCCACCGTTTTCTAAAATCAAAGTGGACCAGTAATTATATGCTATTGAACTATTAGCATTTGCTGACGAGTGACCTACTGCTACGTCTTTGCCGTTAATTGCCAAGGAGGAAAGGTAATATCCGTTGAGCGAAGTGAAGTTTACCATAATCGTTTCATGGTGACTTACAACTGCGCCCTCACCTATCTCTGTCCAAGCTCCGTCTCTAAATACTTTTACAACGTACTTGTCTGCATTTGCTGCTGTATCGTATCCGATCGGGGTATTCTTACGTACCACGTAAGTCTTAACCTCGTAAGAGATATGAACCGCAATCTTACCCGTCATACTTCCTACAGTATAAGCATAACCACTTACGTCGTTGCCTTCTGCATCTTGAATAGTAATTTCTTGTAGCTTGTTTGCAGAAATAACAAGGTTGTTGGAGATAAGACCCTCGTTATCTTCCATACTGATGGTTACGTCCTTAATGCTATAACCAACAGGCGGTAATAAGACGATTAGCACTCTGTCTTCGAATACTGCGCTATTATCACCGCGCAATATTGCGCTTGCAGTTGCATTATCTAAAACGTAAGAACCGTCGCCAACAAAATGTTGATGCTCACGTTTAACCGTAGAGCCTTGATTTATAATAACACCTGCACCTGCTCTGGCGTTATAATCACCGTTTGCGTTTTTGCCTGCGTAGAGTTTGTTATATTCGCCGTAGAAAGTAATGTCATACTTCTTGTTAGCAAGCGCAATAATTATGTCGATGTTTTCGGTTACGTTGTTGAAGGTATAACTGCCATTTTGCAACTCGCTGAATATGGTATTACCAATGTTACCGGTATTAACGAAGAGGTCACCGTTAACCTCTACTGAAGCGAGCTCGTAACCCTTTTGCATATTGAGTCTTACGGTTACGGGTTGGTTCCATACTACGGTTGAGGTGCTTACGGTTGCATTACCACCGATAAAGTTATTAACTTTAACGGTGTATACGTGGATGCTAAAGGTGGTTTGAGCATCTACGTTTCGTACGATTTCATGCGTGAAACGGAGTACCGCATCTTCGTCGGCAATCGTTTTAGATTCACCATTGATTTCGAAGTTGCTGATTCTGTATCCGTTGGACGAATCGGGAATAGACGAGAATACTATGCTTTGACCGTAAGTAGCGGTAATACCTTGTTCAGTTGCCCAAACGATACCGGTGGGGGTCTTAACCTCACTTTCATACTCATCTACGGGTGACCAAAGGAGTGCGTTATTGACTGAATCGAATATAGCGTAGCTACCGCCATCGTTACCGCTCATGGTAACGTCGAACTTCTTAATAGAGTAAGTGGTATCGACGCGGATATTGCCGGTAATAATACCTACGTAGGCGTTAGCTCTAACTGCTTCTTGCTTATCTTCACCATTGATAGTGAAAGCGGTACGATCGTAACCGACGCCGGGATTAAGAGCGATGGTATAGTTAAGACCATGCTCGTACATACCGTTGACTAAAACTACGGGAGCGCTGGAATATGGATTGGTGAAGGTAGCACCGAAAGTACCTTGCGATACGAACGGAGAGCCAAGATTATCGATTGTCTTATAGCCTTCGTAGGTATAGGTATAACGAGCAAACTCTACGTTAACCGCTTGAATATCTGAAGTAATGCCATAGAAGATGTAAGAACCGCCGGTGGGGCTTAATTCGTTGGCGCCGAGAACCAAAGTTTCGAGAGCGCCACCCTTTTCTTTATTGAAGTATTTGATTTCGAAACGAGAGATATAGTAACCACGAGCCGTTCTGGGGGTTGCAACGAACTTAACGTTACTGCCGTGTACGAAACCGGTATAAGTGTTATTCTCGTTGGGCGCGTAGCCGGTAATGCTTACCATACCGAAGGAGTTAACACTGGTATCAATAGATGCAAAGTTAGCGCTTACGTTCTTAACGTTAACTTGGATTTGATACTCGTTAACCGCGTAAATGATGGTAAGTCTAATATCGCCTTGAACGTTCTCAATAGTATGGAAGGCGTCCGCCATATCGTTCATGCTGACGTCACGGTCCTTCCAGCTGTTATCCTCAATACCGTTAACAATTACGCTCTCGATATGGTAACCATCCTCTGCCATCATATGAATATAGAGCGTGTCGCCTTCGTTGAGGGTAAGAGCGTTTGCCGGTCCGAACGCGGTGCCGTCTTTACGAACCAAAGTGTTACCGCCTGCGTATTGGTTGAGTGTAACTCTATAAACCATCGGCGAGAAGGTTACGTGTAATGTGGTGTTGCCTGCGATGGTTACGTAGAGGTTACCTGCTACGTATTCACCGGTTGCAACGAAGGTACCCTCTTGAATAACGCTTGCAAGGCTTACGCTTGCGCCGTTAATAATAACTTCGCTGATATAGTAGCCGTCGTTAGCAGAGAGGGCTACTTTCTTTGTTTCGTTAAAGTATACTACCGCGGTATCGGTGCTGCCTAAACCTTCAACGGTACCGTTATCGGTATAGGTGTACTTCAACTCGTATGCAATAGCGCTAAATTGTGCCTTGATTAAAATATTGCCGGTTACGTCTTGAGGCGCGAAAGCATAAACGATTGTGCCGGTCGTATAATCCTTAAGCTCGTTGGTCTGCAAGGGATAGATGGGAGATACTCTACCTTCTACCTCGATGGTAAATCCGGTTACGTAATAGCCTTCGTGGGGGGTGAGTTTTACGTTAAAGCCGGTGCCCTCTTCTACGAAAGTCTTATCGGTTGCTACCGAGCCGTTGGAATAGTTATCGTCAACGCTTACGTTATATCTGGTTTCGCTAAAGAGTGCGTAAACGTAAGTATCTTCAGTTACGGTGATTTCGTAGCTTAAACCGCTCAATACTAAAGATTTGCCGTTTACTACAATAGCTTCGAGTACGTTACCAACTGTGGGAGTTGCCGTAATGGTTACAACCGTGCCTGCCGTTACGCTATCACCGCTTGCTATATCGCTACCGTCAACGGTTGCGGTTACAACGCCGTTGCCGTCGGAATCGAGGTTAACAACGTTATTTGCACTGCTTGCACTTGTAAAGTATACGAATACGTCGATAAAAGTATTTACGTCGTAAATTACCAACGAAATTCTATTGGTGCCTTCGGTATATAAACCATAGAAGCCCTTGCTTGCATCGGGTGCGTAATCACCTGACAATGCTTCGTAGGTATAAGTTTCGATGGGATTTTGGTTTTTAACTACTACGTCGTCGATAGACAAGGAATATCCGTTCTTTAGCTCGATAGCTGCGGAAATCGTAGAGCCAAAGATATGTTGAGCGGTAGCGTAGCTATCACCGGAAACGGCAATTTCGTTTACGGTAATAACGTTTTCACCCTTATTGATAAAGTGGAGTTTGTAGTTTACGTTAACCGCTTGAGTTGCGATGGTAATATGATACGAAGTATCGACCGCAGTTAAAGTGACGTTATGAGAAGCGGTGTTATAGTTGATGTCTTCGGACCAAGTCTTGCCTTTATTAGATTCGCCCTCTACCGATACGATGTTATAACCCTTGGCGGCGGTGATGGTGAATATTGCGTTAGAGGAGTACTCGATATCGCTGAAGGTATAGCCTTCGTCAGCATTGATATTCTTGGTAACGCCGTTGAAGGTTACGTCTACGTAGCCGTCGCCGTCGAAGTGAACGTAGAACAATTCCTTCTTGAATACGAACTTAACGTTAAAGTCCTCTTTAATTTCGGTGATGCTGTAAACGCGAGCGAGAGCGTTGGACTCGTAAACGACGTTTTCGTTCTTGCCGCCGGTTACGATTGCGGAATAAACGTAGTTACCTACGGAAGTACGAGCCTTAACGTCATAGGACTCGCCATAATATGCGACGAAGGGCTTATCGACGGTACCGACGCCTTCGTAAGAAGTGACTACGTTGTAATAAAGTTTTGCGTACTCGACGGATACGTGTACGTTTTTAGTGAAGCCGTCGATAGTAAAGTTCAAATATGTTACACGATAATCGTTACCTTCGAAAACTTGTTTGCCGTTTACCTTAATATCGTTTACAACGTAACCTTGAACGCTGTGGTAAGGATCGATTTCTACGCCGTTAGCGATAATACGTTTTACGTAATAGCCTTCGCTTGCTTCAGCGGTAAAGGTAGGTCTTTCTTGCGCTCTGTAAGCTTCCTTTAAGCCGGCATCGGCAGTAATACTGCCGTTTTCTTCCGCTTCGGGAAGAGTTACGCTGTAACCGAACTCTGCGTAGGTGATGACTACTGCAACGTTGGCTTTTACACTGGGAACTATCAACTCGTAGTAAGTTGCTTCGTTAGGAACGCTGACGAGAGCGCCGTCGCAAGCAACGGAATTGATATATAGGCCGTATTTGGGAGTGATTTCGATGCGAACGCTGGAGCCGTAGTTTACGTCGAAAGCAAACGATGCGTCGTTTACCGTGGTTGCATCGGTATGAGTAACGATGCCGTAAGTGATATTACCGCTATCGTTAAGATCGGTATGCTCTAAAGCAACGGTACCGTTAGTAACCGATACGGAGAATTTTTCAAGCTCGTAAGTTGCTATCACGTAGTAATCTTGATCGATAATCTTGCCGTTTGCTACGTCGCCGATGGTAATATCGTAATAGCCGTCTGCATTTTCCAGTTCCCCTGTCGTAACTTTGCCGTTTACGCTAACCGAAGTTAAAGCGTATCCGGTGCTTGCTCTTAAGCGGATGCGATAGTCGTTTACTACCGGCATATTGATTTGAGAGGAAATTGCAACTTCGTTATCTACGTCGAACTCCTCGTCGTAAACCAAGGTATAGATAGAACCGGAACCGATTATGGAAACGGTTAACTTTTGAGTATTAACTTCGAACACGGGGATAGCATAGCTAATTTCGTTTTCGAGCTTAAACGCTTTATCTACCGCGATATTGGTGGGTAGGCCGTCCTCGTCTGCAAAGAACCAGCCCTTGAAGGTGTAGTTGGTCTTGAAGGGAACTTCCTCGGGGAATCTACCTACGAGAGCGCCTGCAACGGTATCTTGATAGTATGCTTTAACGATTCTTCCGCCCGCTTCCTCATCGTAAACGTCTAACGGATTGGTGGGAGCGATAAAGCTTGTGTTTTCGTTATCGCCGGTCAAGAAGACTACGGTAAAGATTCTCTTTTGCCAATAAGCAACAAGCTCGGTCGGTTGACCGAAGGTTGCGTTGTTGTCGATAATAACGGGAGTGCCGTCGGGGTTGACCGCTCCGCCCTTTGCATACCAACCTTTGAACTCGTAGCCGTGAGTGCTCAAAGCATCCAAGTCTTCAACGTCGAATACCGATCCAATTGGCGTTTTATAATCGATTTCCTTGCTCTCA
Organism: Clostridia bacterium; assembly: GCA_017504305.1. Classification (GTDB taxonomy): domain Bacteria; phylum Bacillota; class Clostridia; order Christensenellales; family DTU072; genus Stercoripulliclostridium_A. Next base: position 119,700 of record JAFVRJ010000007.1, on the reverse strand, counting down.
AAAGCTTTTTCGGACATGCTTGTGAAGGAAATAGTGCTCTTTTCATATACGAAGTGGGCTTTAACGTGAATTTCCTTAACGTTCTCGTCGGGAGTGAAAGCCAAAACGTACTCCTCGTCGGTACCCGTTTGAGTGGCTTTGAAGTTTACCGCATAGTTAACGCCAACGCGGATCAAACATCCTTCGGGCATAACGGGATCGATATTAATCCAAGATTGCAAGTCAACGTCGTATACCGACCAACCTACGAAAACTCTTTGCGGATTAGGTCTTACTCGAACCATAGCTTCTTCGCCGTTTTTGTAATATGCCAAAGCATCGCTTGTGCCAAGCGGTTTGCCTTCGATATCAGTAGTATATTCGAGATAGAAATCTGCCGAATCCTTTACGAAAATCGGATGGATATTGGTATCTTGCTTAATGGAAGAGTAATCGGTGTCCCAGGCGAAGAACTTATAGCCGTAAAGTTGCATATTATGCTCGGTTTCGCGAGGAACACGGGTGGGAGCATCGCCGTAGAATACTTCTTCTTCTCTTGCGGTAGTGCCGTCGGGATAATAGAAAATAACGGTGTAACGGAGCCTTTCAAATACAGCGATAAGGCGTTGGGATTTGCTGATTTTGGTATCAAGACGGCTTGCGGTTACGCCACCATCGGACCAACCTGCAAAGTAATAGCCCTCTTCGGGTATAGCTTCAACGCGGGTAGCATCAGCACCTGCGGTTATGTTTTGAGTGGTGTCGCCGTCTATACGACCGCCGGTAGAAGCAACGTACTCGACTAACAACGTGGTGGGAACAACGTTAAAAGAAGTGGTTTGTTTATATCCGCCAAAATCCAATACTACGTTATCTACAGTACCTTCCGTAGAGGTGTCGAGACCGGTGACGACCAACTCGGAAAGTGCTACTTGACTGGTAGAACCGTCAGAATACTTGACGGTTACGAAAACTTTAGATAAATCGGCGTTTACGCTAATTAAGCCATCATCGGGCGCGACGATGGCGACGACTTGTGGTGCGCCGTCATTATCAGGTGTTTCCGCAAAGCGCGGTAAAAGTACCGCAGATGCGACTACCAACGCAACTGCTACGATAAGAACGGCAATGAGGGTAATGCCTACCATGCCGTTAATTGAAAAACGTTTGCCTGTAACTCTTAATCTAGCCATAATCCGGTCTCCGTGGATTTTGTCGATAAATTTTGGCTCTATTATATATAATAAAAAGCGCGCTCGCAATTGCGACGCGCAAGATTTTACTATAATATTACCGCGAGCGCGCTTTAAACACGCACGAACGCGATGGCGATTTACTCTTTTCGTCTTTCCTTGACCTGTTGAGCAACGCGCGAAATTACGAATTTGTTATCCTCAACTTCGCCCGTCACCGTGCTACCACCTGCGATATAAACGCCGTCCCCCAACGTAACCGGTGCGATTAAATTGGTGTTGCAACCGATAAAAACCCCTTTGCCGACCTTGCTTTTTCGCTTGATTTTACCATTATAATTAGCAAACACCGTACCACACCCTACGTTAGTCCTTTCACCGACCTCCGCATCACCGACGTAGGCAAGGTGCGCAGCTTTAACCCCATCGCCTAAAGTGGAGTTTTTAATTTCCACAAAATCCCCTACGCGACATCCTTCGCCTATACGCGCCCCTTTACGCAGACATGTAAACGGACCTATCGTACTGCGCGCACCGACTATAGCTTCAATCGCGTAAACCGAGCGCAAACTCGCCCCATCACCAACCTCGCAATCGGTCAAATCACAAAAAGAGTAGAGCGTTACGTTTTTGCCTATTGTGGTATTGCCAAACACGCTACACATAGGGTATATTACACTCCCCTCGCCAATAGTCGCACGCTCGTCCACGTACGTGGTATGCGGGTCTAAAACTGTCACGCCGTTTTGTATAAGCTTGTCAATGTTTTTTGCCTTGTATATTGCAGTTCGGGTATCCAAACATCTTGTTTTATGTTCCTTTTTTGTCATATCTTGTGCAAGAGCATCTTTTATAAAACACTTAATCAGAGTGGAGTTTTCCCGTGCCTTTTCATAGGTTTCGGCCTCGACAAGGATACGTATTTTAGGCTCCGTTCCGCTCGCTCTTACAACCGCCCTAACGCCCTGTGAGCTACACAACGCGCTAACGTAATTGGTAATCATATCCTCGTTTGCAAAGCGCTTTTTAGTGGCGTCGTCGGCGTAAACTTCGTCGGTAAAAGTCGGATAAGCCACCATGCCGTCAAACGCGTCTATACCGCGTTCAGCTTCAATAAGTGCCATAAAAAGCGCCGTTAATATACCGTCACCCGTTGCACTATAGTCGCTCAAAATTACGTGTCCGCTACTTTCTCCACCTATTCTTGCACCGGTATTTATCATGCGTTCCGCAACGAATTTATCACCTACCAATGTGCGCTCAAGAGTTATGCCTAAACCCTCCAACGCACGCTCCAATCCCACGTTGGTATTGACCGTCCCTACCACTATCGGCACCGCCAAGCCACCCTTTTCTATAAGGTATTTCGATATTACGTAAAGCATCCTATCGCCGTCTAAAACTCGCCCTTTACGTAACGTCATAACCCTATCACCATCGCCATCAAAAGCAAACGCTATATCGTAGTCCCCTTCTTTTTCTCTTTTAAGCACGGCATCCAAGTCGGTAGCTCCGCATTTAACGTTAACGTTAATGCCGTCTTGCTCGTCGTTTATTACCGTTACCTTGCAACCAAGCTCTCTAAAAACTTTAGGTGCAAGGGAACAGGTAGCGCCGTTAGCGGTATCAAGCAGAACGCGTAAACCACGCAGTTTACCACCGAATATTTCTTTGAGATAAGTTACGTATTTATCGACGTCAAGTCTTTTTAAATCACCGCCTTTGCCTTTAGGCAGACTGACAGCGGAATCAATCAATTTATCAAGAGTTTCTTCTTGCAAGGTACTCAATTTACCGCCGTCGTTATTAAATAGCTTGATGCCGTTATATTCGGGAGGATTGTGCGATGCGCTTATCATTATGCCGAGGTCGAAAGAATAAGCCTTTGTAAGATACGCAAGCGTAGGCGTTGGAGCTATGCCGATGGATGTCACAGCTACCCCGTAGACGCTCAAAGCTTTTGCAAGTGCTAACTCTATTCGCTCACCCGAAATACGAGTGTCACGCGCCGTTAAAACGCTTATTTTACCATAGGTAAAAACTATTGCTTGCGCAACCTTATCCAAATAGTCGTCAGTAAATATCTCCGCTCTACCCCTTATACCATCGGTTCCGAAATGCATCACTCCTCCCTTTATGGGTTAATATATGCTTTGTTCTTACCGATGGTGCGTTAGTAAATAAAAAACCTCGACAAATAGTCGAGGTTTTGAGTTAATTGAGTTTTGAATTAATTAATCAATCGAGTCAATTAACGCGAGCATTGTGTTTGCATTAATAGCACAGGCTTTTTCCGCGAGCGTTGCATAATCCATTTCCGCTCCGTCGGAGGCGCTATCGCTAATTACCTTAAGTGCGCCAAACGGAACGTTGGCTATATAACAGACTTGCGCACACGCACAACACTCCATATCACAAGCTATAGCACCAAAGGTCTTGGATATCTCTTTTGCCTTATCGGTACTTGCAATAAAGGTATCACCCGTCGCTACGCGCCCTGAAACGGCATTTTTAGCGCTTGATTTAATCAACTCGCAAAGTTGCTCGTCACAATCGAAATAAACGATATTTAGCCCGCTAACGAGTCCTATCGGATCGCCGAGGGCGGTTGTATCGGAATCATGTTGACATACGGAGCTAACGGCAAGCGCAGTTAAGGGCTCTAATTTGCCCACGCCCCCTGCTATACCGGTATTTATCACGCAATCGGGGGAGTAGCGCTCCAGCATAACGGTAGTAGCATACGCCGCGTTAACTTTACCGATACCTGCAAGGGCAAGAACAACGTTCTTATTACCCCTTGTGCCAACGTAAAAATCTTTACCACGGTAGCTTTCCTTTTTAAAATCGGAAATGCCCTCGAGTATTCCGAGGGCTTCTTTTTCCATAGCGACTAATAATCCGATTGTTTTAATATTATTCATTTACGGTATAAGTAATAAGAGTTAAGTAGCCGTTGTAGATACCGCCGTTGCCAAGGGCTACGGTGCCGTTAACTACTACGTCGCTACCTTCAACGGTTTGAGCGGTACCGACCTTGCCGAGATTCTTAACGATGGCAACAAATGCTTCGCCAATCTTTGCATTAACTACGTTGCGATCGGTATTAACTTCTTGTCCTTCATCTTCTGCTACTTCTTCAGCTTTCTTTGAAAGAACCTTGAAGATTGCTTCACTTACTGCATTATCAGTGTCGTTAATCTTAATGCTTTGAGAGGAAGTTACAAGCTCGCCTTGCTCGTTAGCGCTTAAGTTTAGGTAGCTTACAAGATAGATTTTTTCGGGGAGTTTGAACATATTTGCAACAAATCCCGCACCGCTTTCTTTCAAGGTCGCATTTACCTCTTCGGCGATAGAGCCGGTGGAAATGGATGCAACTATACGCAAAGTGGTAGCATCCCCTGCCTTGATGATGGAAACCTCGTTGATAACCGCATTAAGCTCTTTGATGAACTTGATGGCTTCTTCAGAGTCGGCAGAGCCGTCGGCTATCATTTGGTTGAATATGTAAGCAAGGGTGGTATCGTTGTATGTAATAAGCTTTTCTTCGGTATAAACAACCTTGTTTTCGAGCATTGCAACGTAATCGATACTACCATCCTCTTTAACGATATTGCTACCGCTAACTGCGTTATTGGTGGTGCTTTGCTCCGCCTGCTCATCGAACTTATTGGTAACGATGGTAGCTTCGTCAGGCTCGTCCATAATGGATTTCAAAAGATTAAAGACTTCCTTGATCTTGACTTCGGCAAGTCCTAAACTACGTAGCGTTTCACCATCGAATAACTCCATATCTGCGATACCGAGTTTTTCGGGAGTCATATTTAAGACTACGGTTACGCCTATAACGGCGATGAGTATAATAACTACAAGGGTTATAATCGGGGTAATGATACATCCCTTAAGACAACCGGGGTGAGAAGGTTGTGCCATAATATCCTCCTTAATGGCTTAAATATAGCTAATTATTGCATAATTACAGTCTTTTGTCAATTGACAAACTATTACTTTTATGCGATTACGCCTTGAAGTTGAGCGTAAAGTTCTTTGCTGTTAGGAACGGGATCGCCGGGTTTAATTTTGGGCTCTGCCGTTACGAAGTCGGGACAAACAAGGAAGCACTCGTTGGTGATAGAGAAGCCCGATTGGTGTATTATCATCTCGATTAAGCTTTCTACCGAACCTAAACTACCTGCGGGGTTGCCGTTTTCGTCAACAAGCGGGACAGCGAATTTAGCAAAATCCGATTCCGTGTTCATGGTAACCTTGTTAACGTCAGCCTTTGCTATAAGACCTACGCCGAAAATACCTAAACTTGCGTACTCTTTGCCGGCGTACTTATAGAATAAGTGGTTATAGCCCTCGTTAAAGATAAAGCTTTCGATAACGCCCGCTACGGCGTCTGCCATAAGTTCACGCAATGCACCCGATGCGATATCGTTACCGACAAGACCCAATACGGTATTTGCAAATACTCCACCGAACTCCGAACGCTCCTTCCAGTTATATACGTCCATGATACCTTCGACGTTAATTTCCACATCCATGGTTTTACCCGCTATCCTACCATCGAACAAACTGGTAACAAGTTGAACGCTTGCGCCTCCGGAGTTCTTAAATACGTTGTTTTTCAAATTGAGTACGATGTGTTCGGCACGACCGGGCTCACAGCGTACGTCGATACCACAATTGATATTGTCACCAATAATACAGCCTTCAACGGTGGTTTCGATGCAGTTATGCAAATGGATTCCTTCGTTAAAACCGGAAATTTGACAGTATCTAAACGCAATGGGAGACGACATCCAATAGCAATCAACAAAGCCAAATACATAGTCACTAACGCCATGATAAGCGGTAGAGCCGATTGCAACAATGTCTTCAAACACCATAGTGCCGGTGCCGGTTTCTTGCCACTCGTAATGTCCGCCGCCTGACCAACGCGGATTCAATGCAAAAGTTTGGAAGTCGCTGGTATCCAAGGGGTAGCTACTGCAGTCAATAGCAAAACCATTGCCAAAAACGCTACTGGATATACCCGTATCCTCAGTGCAGATAACGTTACTTTGCATTACTATGTCGTAACGACGAAGATCTACTACTCGCCTAAATTGTTGCCAACTATAAACGTTTACGGCGTCCTTTTCTTTAACGTTAAACGTAAAGCTGCGTTTTACGCGATCTACAAGGCGATTGTTTATCTTGAGATATGCAGTAAGCGTTACCGAGTTACCGCGAACGGCATCGGTAAAATTCATTACTACGTTTTGTCCTTCACCAGGGGTCAACGTTGCATAGTCGGGGTTATCTAACGCCCACTCTACGTCGAACCTATTGTTATCGTCGTAAAGTCCAAAGGTGTAATCACGCGTTAGGTTACCGCTTTCATCAAGCCAAAACTGTCCCCAAGTACGGGTAAGCTGAATACCGAGTTTGCCGTCCGCAACGGATAAATCAAGCTCGAAGGCTATCGGGTTTTCTCTTACCGTTATTACCTTTTCGATTTGAGTTCCACCTATAGTTGCCTTTACCGTTACTTCACCGGCTTTTTGCGGTACCAATAGACCGGTTACTTCTTCAATTTGAAGGGTGGTTGCATCGCTTACTTCTATTAACGCGCCTTCGATAACCTCTCCGGTAACCACGTTACCTATGGTAGGTAAATATCCGCCGTTGCGGGTATATACGACTTCTGGAAGATCGATAAAGCCGATTTCATCTTCAACCGTTACGACCTCTACTACCATCTCTTTACCGTCTCTAATCAATTTAAAGCGGTTTTCGGAAGCGTTTTCTATTTCGGTATCGGTTGCACTCAGCGCAACGTTTTCAAGCACCCACGCCTCGTCTACGACCTCTAACGTAGTATAAACGACGTTAGACGATGCTATAGCGTTACGAGTATTAACGTCTACTTCCGCATAAACGGTATTGCCGTCTTTATCGGTCGCAGTCGCTCTAACACGACAGTCGCCGTGATCTTTGACCATAAGCAAACCGTTTTGGGTGATTTCCGCCACTTCGGTGGGAATACAAGTCCAAGTAATTTCGTTGCCGTATAAGGCGTCTATCGGATAAATGTCTACAAAAAATCTTTCGTTTTTACTTACGTCGTAAAACTGACCGACGTCGTTACCCTCTTCGTTGTATATTTTGATACTCTCGATACTATCGGAAGTAACGTAAATGGTTATTTCTTGATAAATATTTGCGTTTGCTTCGGGGTTGATTATGAACTTAACCGCACCGATTTTTTTAGGAATAATTCTATACCTATTACTTTTACCCAGTTCGCCCATAAGCTCAAGCGCTGCATCGCCGTCGCTTTCTTCTGCTACGACCTCCCACTCAATCGCTTTATTTTCGTCCTTAACGATGGTGGGCAAAACGTCTATGATTAAAAAATCGCTGTCATCGCGATAATCAACGCGGATTGGCTCGGAATCTTTAGTAATTACTTCGTTATCGGAATTTTTAATAATAATTTCTGATGGGTTGGGCGTAGTCGTCAAGCCTATGATAGTACCTGTCGCACTTAACGATATTACAACCACTATCGGTATCAAAAATATTACTCCAATTAGAAACTTCTTCATATTTATCCTTGTTTTATCGCAGAGCGATAAGTGTTATTCTCCATTTAATAGCTTTGAGTATAGCTCCTTGCTGTTAGGCACCGGATCGCCGGGATCTATTTCCGGCTCTCCCTGACTAAAGTCTGCACATACGAGTGCGGATGGGTTAGAGACGGTGGTTACGTACGGCAATCCAAAACTACTGCTTAACGCCAAGAAGGTTGACTCCAGCGAAGCGAGCGTTCCGATGGTTTTGCCTTCGCTATTGCGGAAGGGAAGGTCGGTAAGCATAACTCCCCTGCCGGTAATTTCGATAAGACTTGCATCGAAAGTGAATAGCGCGCCCAGTCCGACAATCCCTAAACTTACGTATTTTGTGCCTGCGTAAGTATAGTAACTATCTTGGAACTCTCCGTCGTTGGATATTTCTTCAATAACGGTTTCGAGCACCGGCATAAGCAAGGTATCGATGAGTTGCATTAGTCCGGGATCGGGTACGAAGGCTGCAAGGTATCCGCCTATTAGATTGGAAATTGCGGTAATGAATTCCGCTTGCGTTTTCCAGTTATAAACGTCCATAAAGCCCTCGATTTTGAGGTGAGGTGCAATATTAACTTTGGAATCCAATGCATCGCCGACCGGTACGCTTGCCAGCATAACCGACGGTCCGGATGAGATTTTGAATACGTTATTACGTAAAGTAAGCGTATTGTTGCCCCATCTGCGGTATTCCTCGTTGTAGTAATAAACGAACATACTATGTTGACCATTGTCGCCAAGGATGCATCCCTCTACCACGCAGTCGCTCAAATATCCAAGCTCGATACCGCGGTTGGTATTGTAAACTTGCATGTATTTGATGTTTACCCGCGGATCTTGCGGGAAATCATCAAAACAAGGACGGGTTTCATCCCAAAGGCCTCTTACTTTTAAGGCAGATCCCCTATCGCCGGACTCCTCTATGGAGTTAGCGTTGAACATAACGATATCTTCAAAGTTGAATTGATCGTTACCTTCGCTAACGTAGGTGGCATAAGCCTCCGCCCACTCGGGACGGCGCGATGCGTTCATAAAGTCCTCGTAGTTCATTTGGATTGCCGCCTCGTCCATCTCAAAGGAGGCTATCCTCGTACCGTCGTATTTGAAGCCGTTGCCGTAAATACTACCGCAAAAAGCCTCTATCTTTTCGGTTGCCTCTATGTCGTTTTGAAGCACCAAGTTGTTATAACGATGTTCGCTTATCCACTTAACTTGAGCAAAGTCGTAGGCGTTTATCGTGTTCTTTTCCTTACGAACGTTGAAGGTGAAGCTACGCTTAACTCTACTCATAAGGCGATTGTTTACCTTAACGGTTGCAGTAACAGTTACCGCGTCACCGCATACTTGAGGGTTAAAACCGATTATGATTTCTTGCCCAACGCCGGTATGAGTAATGGTGGCGTATTCGGGGTTACTTACGCTCCAAACGACGTCGAAAGCGTTGCTCTTGTCGGCAAGGCCGAAAAAGAAACGATTGGTAAGCGCAAGGTTTTCATCCAAGAAGTAATATCCCCAAGTACGACTGCGTTGTATGCCGAGTTTACCGTCCGCATTGGATAATTGAAGCTCGAAGGCTATCGGGTTTTCTCTTACCGTTATTACCTTTTCGATTTGAGTTCCACCTATAGTTGCCTTTACCGTTACTTCACCGGCTTTTTGCGGTACCAATAAACCGGTTACTTCTTCAATTTGAAGAGTGGTTGCATCGCTTACTTCTATTATCGCGCCTTCTATAACCTCTCCGGTAACCACGTTACCTATGGTAGGTAAATATCCGCCGTTGCGGGTATATACGACTTCCGGAAGATCGATAAAGCCGATTTCGTCTTCAACCGTTACGACCTCTACCACCATCTCTTTACCGTCTCTAATCAATTTAAAGCGGTTTTCGGAAGCGTTTTCTATTTCGGTATCGGTTGCACTCAGCGCAACGTTTTCAAGCACCCACGCCTCGTCTACGACCTCTAACGTGGTATAAACGACGTTAGACGATGCTATAGCGTTACGAGTATTAATATCCACCTCGGCGCTTATGGTGTTGCCGTCCTTATCGGTAACTGTTGCCTTTATACGACTATCGCCGAAACCCTTAACCGTCACCAAACCGTTTTGATTAACTTCGGCAACATTGTCATTACTGCTGGTCCAAACAATCTCGTTGCCGTGTAGTGCATCTACCGGATAGATATCCGCATAAAAACGCTCGCCCGTTATTACGTCACGGAATCTACCTACGTCGGCTCCGTTTTCATCGTAAAGTACGATACTTTCGATGGTGTCGGAGGTAACGTGGATAGTTACTTCCTTATAAACGCTAACGTTTGCTTTAGGGTTGATTACAAGCTTGGTAACGCCAATTTTTTTAGGAATAATCCTATACCTATTGGTATTACCCATGCGCTCGAGCTCAACTTTGCCTTCTCCGGCTTCTTCGTCAGCCTCGTACTCAATTTCTTTGTTTTCTTCCTTGACTATCGCCGGCAATACGTCGATTATTAAGAAATCACTATCATCGCGATAATCCACGCGGATTGGCTTCGAATCCTTGGTTATTACCTCGTTTTCCGAATTTTTAATAATAATATCGGACGGGTTAGGTGAAGTTGTCAAACCAATGATAGTTCCCGTTGCGCTCAACGCCACGACAACCACTATCGGTATGAGGAAGATCACTCCAATCAAGAATTTTTTCATATTTTCTCACAATTTTTCCTTTAGTTTTGTGCAAAACCCATTTCGCCGGTTCCCCAAACTGCGTAGTTTAGGTATGCTACTTTGCGATTTTGTTGTAAGTTTTAGTAAGTCTAAAACTATAGTTTAAAATCGACCCTATCATAAAGATCGCAGCGAACGCAGTACATACGATATACATCAATTCTTGCGTTATAACGAATTCCGGATCGGTGCCGGGTATTACGAAGTTATCCGCTGCAAGATAACTTAAGAACATACAAAGCACGCCTTCGACAATAGCGACTAAAAATCCCATTGCTACCGAAAGGGTGGTGCTTGCGTTATTGTTAACTACTTCGCCTTCGCCCGAAAGGTTAAAATACGGACGTTTGATATCAAAGCGCATCGAAGTTAAAGTTAATCCTATGGAAATAGCTTCGACGACCGCAAACAGCCATAGACCTACAAGAATCTCTACTTGCTTGGTAAAAATAAGTACTCCGGTACAAATTCCGTTAGCAAGCACCGATACGATTAAATACATAAAGAACTTAACGAAAAGTTGCTTTCTGATGGAAACGGGTGCGACCTTGGTGTGATAGAAATTATCTCCTTCACGGCTTGTAGAAGTAGCGGAGAAGGAGGTAATGACGGTAGCAAATATAAGCATAACGAGCATCGTCATACCAAGAGCGATTTGCTCACCGATTTGGTTTGCACCAAGTTGCATGGTGATATTGTTACAAAAATATACCATAACCGGCATCGCACAAGCGAGTACGAAGTATTGGAAGGAGTAGTTAACCGAGCGGAAAACTTGCAAAAACTCCTTATGCAATAGCGTCATAAAGATGGGACGACGTCTGTTTTTGGTTACTCTGCGGAAGGCGCTACCTTCAACCTCGACGTTGTTAAGCAAGGTTTTGGGATAGAGTTTTATGATAACAACTATAGTACCGGCAAGCAAAATACCGCTCATACCTACCAAAACGGGGTAAGCGATATAAAGCTCGTGCCCTATCAAAATATCTGCGAAGTACTTTGTGGGTATTAAATATTGGGCAACTTCTACAATAATTTGCACCAAAGACTCGTCGAAAACGGAAAACTCTTTATCGTTCATAAAGGTTACCATCTTATCAAAGAGTAACATATATGCCGCAAACATCAAGGTCACGCAGATAGCAAGGCCGATAATGATAAGTGCAAATTTATTACGAATCCTATTGGTAACGTGCATAATCGGTATAGCGAGTATGTTGCTCAATAAGAAAGGTATTACTATCAAGAAAAATACCGATGCCGGAATAATATTATAAAAATCAATATTCATAGAATAAATATTGGTGATTTTTCCGTAAACTACTTCGCCGTACGCAAAGAGGAAAGGTACTATAATGATAATCGTTAGCGCAACTTGCGTAATGATGAGGAATAAGGTTTTGGAAATAAACACCTCGTCGCCACTTACCGGATAGCGCATCAAAATCTCGTTATCGCCCTTGTAATACAGCACCTTTATGGTGGAAGAAGTACCGATAAAGGTCATAAACAAGAAGAAAACGGTATATAAAATAACCAAAGCTTCATATGCGATATTTGCTTTAGCAAACATTTCAAAGAATAGTTTACCTACAGCATATATGGCGTAAACGGCAACAGCGGCAAAAATTATATAAAATATAGCCTTCCACCAAGAGTTACCCTTGGAGGAGTTACCGGACATTCTGTTTTTTAGCTCTAATTTGAGCAGAGTTTTAATATTCATATCGACTAATCGTTAATAATAATGTTTCTTCTTAAAGTATTTTGCTCGTTGATGATATCTTGCTCGGTTGCGGTAATTTGACAGAAGGTAGTTTCCAAAGCCTCTTTATTACCTTTTACGTGCAAATCAATAACACATTGTAAACGGCCGTCCTTGATAATTGCTACCCTATCACAAATTTTGGATACGAGATCAAGGTTGTGGGATGAGAAGAATACCGTGTTGCCGTCAGCGCAATGCTCGTCCATCCTTTTGAGGATTTCTACCATCGATTGGTGGTCAAGACCCATCATCGGCTCGTCCAAAACCCAAAGTTTGGGGTTGTGAATAAGCGCTGCGATAATACAAATTTTTTGCTTCATACCGTGAGAGTACGATTTAATCTGGGAGTCAACAGCCTTGGTGAGCTTGAATTGGTTAACGTATTTTTCAAATCTTTCGTTACGATCGCGCTTGCTGACTTTGTATAAATCAGCGGTGTAGTTAACGTATTCGCGACCGGTAAGCTTTTCATAAACCGAGTGATTATCGGGCACGTAACCCATATTAAGTTTTGCATTGATGGGATCTTTAGCAATATCGTATCCGCAAATGGTAATAGAACCGGAGGTGTAGGGATAAATACCGGTCAAGCACTTAATAGTAGTCGATTTACCCGCACCGTTTTGACCAAGGAAGCCGAATATTTCACCGGGTTTTAAGCTTAAGTTAAGGTCTTCTACCGAAAAGCGTTCGCTATTCATGTACTTTTTATATAAGTGACTGATTTCTAACATATTTCTCCTGCATAGCGCTCGCGCGCGCATATAATATTATATATAATATATAGTATATTAACATATACATATATATACTGTCAAGGATTTATTGCAAGAGCGTGATTATCTATTGTAATTATGTTTTTTTCGTGCTAAAATATTGAAGAAATTAATAAATTATACAATAGGAGTAAATTATGATCGTTTTACAACACGCTAAAGACTACGACGAAATGAGCAAAATCGCTTATCAAGCAATTCGTGAAATATTGATTAATAAGCCCGATGCCGTTTTAGGCCTTGCAACCGGTAGCACCCCCATCGGACTTTATAAAGAAATGATAAAAGATTACGAAGCAGGCAACGTTAGCTACAAAAATATGGTTTCAATCAACCTCGATGAATACGTAGGACTCCCCGTTGAGCACCCCGAAAGCTATCGTAGCTTTATGAACCGCAACTTATTCGACCATATCGATATCGATAAGAATAATACTCACGTTCCTAACGGACTTGCAGATGACGTCGACCAAGCTTGCGCCGATTATACCGCTTTTGCAAAAGCACATCCCATCGACGTACAAATCCTCGGCATCGGTGGCAACGGACATATCGGCTTTAACGAGCCCGGCACAGCCTTCAGCTCCAACACCCATAAAGTAGAGCTTAAGGAAAACACCCGTAAAGATAACGCAAGGTTCTTCGATAACGACTTAAGCAAAGTTCCCACCCATGCCATCACTTTAGGCCTTCAAGATATTATGGGAGCAAAGCTCATCGTATTGCTTGCAAGCGGTGCAGGCAAAGCCAAAGCAATCAAGGAAATGGTTCTCGGCCCCGTCACCCCCGATTGTCCTGCTTCAATACTACAAACACACCCCAACGTAATAGTAATCGCAGACGAAGCCGCAAGTTACTACATTAAGGGTTAATTGGTAGCTATAGATACGGATTATTATGTATTTAGGCACTTAATCAAAACGTGATAAAAACAAAAAAAGGAGCTCTTGCGAGCTCCTTTTAACTACCAAAAAACTATTTCGTAATGGTTATCTTCTTGCGGTTACGGGGGCTGTCCGCGTTGATGCCGAGAGCCTTTGCCATATAAGCGCAATATAATTCGACCGCTATCGAATATACAAAGGGTGCGTTCATACCACGGCAGTGAGGCATATTGTAGCTCTTATATGCCATACGCGCAACCTCGGGGATGTCGGTAAAGGCAATAACGTCCGCGCCAAGCAACGTTAGCCTTGTGGTCATGCTAATATATTCTTCGGTAAACTCGGAGTGAGGGGCAAGTAATATAACCTTTGTTCCTTCTTCAATAATAGAAATGGGACCGTGCATAAACTCGCAAGTAGAAAATGCTCTTGTAAGCTTATAGCAGATTTCCATCATCTTAAGAGAAAGTTCACTTGCCGCACTTTGGCATAAACCGCGAGTTAAGATAATAGCGTTTTGTATATCTTTGGTTTCGTCGGCAAACGCTTCGATGCCCTCTGCATTTTCTTGTACAAACTTCTCAAGTAGCGGAGGTAGCTCTGCAAGGTTCATTTTAGCAGTTACGCTCGATAAAGCGTTGGAAAGCATATAAGTTGCTGCAAGCTCTGCTACAAAAGTTTTGGTGGCAGAAACGCTCTTCTCAACACCTGCGTTCAAATTAATATGGTAATCGCATATCTTTGCAAGGTCAGAGTCGGGATTATTGGTAATTGCTACCGTCATAGCGCCCGTTTCTTTAGCGCTCTTAACTACCATAATAGTGTCGGTAGACATACCGCTTTGAGATATGGCAAGAACCATGTTATTTTTTAAATTTACTTTTGCACCATATACCGTGGTGATGGAGGGAGTAAATTTTGAAACCATGATTTCGCCTATAGCCTCAACTATATACTTAAAATAGGTAGCGGCGTTATCGCTCGTTCCCCTTGCTACGGTAGTAATATTGGATATACCGCGTGCCTTAAACTCCTTGGCGACCTCGGCAATAACCTTTTTATTAGCAGCAATTACGTTGCGAACAACGTCAGGTGCAGCTAAAAACTCATTGAGCAATATCGACATAAAATATCTCCTACTTTAAGTTACTTTTGTATTATAGGACAATTTTTACTTTTTGTAAAACAAAATGAGGTAAAAATAATTGACAATCGATTGAAGTATCAATATAATATAGAAGTGCCTTGTGAAAGAGCGCAAAAAAAACATGCGCTGATGTAGCTCAGCAGGTAGAGCGCGTCCTTGGTAAGGACGAGGTCACGGGTTCAAGTCCCGTCATTAGCTCCAAAAGAAAAACACGCAATTGATGCGTGTTTTTCTTTTGGAATTAGACGGACAATGTACCCGTTGTCTTTAGACAATGGGTGCACAAGTTTGGCTTCTAAACCTGACGAGTGTGCCACTTACCTCATACGCCAAACACGCCCTAACGATACCACTTGGCATATACTATAACTACAATAAATCGAGTGGTCCCGTCAAAAAACACGCACTTGATGCGTGTTTTTCTTTTGGAATCAGACTGACAATGTACCCGTTGTCTTTAGACAATGGGTACACAAGTTCATTTGCAATTTACCTATTTATTAATTCTTATATATTATATAGATTTAAAAATAATTTATTTTAATGCCAAATATATTATGATTAATAAAAATATTGTGCTATAATGCTAAAACATAGGAGATAATCAATGGACTATTCTACGATAATAAGTAAAGCTGCAAACGACATACCACCTTCCGGTATTCGTAAATTCTTCGATATCGCCGCAGAAATGAAGGATTGCCTTTCCCTCGGCATAGGCGAACCGGATTTTATAACCGCAGCAAGTTTTAGTGAAGCAGGCATCGCAAGCATCCGTGATGGTAAAACTCAATATACTTCCAACAACGGTTTGTACGGTTTGCGCGTTGATATTTGTAAGTACGTTCATCTTTTGGGCGGACCCAAATATTCACCCGACGACGAAACGTTAGTTACCGTTGGAGCTTCCGAAGCTATCGATATTGCACTACGTGCAGTTGTTAATCCCGGGGAGGAAGTCCTTATTCCTTCACCCTCTTACGTTTCGTATGCTCCTTGCGTTTCTTTGACTTATGGGATACCGAAACCCATAAATTGTTTAGCCAAAAACGATTTTAAGTTGACTGCAGAGGAACTCGAGAACGCTATCACTCCTCGCACTAAAGCTCTTATTTTGCCCTATCCCAACAACCCCACCGGCGCTATTATGGAAAGGGAATATCTCGAAGCAATCGCTCCTATAATCATCAAGCATAATCTTGTTGTTATATCAGATGAAGTATATAGCGAACTTACTTATGGCGATGCTCCCCATCTACACGTATCGATAGCCAACATCGATGGCATGCGCGAACGTACCATCCTTATCAGTGGCTTTAGCAAGGCTTTTGCTATGACCGGTTGGCGTATAGGATATCTTTGCGCCCCGAAGGAACTTGTTGAAATCATCCGCAAAATACACCAATACGTTATAATGTGCGCTCCTACCGCAAGCCAATACGCGGCACAAACTGCACTTGAAGAAAGTTTTTCCACCAACTTCAAAACGGTACGCGAAATGTGCGACGAATACAACGAACGCCGTGTTTATTTAGTAAAGCGCTTAAACGATATGGGTATCGATTGCTTTGAGCCAAAGGGCGCCTTCTATGCCTTCCCCTCCGTTGCATCAACAGGTCTTACCGGAGAGGAATTTGCAGAGCGCTTACTTTTAGAACAAAAAGTTGCAGTTGTTCCGGGTATAGCTTTTGGCGAGTCCGGCAAAAACCATATACGTATTTCCTACGCTTGCTCCATAGATACTTTAAAAGAAGCTCTTGATCGCATGGAAGTATTTGTTAAATCACTAAAAGCCTAATCAAGGTTACCTAAATAATAAAATAAGAGCCCGAAACAATGAAGTTTCGGGCTCTTTCGTTATTAGTTAACAGTTTATTGAACGTTAATCCACTCGGGATCTTGGGGATTTGCTTGAAACGCCGATACCATGCGATATTCTTTATCGGTAATATAGCCTTGTTCTAAAGCGACCTTTGAAAGTACGCTAAAGCAAGACAATGAAGTGTTGTTGACTTCAGCTTGTGCAAGTCTTTCAATACCTTTTTTCATCTCATAAGTGAAGATGGAAACGATGCCTAATACGTTTGCACCAGCCTCACGCAAAGCGTTGACCACCTCGATTGCCGAGCCACCGGTAGAAATAAGGTCTTCGACTACAACGACCTTTTTGCCGTTAGGATCTGCGCCTTCGATACGGTTCCCTCTGCCGTGCTCTTTATTACCGCCTCTTACGTAACCCATCGGAAGATCTAAAATCTCGCTTACGATAGCTGCGTGAGGGATACCTGCGGTAGAAGTTCCCATTACTACTTCACAGTCGGGATATTGCTCTTTAATTACGGAAGCGATGCCGTTTTCGATAATCTTACGAACTGCGGGAACCGATAAAGTTAAACGGTTATCGCAATATATAGGGGATTTGATTCCGCTTGCCCAAGTAAAGGGTTCAGCGGGGCGAAGGAATACTGCTTTTATAGAAAGTAAGGCTTTTGCTACGTCGGTTGCAAGTACTTGATTCATAATTATTCTCCTTTAAATTGTCTTACGCACTCTGCGTATGCTTCTTGGGGATTTTGCGCACCGGTGATACTACGTCCTACTACGATATAAGTGCTACCCATTTCGCGAGCAAGGGCGGGAGTGCTTACGCGCTTTTGATCATCCACGGAGTCACCTGCAAGGCGGATGCCGGGAGTTACGCTCATAAGACCTAATCCCTTAATGAGAGATGCTTCGAGCGGAGAGCAAACTACACCATCAAGACCTGCTTCTTTTGCGTTCAATGCGTACTTGCGAACGGTATTCTCGAGGGTTTCGTTAATTAAAAGCTCGTTTTTGAGAGTATCTGCATCGGTGGAGGTGAGTTGAGTTACCGCAATAAGCTTGGGCATTGCGCCTTCGCCGGCGCCCTCTCTTAAACCTTTAAGAGCCGCTGCCATCATCTTGATACCGCCAGCCGCATGAACGTTGGTAATATCTACGCCAAGTGCGCCTAAATTACGCATCGCTTTGTATACGGTATTGGGAATATCGTGAAGCTTAAGGTCGAGGAAGATTTTATATCCGCGCTCTTTAAGTTCTCTTACCATCGGTGCGCCCTCTTTATAATAGAGCTCCATACCAACCTTAAGATAGGGCTTATAATCGCCAAGCTTATCTAAAAAGGCAAAAAGTTCTTCTTTAGAAGAAAAATCGCATGCAATAATTACGTCCTTACACATTGTGAGACCTCCCTGTTATATCGCTTAATTTATTTATACCCAATTTTTCCATTACCACCGGCAAATCGTCGATGATTTCCTTACAACCATACGGATTTACAAGATTATACGAGCCAACCATAACTGCAGTTGCACCTGCATACATCATTTCAATCACGTCTTCAGCAGAAGAAATACCGCCCATGCCGATAATTGGAAGATCAGTAACCTCTTTAACTGCGTAAACCATATTAACCGCAACGGGGAAAACGCCCGGTCCGCTATAACCGCCGCGCTTGACGGAAATAATGGGACGAGCCGTTTTGAGATCGATGCGCATACCAACCAACGTGTTAATAAGACTTAAGCCGTCCGCGCCACCCCTTTCAGCGGCTTTTGCAAGAAGCTTAATATCGGTAACGTTGGGAGAAAGCTTAACTATAATGGGTTTTGTGGAAACCTTTTTGATTTCCCTAACAAGCTCCTCTACGGTGTCAGGGTTTGTTCCAAACGCCATGCCACCGCCTTGAACGTTAGGACAACTGATATTAAGTTCAACGGCAAACACCTTGTCTACGTCGTTGAACTTTGCAACGGTTGTGGTATACTCCTCAAAACTATGTCCGCCTACGTTTGCTATAACCGGCTTTTTATAAACTTCATCAAGCTTTTTTAGCTCGACTTCAATAACCTTATCTACGCCGGGGTTTTGTAAACCAATTGCATTGATAAGTCCGTTCGGGCACTCCGCTATGCGAGGCAGAGGATTACCATAGCGAGCTTCCTTGGTCGTTCCTTTTAACGAGATTGATCCAAGACAGTTGATGTCATAGTACTCGCTAAACTCGTAACCAAAGCCGTACGTACCGCTTGCAGGAATTATCGGATTATCAAGCTTTACGCCAAAAAGCTCAATTTGGGTATCTAAAACATTGTTTACGGTGCTCATAACTCCACCTCATCTGCATCAAACACAGGTCCTTCTTTGCATACGCGCTTGTAGCCGGATTTGGTAATTATACTGCATCCCATGCAAGCGCCAAAGCCACAACCCATGCGAGCTTCGAGTGATAGCTCACCCTTATCGGAGTACATCTTTAGATACTTCATCATTACCATCGGTCCGCATGCATAATAG
Organism: Clostridia bacterium; assembly: GCA_017504305.1. Classification (GTDB taxonomy): domain Bacteria; phylum Bacillota; class Clostridia; order Christensenellales; family DTU072; genus Stercoripulliclostridium_A. The sequence continues at coordinate 100,286 of JAFVRJ010000007.1, read as the reverse complement.
TAATCCCACTCTTTATCAAGTGCTTTTACCGCACTTACGGGATTTCCGTTGAAGCCCATTGAACCGTCGTCGGTACATACGACAAGGTCGGCTATTTCTTTAAGTTCATTACTCAAAACCACTTCGCTTGCGTTACGGAAGCCCGTTACGACTATAGGTCTTACGCCCTTTTTAGCAAAGGCTTTTGCAAGGTAATAGATAGGTGCAATACCAATACCGCCACTGACGAGTAACGGTCTTATTGCGCGCTCCATATTGAAGCCGTTACCAAGTCCGTAGATAACGTTGAGCTTGGTACCTACCGATACTTCGGTCATTTTATCGGTACCGTTGCCAACCACTTTGTAATAGATGGTAATCTCGCCGTCTTCGTAGTTGCCTACGCCGAAAGGACGGTTGAGGTAGAATCCCGGAACGGTAACTTCCAAAAAGCTACCGGGGACTACGTAATCAGCACCGCTTAAGCGCATTTCATATATTCCGTCTGCAAGTTTTTTATTGCTTACGACGGTTAACTTCTTGGATATCATATCGTAGATACTCCCATGGTGGTTTCTTCGAGAACGTCAAGAAGAACTCTTACCGTATCAAGCGAGGTGAATACAGGCACGTTGTTATCAACTGCCGAACGACGGATTGCAGAGCCGTCCGCTTGTCCTGCAGTACCCTCGGTGATGGTGTTTACTACGTAAGTTACGTAACCCTTGCGAATACTATCCAAGATTTCCTCACTACCTTGAGATAGTTTTTTGCGGATACGAGTGCGGATACCGTGAGCTTTAAGGAATTCAGCCGTTCCTTCAGTAGCTTCGATATTGAATCCCATATCGTAGAAGCGCTTGATGATGGGTAACGCTTGTTCTTTATCTTGGTTTGCAATGGTTGCAAGAACGGTACCGTAGTTAGCTACGCGAAGTCCGCTTGCCTTTAGCGATTTATATACTGCTCTGGTCAAGGTCTTATCATAACCGATAGCCTCGCCAGTAGACTTCATTTCGGGGGATAGAACTGCATCCAATCCGGTAAGTTTGGAGTAAGAGAAGGTCGGGGATTTAACAAACCATCTATCCTTCTTGGGGAATACGCCGGTGTAACCTTGCTCTGCAAGACTTACGCCGAGCATAGCTTTGGTTGCGATATCAGCTATAGGTGCGCCCGTGGTCTTTGCAAGGAAAGGTACGGTACGGCTACTACGCGGGTTAACCTCAATGATGTAAACGGTATCGTCGGAGTCAACTACAAATTGGATGTTAAACGGTCCGATAATATTAAGTTCTAAACCGATGCGATTTGTGTAGTCTACAATGACTTCTTGCACCTTTTTGGACAAAGAGTAGCAAGGATATACGCTCATCGAGTCGCCACTGTGAACACCTGCGCGCTCAATATGCTCCATAATACCGGGAATAAATACTTGCTTACCGTCGCAAACTGCATCTACTTCGCACTCTTGACCGAGTATGTATTTATCAATAAGTACAGGGTGCTTTTTGTTGATCTTAACTGCTTCGGCAAGGATGGGCTCGAGTTGCTTGCGATCGTATACGATATGCATCATTCTGCCACCGAGAACGAAGGAAGGACGTACGAGTACGGGATAACCTATTTCTTCCGCCGCTTTTACGCCGTCTTTAATGTTGAATACGCTTCTACCTTCCGGCATCGGTATGCCAAGACGAATAAGAGCTGCACCGAAAAGATCGCGGTCTTCTGCGAGCGCGATACTTTCTGCGGAAGATCCTAAAATCTTAACGCCTGCCTTATCAAGGTCTTCTGCAAGGTTGATTGCCGTTTGTCCGCCAAGTGCAACTATAACGCCTTCAGGCTTTTCGAAGTCGATAATGTTCATAACGTCTTCAAAAGTTAACGGCTCAAAGTACAATTTGTCGGAAATGGTATAGTCGGTAGAAACGGTTTCGGGGTTGTTATTGATGATAATAGCTTCATAGCCCGCTTCGCGGATGGCCCAAATAGCGTGTACGGTGGAGTAGTCGAACTCGATACCTTGACCGATTCTTATAGGACCGGAACCCATAACTATAACCTTTTTGCGATCGGAGCGGATGGACTCGTTTTCCGATTCATAGGTGGAATAGAAGTACGGGATATAGCTCTCGTATTCTGCAGCGCAAGTATCTATCATCTTGTAAACGGGATAGAGCTTGTTGGCTTTACGAAGTTCATAAATCTCAACTTCGGATTTGCCCCATTTTTCGCCGATATATGCATCGCTGAAGCCCATCTTTTTGGCTTTGACGAGGATATCGTAGTCGTTGGGGTTCGCTACGATAACTTTTTCCATATTGATGATGTTTTGCATCTTCTCGAGGAAGAATCTATCAATTTGGGTAAGGCCGTAGAGGTAATCTATCTTAACGTCGCGACGAAGTGCTTCCGCTATAGCAAAAGTGCGCTCGTCAGTGTTCTTGATAATAAGCTCGATAAGGTCGTGAGTGCTTAACTCCTTAAGCGCTTTAACTTCAATATGATCGAGGCCTGTTTCCAACGAACGGACTGCTTTAAGCAGAGCCTCCTCATAAGTTCTGCCGATACTCATAACCTCGCCCGTTGCTTTCATTTGAGTGTTAAGCACGCGGTTTGCCTTGGTGAACTTATCAAAGGGGAAACGCGGAACCTTGGCAACGATATAATCAAGACTCGGTTCAAACGCTGCTTTACCGCAACCGATATCGATTTCATCGAGGGTAAGTCCGCAAGCGATTTTTGCCGAAACTCTTGCGATTGGGAATCCACTTGCCTTACTTGCGAGTGCCGAAGAACGAGATACGCGAGGGTTAACCTCGATTACAAAGTACTCGAAGCTGAAGGGATCAAGTGCAAATTGTACGTTACATCCGCCTTCGATTTTGAGCGCCTTAATTATGTTAAGCGCTGCGTTCTTGAGCATGTTGTACTCTTTGAGAGTAAGCGTTTGAGAAGGTGCAACTACTATACTATCACCGGTATGGATACCAACGGGATCAACGTTTTCCATACAGCAAATCGCTATGGCCGTACCTGCTTTATCGCGCATAACTTCGAACTCGATTTCCTTATAGCCCTTGATGGACTTTTCGATTAGTACTTGCGTTACCGGCGAAAGCTTAAGTGCGTTTTTAGCAAGTTCCTTAAGCTCGTCTGCATTATCGGCAAAGCCACCTCCCGTTCCGCCAAGCGTAAATGCGGGACGTACAATAATCGGGTAGCCGATGTCGTCTGCTATTCTCAAGCACTCGTCAACCGTTGTTGCCGTTTCCGATTGCAATACAGGTTCACCGATTTCCAAACAAAGATCTTTGAAGAGCTGTCTGTCTTCCGCTTTAGCAATCGCTTCGTAACTCGTACCTAAAAGCTCTACTTGACACTCGTCCAAAATGCCTTTGGTGGCAAGTTGCATACCAAGGTTAAGACCCGTTTGTCCGCCAATGGAACAAATCAAACCGTCGGGACGCTCGTGACGGATTATTTTTGCTACGTGCTCAAGATCCAACGGCTCCATATAAACCTTTTCCGCCATGGTGGAGTCGGTCATTATGGTCGCAGGGTTAGAGTTAACGAGAATTACCTCGTATCCTTCTTCTTTGAGAGCAAGGCATGCTTGGGTGCCGGCGTAGTCGAACTCGGCAGCTTGTCCTATAACTATAGGACCGCTACCAATCATCATGATCTTCTTAATATCTGTTCTCTTTGGCATTTTTGCGTCCTCCGAATTTCTTCATAAAGCTGATAAATTTCTCGAATAAATATCCCATACCATCCTCGGCGGGGTGATACTGCATTGCGATTACGCTGTTAGCTTCGTCAATGATACCTTCGCAGGTTCCGTCGATAAGGTTTACGTGGGTGAGCGTAAGGCCGGTACCCTCAAGCGAGTCCTTATCGATTACGTGGATGTGGTTTTGGGAGGTGATTTCAATTTCACCGGTTATAATGTTACGGACAGGTTGGTTTGCACCGTTATGTCCAAATTTCATCTTTTGGATTTTTGCACCGTATGCGTACGCAATCAAATGTGCGCCAAGTCCAATGCCCATAATCGGAATCTTACCTTTGAACTCTTTAATAAGATTTTCGATATCTCTTACCGCCTCGGGAGTATCGGGTCCGTCAGAGATAAATAAACCTTGAGGATTGTGGGTTAAGATTTCTTCTTTAGAAGTATCGTAAGGGAAAACTACAGCGTTACAGCTGTTGTTCTTTAGCTTACGTATCATGGTGCTTCTTACACCGCAATCGATTATACCTACGGTATATTGGGGCTTACGCGTACGTGCATACCAAACGCTCTTGGATGATACTTCTTTGACAGAGTGGGATACCAAACTATACGCTTTGATTTCCTTAACGCACTCGTCGATATCTCTGCCCGCATCGGTTATCATCGCGCGCATGGAGCCCTCGGAACGTACTATACGTACGATCTCGCGAGTATCAATACCCTCTATGCCGGGCGCGTCGTTATCACGCAAAACCTCTTGGAGCGTCCTCGTGAAACGGAAGTTAGAAGGTGAATCGTTATATTCCCTTACTATCATACCGCTAATGTGCACAGCCTTGGACTCGAAGTCGTCGTCCGTAAGACCATAGTTACCGATGAGCGGATAGCTCATAACCAGCATACAGTTGCGGTATGCCGGATCGGATATGATCTCTTGATAACCTACCATCGAGGTATTAAAGACCAATTCGGCAATGCGAGTTCCTTTAGCTCCGAAACCATTGCCTAAAAAGTATCTGCCGTTTTCAAGCACCAACATTCGTTTATTCATTTATGCCTCCCGAGTGAGTTGGATATATTTTATTTCACCGTCGACAAGCGTCAAGCGGTTGAATCCGTAAAATTTATAGCCGATAAAGGGCGAATTCTTGCTTAAGGAAACTATTTCCTCTTGCGTGTATTCACGCTCGTTTTCTATGTCGAGCGCGCATAGGTTTGCCTTCTCGCCTACCTCAAGTTTTGCTACCGGTAAACCGAATCGTTCCGCAGCAGCAGTCGAGCAAAGCTCGATAAACCTACCATAACTAATAAGCCCCGTCCTTACAAAGCAAGTGTAGATGGATGGCAAAAAGGTTTCGATGCCGATTATACCGTTAAGGGACTTGTCGTAATCGCCCTTTTCGTGCGGAGCGTGAGGAGCATGATCGGTAGCAATCATATCAACCGTTCCGTCTAATAAAGCTTGAACGGTGGCAATCATGTCGCTCATCGGTCGCAACGGAGGATTCATTTTGGTATTGCCGTCCGTTATGTCGCCGTCGTTCAAAAGAAGATGATGGGGCGTTACTTCAACCGTTACGTCCACTCCTCTTTCCTTTGCTTGACGGATATATTCATAAGCTTCCATCGTAGATATGTGGCAAAAATGATATTTGCAACCGACTTCTTCCGCCATCTTGATCTCGCGCTCAACGGCTATGATTTCGGCTTCACGCCCAAATCCGTAACCTTCGGCTTCTGCGTGAGATGCTACGACTTTATCGTTATCTTTAGCAATTTGCATCGCTTGTTTTAAAAGATTTAGGTTGTTCACACCCTTTCCGTCATCTGTAAACGCCAAAACGTAAGGTGCTAAAGCCTCTAAATCCGCAAGCTCTTTGCCCTCTTCGTTAACGGTAACGGAAGCGTATGGGTATACTTTAACCGACGCATCCTTTTTTATCGCATCAAGTTGAACTTTGAGATGTTCTACACTATCGGGACAAGGACGCAAATTTGGCATCGACATTATCGTACCAACTCCACCTTTAGCCGCAGCGTTAGTTCCCGTAGCCACCGTCTCTTTATACTCGAAGCCCGGCTCGCGCAAGTGTACGTGCACGTCAGTGGCAGAGGGCATTACCCAACAACCGTTAACGTATATTACGTTATCACCATCGATTTCGTCGGCGATTTCCACTATGGTATCACCTTCGATGCGAATATCTTTTTCGACAAGCTCCTCGCCTATTAAGATTTTGCCGTTTTTAAGTATCATTAAAGTTTTCCTTGTAATGCGAGCGTTATTACAGCCATACGAACGTATACGCCGTTTTCCATTTGTTTATAGATGCGAGAACAATCGCACTCTGCAACTTCACTTGCTATCTCAACGCCACGATTGATGGGCGCCGGATGCATGATGATTGCGTTTTTCTTCATGCGCGCAACACGCTCGACCGTCATGCCGTATCTTGCGTGGTACTCTTCCTTACTGATATTCATTTGCTCTTTATGCCTTTCGAATTGAACGCGAAGTAAGTTTATAATGTCGCAAGTCTCCACCGCTTTATCCATCTCGATATACTCGCCGGTTTTATCGTCGGAAAATTGCTCGGGACCGGATACGTATACCTTCATGCCAAGACGCTTCATAACTTCAGCATTACCGTGAGCAACTCTCGAGTGAGCTATATCGCCTATTAGCGCTATCTTCAAACCCTCGAATCTACCAAATTCTTCGTAAATCGTCATAAGGTCTAAAAGAGTTTGGGTGGGATGGTCGGACGATCCGTCCCCGCCATTAAAAATAGGGACCTTAATCGTTTCGAGGTCCCTATAATAAACGTCTTGAGAATGACGAATAACAACACCGTCAACACCGAGGCTTTCGAAAGTTCTAACGGTATCGTAAAGTGTTTCACCTTTAGCTACGCTTGATCCGGCAAGGTTAAAAGATACCGGGGTAATACCCAAGTTGATCATAGCCATTTGAAAGCTATATTGAGTACGGGTTGAATTCTCATAAAAAAGGTTGACCATTTTCTTCCCCGGGAAGTTAACTGTCCAACCTTTTTTAAAACGAATAGCAAGCTCTATGATTTCCATTATTTCCGGTGAGGAAAGCGTCCTCAATGTCAATAAACCTCTCATAAGTACCTCGCGTGCATATGTGCGTATTTAATTTTATTGCAACTAATATAACATAAACAAAGTTATAAGTAAAGAATTTGAGAAAAATAATTTACATTTTATCAAGTTTTTTAATTCGCTATCGATTTTTAACGTTTTCGCTTTATTGTTTCAATACGGTTTTTAAAAATTTTTGAGACTTAATTTTGCGCTCGAGTTACTCACAGTTTTCATAAAAAACGCTCGCTTTTGCGCGAGCGTTAATTTTGTTGATTTCGCATCTTTGGGATACTAAATTTACGTTGTAGGCGCCCTATTTTGCAAGTTTTCTTTCGGCGCTTTCTACCGTTTGTTGCATCAACATAGCTATGGTACAGGGGCCGCATCCGCCAGGGACGGGAGTGTATGCCGACGATAGCGGTGCCGCGTTTTCAAGGTCGATATCCCCCACGTTTCCTGCGTTATATCCGGCGTCGACAAGTACTGCTCCTTCCTTAATCCACTCCGCCTTTACAAACTTCGGTCTACCTACCGCCGCCACTACGACGTCTGCCCTTTTTACCTCTTCCGGAAGGTTTTTGGTGTGGGTATGACATATGGTTACGGTACAGTTTTCGTTGAGCAAAAGCATCGATACCGGCTTGCCTAAAATGGGGCTTCTGCCTATTACAACGGCATGCTTTCCGTCAAGCTCTATACCATAATATTTGAGTATCGTAATTATGCCAAAAGGGGTTGCACATTTGAAACCGTTTCCGCCCATCGTAACCGAACCGAACGACGCGGTATTTACGCCGTCGGCGTCCTTTTCCACCGAGATAGCATCAAAGCATTTTTTCTCGTCAATATGCTTGGGTACGGGATGTTGAAGCAGTATACCGGATACTTTATCATCCGCATTTAATTCTTCTATTACTTTTAATAGCTCTTCCGTAGTCGTACTTTCAGGAAGCTCGATTTTAAGAGGTTCGATTCCTACGCGCTTGCAAGCATTACCCTTCATCCTTACGTAGGTAACGGAAGCAGGATTATCCCCTACCAAAATCGTTGCCAATACAGGAGTAACACCTGTTTTTTGCTTAATTAATTCCACCCTCGCTTGCAAATCGGCTTCAACCGCTTTAGCGACCACGCGACCGTCTAATACCAAAGGCTCACTCATCCCAACGGCCTCCTTTTATCGTTTGTTATATTTTAACGGCACTATACCTCGTTTGTCAAGATTCCGTCGTATCTCTGATTTTTTACCCGCTGCCAATAGTCGCTCGGTGTTATTTTAGTAAATAATCGCCTTTCTATATTGATTTTATCATACGCGCGCCTTTATAATTCATGTGTATACCTATGTACGAGAGCGCGTGCGCGCTCAAATAAAATATTATAAAACTCACATCAGCATTTAAGGCAGGTGGCGTATATGAAGACCAGATCATTTAAACTCACTAAATCAGCAGTATTCGTAATGGCGTTTGTTATGCTCACGCTATTATTCACTATATACCAGACTTCGGTTAACCCCGTCGTTCAATCGACCTTAAACGAAATCGGCATAGACGAATCCTCCACCGTTTTAGAAACCATAACCATCCCCACTTCCGCTGAAGCAGCGACGACGATTAGCGGATTTGGCACAGCTACCGCTTTTGAAGGTTCTTATTCTGCAAAAAAGTCGCTTACAGGAAAAGACCAAAGCGTAACCTCCCCTAGTGCTTGGCTCGCTTTAACCGAAAACAATATTATACGCGCCACTTATGGAGGCAAAATAAATGTTACCTCGTCTGCATCCTTCTCAACTGAAGGCACCGTAAACAAAGCAAACTGGAACGTCAAGGCTAGAACTGGCAGTTCTACAGACTCCGAAATAACATTACTCCTTACCGCATCTTATCAACTTACTTCTGTTTCTGATACTTTGCCAGCTGGAAAGTATACCACTCATTTTGAAGGTTCTCCCGATATTTTGTTAAATACTGGGTCTTGCAGTGCTTCTATCAGCTCCATGAAGCTCTCTCTTTCCACCTCTGACACCTCTGAGCCATCAATCTATCTTGCTTCAGACAGTACAAAATCGAACTCTATTGCACAAACATCTGCATCTTCACTTATTACTCATTATCAGCAACAAGACACCGTGACCATTGCAGATCCGGAGTCTGGCATTTTGAAAATTGAAACAAAATACTTCCCCATTGGTAGCGACACTCAAAATGGTACAGGTTATTATTACAGCGTTGACACGCAAAAATACAATAATTTTGTCGGTTCATATGAATTCAAATTGGGCAACAAACAAGGTCGATATGAAATAACAGCGACTAATAATTTAGGAAAATCTTCCCATGCCTCTGTTTACTTCTACAATCCTACCATCACTGTCGACTGTATCCTTGATGATGGCACGCCTAACGGAATCGCCCATAACGGCGGTTCGGTATCGATTAAGCTCAATGACATTACCGTTGCAACATCTTCCGATTCTGCGGCAGCTACTGCTACAGGCGCCATTACGAATAAGTATACCCTCTGCGCGACTCCTGCACAAGGATACTTTTTCGCTGGTTGGATCGCCGATCCTAACACCGATGCAATAGGTCCGAATCAAGCAACCACTTTAGCGCCAGGAAAATCTATCGCATTCGATCCAAACAAAAAACCTTCTTTTGAGTCGGATGCTTTATATATAAATAGCACAAATGGCATAACTCCATCAAAACCCATCCATGGTTCTATAGGCTGGACTGCAGTATTCAAAAAAATTGAATCAATACCAATAATTTCAAGCAACTATTATTACACCGGAAACGCTGTCGCTATTACTTTCAACCCGCCTACGGGATCAAATCAAATTACTAAATTTAATAATATAATCACTCCCATGAATGGGGTTTGGGGAATACAAGATTCGTATGATGGAACCTATTTGACCGGTGAATCGTATTCTAACGATTTAAAGCCTGTTTTTGCTGGAAATTATAATCTTCATTTGTATATTACGCATGATAATATAATTGTTGGGTATCAAATGTATGCATTTACAATTGACCCGATAAATTGCTATTTGTTACCCAAGTTCTTCGACAAACCATACGATGCATCTAAATCGGTGGTTTTAGATGGTTGGATATTGGATAAAACTGAAAATAATCGGATTATACCTTCTGGCAACAATAGTTATAACGTTAATGACATTATTGCAAATGATTCTCTTGAATTCTCGCTCAAATCATCTTATACAAGTGAAACGCTCAATGCCAATGCAGGCACACATTCTGTTACTATCGATCGAAGTGTTTTAATAAACCACCATTTAACCATCGTATCATACGTAATGTTTGATGCGCAAGCGATTATTAAATCATATAATTATCTAATCCATGACCAAGCTAATATTACTGCCACTATAAAACCAAAACAAGTGGCCGTAAAGTTAAATGCCTTTGGAGATGAGAATTCAAGCGAGATTACTGGTTACATGGACCCGGCCTTGCCTTACAGATATACTGGTTACGGAAAATACTACGATGGGACTGCAGATGTTACTGTTAATGGTTTAACGTTCACCGGGCTAATGGCTAGCGACGTACAAAGCATTTACGTTTTGTGGAACGACGAGCTTATTGGCTCGTTATCATCAGATGCTACTATAAGCCATGTTTTTAAAAACGGAGGTAAATTTAGCGATGTTACCGTTGGTACATACGGCAAGCTTTCGCTGGATGGTATTACGTTAGGTGTATCTGGGGCAAATGATGAACTCCTTAAAAACTATTCCTTTAATGATCAAATTTATAACAAAGAATCTGTTATTACCGCAGATCTAATAACTGGTGATACGTACTACATCTTCTCCAAAATGATTTCCGTTACAGCTACGGCAAAAGAAGAAGGTAAAGTTTACGACGGCACTTACGATGCTTCAAGCGCCGTTGATTATAGTTTTGCAAAGGGAGCATTGGTCGCTGCAGACGAACCTTTTGTCGCAATAGTCGCATCGGCTAATTCTAATTATCTATTTGAAGACAAGAACGTTGGTACGGGCAAAAAAATCGAGCTCACAGGTTTAAGTTTAGGTGCCAACCCGAGCTACCCCAATAATACTACCTACCAAAACTATCGTCTATCTGAAACCACCGCCACAGTAACGGATGGTGTAATAACAGCTAAACCATTGATTTTAGATATCGTTAATAAGGATGAAAATCGTACGTATAATGCTACGAGTATCGCAACTGCAGACGTTATATTTAAATACGAAGAAGATATAAACGGCAAAGACGTTTCACCCATCATTTATGGAGATGAAGTAACTGTTACAGTAGCAGTCGCGCCAAAATATTACTCAACGTCTATAGAGGGTGGGTACACTTCTTTATCTGAAGCCGTCGACAAGGGTAATTGGTACATAATCGCTTTATTGGATAATACCGCACTTTCTGGAGAGGACGCAGGTAACTATACTTTAATTGGAAAAAACCCAAGCAAGGAAATCACTTTTATAAACGCTGACGGAGAGGAAGAAATCGGTACTTATTACTACGTAGAAATTAGCGCAACTATTCATGCCAAAAATATCAACGCTCAAGGTAGTGGTATCAACGTTGCAAAGATTAACAATATTCCGTATGATGGAAAAATCCACACGGTAAAACCTGCCGTAACCGACTCCGCATTAGGTCGAGCACTAATAGAACAAGAAATAGAAAACGGTGCTGGCGATATAAAGTATACACACGACTATAATGCTACAAACAACAATTACACAACCCCCGGCACCTATACGGTAACCATCGCAGGAACCAACAACTATGAGGGATCGTTAGCGGTAGATTACAACGTCGTTAAATCCTCTTGTTTAGTACAAGGATTTAAAATCAATCAAGTCTTTAATACCGTATATGGTGATGAGGTCATCCTTAAAACCACCTACGACCCCAACACTCTCGTACATGCGTTAAGTATTTCAGGTATAAGTGCATTTGACAATATAACAATTGTTAATCCCAACAGAAATGAGCTACACGTTGCCGGTAGTTGGTCATTAACGCAACTTGTTAATGGCGAGTACGCAGACTTTACTAAAGAAAACGAGGCTGATATCACTCCCAACGTAAACGTTAATGGTATTACTCTATATCTTAAATTTGAACCCGCCGAAAATGATTTATACGAAGCGCCCGGTCCTCAAAACTTCGCAATAACGGTTAAAATTGACAAACGTCCGTTGGTATTAACCATATCAAACCAAACATGCGTTTACGATACTCTTGACAATATTCGTAAAGCATTTAACTTCACGGGATACGCCTTGGATGAAAGCTCCGAAACAAATCTTGTTTCAGGCGATAGTATAGACAACTTTGGCGAATTAAAATGCGTATTGTTTGAATCCAAAGACAAGATGTCTGACAACTTCAGCAATTTCAGCACCTTCACAACTGGTAACTACGCTATTTCTTCAGGCTCGCTCTTCACCGCAGCAAGCGCTGGTGCGGCCAAAAATAACTATCACTTAATCGTTAAGGCGGGAGATAACTATTACGCATCACAAGCCACGCTTAATGCTTTAAATAATCAATACAAAGGTAATCCATTAATCTTGGAAACAGGCGTATCGCTTGCAACTTACACTATAACAAAACGCAATATTACCGTCCGCTTGACCGGATATGAAAATGATGGTACTTACAAAAAAACGTACGGCGATAGCGATCCGCAGTTTAGAGCTAACGTTATTGGTGACGTAGAAGGCTCGCTATTTAGAATTAACTTCTCTCGTGAAGACGGCGAATATGCTGGTAGATACTACCTTATAAACGGCTATACTATTCCGGAAGCGATTAGTGAGCTGGTTGCGGCTAATTACGTCATTGACTTTAATAACTCACAAAACATATCGCTTGAAATCAAGCGCAAAGAAATTGTCTTAAGTGCAACCACCGCATCCTCTTATTATGGCGAAGCGATTACCATCGCACGCACAGCCTTCACTACAAATGATCTTGCAGAAAGAGATAAGAGTTTGCCGCTCACTGAGTTGTTCCCGATGATTAAGCCGGTATTGACTGAAACCGATGCTACGATTTTCGAAGCCTCCACGTATACCCTTACGTTGACAATAGAAGCAACCGAGGAGCAAATCAACTCGGGCTACACCCCCAATATTTATAACGATGCTAACCCCAACTATTTTATCAAAAAAGTTGAGGAAGGCACTTTCGTAGTATTGCCTCGTCCCATTCTAATAACACCAGATCCTGGCCAACACAAAAAATTCGGTGATCATGTCAACCCGGTTCTTACCTATCAAACAAAGAGTGTTAATCCGGAAGGAGTAACTCTCACTCCCGCCGGTATCGTTAATAACAACGTATTGCGTGGTAACTTAACTACTGAAGGATTTAACGAAGGCGCAGACGCCAAGTCATATCCGATTTTACAAGGCGACTTAACCACCGAGTACAATCGCAACTACGTAATATCTTTCTACTCCGGAATTACGTTCGAAGTAACGCCTATGCCCGTCCAGGTTACCGTTACTGCCGGTGTACTAACTAACCAAGGTTATACTATCCAAGCCAACGAAGCTTTCGAAATCGTTATTAACGTAGGTTCAGAGGTTCCGGATAGAATTAATTTTACGTGGACTCCCGCTACTGCAAACATTAAGGGTGGTTTGGAATTCAAGATTGAGGATCCCGCGAATGTTGAGATAGGATTACATCAAGTAATCCCCAATAACAACATGAGCACGAATAATCCTAACTATATCATTGAGGTTATAGGTTACTTACGTGTATCGCCGAGAACTGCAATAGTAAAACCCGACGATAATAGAAATAAGAAAACTTACGACGGAAACGAAATCACTTCGCAAGACATCAAATTCTATGCGTACGATAAGATTACCAACGAAGCTATCGATATCGATGCAAACTTTGAAGGTGGCTTGGTATTAGGAGCTTCTAACGTAGTAAACGCAGGTATCTACGCTATTGAAATCGGAGATCTTAAGTGCAAAGAAGGTAGCTCGTACTCTACCATTGAATTAGTTTCCGCCTTCTATGAGATCGGTAAGAAACCCTTAGGTATCTATCTTAAAGACGTTGATGAAAACAACACCATTTACCATAAATATGGTGAAGAAGAAAAAACGAACGAAAAAGGCACGATGGTTGCAACCGTTGGTAACGATGGTTACGGAGTATACGAAGGCTCTTCCTATCAAGTAAATGGCTCGTTATCGCGCACAAACGGTGCTATTGGTAGCGAAGATTACTCCAAAAACGCAGGGCTATACGTCATCACCATCGGTGAGCTTGAATCCGACCTTAACCCCAACTACTCATTCAGTTTCGTTGACAAAGACGGCAACCCCACCGTATACATGTATTCAATCACTAAACGTGACGTATACGTAGTACCTAATAGAGATGCTAACTTAAGTTCCACCTATGGTAATCGCGATAGCGTTATAAATTATACGGCATATTATAGCGATACCCATGCCGCTATACCGAGTAGCGAAACCTTGTACGGCGCGTTGAAGATTGTATTCCCCGTAGATCCCGATACCGGTAGCTTCATCAAAAACGCAGGAAGTTATCCCATCGAAATCGGTACCCTCAACGGCGGAGCTAACTACAACGTTGTAGAACTAAAGACCTCCGATGCGGACGGTGAAATTAAGTACGTTGTTAAGCCTCGTCCCATAAACGTTACCGCTGCAAACAAAGACCAATACTTTGGTGACAACAAGAAGGCATTAACCTTTACCGTCAACAACGGCGGATATGCTCCCGGTGAGAACACCTTGAACGGCGCTTTATATTGCGAGGCTACTCAAGATGCAACTCTCTACGTTCCCGGAACCTATAATATCGAGATTGGTACCCTCAAAGAACTTAACCGCAATTATTCGATAGCCTTTACCGCCGGCACCTATACCATTAAGCAACGTCCCGTCACGGTAACTGCAAACAGCTATACCAAGTCCTATAACCAAGCTGATCCCGCTACCTTCGAGTACACAATTAAAGGATCACCTCAAACAAGCGGTGTTGGCGCTATCGTAGGATACGAGCCCACTTTCATCATCACCGTAGTAGGCAGAGAAGCCGGTGAAGTTACCGGTAAGTCTTACGATATCGTAATCACTGAAGACCCCACTAACGCCTTTAACGCTTACTATTCCTTCGAGTTCAAGAAAGGTACCCTATCAATCGTTCGCGGTCAAACGGTAATCGCATTTAAGGACACTGATGAGAAACTACCCACTTCCGGTGGTGTACTCAACTTAACCTATAACCGCGTTGGACACAACCTCAACGATTATTTCTACCTTCAATTGGGCGACGGCACCTTAACCTTCAGTAACGCTACCGTTATTAACGCCGGCACCTACCAAGTATCCTTGAACGTCAGTGATACCATAAGCTACAAAGGCGCTTCGGCATCGGTAACTATTAACGTTGCTAAATACGATCTTGGCTCCATCAATCCCAAAGAGCTTCTTGCAAACCTTACCAAGGAATATGGTTCGGAAGACCCCGACTTCTCGGTAGTAGTTGACGGAATAACCGCTAACGAAACCACCGAAGAAGTAACCTTAACCTTTGAACGCGCAAGCGGTGCAAACAAAGGATTATATTCCTTTACGGCACTTGTAGTCGGAAATGAAAACTACACCGCATCTCTTGACGAAGCTAACGCAGTAGACGCGTTCGAGATCTTACCGTACGCTATAAGCGTAACTCCTCAAAAGTTCCAAAAGGAATATGGCGACGCAGATCCCGATCTTAAGGAAGTTGTTGAAGGTATTCCCGGCGAGACCATTACTTTAACTTACACCCGTGATGCCGGCGAAATCGTTGTTAAGAGTGAAGATAGCTACTACGCATATCTCTTAACCAATATCACGACTGACAACACTAACTATGTAGCAACCTTTGCAGACGATGCCGACCTATACGCATTTGCAATTATGCCTAAAGTAGCATACGTTACCGCTACCTCTATCGAGCGTTACTACGATGCAACCGAAGCAACTGTCGACGAAGTAGCTACCGCCTACACTTACACCGGATTCGTTGACGGTGAAGTTCCCTTTGGTACTTTGAAGTTCAAAGGTGACGCACTACCTTGCGATGCTAACAAATACGAAATTGTACAAGACACTCTCACCAATGAGAACAACCCCAACTACGATATCGTTTACGTTTCCGCATTCTATACCATTAAGAGAGCTAACTTAACCATAAAACCCAACGCTATCACCGTTGAGTACGGCAACAAGCCTACCCTCTCTTATACCTGTGAAGGAACGCTCTACAACGGATACGAACTACAAGGTGAACTTGAGCTCGAAGCACAAGATAGTTACCCTGTAAATTACGCCGGTTACGCTATTGGTCAAGGCACCTTAACCAACGAAAGCAACCCCAACTACAACATCATGTACATTGCTAACAACGTTTGCATCGTTAAGCCGAGAGCTATCGAGGTAATTCCCGTAAGCGGACTATCACACGTCTACGGCGACGAGCTTACCGAAATCGGCTACGAATTAGGCTCTGTACCGCTTGTTGCTGGCGAAAGCTTAAATGGCGCTCTATCCATCGATGGCTTCGATGCAGGAACCCATTACGTAACCATTGGTTCACTACAAGAGCTCAACCCCAACTATTTGATTACTCTTGGAAGTGCTACTTATACCGTAGATCAACGCACCATTACCGTTACTGCTAACGACGTAACCGTTGAATACGGCGACGAACAAGCAACTCTCGAATACACACTTGAAAACGCAGTTGAAGGTGACGTGCTTGTAGGCGCGCTTGAAGTAAACATCACCGCGTTGTTAGGCGAGTTCCAAATCACTCAAGGTACTTTAACTGATGATAGTGGCAACTACACAATTACCTACGTTGAAGGCACTTACAACATCATACCGCGCAAGATAACCATTACCATTGATAACGTTGAAAGCGAATATAACGAGCCTATTAAAACACTCACGTCTTCTATTACCGAAGGAAGCATAATCGGCACCGATGAGCTCAACGTAACCCTCACCAAGGCTGAAGGCAATGCAATGGGTAATTATGCAATCACCGGTAGCTACTCCAACGATCTCTATGACGTAACCTTCATCGACGGCATATACACCATCCGCAAGTACGTTGCCGTACTAACCGCTGAAGAATACGAAATCAACTTTGTTGAAAACGGCGAAACCCGTTACGTCATGGCAAGATGCTCAAGTGGCGCACAAATCTACTATTCGGTAAACGGCGAGTTAGTAGGTCCCGGATTCTCTAAAGCAGGCAAATACGTAGTAACCGTAACTGCAGACGAAACCGACTATTATTACGCACCCGCACCCATTACAGTAGTGGTAACGGTAAATCGTCCCGTTATTGAAACTGAAGCAAACGGCATCGACGTATCGATCACCACCGATGGTGGATTTGCTCCCGACGTAACCGTCAAGATGGAAAAATTAGAAAAGGACGACTTCCGCATCACCGAAGTTCTCACCGGCAAGCAATCGGTATTACGCGCATTTAGCATCAATACCGTTGACGCAAACGGCGAACAAGCCTCCGTAAACGGCAAGACAATCGTTACTATCAAAGTTCCTGCAGACGTTGCAGAGCAAGATTTTGTAAAGATGGTTATTTCGGAAAACGGCACCTACGCAATTAAGGAAGTTGCAGTAACCAACGGCTACGTTACCGTTGAGGTAGATAATATTTCGAGCTTTGCATTTATCGCAGAACAAAATAACAACTACCTAATAATCATCGTTGCTTGCATCGGTGCGTTAATCGTACTTGGCTCGGTACTATTCTTCTTGTTTAGAAAAAAGCCCCAAGTTAAAGACTAAAAATTAATAAAAAATCTTAAGACTTTCGGGGGATTGAAAGTCCCCCGAATTTTTTGAGCTATTGCTCATGGAGGAAAATATGAAACTTTACAAAGCAGAAATGTGGGATAAGATGCAATACCTATTCCGTAACTACTACAACCGCATGATGCACACCGCATATTTTTATAGCGGCACTTTGGACGAAGATATTCTTGCCAAGAGTTTTATGGCGGTATTAGGCAAAGTAGACGTGTTGCATAGCACCTACCATAACGATCCTATCAAACCCTATTGGACCATCAACAACGATTACAAAACAGAAGACTTTTTTGCTCTTATCGAAACTGACTCCCCCATCGAGGAGCTTGATAAGCTTATGGGTGACACTCTTTCCGCACAAGGCAAGGTGCAATTCAAGGCAAGACTTATCCGTTCTAACGGCAAAGATATTTTAGGCGTCATCGTCAACCATATGTGTTTTGACGGCACCGATCTACGCTACTTTAACATGAAGGTACTTGAAGCCTACAACAAGTATTTCGAGTGTGGCAGTTTTGACGTAGAAGTCAAAAACGGTACCCGTTCGGCCGATCAAGTGTACTCCAAACTCTCCGATGAGGATAGAAAAATAGCAAAAGGCTTATTCAAAAACATCACCGAAGAAGATAGCAAAATCGCCTTCCCTTTCGCTAAAAAGACCAAGGAAGATCATTGTCGTCTTATACGCGAAAAGTTGTCGGCAGAAGACTTTTTAGCCGTCAAAGCAAAGGGCAAAGCAAACGGTGCAACAATCAACGACGTTTTAGTTGCAGCCTACTTCCGCGCACTTTATAAAAAGATAGATACCAAAGGTAAAGCAATCACCGTACCTTGCATGTACGACTTAAGGCGCTATATGGGCGGTGAAACCTATGGCTTAACCAACCTTATAGGTTTTATGCCCTGTACCGTACCCGCCGATTACGGCAAAGATATGGATGAGACCGTTTTAAAGGTCAAGGAAGCGCTCAAAGGAGCCAAGGAGGACAGATTTACGGGATTGTACTCTTTGCCCCTTTTAAAGCTCGCCTACACCATTTTACCGCATTGTATTTCGGAAATCGCCATCCGTATCGGATACACCAACCCCTATATCGGCATGTCGAATATCGGAGTAATCAATCCTAATGACTATGCAGTCAACGGATTGATGCTCGAAGATGCATTTATGTCGGGAGCAATCAAGTACAAGCCCTATATGCAACTCGCGTTAACCACCTTCCAAAACGAGGTTACTTTCTCCATCGGCATACGCGGTAACGACGAGGATGAAAAGATATTCCGCGCCTTTATGTTGGACGTAATAAAAGAATTAAAAGATTATGCAAAAGCATAAAATCAAGGCTCGCTGTCCGCGAGCCTTTTTTATTAAACTTTAAACTTAAATACCTCTTGATAGTTTTGGTCGACGCATAAGTCCACCGATGCCGTTGTCGAGTTATATACCGCACTCCATAGCGTTCTTACCGGCCACCCCAGTTTGTGATAATAGTTGAGTTGCACGTTGGAAAGAAGTTCCATAGCCTCCGGAGCAGAAATCTTACCGCCCTTTTCAGTCAACGTGTCGATTATGCGCTTTTGTCTATCGTAGCCCGCACCGCGTTTGGGTTCGGGTGCGCCCTCTGCAATAAAGTGATTGGTAACGCTTAAGAATTCTTCGCTACCCTGACGACTTTCGGGATAGAATAAAAGCATTTGACCGTTCAAGTACTCGATTAGCACCGACTTGCCCTTACTGTCAGAAACGACAAAGTGATATGCAACGCCACCGATATCGTTCATGTCGTAGCGTTTAAAAATCTCGATTGCCTCCTCTACGGTTGACGCACTATCAAGAACTTTACGTATTACAATAGAGGTAGATATGGGTGCTTTTCCAGTCTTTTGATGTAGCGGAGGTGTTTTTAACTCTAAAACGGCAATGGCAAGGCCTGTTTCATTAATGCCGTCCACGCAAAGTAGAGGTGCAAGCAGTAGGCGGGAGTAGAGTTTATTTTGTTTTGGTCCCCTCTTTTTACCCCATATGAAAAAGTTTGCATCGGTAAACCCAATGCTCCTGTAGCCGTTTTCGGGAGCCGTCCTTACAAGCATGCAAGGCGCATCCTTATAATCAAAGTTACGCCCCATAAGATATTCGCCGTCGTTGTTAAAAGCAGTAAACACCGAGCATCCTGCACGAGGAGTTTTTACTACCACAGGCTTACGTGTAACGTTTTTAAATGCGTAACGTAGCATTTTTATTACGCCACCCGCCGAGTTACTTTCGATCATCCCATCGACGTGATAATCATGCTTACAATCAACGGTATATAAACTATCGTTAATTTTTGTAAGCGATTGCATTGTTTCAATTCGTGTTGCATCAAGTTTAGCTCTCATATTCAGCTCCTACAAACAATAAAAACATTATAATACAACTCTACTTAAAAATCAATTTTTAAAAATTCGATACATTTTGCCAAAAATAACAGCTTTTTTGCCATATTTAAAAAATCTTAAATTTTAGAGCTATAATATAAACGTAAAGAGGATGTTGAATTTATTAGTGTTACTTCATTTGGAATAGTTAAATAGCAGGAACAACCTGCTATTTTTCTTTATAAAGTATTGACATTTACGCAATAATTGTTGTAATATAGATGCACTTGGAGAGTTGGCAGAGCGGTCGAATGCGGCGGTCTTGAAAACCGTTTTAGTGAGAGCTAACTGGGGTTCGAATCCCTAACTCTCCGCCACCAAAAGCCTTAACCTAAATGGTTAGGGCTTTTTTGATGGCGGAGAGTTAGGAGGGCGCACCCATTTGCAAAGCAAAGGGGTGCGCAAGTTTGCATAGCAAACCTGGCGAAAGCAAGTGCAAAGCACTTGGACACGAAGATAAACAGAAGTAATTTACGTGTACTTAAGAAAAAGGGGTTGCGTAAAAATAGCGAGAATTTCTTTCGCGATACCATCCCCCACCAAACCCAAAATTTTTATACCTTGAAATTGGGTCTACTTGTATACAACAAGCACACGCCGTAGTGCCAAAATTAAATTTTAGTTCAATTTTATGTTGTTCTATCACTTTTCATATTTCTTTTCAATAACTAAAGTTAATAAATAAAATATGTGCGGGACGGGAGCGTTTTAACAGCACAAGTAAGAGCTAATACTTTGTGAAATTGGTAGGTTGTATATAAAGAATTTGGTATTGTAATATGACTTTTCGAGTGCTATAATATAATAAATAACTATGTGCAGATGCGGATCATGAAGAAGAAACTTATCCTTTTAGGTATACATCTTACTGCGGTAGCCCTCGTTTTGATTTTAACGATGGTTACTCTTGCATGGTATACTAAAAACGATACTGCCGACACTTCCGAAACGGTAATTACCGCACAACCAATCGACGATATCGGCATAACCGATATTGTAGATAACATCGTACAATACAAGGGCGAAACCGGTCTCGGCGGAATAGACGCCCCCTACGTTGCCACCAAAATTATTGAGATTTCGCAAGAATCCTCTTACCCTAACGATGCGGTTACTTGCGAACTAACCAACGTTTGGATTAAAAAAGCTAACGGCACGGAAATCAGGTCGACTACCGAAGGGTTTGCAAATATCGAACGCTTCTTTACCCATAGAGTTAAGGTCGTTTATAGAGATGAAAACAATGAATACGTCGTTAAAGGAACCTTTTATCCTAACGAAAACGGCGTTCTTGTAGACGAGGACGGCAATCCCCTCACCTACCAAGACGAAAACTACTTTAACGTGAGCGGTACCTTTAAAAAACAATGTACTGCCCTTATTAGGCTGGACTTAATATTCTTGGACGAAGCATCCTACGTCGAATATACCACCAACGGCGTAACCGAAAACGTTACTGCCTTCAAATTTTCCGACTATGAATATATGGGTTCTTCCTTCTACGCAACCTTTGTGATCGGCATGGACGAAGGCTCCATTATACCTACCACGTGACAATGAATAAGAAAACGTCTTTGTTAATCTTAACTTGTGTTCTTACTTTTTCGCTCGTACTGGCACTCGGTACGGTCACTTACTCGTGGTATCTTTCTCGCATTAGTAGTGATAAGGAAATTGAAATTCCTGCTGCAGGTTATATAGTCGTAGGTTTTGACGAGAATCCCTTTGTAGCAGACGAACCTCTTGCCCCTGCCGTTGCAATGCCCAACGCCATACGCGACAATCAATATATTGACGTTACCAAGGTTTACAGTGAGAGCGACTCGCCAATCAGCTACGTGCAAACGGTTGCTACCCAGTATACTCACGAAGACTCCATCCACTTCTACGAGGACCCTAACGACACTACTACCGAGCTTTATAGCTTTGTTTTGACGGTACAGGCATACATACTCGATGCAAACGGTGAGGAACAATACATTAATACCGACAACGAGCTTCGCTTTAACATTATAGGCGACGTCGATTATATCGAAGAAAACGTAACGGATGAAGCCGATATTAATATTACTCCTGAAGTCGCTTTTAATATAAAAGGAAGCGCCCATATTGACCTAACGATAACGTTTTGGTTGGCACTTCCCGATGAACTTTGTGATCCTGCTTTAATTTCCAATCAGCTTTATTTGAAGTTTGGCGTAGCTGTAACGCCTATCGAAAACGTAACTCCTTAACTAACAGAAGTATTATAAAGGTAGCTACTTCTATCACCGTTTATCGTTCTTTCTGAAGTAAAAGTTTCAAGTTCCACACAGCCTGCAAAGGCTAAATTATTGATGGCAATCTCTTCTTCTCCGAGGATTGTTACGCTCTTAAGAGCCACCATATTTGCACAAGCACCGGTATCGATTTGTGTTACGGTCGACGGTATAACCATAGAGGTTACGATTTGATTTCCTGCAAGATTTGTATTGATTTGGGTGGGCGAAACCGTTATTTTGGTTACCGATAGTCCCAAATGTTCGCTGGGTATGACAAGTTCAGCAATCAAGCCGGAGTAACCTACTACTGCATACGAGGTAGGATTAACGTCAGTAAAGTTACCCTCGCTATCAAGCCCTTGGAAAACAATATACTTTAACGAAGGATTGAAGTCGGTAGTCGGTATTTCGACATCGATAACGTCCTCCGTTTGTTTTTGCCAAATAGCGTAAGTAGCGACTGCAAGTGATGCCACAATCGCCACGCATAGCACTATAGTAGATATAAGTAAAACCTTCTTTTTAGTCATTTTTGCTCCTTGACTTTACTTTTAACTTAACCAATACTTTCTTAACCTTATCAATGGATAACTTTCCCTTTTTATACATTATCAACGCAACTACAACCGTACTTATTATAGTTGCAACGGCGGTAGCAATCAAGAGCCATGCCCACCACTCCATCGAGTTGTTTTCGTCTATCGAAAGGCGTTTATCCGTAGTCAAACGGAAGGTGCCAAGTGAATCGGTATTGAATATATAATAGTTACCACTAACCGTAACTGCAACCTCTTGATACTCGCCGTCGATTAGCTTATAAAGCTTAACGTTACTACCCGCCATATCATCGGGAATAAGTAGATTGACGGTGAAGTTACCCATCTTCGCTTGGCCATCGATAAGCACCTTAAACGTTATCTCTTGTTTAGCTATGTTTTCGATGGGTATTGTAAGCGTACTACCTATAGCAATACCTAAATTACCCTCGCTAACCTTACCGATAAATGAAGTAAGGTGACTACCGTAAACGCTACCTATTGCAATCGACTGCGGATTAATAATCACCTTAACCGTCCGTTGTTGGAAGGTGTAGTTAGCGCTTTCACTTACGTAGTATCTTATAGAATACTCGCCTACTTCCTTTAGCTCCCCGCTCAACTCGTAACGCAGTAATTGCTCGGTATTATCAATCGTTACGCTGGGCATACGAACTTCGCCGTTATAAACAAACTCATACACCTCTTGAGCAACGATTTCGGCAGTAGCCTTACAAATAGTAAGTTGCGCGCTCATCGGTGCAATCGGCAAATAGTTAATAAAGTCCGATTGGCTAAACGCCATTTCAACCACGTAATTACCTGCGTTAACCTTTCCGTTATTATAGTAAGTAACGCTTACTCCTTGCGGTAGCGTTCCGCTATATGCAAGCGAGTGAGCCTTGCCATCGTACGTAACCGTAAGAGGACTTAACGTAATGCCTGTTACGTCGACTTTTGCTTTGCTTAAAGTCAAAAGTATTTCGCCGTAATAGAGGTTATAGTTTGCACCTCCGTCATATACTGCTTGATAACTACCGACGTCGACGGTGGGAACTATAGTTCCATTTTGCCAACTCCAACCACTATCAAGCGCATAATCTGAAAGCGTTTTGTCTTTCGAGTACGTTCCACTCAAGGCTCGGTGAACGGCACTTTGCAAATCGGCTTTATCTACTATTACGGTAACCTCCAAGATATAATCGTAGAACAAAGAAGCATCCGGATTATAAACAAGGTTATATTTGCTTTGCGTTACGGTAGGCACCGTTTGAGGTGATTGCCAATGCCAATAAGGTGAATTAAGCGCAATGTCTTGAAGCGTACGCTCTGGATCGTAAACGCCTGCATTGATAGTATTTGTTGCGTTATAGTCAACCGTATTGCTTCCTTTGGTTACCGTTACAAAGATTTTTACGGAATTATAATCTTTATAATTTTCGCTATCTGCGTTATAAACTGCGTTAAACTCAAAGACCTTGCATTGGTTAAGGAGCGTACTTTTATCGGCATTTTGCGCCAAGCGATACCCGGTAAGATTACCTGCGTTTTGCTCTAAAACGCTACCTAACGTCAAGCCGTTTACGTAAGATACGGTAAGATAGACGTCT
This sequence comes from Clostridia bacterium, assembly GCA_017504305.1. GTDB lineage: Bacteria > Bacillota > Clostridia > Christensenellales > DTU072 > Stercoripulliclostridium_A. Next base: position 75,726 of record JAFVRJ010000007.1, on the reverse strand, counting down.
TCAACCGCTACGTACGTAGCCTTGCCTATTACAAGCGTAACGGTAGTAATATAGTCTTCATAGTTATCAACGTCCGGATTATAACAGGCAATATATTCTTTAGTCCCTGCCGTGGGGATGACGTTAACGTCTGACCATCTCCAACCGCTACCCGACTCAAAAGGATAGTCTGCAAGAGTTTTTTCCGCATCGTAAACGTATCTGTTTGCAATGGGGTTGTGCGATTTGGTAACCGCCGGAGCCTTTTGAAGATTGAGAGTTATCTTCACCCCTATCGGATTATAGTTAACGCTATCCGCGCAATACGTTGCATCGTACTCTTTGACGGGTACGGTGGGCTTAAGGGTCTCTTGTACCCAAGTAAAGCCCTCTTGTAAAGTGTAATCGTCAAGCGTCTTTAGTGCGTCGTAAACGCCGTTTAACTCGGGATGGGTGATTGCGCCGTAGGTTGCTTTTGCTATCTCTACTTTAAACTCGTTAGACAAGCTTTCCTTTTGTGTTACGCCATCGCTAACGGTTACGCGCACTCTATACTTACCGGAATCGGCAACGCTTACAAAACTTATGCTATCGCCCGTATTGCACGGTGACCAAATGCCTACCGTATTACCTTCCCATTGAGCGGAATAAGTAAGTCCTTCCACCCTCTGGACGGGAATTGTACGACTTTCTACCTCGCCGTCGTAAACTTTGTTTACGTCCGCTATTTCGCCTATTTCTACCGCTTTTACACCAAGCTTTGCCGTATACTTAACGTTGCTCGTTACTCTAAAGGGAGCGGGCGCTTCGTTGTCGGAAGAATCAAGCCAACTGTAAACTTCATATCCGCTCGGCAATATTAATCCTAAAGTATTGGGTTCGACTATACTACCGTAATATACGTTAAATTCATGTTCCTCGCCGTCTACAACCAACGTTAAAAGGTACTCGTTACTCAAAGTAGGCCAAATCAAAGCGCCGTTACTAAACTCCGATACCAACGGAGTAGCTTTTGCTATACCGCTCCACTCCTTTACGTAGTAACCTTCTTGTGTCCTAACGTTAAGCATGGCGTTTGTCGGAGTAAGCGCCTCGTCTAATACGGATGAACTAACCTCAACCAATCCTTCACCGGTGGGCAGTATACTCTTACCATCGATTTTTAGGCGTGCGCCATTTGCGCTACTTTCTTTACCAAATAGCACCTTACCTTCAATCGTACCACCTAAAAAGTCTATATAGCCCTCACGGCTACCGGAAATAATAACTACCCTATCCTCGCCTTCGCCTCTGAATACACCGCCGTTTATAGTGACCTTTGCATCGTTGCGAACCTTTAAGGCACTGCCGTTTTCCGACACGCTATCGCTGTTGCCTACGAAGATTCCGCCGTTAATAACCGCTTCGCCACCACCAATAAGTAGTGCACTACTGCCGTAAAGCTGTACAGTGTTACCCTCTGCAATAGTTAAACTCGCGGTACTATCGAATTGTGACATCGCGTATCCGGTATTTGTGCCGACTGTGCTTTCATAAGAGATTACGCCACCATTTAGCGTCGTCTTTCCCCTATTTACTACACTCGATTGTATAAGTCCGCTTATATCGCCGGAAACCGAGAGATTTCCGCTTTCCATAACGAACTCACAGCCACCTTTTATCTCCAAGATTTTACCACGGTCGCTATTTATTATTGCACCGGTAAACTGCAACGCTCCCCCTTGTAGCGTTATAAAGGTGTCGCTTGTTGCACCTTCGAACTTAACCGTTCCCGATATAACCACTTTGCGGGTTGCGTCTATCACAACGGTATCGCTCGTAGAAAAATTATTAAAGTTAAATATGGCGTTAGCCGTTACCTCTTCGCTCAAAACGTCATCGAAAACCTGTTGCAAGGTATCCGCCGTCTTAAAGCTATCTCCGTTGCCGTAGCTATAGCCATCCGCCGTTTTATTAACCTCTATTTGAGCATATTGGTTGATAGCATAAGCACTTGAGTTTTGGCGAGCAAGGAAGTTAACGCCTAAAAGCGCCACCATCATAAACAACGTTAATATTAAGATTTTGGTGCTTTTAGTCATTAGGTACCTCGTTTTTCATATGGTTGAACGGCAATTTCGTCCTTTGTTGATACCGCCGTTAGGTTATAGGCAAGCTCTGACATCGCGTATATGCTAAAGTCTTGCTCCGCACTAAACTCGCCGTAGAAGCTATCTTCGCGCGTTCCCGTCGCCAAAGAGTTGGGGATATAGACATCTGCTATCAAGTTATAATCCAACCAACCGTAGGCGTAAATCAAGGCGATTTGACGGTAATTGGAAATATCTACTACGTAATCGCTTGCAAGCTCGCCGTTGGGTAGGTAGATATAATCACGCATTAAGTCATACCTTACCATGTCTTGAACTTTTAGATAAAGGTCATCAGTGCTTGCCATAATATCGCTAAAGCCAAGTGCTTCACCTTGTGCGCTCGTAAGTTTTACGCTATTTGTGGACGTTTGGGTATTAACGATGAATATACCTTCTGCCAAGTAAGCGTTGTCATTGAGCTCAACTTCCGTTTGACCTATTACGTAGTCGGCGTGAGCTTCTGCCGAAACAACCTTTGCATCCAAGAATACAACGTTATTTTGAACGGTGGAAAGGTATTCTCCGTCGTTATCGAGCGCGCCTGTCAAACCACCGACGTAAGCGGACGGAGCGTTGACTATCACGTAACCGCTTACTGCATTAGCGATAAAGTCGGTATTTGTCGCTTTACCAACGAGCATACCTACGTAAACTTCATTAATCGTATTCGTTACCGTTACCGTGCCGGAAACGTTTACGTTCCTGATAACGCTGTTTTGTGAAGTCGAGGCAAGCACGCCTGCGCAAAGAGCGTTGCTACCAATAAGGTTTACGCGCCTAATGGTTACGTTTTCGATGGTAGCGTTCTTTAGACTACCGAACAATCCAAAGTACCCTTGATTTGCACAGTAGAGCATCAAGTCGGTAATTGCGTAATTGTTGCCGTTGTATTGTGCTTCAAACTCAAGCGCCGTGCGTACTATCGGCATATATCCGCCGTTTGCAAGGATACCGCTGATGTTGGCAGTTTGAACGTACTTTGGAACAAGACCTACCCTTTCAATTAAGCGTGTGGATGCAAGTCCGGTTACGTCGCGTTCTAACTCAATCAAGTCTTCAAGGCTCGATACGTTGAATGTATAGGTTGATGCATCTCTAACCGTTAAGTACGTTAATTGTAGTACCGGAGCATCTATCGAGTAGTTGGTCTTATTGGTCAAAACTTCAAGACCGATAACTTCGCTACCTTCTTCGCCCAACATGGTTTCGTTACCGACAATCAAGGTATACTCGCTATAAGTACGGTAAGCTTCGGTATTCCATCTATTAATTATAAAGTCGGAAATGTCGATCGCTTCGCCTTGTAAGGTAAATCCTTCTGCAATAAGCATAGCCTTGAGGGCATTTTGCATTGCTTCGTTACGAGCCGACTCATCCATCTCATCAAAGCCCGGTATATCCCAATCCATATCTGTGAGATCGCTTTGCTCTATTAGTACTGCGCCCGTTACGTCAATGAGGGTAGAGTTGAAGCTTTGTAGCTCGTTTTGATAGCTTATTGCAAGATTACGCGTACTGATTACGTAGTCAACGGGTGTAGAACCATTGAACTTAACGCTCAATACGTTACCACTCAAGCTATCATCGTTACCCCTTTCGATAACGTTATTTTGAGCGTTTACAAAGTCGTAGTTGTGTATTCCGTTATTATCAACGATATCGAGGGTTGCGTTGATAGCATACTCGCCTACGTCTTTTCCGCCGCCGATATCAAAGCTACCGATAAAGTAGTTGGGCTCGTATAACGACGATACGTTATAGCCCGAAATAATATCTATCAATTGGACGACTTCCACACCTGCAACGGTGTCGATTTGATCGGATAAATCAAATGACTTTTCAAAGGTCTTGGCGTTATATACGTGACCTAAATCCTCTTTGAACATAGCCTTTACTCTACGCGGTTGAATCAACGTTTCTTCCACGGTTTGTCTATAAATAATACCCGAAGTTTCGCTATCGATATAGTAGTTGAAGCCGGCACCCGTTACTTCGAGTGCGTCGAAAGTCAACGTTACGTACATGGCGGTAACGTTATTTACGTTAGCTATTGCACTACCTACCGATAGCATTATGCTATCTGCATCGCTATCTTCACCGGTGTCGATAATGTTGGACAAGCTGTATACAATTTGATTGTTAAGATTATCGTAGTTAACCTCGGTAAACGCATAAGTGATGGTCTTAATTACCGTATTGGTAGTAATATCGACGTCGCTTACTTCCGTCGTAGCCGTACCGAGATCGAATATAGCGTCGCTGTCGTATACCTTGGAAAGATAGCTATGAGCGTGGTCGAGTTCCAAATGAATAGGACGTTTTGCTATTTGCCAACCAAAGGTTTCTTGCGGTTGAGTGTAGTTGGTTTCGTAAGAAACTTCATACTCATCGCCATCGATGATAATCTTATCGACGCCGTCTTTAATGCCGTTAACGGTTGCGTAGTACTTATCATAGTCGGTTGCGTTTGCGTTGACCGCTTCAAATTCACCGTCTGCAATAAGATCCATTTCAACGCCGTTCAAGCCTATTCCTTTAGGTCTAATGCCGTGGGTTTGCTTGTCGTATACGCAAGGCTCGTCGTACTCTACCTCGCCTGCTACGCAGGTGTATAGCCACTTGAGATCAACGGTGAACTTGGCCATCGTAATATCTTTTACGTCATCTGTTAACTCATAGTTGTTGACCAACCACTTCTTCTTATCAAGATCTACATCCTCAAACGATGCTACGAAGGTATAGGTACCGGCTATTGCAAAGTGCTTCTTGAGCTCGGCAACGGGATACTCGTCTTTGAGAGTAAGGTCTATAGCCATGTTTGCCGTTCTGTTATTATCGTCGTTGCCTGCAAGTACGATGTGAGCAGTTACGGTATCGGTTTGATCTTCGCCGTTATAAACGTAATTCGCCGTCGTCTTATCACCGTATCTCCAAACGACCTTGCTCTTGTACTTAAGAATTTCAAGAAATGCTTTTTGGCTCCAGCTATAATAGTTGGCGGTCTCGATCTTTGCCTCTACGGCGTAGATTCCTGCATCGGTTGCACTGTTGTTATTGTCACCAAAACCGAAAGCGTAGTCATCTTCGAGTTCATCGTTATAATAGTCGCCGACGATAGCATATTGAACGTTTGCAAGCGAACCGTCAGGCAAATAAACGTCTACTTTGCTGGTTGCAGGAGTAGTACTATCATTGGAAGCGTACAAGCTTTGAACCCCTGCGCTATAGTAATTGGAGTAATTATTCAAGTAAACGTTGTTTATTTCAGCTTTACCTACGGTAACTTTAACTTCACCGCTCCAACCCTTATAGTTTTGTGTGGGTAAGATAGTTGCGGTAATGGTACGTGCGCCCGCGTTTCTTATGCCGTTTTCGGCACCGCTAATATACTCGTCGCTATAGATGATTTCGCCATTGGTGTAGATAATAGAAATCGGTAACGTTGCATCATATTGATAGTAAAGCGTTAGATGCTCGTGAGAGTACGCCAAATTGCTTGATGCGGAATAATCGGGCTTCGAGGAAGCGGTGGGACTGCTTAAGGCGTTGGTTACAAAGTAATAGTACACGCCTACGGTAGCATCCGTAGCACTACCGTGGTAGATCCAACTTTCGCTACCTTGGAAGTAAACGTTAGTGATTTCAGCTTGCTCCATAGTGATTTCTTTGGAGTCGTTGTTTAACCTATAGTTGTTATTGAGTACGTCGTCGATAAACTCTACGTTGAAGGTGTATTTCTTTGCATCCTTGAACTCGCTTCCGCCAAATACCGCTTGCAAATAGTTCGTAAGAGTCTTATCATCGCCAAGGAGTTTTGCCGTTACCGTAATTTGATCGGCTTGATCTTCACCGTTATATACGAAAGTCTTGGTTAAGCCCGACCACTCTACTTCTACTTGAGCTACGTTTATCGTGCAGTACTCTTGGTTTGCGGTAATGCCATAGTTTGCCTTCATGTTTTCATCGAAAGCACTGTTCTCTGCCGTTGCTAAATACTTGCCGGCGTTTCTGAAGGTTGTATTGAGAACGCTTACCTCGTTGCCGTAACTATCTTCAACGTAATCCACCGTAACGGTTAAGTAGAGTTTACCTTCCGATACTCCGGGGAGATCGAGGTCATCGGTTAATACCGAAACGTATGCTTCCACTACTTGAGTAGTGCCGGTATAATCGAAGGTCAACTTGGGCCAGCTGATACCCACGTTGTTAGGGCTAATAAGGTATATCTTGTTTTGAGGATCAATAGTAAAGCTTAAATCCTCGGTTACGTAGTTAGCAAAGTCTAAGCCGGAAAGCTCAAACTTAACGGTGTTTGCTTCCAATACGTTTTGAGAGTTATAAACTGCGTTTACGGTAACCGAATCGCCTACTATGGGATCGGCGTTTGCTTCGAAATTGTTAATCGGGTTGTGCTTTGAGCCTGCCGTACCATCATAAGTCTTATGCCAATCGTAAGAAGCGGACGGTATGAGCTTGCGTGCCGTAATCGTACCCTTTGCTTGGAAGTCTACGTAGTAGTTGTTAATCAAATACTCATAACCTTGTACGCTATTAAGCGTTACGGTTATGATCTTATCCGTTCCTACGTTCTTGTTATCGTAGGATGCAACGTGCGATAGATATTGACGATCGGCTTCATATATGCCGTCCAACGTGATGCTGGTATTTGCAAGCAACGGGCTACCATCATAATTCTTATCCGCTTTTACAAGCTCGGGAGTAAGCGTCTTTTGGGTAATGTGCAAGGTTGCCTCTTTGGACCAATCGACGTAGTTTGATTCGGTTGCGTTGCGTAGTGTTGCTTTTACGCTATAAATACCTACGTTACGCGCGCCCTTCGTTAATCCCAAATCGTTGGGCGTATATTCGTAATCGATAATAACGTCTTCGGTTGCATTTGCAAATTCAATGGTAATCCTTTCGATAAGAGTATCTGAAACGTTAGCCGCGTTGACCTTATTGATTAATAGATATACGGTCGATGCCGAATAGGTATAAGTACTTTCTATAAAGTAGAACGGCAACTCGTAAGGAGCAATAGTAATTTCTCTTTCGAGATCGCTAATATCATAGTTAGCGCGCAATACTTCGTTTACGTCGTAGTCAGCGGTTACCTTATACTTACCTGCATCCTTAAATACGGTGTCACCTACTGCGTTATCGGTTAATCCTTCATAGCTTAATACCAAGTTTTGAGAGGCTCCGTCTACGGTAGCAAAAGATGCGTTTACGTAACCGGCTTGCGATACGCCGTTATATACGAATTCGCCGTATAACCATTGTGCTTGTACTTCATAAGCCTTGATGGTAAGAGATACCGTCTTATCAGCCCACGGCGTATAGTTGACGTCCGCGCCATCGATTACGGTTATCTTTGCGGTGATTTGATATACGTCAGCGTTAACCGCACCCTTGAAGGCTCCGTTGCCGTTACGTTGCGACGTGTAAGTGTAGCTTACCGTTGCTTTATCGTTACCGACAAGGTCGATGGTGGTTACGTTATCGGGATTGTATGCGTTGGTGGTTGATACCGATGCGTAATGCGTCTTGCCGTCATAATCAACATTGTCGTTACCAACAAAGAAGAAGTTAATACCTGCTTTGTTGATGGTAAGGACGGCAGATTTGCTTATCTCATCATAGTTTGCGTTGTCGATGGTAACCGTTACGATGTATGTTCCTGCATTTTTCTTGGTAATGCCTTTAACGCCGTTATAGGTATAAGATACCTTTGCCTCATCACCGCTAAAGCTCGGTGCGTTGAGAGGATAGATATACCAAATAGTTACGGGGCTTGCAGTAGCAACGCTTTGTGCCCTATCGGTAGCAAGCAAAATGCCCATTTCCAAAGAAGTATAATCTGCGTTTACGTCCTCGAAGAACAAGTTGGTATCAAAGACGAGTTGTGCGCCCGAAGCATTAGCCATCTTTGCCTTGTTGATGGTAAGCGCTGCCGATAAATCACCGAACAGTTCGTAATTCTTACCTACTTCAGAATCATCTGCAGAAATACTTACGGTAAACTGATACGTTCCTGCGTTAGTCTTCGAGGTTGCGCCGTCTGCAGTCGTTGCGGTTACGGTAAAGGTATCGCCCAAATGAGTGCTACTTAAGACTACGTTTACGGAGTTACCCGTTACTTCGTAACGCGGATACTGATCGGGAGCTACTGCGGTAAAGCTCGGCGTTAGCGCGTGAGCTTGACCATCGTAGGTTACTGTTGCAGGATTTAGGGTAATGCCGGTGAGAACAGCCTTCTTTATCTTCAAGTTAGCGCTTAAAGTCAAGCCTAACGCGTTATAGCTTGCAGTTAATTCACTTGCGTTTGCACCGCTAAAGCTCAATACCGCTCTTACTTCGTAAGAGGCAACGGCTCCGTCTACTATCTTAACAAGAGTTCTTTGCGGAGCGCCCTCTACGCCGTCTACGTAATAGGTAAGCGTTAGTTCTTCGCCGTATTGCGTTAGATACTTGCCGTCTACGTAATTTGCGTTGCTTGCGTTTATCGTTAAGGAGTGTGCCGAACCGTTATAGAATACTTCCTTATCTTCGATACCATATCCCTTGAGGTCGGTGGGCGTAATGGTTAAGGTAGTTTTTAAAGTAAGCTCGTTATAGTTATCAAGACTTCCCCTTTCGGTTACCGTTGCCATTACGTAATAGACGTTTGCGTATTTTGCACCGTTGAAAGTATCGGTATAAGCATCGTCCGCTCCCGTTACGTTATAGTGATAGGTTACGTCTGCAAGATCGTTGCGTAATAATTGGATACTATCTACAGGATTGCGCTCTTGCGCGCCTGCCGTTTCGCTTATTCCTACGTAATGCGTCTTTGCATCGTAACTTATAGAGTATCCGTTGAAGTACAACCAATCGATGGTCGCCTTTTGCATCTCGTATTCGGTGGAGGCGCTGGTAATCGTATAGTTTTGATTATTGGTAACAACGCTTACTTGATACTTGCCTGCGTTTAGGAATTGAACGTCACCGTTATTATTAGTTTCTTTACCTAAAACGGAATAGGTCAATACTACTTTATCTTTATCTGCATCGTAAACCTTGTTATCATCGTCCAAGGTTGCGCCGTAAGTGAGCGTTGCGCTTATGGAGCTCGTTTGGTTATCACCGGTATAAACGTAAGTACTTTCCACCCAATTTACGGTAATCGGTTTTGCGTTAATAACCACGATTGCAGATTCTTCAAAGCTTACGTAGTTGTTACCTGCATCTACCGTTATGCGTACAGTATAAGTACCCTTATCAGTCGAGCCGTTAGTGCCGTTTTGTCCACCGCTGTAACTTACCGTTAGGTCGTCACCGTATTGCGTTTTGTTTGCGCCCGATGCGTTTACCAAAGTAATCTCTGCCACTTGCTCGGTAGTATCGTAAACGTACGTTCCGCCACCGCTTACCGTCTTGGTGGTAAAGGTCATTTCCGCTTGTTTAATGGTAAGTTTTACGCGTAAAGTAAAGTCTTCGTAGTTAGCGTTAACCAATACGCCGTTGTCAACGTAACCGTCGTCTATGGTTATAACTACCGTATAAACACCGGCATCCTTTTGGGAGTTGCCCTCTTGCGATGCTACTACGGTACCATCCGCCTTTTTACCGCTAATGGTATAGCTCGGAACAAGAACGTCGGTATCATTACCGTACTTGAAGTTATCGCTTAAAGCAACTGACTTATCGGTACTATCGAAAGTGGTTTCGACGTCTTGTAGACTTACTCCGGTTATGGTTGCTTTATTAATAGTAAGCGTTGCGGTGAGGGTAAGTGCGTTGTAATTCTTGCTCTCCGCTATAGTTGCAGTAAAGCTGTATATACCTGCGTTACGAGCTTGATTTAAGCCGATTACTTCACTTCTGCCGTAATCGCTTTGTACCGCTCCGTGATAATTTACGGTAACCTCTTCACCATATTGCGTCTTAACTCCCGATACGTTCATCGTAATTACGTCGCCGTTGAAGGTTACGTTGTTATCTGCAAAGGTTATGTTGGTAATGGTTGCTTTGGTGATATGGTAATCTTTTGTGGTTTCTCCGCTTAATACGTAGTTGTTATCGTTTAAGCTGGAAACAACCGCTTGATAATCACCTACTTCGCTTGCGGTATTACCGCTGATATTAACGCTTACAGTACCATATGCCTTGCCGTCGTCTGCGCTCGTTGCTCCTACTTGAACGGATGCGTAAACCGTTCTTACTTGGTTAGAGTATACAACGCTAAAGTCTTGCCATGCGGGAGCGCCGTTTTGCGCTTCGTTATCGGTACTCCATACGACGTTGACAGACTTGGGAACGATGGTATAAGCAAGACTGTTGTTAATCGGTAACGCATAATCGCCTGTGCAATTATTGCCGTGATCGTGTACAATCTCGCTGATTTCCGCAGTATAGGTCGCTGCATTAACGTTTTGGAAGGTAATGATAGCGGTGCCACCCACCGATTGGGTTACAACTACGCTTCCGTTACGTCCGTTAAGGGTAATGCTATCGCCTGAAATTACTCCGCTTACCGTTAGCGTTACGCCTTGAGAAGCGGTGTTATAGGTAAAGGCAGTAGTCGTGCTCCACTCGAATACCAACGCTTTCTTGTCGATGGTAAGCTTTACGGAAGCTAAAGTTAGCTCGTTATAGTTATCGCCTGCAGATAGGCTTGCGGTTATAGTATATTCGCCCGCGTGTACGAGGTTATTGTAATCAACGACCGCACCACTACTATCGGTTGCGCTATAAACTACGGTGATATCTTCATTGAATTGCGTGGTGGTCTTGGAAACGGTTATTGCATGAGCGCTACTATCATAGGTTACCTTTTTAGCTGTAATCTCCACCCCTTCGATATCAGCTTTGTTTATGGTAAGCGTTGCAGTCAAAACCAATACTTCGTAATTGCCTTCCGCATCGGAAAGGGTTGCGGTAATACCGGAGTAAACGCCTGCATCTATTGCACCGTTATATGGTTCGGTTGCTTTACCGCTATAAACTACCGTTAGTGATACGCCGTGTTGCGTCTTATTACCGCTAACCGCAATATAGCGCGTGGACGCGTTATAGGTATAAGTTGCATCTTCAAAGGTGATGCCAAGTATTGTCGCTTTGGTAATCGACCAGTCGCGACTGCTGATTGAAGGCAACTTATAATTATCTTTATCTTCGCCCGCGAGCGCGCTTACTCGTGAAGTATAGGTACCCACCTTGCTCGCTTTGGTGCCTTGAACGGTATAAGTTACTTGGTCACCGTCAATTATGCCACTTACTTCGGGCGTTACGCTTCTCTCAACGCCTGCAAAGGTTACGCTGTAATCGGTCCAATCGTCGATATAATCACTATCGCTTACAGAGCCCAAAGTATCCTTTACCCAAGTTACAGTTAATTCCTTTTGAGTGATGGTAAAGGTTGCATGGTCGTCGGTTTCGCTTATTACGTAGTTACTGCTTGCTCCGTTTGTTAGCGTTAATTCTACCGTATACGCACCTACTACTTCTGCAGTAAACGCTTGTAACGTCTCGGATGCAAATTCTCTTGCGAACGGAGATGCTACCGTTAACGTTTCGAGGTAATTATCAACCATACCGCTTACCGTCAGCGTTACGCCGTGTGCTTGCTTATCGTATACGTATGAACCCCCGTTACCTGTCCACGTTACGTTAAGTTGCTTGGGACTAATGGTACCGTAAGCGGCAACCATCGTACTAATTACGTAGTTAGTGTTTGTTGTGGTAATGGTAATGGCGTGCTCGCCAACGCTTGCTCCTGCATACGCTCCGTTTACCGTTACGCTATCGCCAGCTATAATATCTTGGCTTACGATTTGGAAATCTTTAAGATCGGTCGTTCCGTCAAACTCTTTGTCGGTCTTTCCGCTAATAACTATTACGCGCGGTGAAATGGATGCCTTTTCTTCAGATATTACGTAATCCAATTCGTTTACGGTGTAATCGCTTTCGCTTAAGCCGTCGAATACCAAATAGTAATTGCCTTTATCTAATCCGCTTAAAGTGAAGGTCAAAGCGCGTTGACCGGCGTTCCAATCTATAAAGTTTGCAACCATCGTAAGGTCAGTGCCCGTCAATACGCCGTCGGAAATTACGTTGCCATCTTGATCAAGCTCAAAGGTTACGTCAGTTGCATATTCATAATCTTCAAACAACGTCAACTTGTCGTACTCTTTGTTCCAATCGATAGTAGAAGTTGAAGTTACGGTTACCTTTGCTTTATTAACCGTCAATCTTACGTTATGCTCTAACTTCGCATCGTTAGTGAACAAATCGCAACCTTCAACGTTTTGACCGCCCTCTTTTACGCTCGTATCATAGATACGGATTTCATATACGCCTGCATCTTTTACGATTTGAGCAACTTCATATGCCTCGTAAGCATAGACCTTGCCGTTTACGCTAACTTCAAGGGTTGTGCCCTCTGCTATATTGGATACGTAAGGCAATCCGTTATCGGGCGTATAGAAGGTGCCGTTGAAGTGTAAATCATCGGGAGTAGGCTCTAATACCGATCCCATCATCTTTCTTGCAACGCCGAATTGTTGAGCGGTTACAAGGTTATTAAGCTCAGGTAGTGCGAGAGCAATAGCCTTTTCTTCAGAGCCCTTCCATACAAGATAACTTTCATCGTCAATGAGCTTGAAGTAGTCGGCGTTACTATAACCGTCAAAGTTTGCAAACTTGAAGTTTTGACTATCAGCACCGCTTAGCGCAAGAGTTACCCAATAGGTACCGGCGTGCAAGGGACCAGTGGTTTGGAAGGCTCCGTCTGACAACAAGTGTTGATGCTCTAAAGACTCTGCGGTGAGGTCGGAAGCACTGCTTACGTTTACACCGCAAGAACAGTATCCAAAGTAAGTGTGGGCAATACTCTTGCCGGAGATAGCATTAAATACCGTAGAATTTACTTCCGCAGTAATAGTCTTTGCCTCGTTAGCTTCAAAGGTAAGGCTATCGATATCTACCGCCATACCGTTGAGCTTCCAATTAATTAAATCGGGAGTGATAATGAACTCGGTGATCTTAAAGGTAAATTCGGTGGTACCGGTTAAGACGTAGTTGGTTACCTCGTCTGAAAGTGCTATAACTGCAACGTAAGTACCAACGTTTACAGGGTTAGTATCTAATATCACTCCGCCTTGCTTATAAGCAACGCTAAAGTCGGTTGCGAGCGACAAGCTCTCGCCCGTTGCAAGGTTATTGAACGTTACTTGTAAGTCGCTATCACTAATAGCCTCTGCATCGTAAACGACGTCTTTAGCGGTAATATCTGCGCTTATTTGCGTGGTGATTTCCCTCGGAACAATCTTATATGCGAGGGTTATAGTGGACAATTGATAGTTAGCGCTCTTGTTACCACCCAGCGTACCGGTAAGCGAATAATCACCGCTTTGTTTAGAGGTCGCGGTTTGTGTTAAGGAGGTTCCCGTGCGGTTTGCAGTGCCTACCGTACCACTAAAGCCCGCGATATTTAAGCTAATAGCCGTTGCGTTGTTGTCTTTAGCGATTAAATTGCTGATTGAAATGGTTGCGCCTTGTAGCTCTCCGCTATACACGAAGGTCATTACGCTATCAACTTCGGCGCCACCCGTGGTATAGGTGATTTCCGCATTAAGCGTTCTTACCGCGATGGTAAGAGTGGTAGAAACGTTTTCTACGTAGTAATTGGTATTACCGATATTTGCAACTGTTACGCTATAGACGCCGGCATCGGTTGCTACGTTTGCGCTTATGCTTGAAAGGCCGTAATCGGTGGTAACCGCACCAACGTACTCTACGTTAAGCAGGTCGCCATCATATAGCTTGCCGTCGTTAACGTCGGTTGCGCCGTCCCCTACCGTTAGGCTTACAGAGTGCGACTCGCCGTCATAAGTGAAGGAATTTTGACTCCAAGTCAAATCGGTCAAACGTTTTGCAGTGATTTCCCAGCTCTTTGAAACGTTAACACCGTTATCTAACGTATAGTTGGTGTTACCAAGCGACTCAACCGTAGTCAAGTACTTATCGGCATTAATAGCAACGTTACCAACGCCCGCTCCGCCACTTACTTGATAGGAGGTAGTGTTACCTTCCGTCTTGTAAGTTAAGGTGAAGCTGTTGCCGGCAATTAAATTGCTTACCGTTGCAGTAAAGGATTTTTGTTGCTTATCGTACCTTCCTTCGGTACCGCTCCAAGTTAAACTTACTGCAAGAGGAGCTATCTTATAGCTACCGGAAGTAGTCGCCGGTAACGTGTAGTTATCCTTTTTGCTACCGCTTAAAGCAGTAATGCTTGCCGTGTACTCTTCCGCAGCATTTATCGAGTTGAAGTAAATTACGTAATAGGTACCCTCAACGTTACCGCTTACCGACTCCGCCGTTCCGGAAGTGGTGAAGTCTAATCTGGTTCTGTCGCTCAAATCAGCTGAAGCTATCTTTCCGATAGTTGCCTTGATGCCTTGAGCACTTCCGTTATAAACAAGGTCGTCTGCCGTGGTGAAAGTTATCGACAAGATTACTGCGGTAATTTCCCAACTGCAAGTGAGTGCTTGAATATCGGAAGGAAGTTTATAATTTTTACTATCGCTTAAGCCGTTTATGCTTACTTCATAGCTACCCTTTTCGGTTGCAGTAGCGGTGCCTTGATAGGTCGGAGTAATCTTGCCGTTGTCAACAGAAGCAATATTGCCTAATATAGCAACGATGGTATGGTCTTCGCCGTCGTATTCCACTTTAAATCCATCGATATCATCAAGCTTCCAAGAAACGGTTACCTCTCTTTGAGTAATCGAATAATCTTTGGTTGCTTGCGCCGGCAAACGGTAGTTAGCGTTCGAGATGGAACGTGCCGAAGCGGTATAATTACCTACTTGATCGTTAATACCGTTATCGATATAAACTACAGCGGTATCACCCTCGATAACGTTGGTTGCAGTCGCAGATACTTGGTGCGAATCGCCGTCATAAACTGTTGTAAAGCTTGTAGTGCTTCCATCAAAGGACCAGCTCAAAGCAACTTCTTTAGCTTCGATTTCCCAATTTACGTTAACCGAAGTCATCTTATAGTTGGGATAACTTGCCTCGTTGAGCGATGCTACCGCGGTATATTTACCGGCATTAGTATAACTATTGTTGATTACGTTAAGGGTTACCGTTTCGCCCTCTACAACGTTAGCGACAACGGGCGTAAGGGTATATGCGTTACGAAGGTACGGGAATAGATATACTCCGCTACCGCTTTCGTTACCAACGAAATAATTCCAAGTTGATATCGTAAGTTCTCTCTTACTAATTTCAAACCCACCTTCCAAAGAGGGGTTGGAGGGGGTAAAGTAATAGTTGTTAGCGGAGAAGGAATTAATGGTTATGTTATAAACGCCAGCGTTTTTGGCTTGGAAGTCAATATAAAGTTCACCGGTGCCCTTTCTTAAGGTTGCGGTTACGCCGGTGGTGATTTCGTATTTAAATGCCGATAAGGTGATGGTTTGCTCGTCGGGAGTAATAAAGTTACCAACCGTTAGCGTTACCCCTTGGTTTTGACCATTGTACTCGTTTTTAAGAGTGGTCATCGACATCGTAATAAGGCGTTTGGAAATAACCCAAACGTGTAATAAGGCGTTACTACTTGCGCCTTCAATCGTATAGTAAGAAGCTTGAGCGCCGGTAAGAGAGGTAATTTCCGCACGGTAAGTACCCGCGTTGGTTGCGGTATTGTTAATGTAAACGGGAACAACCTCATCTTCAGTCAATCTATTGGTAATGGTGGGCGTTACCGTCTTAAGAGTACCGTCGTACTCAAATTCGCTCTTATCCCAACTTACCGTTATTACGCGAGGAGTGATTTGCCATAAAAGCGTTTTGCTCGACTCATCGGTTATAACGTAGTTGCCGTTACTTAAGCTTGCTACCGTGCTTTTGTAGCTATCTGGGTAAGTAGCTACCGTAACCGCGCCATCCTCTGTCGAAAGGTTTACAGCGCAACTATCGCCGTTAAGCACTCCGGTCAAGGTAGCCTTTACGACGTACTCCATGCCGGCGTACACTTTAGTGTACTCTGCAGTATCCCCTACTGTCCAATTGATGGTAACACCAAGTGGTGCAATCTTCCAAGGTATGGAGGAATTGAGACCCATCTTATAGTTTTGGCTTGTAAAGCTCATCTTCGCTACGTAATCGCCTGCATCGACTTTTGCGTTATCGGTATAAACTATGGTGGGAAGGGTATCTGTTAAGCCGGTATCCTCTCTTACGCATAGAGCGGTGCTATTGAGAGCGGAATTTAGAGTATAGGTGTCTTGAGAATATACCAAATTGGTAGAAGCAGTATATTGAGTGGGTGTTGCGTTAGAAGTCGATACGTAATACCACTCGCCCGTGCCGTTAATAGTCTTTTGAGTAATTTCGTATTCCTTTTCGATAGCGCCGGTAGAGGTATAGTTGGCGTTAATATTTTGTGCGTTGCTATCACTATAAACGTTGCCGTCGAAGGATACCTTATACGAATCGGCATCGATAGTTGCACTCACGCTTTGATAAGCATACTCCGTGTTACCGCTACCGGAAAGGATTATGGTAGCTGTAGTATTATCGCTTGAAGTAAAGATGAGCTTAAAGTATACACTATCGGATGCAACCAGTTTATCGATGCTGAAATCGGGATGTTGATAATGACCGTTATAAATAAACTCGATATTATCACCAAATTGAGCGTCTACTTGTCTTGCAACTATCGCCCAATCGAAGCTATTGATGCCTTCGTTGTTTACGTCCTCGGGCAGTACGTAGTTAGCACTGTTGAGCGCGGTTGCTATAGCGGTATAATCACCTACCGCAGTCGCTTGATAAGTACCGCCTAACGTTACGGTTACCGTATCGCTACCGCAGAGGTTATTGACGGTTGCGGTTACTTTGTGCTCTGTGCCACTGTATTCTACCGTTGTGTTTTCGGTGCCGTCGAGACTCCACTTGATTTCCACCGTAACAGGAGTAATGCTCCACTCCTTTGAGTTAACTTCGAGGAAGTAGCAGTTAGCGCGCGTTGCCGTTAAAGCAAGACTTACGCCGTAGTTCCCAACGTTTACGGTATTAAACTCAATCTTAAAGGTTAATAAACCGTTTGCTTCTTGATGGGATTCGACGGTAAGCGCAGAGTCTATTGCCGTCTTATCGGCAAGGTTATTAAACGCTACGTCTACGTTATCACTAAAGTCGGAAGCAATAAGATTACCAACCGTTGCGTAAACTGCGGTGGGTGATGCGTTATACTCGTACGTACTATCCCCTACCCAAGTTAATTGTAAGGGACGAGCGGTAATCGAGTAGTCACAGTAAAGTCCACCGCTTTCGTTAGCGATATTTTGTTTATCTAAAACGTAGTTACCGCTTTCAAAATCTTTTAGCGTTACTCTGTAGTCACCTACGAGATAGCTGTTAATATCTCCGCTATAGTAGAATTCAAACGAACTAAAGTCTACGGTGTATACTTTACCATCGTCATCTGCAGTTGCTCCGCTTTCGACGGTTGCTACGGGGGTATGCTCTAACGCATCGTAAACGTAAGTATTTTGATCCCAACTGAACGCGTAAATGGGTTTAGGATTGATAGTATAAGCTTTTTCCTCATAACCTTCTTTGATTACGTGGTTACTATCGTTTTCAGAAGAAGCATAAGCGGTATATTCTCCGGCGTTCGTTTGAGTGTCGCCGGTAATATCGATTTTTGCGTTTACGCCATCAACGGTGCCTACGATATCCGCCGTCATTTCGTGCGAATTGGTGTCGTAAACTACTTGGTAATTGGTGGTGCCGTCGAGCTTCCAATCAAGGGTAACGGGACGAGCGGAAAGGGAATAATAACAGGTATTAAAGTCGGTCGAAGTGGTTTGTTCGCTTGCAAGCTTATAAATAAGGTCGTAGTTCTTTTCTTCGTCGCCGTTTTCGTCGTAAATCTTAATGGTAAGAGCCCTTGCAACGGCGTTAACGTCGCAAGATACCGCAATCAATCTAATGGAGTTGTCCTGAGATACTGCAATCAAAGTACCTGCGTTGGTTGCGGTATACGTGGTGGAATTTACGTTAGAATAGTAGATATTAGAGGTGCCGGCATTTGCTTCGACAAGCGCTATTTTAACGGTATCGCCCGCAACTATACCCTCCTTAATAATTACGGATACGCCGACTTCTCTTGGAGTGTTTGCGGTCAAAAGGCCTTCGCCGTTATAGAAAAACTCAAAGGGAGCGCTACCCGTTTTACCATTACCGGACTCGGGTTGACCGCCTTGCGCGGTTAAGTTTCCACTGTTATAGTAATAAGTTGTAAACGGACTCCACTCGATAGTTAGAACTTTCTTAACAATGGACCAGTCGCAAGTTAAGGTTTGAGCAAGTACGTAGTTAGCTTGATTTAGCTTATTGGCCTTAATACCTACGATAGAAGCGGTATAAGAGCCTACGTCTATTGCAGAAGTAACGCCGTCGTACATAAAGGTGTAGCCGTTTTCGGGGGAATTAGTCGCGATTGTTTTATCTTGGTTGGCTGTGCCGTCTACTAAATAATCGTAAATATTGGGTTTCTTTACCGTAAGGGCAGTGCCGTTATAGGTATTATCGTCAGGCTTTGAAAGTGCTCCTTCGGGCAAGCTGATTACTTTGGGTGTAACGGTACAATCTGCGCTCAAAGTGGTGGCGCCGCTTAAGGTGTAGTTAGTGCTTCTTGCGCCTATTATAGAAGCTACGGTAACTCTATAGGTGCTTGCGTTAACGATTTCGGTTATGGGGTTGGGGACTTGCCAAGAGCCGAGTTGCGATATCAAAGTATAAGTGTAGCTTTCAACGATAACCTCGTCTTGTTTAGCCTCTCCTTGCGGAGTAACAAGGTTTGTCGGATTGGCTATAAAGTCGGTTATCGGCGAAGCGGTATATTCTGCCGTGGTCTTGGGATAGCTGAATTCTAATACACGCTTATTAATAGTAAGGAAGGGTTGATAATTGCAACTATAGGTGATGCGATAGTTTTCATCAACGTCTTTATTAACGACGTTCAATACCAAATTGTATACGCCCGCATCGATTGCGCTTAAGCTAAATGAAACACCATCGTTATCAAAATCAAGTCCTTGTCCGTCAAAAATGCCGAATTTTTCAATGGTATCGCCTTGAATAAGCCCGGGTAAAGTAAATTCTATGCTCAACGGGCTACCATCGTAAATCTTGTTTGCAGTACCTGCGTCGTCGCCAAAGTTGATTTCGGTAAGCAATTTACGAGTGATTTCCCAGTCAACAGTACGCAATTGACCGACTGCATCTTCGCCTGTTTCTGCAATAACGTAGTTACCTGCTGGCAATTGATTTACGCCTGCGGTATATTCTCCGGCGTTTATTTTAGAGCACTTATCGTCGTGGACAAGCGCGACCGTCTTTTCACCGCCGTTAACGATGGCTATTTTGCCGGTATCGGGATCGTAATCTCCGCTATAAACTGCATAATCACCGGTGGTTTGGAAGCTTGCTACCATTGTATATGCCGTCTTATTGTATTCAACGGAATAAGGACTTGCATCCGCGACCACCTCTGTACTTGCATTTTGAAGCACCCAGTTGAGACGAATCGTCTTTGCTGAAATCTTATACTCTGTGGAAATAGGAGTTAACGAATAGTTATCGTAATCGGTGGTACCAACGTTATATTGTACGTCGCTGATAGAGGTTAGATAATCCTCTGCGTTAATGGTGGTAAAGGTAAACGTGAACGTTCCGTTTTCAAAACTGGGAGCGTTTACGGTAAATTGCGTGTTGGAATCGGTTTTTAAAGTATGATTTGCGGTAAAAGTAATGGTGCCGGACTTGGTTATTTCCGCGAGCATCGCGCTATACGCTACGTCTTGGTTAAAGTTTTCGGCATATAGGTTAGAAATGGTAACCGTGATGCCTTGTGCTGTGCCGTTATAAATAAAGGAAGTGGTAGCACTTGCCGTTGCTTGCAACGGGCGTTGATTTATGGTCCAAGCGTGATTTTCCGCATCGAAGGTATAGTTACTTGCGTCTTTAGCGCCGTAAACGCTATTATGCGCATGAGGAGTTTGGCGGTCGTTTTCGGATATTCCGTTCAACACAAAACTATAATTACCATGATATTTGCCGTATAGGTAATAGTAATTATCATTTTGGATGGCGCTCGTTAAGGTAGAGTAACGGAAGTATTCTTCGCCCTCGTTGCCGTTGAAGGTGGCGGAATAACCAAGGCTCAAGCTATCGCCTGCGATTATACCGCTGAAGTTTACTTTAATACCGCCGTAGTTCTTGTCGCCGAAATAGGTTCCGTTGGTGGTATTGCCCTCCTCTAACTCGGTTGCGTTGGAAACGCTCGCCGACAACGTTTTAGGTGCGATAGTCCATTTGATAACGTAATAGGTTGAAAATTGGAAGTTCTGATTTTTTGCGCCGACCAATATTACGCCATAGGAACCTGCGTTAATTTGGGTAAAGTATAGATAATCGAAGTATGCGTTAGAGCCCTCTCCAGCGGGAGTATAAGGAGCGACTACGTTATTGTTTCTATTTGTTCCTACGGTGACGGCTGTGCCGTTCGAAAGAGCGGATTGGACGTGCGCTTCTTTTTGAGCATCAGTCCAAGTATCCCAGCCTTCGGGGATGGAGATACCTAAAATTTCCGTTTGTCTATCTTTATCTTCAATGTCACTGCCGGTTTCGATATCCATACCGCTAAAGCTATACTGCGGACCATGAGCCGTGCCGTCATAGGTATAGCTACCGGAAGACTCCAACGCAGGAGCCGACATTATGAGGGGTAGAATTTCAAATACTTTGTAGCTATCGGGGATAGAGGTTTCTTCCTCACAATAATCGTAGAACGCTGAAACAGAATAGGTATCGAACATAAATACGTCGTCGGTGTAATCGTCGGGCGTATTGGTATCGTTAACGTTATTTACACGATATAGCCTAATACCACCGCCGTTTGCGCCGTTAGTCTTGGCGTAATTATCGGTGGTAGCGTTTATGGTGATACCATAGTTATTGAGTAAGGGATAGAAATCGGGATTAATAATACTTTGTTGACTATCCCCTTCGCCTACGGTTACGTGAGCAAGTACGTTAAAGAATATTGCGTATCTACCTTTAGTATGGCCACTTTCCCTACTCCAGCAATCAATTAGGCTATCATAGTATTTGCCGGTTGTTGCAAGATAGTCTTGCGCGTCGTTGCCCAGCATACCATCAAATGCCACGTAACTTGTAGCTCCGGTCGTTAGATCGGTATTGCCGTTTAGCGGTGATCCACCAAGAACGCTATAATGATCGTCAAGTAGAGTTACGCTGGGCTCGCTTATAGTACCGAATACCTTGCGCGAATAAACGGCGTAAATATCGAGTTGTGCAGGGGTAATCTCTGCATAAATGGTAGAGTCAGCCGAGTGTTGTTGCGGATTAACGCTAACAGGCTTGGACCAAACGAAGTTGGTGTTGGGTGTATCCGTTTCAGTCCCTTGGTTGACCTTACGTAAAATAATCGTGTCAACGGAGTACTTACCCGCCGCATAGAACTCCGTATTGGTACCGCTTTGTGTTATGGTGGTATATCCTGCGTAAATGTTCTTTGTTTGTCCGTCAACGCTAATGGTGCCCAAAGCGCATTGATATTGTAGCGCAATGAGTTTGGCAATCAAGCCAAATCCCAAGTTAATACTGTTATTTGCAGATGAATTATAATACCAAGCATAGCCGTTATGCTCGTTGATAACAACCGATTGAAGGTAGGCAAGCTCGGTTGCATCCAAACCGGTATAAGCACTTTCATCCAATCGCGCCACATACGGGAATTGTTGTATAGTGCCGTTATATGTTAAAACGTTGGATGCACCATTTGCAACAACTAATTTTAATACTAGTGCATTGATTGCACAGTTGATAACGGAAGAATCAACGTTCCTTGCAAGCGTAACACCAGAGCCAACCGTACCATAAATGGTAATATCGGCTTGTAAATTAACTTTATAGCCATCTGTCTCTTTGACTGTATAAAGAATAGGTTGGTCATCTATATAAAACGATGGTTTTTGCCCCTTGCTGTTTAACCAAGTATACGTCAATTTGACGTCTCGCGTGGATTGAGCCCCGTGGCCACTCGCCGTTATAGCAGAGGTTAAATTTATTGAATAACCATAATTTACAGGCGATACCGTGCCCATAGTAACGGTAGGCGCATCCATAGTATAGTAGAAACCTACGTAGATTGCTTTCCTATAGCTTGTGGTAGAGTTGACTGTTACCTTGCTCTCTGTTGTCAACGTTGCGTTGATGCTACTTGAATTTGTGGTTGCCAAAGAAGGTGGACTCTGTGAAGACCAAGTCCAATTACAAGTCATCAAACTTGTAAACGCCGTGTTGTCGCCTATAAACCAAGTCCCTTGGTAGGTAAAACCACTGGTTGGCAGTCCACCTGACCCTTGCCGCACGTAGGAATAATTACCATCAATAAAATAAGCTTCTGAACCATTGCCTGTGATCACACCACTACCATACTTATAATAGTAAGCTTTTCTAACTTCCGCCGCATAGGCTTTTTTAGTAGGATCCTCTGGATCATCCCCCACATAAAGGTTGTAGCTTAAAATCGGGAAGTTTTGTTTTTGCCAAATAGCATAATATGTAATACCGCTCGATGAGCCATTGAGCAACATATTCTTATCGCCTGTCGTACTGGTTCGTGTCGTTGACCATCCTAAAAATTCATACCCCTCATACGACCAAAAAGCATCACGTTTACCGATCGGATTAGTACCATGTTGTGTAATAGACAATGTTTTGCTGCTACCTGTTGGTGCATTCGAGTTCAAAATTGCCTTATTATAATTATAATCGGATGTTGCCGCGGTTACTTGGTACTTGACATTCTTCATCATACCAAAATGGTTCGTTATTTTACCAATATTGATTGTACTGTTCCAAAACTTAACCAACATACCTATGGTAAATCCTAAAGTGCTTGGAGTTACGTCTATTTGAAATGTTTTAGATTTGTTATCACTCACAATTTGAAGCTTACTGCTAGTGCTGAACTCATAAAAATAGTCTCCTGAGTATGTATTTCCACCACTACCTACATTTTCTATCTTAACGTTTAAATCTAAATTATCAGATTCTGTACTTCCACTAAAATTGCTTGATACGTACCTCCAACGATCTTCATTGCTTGCGGATCCATTGGTCGATAAAGCTAAGTCTCTCGTGCAGCCTTCCCATACGTCGAAATATGTGTGGGAAGAACTAAAATACGCACCACCTTCTAAACGCCCAGCCCCAGCATAAAGATCTGCACTCGCGGTAATGTTTACTTTGGTTACCTTGCCATCTATAATATCCTGCCTTAATTGTCCAGCAAAATAAACTGGTATAAACACCGGATAGCCTGTAAGCTCTCTGTTTTGCTTCTGTGCGTCAGCAACTACGATACCGGTTAGACCTCCAAATTTATAATTATTATTAGCAACAGAATATACTTCAGGAACGCCATCCCTTTTATGGTCATATTGGCGTCCAGATGGGAAAATAACCCCGTCTGAAGACCATTCATCAACAGTATGTTGATTGAAATCGGTAACTCGATAACAAGTACTGGTTTCAACCCACTCCGCTACATAATGAGCTGATTTCGCTCCAGCTGGTATATGCGTTAAACCATTATATGGCTGACCATCCTGATAATCACCACTTACGTTCCATCTTATAAACATCCAATTGCCATTACCTACGCAAGTGGGCATATCTGCCGCGGAAACTCCCTTATAAACATATACTTTTTCTATCGGCGTAAACGATTTAGGTTCACCAACATTATAAGTGGGCGTAAAACTCTGTGGCAACCACTCACCTACTAGTGTGCAGTTACCGCTTATGCCATACAGTTTCCATTTGTTATTACCTAACGGATCAAGAGTAATGTGAGTGCCGGCGAGGTCTCCAGACGTATAGTAAGCATATACGTTTATTAGGTCAAAATACTGCCTATTATAAGTAAGAGTATAGGTTACGTCAGAATACATCCTATCGTATTGGGATGCCGATATAGTAAAGTAATCATCCCCATCTGTCGCGGTCGCATCAACCCAGTTCGCATGCATGCGGAATACACAACGATTACTTACTATATCAAATGGCGGAGCGTATTGTATACGATCTGTCAAATCAACAGGCGTTTCTAATTCGTAATACCCAGCCCCTGCATTTGTAGAATAATCAGTATAACGCCAACCGGAACTAAATGAATTTGTTCCAGTAAATATTGTTTTAGCATTTTTTATCAAGTGTTCCGCATTAGAATTATACAGCGTGACGTAATGCTCTATTGTCGCATCTGCACCATTTACCGCATAGTTCTTATCGTAATTCGATACGTAGATTAACTTAACTGTACGAGCCACAAAGTTAACCCTTGTAGTACTACCACTCAATAAATGTGCTTGAGTGTTTGATGCAGCGGTATTACGATTAGTTTCATCTGCCGGGCGCGAATAATCACAAGCATCTATATAAATAATTCTATTAGAAACCAAATCATTGCCCCAACCATTATTACCAAAGTTGTAAGTATAACTGGTTGCCGATACAACACTATCTATTCTATAACCGGGTGTAGACTCAATAGGTTCGATTTCCAGCGCAACAAAAGGATTGCCGACTGCTTGTTTAAGCGCATTGGTTGTCCCCGTTTTGGTAGGAGTGCCAAGTGAAGTATAGGTAGCATTTTCATAAAGCTTATAGCTAAAAGTACCATTGCTCGGCACACTAACGTCAACGCTTCCATTATAAGTTATGACGAGTCTTACGTTATACAAGCCGACGCGCGGAGCAGGGGCTCCCGTATCTTGGTTAGCACAGGCAATACCCAATGCAAGGTAAGAATCGTCTGCAGTTAAATTATAATTGAAATCAATGTCTAAACTTAAACTATTATCGAATATCCACCAATCATCATTGGATTTTTCCTCAAAATCACCTAAAAATAATGAATAATCTTTTTCATTGGGCTTGCCACTAAGGGTAACCGGAAGTTGCGTTAACAATTGATTTGTGCGCTTGTAGCCCATGTAGAAATATGAATAAGATACCGTACCTAACATATGTGCTTCATATTGATAAGAAGCAAGAACTCTTATGTTTACGGTGCCACTACTTAAAAGGTTTTTAACAAATTGCGGGATTTCAAGATTTAAAACAGCGTTACCAAAGTTATATCCTTTATCTGCCTTAAATTTTTCGATCTGCATATCGCAGTTGGTTTCTTTATTAATTGTCATGCTGTAGTCATAATCGCCACAAGAATAAGACCAAGCGATATTGTCCAACGAAGGCGAGCCTACGTCCAACGTAACGGTGCCAGAATTTGAATTATAATTGCTAATATCTTCAGTATTAAAATGATAGGCACTTTTTGCGTTAAGAGAACCAACGTTTGCTAACGCCACATCGGGGAGGGTAGTTTGGGTGAGCTCGACGGGGGTGTTATTTAAGGTGGGTTGATATAAGGTAGAAAAAGCGAGCGTAACGACAAATAGCGCTATTAACGCTACTAAAAAAATGATTCTTTTTGTCGTTAGCTTGTTGTACATACGTGCGTGCGCCTTATATAAAATAATAATTATTATATATATGCGCGCGATTAATGGCAATATGTTTTACGATTAAATTACTACAACCGTCAATTGGTGCTCTTGTTTGATACATCAAAAAACGAGCGCTTTGTGCGCCCGTTTTATCCTTGTTTGGGTTGCCCTATTGCTTCTTTTGGTTGCCGTTAATATCGTTTTTCTGCTCAAGATACTCTTTTATTGCTTGCTCTTTTAGGTAATCGATTACCGCTTGGCGTTTGATTTCTTCCTCGCGAGAAGCACTCTCTTTTTTAGGAGCTTCATCCTCTTTTTGAGCGGGTTTTTTGATTTTGATAACAAGCTGATAAATGGTGCTAACAAGCAGTAATCCCATCGGTAAAACGATAACTACAGCTATACCCGAAGTCGAGCCTAAAAACTCGTATAAGTCGGCAAGAGTCGTCGTGCGCTTAATCATTTTTGCCTTGATGGCACTTATCGGTATAGGGGCATCGGTGGGCGCAGAAGGGTTGTCGCCACGCGTTACTACGCAGTATGCGCCAAGCTCCTCGTCAAAATATACGTCCTTAACAACACGGTGAGTATTGTTTATAACGATGCCTTGAACCTCTTGCTTAAAGGTTACTACGTCCCCTTCGTCTATTAATTTATCGATCTTATTGGGGCTTACGTCCTTGATTGATTTGCTTATAATCATGTCACCTTTTTCGAGGGTAGGCGACATGCTATCGGACTCTACGTAATACATTTTATAACCGAATAACGAGGCTTCTTGCCCGCGCAAAGTCTGCATCAATACCGATGCAAGGCTAACTAACGCCAGCAAAAAAGCAACGACGAGCAACGCCGTCGTTACACCCCCTATTATCTTTTTAGCACTCGGTTTTTTCATCTATTTCTTGGAGAAACGCTCCTTAAGTTTGTTGAACGCACGCTTACGTGCACGCTTACGCATATTCTTATCGTAAGCCTTCATCTTCTCGTTAATTTCCTCTTCCGTCATATTCTTACGAGCAAGAACAAGCAGTTTTTCGATAGCAAGCATTTCTTCTACCGTCAACCTATCGTTGAATCCCGCCTCGATACTCCTTATCGAACGCAATGCATCCTCACGCATTTGGACTATCGTGCGCGTTTCATCTTGCTCATACTTGCGTAATACGTCCAGCTTAAGCTTAATAGCAAGCTCGGTGGCAAGGCGTTGCTCCTCCTCCCAATACTTATCGCTATCCTCACGCATCTTTTGTAGCGTTACTACCTTTTGCTCGTCAACGTCCTTTGCAGATTGCTCTTGCTCCTTTGCAAGGCGCTCTAACATAAAGGCTTCCTCTTGCTTTTTGGCACGTTCGCTCTTGGCTTCCGCCATTTGGTTGACGTGGTCGCGCCTCTCTTGCTCGAGAGCATCTTCCTCTTCCTTAAACCTGCGAAGAGCTATATCGTACTGTTGCTTTGCAAAGAATAGTTTTTCGCGCGCAACACTCGCCTTTTGCGAAAATTGCTCGTGCAATAAACGCATATTCTCGTCCTCGTGTGCGGAAATGCGCCTTTCGTCTGCAATGCGTTTGTCTTGTATGGAGCGAAGCTCTAAAAGCTTTTGCTTGTTTACTACGCGATAGTTTTCAAGCTCCTCGCGCTCCTTTTCCAAGCGTAAAAGCTCTTGTTTTTGCCTTTCGCGTTCCAGTTTAAGTCTTTCGCGCGACTCCTTTTCTTTGCGTTTTTCTTCAAGCTGGGCTTGAGCTTCCAACTTCTTAATACGAAGTTTATGCGCTGCCTCGTCCTTACGGAGTTGAATACGTCTACGAGCTTCTTCAGCCCTCGCCTTACGCTCAAGATCCTTTTGCTCGCGGAGAGCAAGACGCTTTGCAATCTTTTCTTCCTCGAGTTGCTTAAGGATTAGTTGTTGTTGGCGATAGCTATCCTCTTTGGCTTTATTAATCTTATACTGCCTTATAACACGGTCGAGAGCGCCGTTAAGCTTACTCATCTCACCGCTCGTCAAGGTGGCTTCACCGGCTATTAAACGACGGTAAACTCTGCGGATTTCCGATAGCTCCATCTTGAGGTGCGGGAAGTCGTCCGGCACAAAGTCGTCGATGTTTTTGGTGCGATACTCGTCCGCTTCGGTCTTGACTTCTTGCTCGACACTATCAAAGACTTCCTCGTCTCTGCGCGTTTCGGCAATAGACTGCATAAGGACGGTATTTAAGAATATAAGTCCCCTATACTTATCAGCAAGTTGCGGTGACATTTCTTGAGTTTCGGTAACCGAATCGATAGTAAAGTCCATCTTTTCGGCACTTTCGATAAATTGCCACAGTACGAGAGCTTTCTTAAAGTCGGGGTTTTTAAGTATAACGTTAGTACGCAAAATCGGCGGTCTTACAGGGGCGCAAGAACGCATTTCCTTGCTAAACGGGCTTGCCAAGAAGTCGCTTATAATGCTCTTAATATGAGTAATTCTTTCGATGTCGGTGAGGCCTTCGCCCTTCTTTTTGACTACCGCGTCAAAGGGGAAGTTAGCGGCGCCGTCAAGCTTATACTTAACCTTATTCTTATTGATCGAGAACTCACTTTCGACCGCTATATCGATTTCACCGCTACGCAAAAGAGCGTTTTGGATTTCGGTAAAGCGCCTATCGATAAAGTCCCTAACCTTCAATAGAAGTGTGTAAATAAAGCGGTTTTCGTAGATGTCGAAGGATTCTTCCTTACTGGTATTGAGGATCTTCGACGGAATAACCATGCCGTTTTTATCAACGGAAGAAATCAAGTTGGTGTGTTGCGATAGGTGCTTAACCGACTCAACGGAAATGCTCCTTGCAAGCGAAATATCAACTATATCTTCCTCGATAACAATAAACTTACGGGGGTTACGGACGATGTTATCAAGGCTGACGATGCAGTCCTCGATAGTCCCTATCCACTCGCTGTCGTAGTTCTTTTTGGTGTAAACTTGCGAGATTTTATAATCGTTTTTGCCACCGGAAATACTATCCATATATTTTGGATAGATGTCCTCCTGCTTAATCAAATTATTAATTTGATAAACGATTTTCTCGTAAATATTACTTGCCATATCTTACCTTAAGTATTAGAAGAGCTTCTTCAAGCGAGTTAAGTATTCTTTACATTCGGTCATATTTTCGGGGCCGAAGTGGTCGTCGAGGTACTTGATATAGTCATCGACTTCGTCACGGATGTACGCCAAGTTCAACGATTCGAACTTACGCAAAATCTTATTACATAGTACGTAATCGAGGCCGTCGATTTCGGTACCGCCACAAGCTACGTAGACGGGAACGAACTCGCGAAGCTGTTTAACGATACGGTTACCAAACGCCAAACGGAAGTGCTCGATAACGTAGTTATCCATTTCCTCGAATTTCTTTAAGTTTTCTTCACTTACCTTATGTTCTTCTTGAGCTTTCGCAAAGAGTTTCTCGAGGTAGGTATAATCGATGGGTAAGCCCTCGGTTAAAGGGGCGTCGAAGGGCGCTGCCTTACTATTAATGTTAATGGGCATACCACGGTCGTAAACCTTATCGGAAATAGCAAAGGTGGAGTCGTCGTTGTTAGCGGTGCCTACGTACCACATATTCTCGGGCAAGCGGAAACGTCCTTTAACGACGTGTTTGGGGTCGCTCGGCCAGCCTGAAGGAACAAGGTCTACTACCCATTGATCGCGCGAAGGCATTTCCAAAATAGAAAGCATTTCTGCAAAGTAGTACTCGACACGAGCGATGTTCATTTCGTCGAGAACGGTGATATAGACGTCTTTATTAAAGGTCGCATCGTACATAGCCTTGAGAACTTCGGTTTCGTTGAAGCGCTTGGTAAATTCGTTGAAGTAGCCGAATAGCTCGGTACGGTCACGCCAAGAGGGCTGAACGGATGCGATAGTGGTATCATTTTTCAAAAAGTGTCCTAAACACTCGGGGAGAGAGGTTTTACCGGTACCGGATATACCTTGTAGAATAATAAGGCGGGTAGTTGCAAGAGAGGCAAAGAACAGTCTTATAATCTTGGGTTCGTAATAAAGTTTACGCCACGGTCTATCGGGATTGTTTGCGGCATAGTTACGGAATCGGTCGCAAATTTGCTCGAGGTTATATTCATAGCACTCGTATTCGCGTTCTTTATACTCGGGATCGGCGTATTTATTATCTACTTCGGTGAGCTTATAGAAACGGCTTTCGCCCTCTTTCTTTTCGCTCGAAGTATCTTCGCCGTCGTTACCCTCTAAAATATCGTAGCCCTGATATGCTATCTTTAATCCTAAAATTCTATCCTTTTCCTTGGTGATCTTGACTATCTCACGGCGCAAAGTATCGATTTCGACAATAAGGTCTTGGTTTAAGATTTTATCGCCTATTATGCGCTTAACGAGTTTGCGTCCAAAGAATACCGCGCAGAACAAAAGTGCCGCGAGTACAAGTACTACGAGGATAAAGCAAATAATAGCTCCGACCACTTGGCCGGTAGTCATATCAGGCTTGTAAAGATTATAAACTTCGGCGTAAGCTTTGAAGTCAAACATCTGTACAAGCGCACCAATCACGCCTCCACGGTTACCCAAAGCTTCGGGATCGGCATAAATTATGCCGAGCATTCCGCCAAAGAATATATCGCAAAACGCTTTAAAGAAAGTTCCCATAATTTAATCCTTTATGCTTTTTCTACGTAGTCGCCCAAGAAGGATATGCTCATCATACTACCCGAACTTAAAGCGTGATTATCGCGTATGTTCATACCGTCGAACCATGCAACGAATTCGATTTCGCGATAGCTACTTACCAAGAAGCTGAAGTCGGATACGATTGCAGAGTTATACTCGTGGTATTTGGGGGAATAGCTTCCCGTACTTGTTTTGGAGTCGTAAGTTAAGGCTTGGTTGACGTAGATGGTATCGGTAATTTCTTGACCGCCAACGATTTCGCCGTAGTGGACTTTATCGTTATAGCCGACGATACCCTCGAGTTTGCCGTCGACAAAAACTGCGAGGTGTAGGTATCTTGCTACGGTGTTGCTGATGGTAAAGCGGAGTGTTACGTTGAGGTCAAAGTTGGGGTTGATGTTATAGAGGTAGAAGTTATGTTTATCGGTCTCTTTGGGTTTATGTACGCGAGCGGGATCGACCTTAACGCCGTTGTAGCGGTAGGCGTTGATCTTACCGGCTTGTGTAGTTGCGACGATGCTTGTACCGGTGTAGAAGCTGTTAATAAAGGGTTCGACCTCCATGCCTTTAGTGGGAGCTACGTTGGGCATAGCGGGATCGATAGTCGAGTCTTCACACGCAAGGGATAAGGACCAATCGAGAGCTGCGCCTTCGTTAGCCATAAAGTCGGGATGCTCGTTCCAAGAAACCTTAAGATCCCCTCTTACCGCATCGGTTCCGACGGTGAACTCGAGCCTCGAAAGGTTGACGACGTTACTTGCCGAGAACCATGCGTACGTTGCCGTACTCAACGCAACGAGCAACACTACTACCATAATGATAGTGAGGACCGTGTTGTTAACTTTAACTGCCTTTTTCATACTTTATTCCTCCAAATACGCACTTCCTTCGAAGTACATATCAAATGAAACTGTACCACTGCCGTCAGAGTCCAACATTCTTACGCCGTCGAACCATACGGCTATTTTACACGTTACGAAGCTTTTAGCGGGCACTACAAAGCTGATGCTTTGAGTTTTAGATTGACTTTCAACGTCGTTGACGTTCTTATTACCCTCGAGGGCTCCGTAGTGGATTTTTTCTTCTACTTGACCGTCCTCGGCGCAAAGACCTACCAACGTAAAGTCCTCGTCGCCTTGTTCGGCGATAAATACTGCTGCGCGCAACTTATTTGCGATGGGCTTTTTGAGCCACACGTCGGTGCCGTTGACCAAATAAAGCTCGGCGTTAACCTCGTAAGTAAAGGTAACGGTCATGTCGATATCCGCTTTATTGGTAACGTAAATAACGTTGCCGTCGCCGTTCTTCTCGTTGAGAACGTAAGGCGTTGCAGGGGTAATGGAGTCCAACTTGGTGACGTAACCACCCGCGATGTTTTCCACCTGCGACGCTTTGTTAAAGGTATCGGCGCCTGCATACGTACTAAACTTGGTCGTGCCTACTACGCCCTCATTGATAGGAATCATAGGGTTTAAGCCGTTCGATTGTGGTACGGATGCGAAGTCCAACTTAAAGCTATACTCATCCGCTTCAAGCTCGTGCCAAGATAGGCATATATCGCCACCGCCACCGGTATTTGATGCAGCTGTAAAGGAAATATCCCCTACGCTTGCTATATTAGCTACCGTATACCACGCGAACGTCGCGGTAGACAGTACTGCAAAGAGTAAAAAGGTCATAAGCACGGTGGTAAGTAGCCTATTGGACCATTTTACTCCGCTTAAGAGGTCGAGTAGTTTCGTTTTCATACTCAACCGCCCACGACTTCAAACGCAAAGTCGATTTTAAGTAGACCGCCGATTATATCGTTGATACAATCTTTATCCCACCCTTCAAGCCAGACAATGATGCTATACTTGCGTATTTCGCCGGGCTCGAGAGTGTATTCTTTGTTATAGAAAACGTACTCATCGTCCACAAACGGCTCGGAAATCCAAGCGTTATCGCCCACTTGATCCAAGCGATATTTACCCTCGGAATCGGTGGAGAATACTATGGGCGTAAATACGTTACGTTCGGTGGGGACCACCTTTTCGTTATTACCTTGCTCGTCAGGCTTGGCGTAAACGGTAACCTCGTAATCGCGTACGAGCATAACGCGCAAAGCCTTTTCTACCCCCTTGGTACACTCCTTAATCTTAAAGAACTCGTTGTAGATTTGAGTATTTTCGGTAACGTTTTTAAGGTAGAATGAGGAAGCAAAGTAATAATCTTCCTTGGTAGATTGTTGGCCGTCGCCGGTGACGATTTCCAACAGTTTATCTTTGATAGGCACACCGTTTTTGGTGGGGCAAAGGTAAAGGCTGGTATTATCCATATGCTCTGGACCCTCTATTTCGAGGTGTTGAGTACCTGGCATAAAGTGAGCGGTCTCGGAGAGAGATAGTATTCTACTACCATCGCTATCGACGTAAATACTAAAGTTGTTGATTTCGACAGCGCTATAGAAGCCGTAAACAAGCATACCGATCAAAATCAAGGCAAGCAAAAGGATAGCAATTATAATTACTATTTTGCGCTCTTTTACCTGCTTGCGCGCTTGCTTATTCTTGATGATGACCTTATACTTCGGGTTGGTTGGGTCGGTAAGAGATGGGTCAAGAGGCTGTTGCGGAGTATTTTCCGCTCCTTCCGACTGTTCTTGCTCTTTGACTACCAACTCCTCGTCAGGAGCTTTCTTTTTGCCTAAAATCTTCATTTACCTTTGCTTAAGCGCATACGTATACCTAAATGTATTACGCACGCACGATGGGCCTATATGGTTTTCGGTTTTATTCTTGAGCGTCCTCTTTAGCCTTTTGTGCTGCGAGATACTCTTCGATTGCCTTACGCTTAATTTCTTCCTCGTCGATAACCGCGGTTTCGGAAGCGCTTTCCTTAACTTTAGTCATCTTATACTCCATTACCATCCTTACTACCAAAATGATGTTGTAGATAAAGAGGAGTGCGAGCGGTATAACGATAACGAGCAAGAAGTTGGTAGGTCCTTGTAACCAGTTGATAGCGGCACCAACGCCCTTCAAGTGACTCTTATAAACGGCAAGAATCTTATCGGGGTGCAAGTTTTCTCTTGCGGTAACAACGTCGCCCATTACTACGTAGGTATCGATTAAGCCGTCGTTATCGCCATCGATAACTTCAACGATACGGTGGGTAATGAGAGCTTCGTAGCCGTTAACTGCGCCAACGTAAGTTACGATGTCGCCAACCTTCAAGGTACGGTTGTTTTCGGGAGTTTTAGCGATAACAAGATCTCCGCTCTTAAAGCGAGTTTTGATATCGAAACCGGTGGTCTCGTAGTACTCGTCTTTGCCGTTCATCGAGTCGGTAAGAACGGGGAGGAGCTTGGTTTTACCTTCGCCAACTTTAGCAGAAGAAGCAATCGGGTTAGCGATAACGATCGCACTAACGGTAATAGCAAGTATAATGATTGCTACTTGAAGGCAAGTAACGACGATATCGACAATTTTCCTTTGTTCGGGAGTTAACTTAAATCCCTTTAATTTTTTTAAGAAGTCCATAATTAACGTTCTCTTTGTATTTTATAGTTGATATTTATTAGTGTTATTCAAAAGCGGTACTTACTCTCACGCACGTGGCGTGAGAGTAAGTTAGATGGTTAGTTATTTGCTATATGCAAATTTTATATTTGGTTTCTTATTGTTGGTCGTTCTTATGCTTCAAAATTAAACATGAAAGCTGCACCCTTACCAGCTGTTTCTTGACCGAGTGCCGTACCATCCAACCATGCCATAACAAATATTTCAGCATAGCTTCCAGTAGTATTGGCTGCAGTGAGTTCAAAAGTAATAGTAGTTTTGACAACATCAGTGGAGTTAACTGCAGTTAAGCACTCTGCAGGAGTTTTTTCATTTTGAATACTACCAGCTACAAAGCCACCAGAAACATTGCAGAAAACACCTTTTAAGGTTGCTTCTGTTTCTGCACCTTGCTTTGCAAAAACAGCAACAACTAATTTACTGTTGTTTTCGCCGCTTCCAACAGCTGAGAATGTCATATCAACAGATGCAGCTCCGTTTTGGTTCTTGTTAATTATGTAGAAAGAATGATATTCGCCAGCAGCAACGCCACCATTATCAGGATCGCCTATAATAGCATTTGAAACAGTCCAGGGAGTAGTCGCGCTTGCGGTAGTGTCTCCATTATCATTAAATCTGCCGAATGCATCTAAGCTTTGTGTATTAAACTTTAATGCGCCAGTTTCTCCAGAATACTTAGTGGTACCGACTACAGGAGCTTCGATGGGGCACATCGGTTTTAAAGTTGTTGCAGCAGAATCAAAAGTAATACTGTTGCCAGATGCATCAGAAGTCCAACCAACAGCAATGTTAGCATCAGAAGATTGAGCCGCTGTGATATTAGCTTGACTGGCAGTAGCACCATTAGATGCGGTATACCATGCGAAGGTTGCGGTTGATACTGCTACGATAAGCACTGCAACCATAAGTACGGTGGTTATAAACATGGATTTTTTAGCGTTTTTCATGTTTTTCTCCTTTTATGAATGTTTTTTATTTTTGTTTTATAAATACGGGATAGGTTATGCGCTTTTATCGTGGAGCTTTGCTCCGGTGTTAGTTACTTATTTATCAACAGTTAAGTAATTATTCCGGGCTTCCTCCTTCCGATAAAACTCACATATCGGCTTTTATTAACCATCTTGCGTTTTTGTTGCATAATCCTATCTCCTATTTAGTTACCATAGGTAATTTTTTGTATTCTTTTACTGCACTTTGCACCGTTCTCTTGGGCTCTCCCGTACAGAATCCCTCGATTATATCAATGCCGTGACTTAAAAAGTATTTGGCTTGCTTGCTGTCTTCAACTCCGCTCGCAACTACCGGTATACCTTGCACTTTGGCATATCCCGTAAGCATATCAAGTAGAGCTGTACGCCTTACGTCTGACTCTTTATAATACCTCGAGTCCACTCTTAAGTAGTCTATTGGGTAGTCCGTTAGCATATATACTCCCGTATCTACGCTATAATCTACCATTATCTTGACGCCAAGTCCTCGTAACTCGTCAATGCCCTCAAGACCTACCTTGCCAAGCGAAAGTAGCATGTTGCCGTCTACTATAAGTATCAGCCTTTCAACACCCTCGCCAAGCGCCTTTATTAGCTTTGCGTGCGAGCCTTTGCGCGCGTAAGTACGGCAACTTATCGGGAGCGCAAACTTGTACTTTACGTTTTCGTTAACTTCTTCAAGTATCTTTTGGAGCGCTATAAGGTTAAGTTCTTCTATCCTCTCGCTGTTCTCCGCTATAGCTACGTACTGCGGTGGCAAAAGCTTACCAAGGAATTTATCGTTTAGCACTTGATGTACGCTCAAATACTCTACCTTACTCTCGGTATCAAGTCCGCATCCGTAAAAATATACTATCGGCTCCGTTAGCGCTACAGCTCCCCTTATTGTCTCCGCTTGTTGGCGCAGTGCCTCAAGCTTTTGGAGTCCCTTCTTCTTCTCAAGATCAAACTCCTCGCCCATTAGATCGATAATTATGTTGCGAGTCAACTCGTTATCTATCGGATCGTACTCCTCTCCGTCGTACTGCCCGTCTATCGGCACTTCTTCTTCGCTACCTCTTATTACCGCCTCGGGATTTACCGGATACCTCTCAGCGTACGCTATAGGTACGTATACCTTCTTCTTGACGCCTCCGGCGCCTTCCATTATGCGATCAATTAGCTCTATTAACTTGTTTAAATCAGCGTTCTTCTTCGTTACCTTGCCACGCTTGATCGTTATGCACGCATCATACTCTTTGTGCGTCTTGTCTATCGGCTCTACGTACGGACAATACTCTCCAACTACTCCTAATTCCGCCTTTACGTATACGTATAAGCTCTCGCCTCCTATCTCCATCGACACTAATCGTTGCTTATCAAGACTAAACCTTTCAGATAACTTATCGTAGCTCTGCTTGGTGCCTCTATATGATAATATGGCGTTCTTTACCTTGCTATAAGCAAGCTTGATGCCGTTGGTGCTCATGCGAAGTCGGTTTTCAAATACGTCATCCAATATCTCTCTGCCGTAATCGTCGTACTCTCCGCTTATGCCTACTTCGTCCGCTCCTTCTTGTGTGTCAAATATGTTGTAAACAGCTACTCTCGCTTCAGCCTTTTCAATCTGCGCATCAAGATCTTGTAACTCCTCGTTTACCTTCTTTAACTCAAGCTCTAACCTTTCATCCTCCGTTAGCTCTACCACTTCAGCATCTTGGGTTGCCTCTAAAGGAGAAACCTCTTCCGCCACCTCGGATACCTCTTCGCTTGTACTATCGACTTCTTCTTGGGCTTCGGCTTCTTCTTGGATTTCTGCTTCTTGAGCTTCAGCTTCTTCTTGGGCTTCGGCCTGCTCGGGCGCTGTCGCCACCTCTTCTACTACTTCGGAAAGCGTTACTTGGGCATCATCAAGCACCGCGGACGTTTCCGCGGTTTTAGCTACGTTAGCCTCTTCTTCTATTAAAATAGAAGTGTCTTTCTCTTCCATTTTCCTCTCCGATTTTTAGGGGTGGCAAAAAAGGCGACACTGCCACCTATTACAATAATAACAAAAACGATTTGCTCCGTCAATACGCAATTTTTATAATAAAATTGTGCTCGCGCGTGCGCGATTAAAAGAAAAAAGGCAAAAAGCCATATGAACTTTTTGCCTTTTTGGGCGTCCTTCAAGTGTAAAAAAGGTAAAACTAAATTATGCCAAGCGGTACAAGTATTACAAGCAATAGGATATTTATGCTTGCAAGCGTACCAAGGAATATCGCTTGATGCTTGGGCTTCCAATCGGGTACGTAACTGGACGCCAAGAAGAACGGTATATACGTCGTAATAAATACCGGTATCGCTCCCCACCACTTGTAAACCCATATGAACGCAGGGGTCGCCGCAAGGAATATTTCTATTACCGAAAAGAGTAGCGCCATGCCTATAGCGTTAACAAGTTTAAACGATACGCCCTTAAACTTATCGGTAACAAAAAGTCTCTTGTTTCTGTCCTCCGGCATCATCTTGCTTGCAATGATACCTGCAATCGAAAACATCATTGAGAGTTCCCAAGATACGCCAATCAGGAGCACAAACGTACTACTTTCGTTCGAAACCGTCCACAGCGGATACCCTGTCGCATAGCCGATAATGGCGTTCATGATCTCATAAAACCAATGTACCGAGTAAAGCGCTACACCTGCGATAATACCCTTCCAATTTTTGGCTTTAATCTCTGACCAATAGATATAAAACACTACCGCCAGAATAAAAATGAACGTCCAATTAAAGTTATCAAGGCTCCTTGGCACAACGGCTTTAACGGCATTTTTCGCGCTCTCGCTAAAATCACCAAATAACATACGCACTCCTCCTTTTTCCTTTTATACCCCTATTCTACCACACTCCACCCATCTTGAAAAGAGGGAAGATTTGAAGCCGTTATTCCCAATTTGGCAAATGAGGTGCATTTTTGGGCAAAACGTTACTGCTTCCCATATTGACAACTGACAAAGGATTGCTTAAAATAGATATATCATTAATGAGGTAAAATTATGATTCAACAAATTTATGAAGCCGGTTATCAATCGTATTTCTATACCGGGACACAAATTCTTTCGGTTCTTTTAGCATTTGGCTATACGCTATTCCATTGTAAAAAGTATAAGATGAAAGTTCTTGATGCCATCCTTGCTTTGCTTATTGGCATAGGCTTTGTTTACCTTTGGTCTATGGTAGAGCCGTGGATTGAAAGCGGTTTTAGCACTTGGGGTACAAAGAATACCGTACGTGGCATAATCGTTCTTCCCCTTGTCGCTTGGCCTACCGCAAAGCTATTGAACGTAAAATATAATAAGATCATGGACCTCGCGGGTCCCGTACTTTGCCTTGTTCAGGGCGTTGGACACATTGGCTGTATATTCGTTGGTTGCTGTCATGGTTACGCTTCCGATTGGGGTATTTACAACCCCGTTTACGACGAAATCCAATTCCCTATACAGCTCGTTGAAGCTGCCGTTGCCATAGCGGTATTCGTAATCCTCGTTATTATCGCCGTTAAGATGAAGTATAAGACTTATGGTTTGCTCGGCCCCCTCTCCCTCGTTTTATTCGGTCTTACCCGCTTCGCTTGCGAGTTCGGTAGAGATAACTTCAAACTCTTTGGCAACGTTTCCGTACTTGCTCTCCACTGCCTATCTTTCGTATTGGTAGGTCTTGTATGGCTCGTTGTTTACGCAATACTTTATAAAAAGAAATACTTCCAAAACAAAGAACTTGCAGAAGCTGCTGCTACAAAATAATATCGATATTACGTTAAAAAGCCGTCGCATTGCGACGGCTTTATTTTTTGATTTATTAAGTTCTTATGACGTCTACCGGCTCCTGCCTTAATACCTTTGCAACAGGAAGCACCGCGCCTATTAACGATACGCCGAGGCTTACGCCCAACAGCACCCCAACTTGGCGTATGCCAAACTCTAGCGCCTTGATAAAGATAGTAAACGTTTCTTGTAGTAGATTATCCGCAACGATTGCTAAAACGGCCGTTAATATGACTGCAAAAATAAAGTTAACAAGAGCAATCACTCCCGATTGGATTATAAATATTGACATTATATCTTTATTACGAGCACCAAGCGCACGCAAAATGCCGATTTCCGAAACGGAGTCTTTTATTGCAGAAAGCAAGAAGTTTAAGAACATTCCTATTGCAAGAGCTGCAAATCCAATACCGATATAAATAAACCACTCGGCTATATTCCTAATATAATCGCCTAATTGCTCTACGATCGCCGTCGCAGTATTGGTAAGCGAATAACCGGTGACGTCATCCTTTTGATTAAAGGAGTATTCCACGAGACTCTTGACCGCTTTTCTATCAGCCGGCATTTGTGCTATTGCGTAAGAATAACGTGCATTATAAGCGTTTTTGAATGCGTTAAATATACTATCACTTACGGTCAAAATATCTTGCTCCATAAAGGTAATGCCAACGACGTTTATATCACTCGCAATAGAATTATATGCGCCGTCCTTGGTTGTTATCGTAATGCAATAATCCTCTAATGCTGCGTTTATAAGCGTATGTCCTGCGTTAAATAAATTAATATATTCTTGCTTAATAACGTCAAATCCCGCCTTATCACTATATGTGTTTTCAAGGTATCCGTCATTAAAGAGATAGTATGCAAATATCTCTATTTTTCTTTCTTGTTCTTGCTCGGGCGTAAGCTCTAATTGAAGACTTTGAGGTGCCTTTAGTGCAGGTTTGAGCTTCCCAATCGGCAATAAACCCACTGCAGGCTTAAGAAACGCCAATTCTTCTATATCGGAAGGATAATAAATATAGTCGTACTCATTCGCCCAGTGTTCAACGTCAAAGCCGTTGAGTATTGCCGTTTCGATATTTTGTTTAGCATATTTCTTTAAAGCTTCGAAATCGTCAACTTGAAGGGCCTTGGGAAGCAAATAGGTGTAGTTAATATCTATGAGCACTTCGCCATCTGAAAGCGACGTCTTGTTGGGATCAAAGAAATAATACTTACCTTCTCCAACACTTCCAACAGAGCTTACGTAATCAATATAGTAACCGCCAAATCCGCCGTACTCCTTGAGTCCAAGACTCAAAGTTCCGGCTTTCCTCGATTCTATAATTGATGGAGCTTCGCTCTTGCTTATAAAACCGTCTCCAACAAACGCCATTGCGTGATAGCTGCTTTCAAGATAGGTTTCAAAACTGCCACGTAGTAAGAATAAACCAACGTCATCTTCGGAAAGAATTGCTCCTTCAAGCTCGGTATATTGACCTATTTCAAATTGAGTATCGATAACGGCCGTGATCGTAGCGTAATCATCGCTTGCCTCTTCGGTATCGTTATAAACCGCAAGCGTAGGTTCAAGTGCTAAAAACTCCTCAATGGAATTAAAGTGCTGTGCAGTGTACTCGTCGCCATCTACGTTTGTGAAGCTCGTGCCTGCGTAAACGGAGTAAGTATAATTAGTTATTGCAATCTCATTTTTACCGCTCGGTAGCTTACCGACGTAGCTAAAGCCAAGGCTTGAAAGCTTGTTTGCATCCGTTTCGATAATACCGTAAATCTTTGATACGTGCGAAGCGTTTAGATAGTTCTCAGCAAAACTATCTGAGAATTCAACGATGTCGGGTAAGTATACCGGTGTGAAATCCAAACCCGTTTCATTTTTGAGAGTTGTAAGATCAGCATCCCCCATCGCAAGCTGTTCGGAATAACTGTAATCACCTTCCTCTTCGTAATTATAAAACTTTTGGAAGGTTGCAAGACCTATATCGTTTTCAACGATGGTAGAGGTTACGGCGTTAATTTCGTTATAAGCACTAACCGTATCGGCGAGCCCAAATAGCGTAAGCGTTACTATTGATAAAAGCATGGATGCAATAAGCCTAACAGGCTTGACCGTTAGCCAATTAAATCCGAGCCTTAAAGTCTTTTTGAAGGAAAGATGCTTTTCCTTTTTAGGCTCTTTAGCTTCCCTATTTGAATCGATATCACCAAAAATCGTGTTGGACTTAATTGTTCCTTTAGAAAGCTCCAATATGCCGTCGCCGTACTCTTTTGCAAAATCGGTGTCGTGGCTAATGATAACAACGAGCTTCTCTTTGGAAAGCTCCTTTAAAATATCAAGAATTTGCCTGCCCGTATCTTCGTCAAGTGCGCCGGTTGGCTCGTCGGCAAGGATGATTTCGGGATTCTTGATAACGGCACGCGCTATAGCTACCCTTTGCTTTTCGCCACCAGACAATTCCTTTATGCGTCTATCAGCATAGCCCTCAAGTCCAACTGCCTTAAGAGAGTTTTCTATAAGCTCCTTATCGTACCCTCCTTGAAGATCAAGCGCTACAGCAATATTGTCTTTTACGTTAAAACGATTTAAAAGATTGTATTCTTGGAATATAAAACCTATATGCTGATTGCGGTAATTATCGAAGTCTTCCTTGGTAAAGTCCGCGGTGTTTTTGCCGTCGACTATAACCTCACCGCTATCTGCTTTATCGAGTCCGCCGATTATATTAAAGAGTGTGGACTTACCGCTGCCCGATCTGCCGATAACAAAAAACATACCCTTATCGGGGAAGGTGCAAGTAATATCTTTAAGTGCCGCAACAGGATTGCGACGCTTGATTTTATAGGATTTAAATACGTTTTTAACTTCTATCATACTTATTATAATACCATTAACTTACGCGCGATTCAAGAGCGTTATTTGCTTTTGCGACTAATTTCGGCAAGGTTGCCAATCTCATGCGAAACGAGTGTTGCGTCAATATAAGTTACGTCCTTATCATCGACAAGCCCTTCCGTCAAAAGCTTGCCAAAACTCAATACCGTACGAATATCCCCTTCAACGTGTCCAGGTAGATTAAACCATCCACTATGCAACGTTTTGCGACCTCCACCGTAAATTTCCATAACGATTTTACCGCCGCGTGCCACAACTTCGCCAAGGGTACCTACAATACGTGTTTCTCTTTCACAACGCTCGCCAAAAGCCGTCATGGTAAGTCTACCGGAAATGCCGTTTTCGAACGTGATATTAACCTCTTGATGGTCACAGACGTCGTTATCATTGAGGAATACACATCTGCCGTATTTGCCGTTAGAAAGAATTGCTCGTTTTTCTTTTTTACTAACTTTGGGCTTCCCAAATACGGTAACCGGCATATATTTTATGAACTTTGCTTTAAATATATTGTCGGTAATATAAAATGCTTCCGCGTCGTAAGGGCATTTATCTTTTGCCTTGCATCCACCCATACAATAGGGCGTTGCTCCGCAGGGAGCGTTATCTTTATTAAAGTAATATAATCCGCCGTTGCTATCGACGCTTATCGGTTTTGAGTCGGCATACCAATATATCAAGTCAAGGTCATGGCAACACTTTGCAAGTATCGAGGGCGATGAATCTGCCTCTACGTGCCACTCACCTCTAACGTAGCTATGCGCAAAATGGAAGTATCCTACGTTTTCTCTTTGCTCGATGGATAGGATCCTACCAAGCTTACCGCTTTCAACGGCGCGCTTGATTTTAGAGTAGTAGTTGGAATAGCGCAAAACGTGGCAAACCACCACTTTGGCATTTTGCTCTTTGGTAATGGCATTGAGCTCTCTGGACTCTTCGATGTTGCCGGAAAGGGGTTTTTCAAGCAGTATCGTCTTATACCCTGTCAGCAGCGCGGCTTTAGCCATGCGATAATGCTCTCTATCAGGAGTTGCAATAATAAGACCGTCGGCGATAACGCCTTTATTTAAAAGCTCCTCGTAGGATAAAAATCTCATTTCTTCCGGAACCTTATATTTTTTACCGAAGCGAATTAATTTTTCCGGATTATTATCACAAAGTGCAGTGATTTGAATCTTTTTGCCAAAGAACAGTTTTATCAAACCCAAATACTCACTACCTCTGTTGCCGATACCGATTATTGCTAATTTTTTCATATAAAATCTCCTTGCCTACATTTTACAACATTGTTGTAAATTAATCAATATGAGCGCACGAAATGACTCATAATAGGCAAAATTGCAATTCTAACGCAATAAAAATGCACCCTTTCGGATGCATTACATTTTTAAACAGGGATTTTTATTACCGCTTTGCGCATCTTTGTGGGCGACTCGGAAACGCCCGGCATATGGGCATCTTTAGGGTACAATATAAGGTAATCGGCGGGCTTAAGATAGTGGCGTTTGCCCGAATCTTCGATGCGATAAAGCTCGATATCGTGAACGTACTCCTTTACGCACTCGCCCTTGTACATTTCCTTAAGAGGCATGGTTGCTATTACTTCCTCTCCACTCAAAATAATTTGAACGTCTATAAATTTTTTATGAGCTTCGAAAAGACCTTCGCTGAACGGTTTGGTTTCATAACTTGTAATAAAAGCAAAGGCACCCTCTTCGAGATCATAGGTGCCGTCGTTTAATTCGCCCTTTAGGGCTTTAAGTGCAAAGTTATATCCGCTTTCTGAAAGCGCTTTTATGGGAAGATATTTATCCATACTATTTGTTTTTGCTTGCAACATAAGTGCTAATTATGGGAAGAATCAGTGCTTGGGGCAAAAGACCTACGATGGTCTACTATAACAAATGGATTCCGTTTTCTTGAGCAATACGTTTGGTGCTTTCATCCCAAAGCGAAACTTGAACTTCGCCTACGTGAGCCTTTTGGAGCATCAGCATTGAAAGTCTTGATTGCCCGATACCGCCACCCATCGTCAACGGGAGTTTGCCCTCTAAAAGTTCCTTATGGAATAGTAGCTTTCTTCTTTCGTCCGCGCCGGCAGCCTTAAGTTGACTATCAAGCGATTTTGGGTCAACACGGATACCCATAGACGATATTTCGAGAGCACAATTTAAGGTTTCATGCCAGAAGAGTATATCGCCGTTTAAGTCCCAATCGTCGTAGTCGGGAGCGCGACCATCGTGCTTTTTACCAGACTTAAGAGTCTTGCCGATTTGCATGATGAATACCGTTTTATACTCTTTTACAATGGCGTTTTCCCTTTCCTTCGCAGTTAAATCGGGATATAAATCCTCAAGCTCTTGCGAGGTTATAAACTTAACTTCTCTATTAAGTTCAACGGTAAGTTGGGGGTAACGACACTTCAAAACGTCAAGCGTTTCACAGATGGCTCCAACGATGCATTTTACTACGTTTTTAAGATACTCGACGTTGCGAGTTTCCTTGGTTATAACCTTTTCCCAGTCCCATTGGTCGACGTAAATGGAGTGCAAGTTATCAAGCTCTTCGTCACGCCTAATAGCGTTCATATCGGTGTAAAGTCCTTCCCCTGCCGAAAAACCGTAATCGCGAAGTGCCATGCGCTTCCATTTTGCAAGAGAGTGTACTATAACCGCCTCGCGACCGCCGTCTTTAAGGTCGAAACGAACGGGACGCTCAACTCCGTTGAGGTCGTCGTTCATGCCGGTGTTGGGGTCAACGAACAAGGGTGCCGAAACACGCTTAAGATTCAATGCAAGACAAAGCTTATCTTCGAAGGTTCTCTTTAAGATGCCGATTGCCGTTTGCGTATCGTAAAGACCTAATACGGCTTTATAATCCGATGGAGCGATAACTATACTCATTGTGTCCTCCGATTTTATAAGGAGCCTACCGTGCGTGGATACATGAGGGTATCTCTGATGTTTTGAACGCCGGTAATATACATAATCATTCTGTCAA
Organism: Clostridia bacterium; assembly: GCA_017504305.1. Lineage (GTDB taxonomy): Bacteria > Bacillota > Clostridia > Christensenellales > DTU072 > Stercoripulliclostridium_A. The sequence continues at coordinate 31,101 of JAFVRJ010000007.1, read as the reverse complement.
ATCCAAGACCGAAACCGCTGTGAGGAACGCTACCGAACTTACGGGTATCAAGGTACTCCTCGTAACCCTCGGTAGGCATACCGCGTTTTGCCATTGCGGCAAGGAGTTTTTCCATATCCCACTCTCTTTCCGATCCGCCGATGATTTCGCCGAGACCGGGAACTAAAAGGTCGGTTGCAGCAACGGTTTTGCCGTCGGCATTTTGCTTCATATAGAAGGACTTGATGTCTGCGGGATAATCAACGATAAAGACCGGCTTGCCGAAATACTCGTCTGCAAGATACTTCTCATGCTCGGTTTGAAGACCTGCGCCCCACTCGACGGGATATTTGAACTCTTTACCGCTCTTCTTAAGAACTTCGATAGCATCGGTGTAACTCAAGCGAGCAAAGTCGTTGGAAACAACGGTTTGGAGTTTATCGATAAGGCCCTTTTCTACCCATTGGTTGAAGAACTCGAGTTCGTCGGGGCAGTTTGCCATAACTTCTTTGATGATATATTTAATAAAGTCTTCTGCGATTTCGATAATGTCGTCGATTTCTGCAAAGCTGACTTCGGGCTCGATGTGCCAGAACTCTGCAAGGTGACGAGGGGTGTTACTATGCTCTGCGCGGAAGGTCGGTCCAAAAGTGTAAATCTTACCAAGGCCCATAGCCGCGATCTCGCCTTCTAATTGAGCGGAAACGGTAAGGCCTGCCTTCTTGCCGAAGAAGTCGTTTGCATAGTACTCATCTGCCGTTTTGAATTCCGTTTCGAAGTCGTGAGTGGTTACTCTAAACATTTCGCCTGCGCCTTCGCAGTCGCTACCGGTAATGATGGGAGCGTGTACGTATTTATAGCCATTTTGAGCAAAATATCTATGTACCGCTTGAGCAAGCTCTGAACGTACTGCAAATACCGACTCAAAGTATCTGGTCCTTACGCGAAGGTGCGGTATGGTACGCAAAAACTCTACGGTATGTCTTTTCTTTTGAAGGGGAAAGTCTGCAGGGCAGGTTCCTAAAACTACCAAATCGGTAACCTGAACTTCGTAGCCGTTTTTAGGAGAAGCGATATAATCGCCCTCTATTTTCAAAGAGGTGCCTACTGCCATAGCGTTTTTGAGGGCTTCAGCATCAATCTTGTCTTTGTCGATAATGAGCTGAATATTCTTAAGGCAAGTGCCGTCGTTGAGCTCTATAAAAGCAACCGCTTTAGAGTCTCTTGCCGTCCTAACCCAACCGCAAACGGTAACGTTTTTACCAACGTATTCAGTGGCGTTATCAAGAAGTTTTTTGATATCTACGTGTTTCACAACACACCTCCGTAAAAATAAAACTATCCTATTTTATTGGTTAATTATGCCACACTACTCCCTATAAAGTCAACTGTATATTATAATTCGCGCGTAAACGCGCAAAAAAGGCGGGCACACGCGTGTGCCCGCCCAATTGAGTTGTGCGTCAAAGTTTACGCTAAAACTATTGTTGTGCCCAGCTTCCTGCCGTATAAACGTAGGTTTTGCCGAGGGTTACAGCCGTAGTTCCGCTTGCGTTTACAAGAGTTAAGCTACGCGTTACTACGTTAGACTCGGTCAAGGTAAATTTGATAGTCAAGCCTGATCTTTGCATATCGCCGGTACCATCTTTTACCGTCACGCTCGTCTTAGCGCTTGCGCCAAGTACTACCCTACCGCTTGCGGTAGAAACTATGGTTGCGCCACAAGTTCCGTTTGCAGTCATATTGCCGTCGATTATGAGTTTAGCGTCTGCATAGTTTGGATATCCGCCGTTATAAGCCATCTTATATCCTTGCGGTAACGTTGCTACGCTTCCGTTAAGAACGTAAGAGGCTCCTGCGTTAACTTTTAAGTTAGCACCTGGTAACATCTTCCATTGATAATCTTGAGTGAAGCTACCGCTATTGATAACGATATCCATGCTACCGTCTATCGGGAACATAACCTTTTCAGAGGAAACGTTTACGTTCTTATTGAGAACTTTCAAGCTCAAGGTGCTGTAGCCGTCCGCGATGCTTCCGTCGAGCTTGTAGGTTAACTTTCCGTTGAGATAGCTTCTCGTAATCTTGGTTGAACTATTCAACATGCGCAATATGCCACTTCCCTTATCGGTAGATGAATTTACCAAAGCGATGTGAGTCTCGTTCAACATAGCCTTAACTACGCTCATTCCTCCTAACGATTGAGCGGAGGTCGCTATCTTAATATATCCACGCAATGAAGAACCGTAATTAAGTTCCATAGTAACACGTACGCAGTCCATGACGTATTGGGCAAACGGGAACATTACGACGTTTTTGGGAGTGTATGCACTACCGCCGGAAACAAAGGTCATACCGCTCAAGTCTGTGTTACCTATATAACGAGCTACGGCGTGAGTGCCACCCGGCCAGCTGGGAATGTGGAAGGTCTCGGTAACAACGGTTGCACCCTTTGCTACGATATTACCACTGCCGTCAATATAGCCGTATGCATTGATACTCGCATCCATTGCAATAATCTTACCATTGAGGATAAGCCTTGAGAATTCGCTAATGCCGTTTTGTGCTACACCACCTGCTTGCTTACTACCGCTATACGCACCTATGGTAATGCTACCGTTTAGGTAAATGGTAACGTCGGAAGGCACTGTCAAGGTTAGGTAGGCCCTATTGAGATCGGTTGCATGTCCTAAATAGTTGAGGGGCAAGTTGTCAAAATCGCTATCGCCTTCGGTTGCTCCGGGGTTATAGCCACGAGTATCAGAAGCGTTGTAAGGAAGGATTACGTTAACGCCTGCCTTTACGGTGTAGTAGGAAGTAGAAGCGTATGCGATATGCGCTACTTCATTGTAGGAGCCAAAGGTGGAGTTAGCGGTAACGTAAATCTTATCACCGCTCTTTGCGACGTTCAAAGCATCCTCAATCGTATAGTAGGTGGTGCCGATTCTTGCGGCCTTGTACTTAACGATATAAGTTACTTCGGACTTAAGTTCGTAGTTGACTGCATCGAGGCTCATAACCGACTTATGGGTTCCTGCAGTGAATACGTTGGTACCCTTTGAGAAGGATAAGGTATACAAGCTACTGTTGAGTACCGACCCGCGATAATAGATTGTCGGGAGCAAGGTATAAGTACCGTTTATGGCGGTGCAGTTGGCTTCGACAAAGGTAAACTCTTGGATTTCATTGCTATTTTGGAGTATGCCTACGGTAGCCTTTCTTAAAATTACGGTAGCATCGAAAGCGAAGCTATTATAGTTTTCGCTATCTGCGTTAAAATATGCGCCGTAGCTTTGTACGTCACAAGTGGGAACGGTGTTTGTTGTTGCCCAAGTGTAGTACGAAGGATTGAATCCAACGGATATGCTATTGAAAGCCAACGAGCCGAGAGTTTGATCGGGAGCGTATACGCCGTAAACCTCGATGTTGTGAGGAACGTTGGTATAGTCTGCTTTAGCAATCGACTTGGAGTTTGTTGCGTTCAAAAGCTCGTAGTTCTTGTTGGATGTCGAAGCGGTAATAGCATATGCACCGGCGTTCTTGAACATATTTGGTGTGCTGTTATTTGCGCTAAACGATACGGTTGCCTTTACGCTATGGCCGTTAACGTCCATGAAGGTTGCGCCGATATCGGAGCTACGGTCGTTGCCGTTATAAACGTAATCAACACCTTGGATGCCAGTCCAGCTTACGCTTACCTTCTTGGGTACAACGGTGAGAAGACCGCTTGTGGGAGTGCCGAACTCGTACTTATCAGAAGTTGCGGTAATGTTGATGACGTAACTATTGACGTCGTTGCCTTTTACGTATGCGGTAGTTAAGCTAATGGTACCGATGGTATCTACCGTATCGCCGTTTACAAGAGTGCTTGCAACTGCTTTAAGAACGGGCGTATCGGAGCCGTACTCGATGCTTAACTTGGGAGCGCTTAAGGTAATGATCTTCTTCGCAACGCTCAATTCGCCGTTTACGTAGGTGATTTCGTAGTTGGACCATTTATCGCCGTATAAGCCGTGCGGAACGATGGTAAAGGTGCCTGCTTTAGGAGATGCGGTATAATCGCAAGCAAACTGCGGTAACGCGCTTTGCAATGCGCTATCTACGCTCGCCAAGCCCACGAAGGATGCCTTGTAGTTAAGTCTATCACCGTAAGTGATGGGTAGGTCGGATGCCGTTACGGTCAAGGCGCGTTTTTCAACGGTCAAGGTAGCCGCTACGAAGTCAAGCTTATAGTTGGAAGTTAAAACGCTATCGTTTTTAGCTTCAAATACTACCGAGCTTTCAACCGGCAAAATAGCGTATTCACCAACAGGGCTACCTACGACGTAATCGCCGTATCCAACAGTCATATCGACGTTGAATTGCTCCGCCTCACCGGGAACGAAACCGTTTACCGTAAAGGTTTGTGCCGAAGGCGCTTCACCATAAGTTACGGTTGCGTCATCAACGTTGATGCTTAAAAGCGCGGGAGTAATGGTAATGGTTTGACTTCTATGCAATACGCCCTCACCGGGGTTGTTGTTATCATAAAGCTTAAACCATACGGTATAACTACCAACGTTTTTGAATTCAATGGGTTCGGTCGTATAAACGCCGTTTTCTTCGGTGCTGTACTCTGTAACGATATCAAATCCGCCGGAGTTAAATCCGAAGTCTTCGTCTTCTTCAACCACAAAGGAGTGATATTCGCCGTCGTAAGCTGCTTCGTAGTCGCTTATAATTTTGCCGTAAGTGCCGATAGCAACAACAACGTCGTATATAATGGAGTAGTTATCTTTAACGTCCTCGTCGGAGCCGGTCTTAATTTGTAGAGCGGTTGCCCAACTGAAGTCGGCGCCCGTCCAATTACCCTTGATTGCATAAGAGCCGAAATCATGACGAGAAACGGAAAGTACGCCGGCGCTAATACGGTCGGTGTTGTAAAGGTTATCAATTTCGAAGTGGGTTGCGGTATTCAAGCTGTTGTCGACAAGACTGCCGAGCCACTCCTCGTTAGCTATAACGCTTGCATAAGCTCTCAAGTGAACAACGAGCTCTCTTTGAGCAACGGTAATGGTACCACCGGTTGCGGTTACGTCGTAGTTGGTGGTATCGATGCACTCTTGCTTCAAAGCAATTGCATAACTACCTATCGCACTACCTGCCATGTATCCGCTTACGTCGAATACAGCATTCGGTATAACGTCTTCAATCTCGTCCATAGCAAACATTTCGCCAACTGTCAAATCTTTAACGAGAGGTAGCGCTTCGCCGTAAACGAGGCTAATATCGTTAACCTTAATAGCAAGAGGCTTTCTTGCTACTTCAAGAACGTTATGCGTGTAAGTGATGGCGTAGTTAACGGATGAGAATCCGTAAATGGTTATCTTATATTGACCTGCGTTAGAGCCGGGAGCATAAGCACAACTAAAGCCTGCGTTTGCGGTATTGAGCGCGCTTTCATCATCCCCCGCCACAAAGCCGGTATAAGTCAATTGAGACTTATATTCTTGAGCAGTAGGTGCAGAATTGCCGTACACGGTATTTATCTTATTGATGGCAATATTGAGAGGAGCTTTGGTTACGGTAACCTTACCTGCAATGTAAGCGACGTTATAGTTATCGGAAGTAAGCCCCGATGCGGTAATAGAATAAGAACCAACGTTACTACCTTGCTCGTACGCGCAAGTTAAAGTAAGCGTCCCATCAAAATCTGAAAGATTCTCGCCGTTAACAAAACCTACTGCGGAGTAGCCATAATCAGGCTTTTGGGCACCGTAAACAAGGTTTTCGCTATCAACGGTGATGGTTAAGTTGGCTTTAGTTACGGTGAGCATACCGGGCTCGATTTGTATGTCATAGTTCTTAAGCGCTTCGCCGTCGGCATTATCTTTAACTTGCAAATCAATATCGTATCTACCGGCTTTTGCGCCTACAAAGTAATCGCATGCAAAGTCAAGGCCGTTCTTAAGCTTTTGATAATCGCCATTGGAAGAAGGCAATACGATACCGGGGGAAGACTCTACTATCAAAGTATATTCCGGTATGTCAGCGCCGTAGCCTTGAGTTAAGTTACGTACGCTTGCATATATAATTTTAGGCGCGATATAAAGAGCGCTAACCTTCTCTATCGCCTCGCTATCAGATGCGTTAGAGGGGGTTACGACTACGTTGTAGTTTTTAAGCGTTATGCCACTTACAATGATGGGATAATAACCTACGTCGCCGTTACCAATTTCACAAGTTATCGAGGGAGTAATGCCCAAAGTATTTTGATCTTCCCCATCGATAAAGCCTTTATAAGTAGCGGTAAATCTAATGGTGGCAAGATCGCCGTAGTACATTGATTTATTGTCGGCAGTAACCGTTAGTGTGGCAGGGGTAATCTCTACAAGCGTTGCTTCAAGCACTAATGGATCATAGTTGGGACGCTCGACCAAAGTCTCGACCTTGTAAGTTCCGACGTCTTTGACGTCGATTATGCTTGTATAGGTCTTTTCAGCATCAGGATCTTCACCTTCTACCACTACTCTATAAGACAAGGTATCGCCTACGATTAAGCCTTTATAGCTCGGCGTATGCATTTTACCATCGTAGACTTGAGAGGTCGCTTCGGAAGAAATTCCGCTATCGCCAAGACTACCGGGAAGTACGGTTACGGTAAACTCGGCGCTTGCCGTTTTTGATTCAAGCTCTTTGTAGCTTACGGTTACTGTTACACTGTAGCGATAGTTGCCTTGACCTTTACCGTCGATATTATAGGTGGGTATGGAAGTGCCTGCAAGCTTAACCTTACCGCTATCATGGTTGTACCAATCATAGCTATAAGTTAAGCCTATGTTGTCGTAGAATTTAGCTTGCAATTGGAAACCACCAAGGTCGTATTTAAAGTTAGTACGACTGGAAGTAAGCGCCAAGCCTTCGATATCCTCTATAACGACTTTAGGATAAAGAGTAAGATCTTTATTGGGCATTTTTGCATTAGCGTCGTACGCATAAAGCTCGGTTAGATCTTCATCAAGGTACCACTCTACAAACGCCAATCCGCCACATAAATACTCCTCAATGCCAAGTCGACCTTCGTTTATATAAGTGGCGATTTCCGATCCAACACGGACCTCCTCTCTCTTAACGTTTTCGTCAATCGTTTCTACGCCCTCTTCATCAATTGTTACAATGGGCTCGAATCGACGGATTGTAAGAACTCTTGTCGTGGTGGTTGCTACGTAATCGGCTACAACTATAAGATCGCTGGTAACGTAGCTAAAATCGCTGATTTCCTCGCCATCTACCATCCAAACGACAAAATCATATCCCAACACTTCGGGAGCGGTGGGCGCGACTGCACTGCCACCAAAAGTTACCTCTTGGTAGTTTTGGCCGTTGACGGGGATGATGGTATCATCCATACCGTAGAAGGTTACTACGAAGGTCATTATTTCCCACTTGGCGTAAACGATAACGCTCTTTGTCGGCATGCCGTCGAACTCTTGGGTATAAGCCTCGTCGTAATACCATCCTGCAAAATCGTAACCAATGCGGGGGTCGGGCTCGAACGACGATATAACGTCCAACGAGGAGCTTGTTTTGATAACGTCTCCCCTATCCATAAAGGTTACCGTTATCGAAGATCCGCCTCCTGAAGAACCTCCGTTGGAGTCGCCGTTATCGTAACCTACGTCTGCCCCTCCGCAGGCTACCAAAATAGCCATAACGGAAAGTACAAGCATTGTTGCGATTAGTAACTTAATAATTCCTTTCTTCTTCATTTTTTACTCCTATTAATCGCCCGGAACGGGTGCGACAGGTAGAATATACGCTTCATTGGATTGAAGCTTTTGTTGTTGATGTTCGTAATTGGTTATCGAGTCGTTGTTATACATATAGAAGGCAAAGTTTTGGTTGCCCGCCGCTATCGGCAGTGCCGTGCCTTGTAAGTATAAAGTGCTGTTTTGATCGGTTTCGCCTTCGGCGAGTATGCTCAGATTGACTTCATAATTCTTCAAAGCTTCGGTGGTCATTTGCGACATATCGATGCAGGAATAGTTGTATCCGCCACCATAAAGCGCAATACCGCCGTGAACGTACTTTTTATCATCGCGTCTTGCAATAATATCATTATACTCGGCGTGATAGCTCGCTACCTTTTCGAGCATGGTATTGATATCAAGTCTTAAGAATTCACTTGCATCGCCGGTCGTTTCGATAAGCGTGGAGCTATCTACGTGAGCAAGCTCCTTCCAGTCGTAAAAATCGATATCCCCTTCCAAGTGAAGTACGCTTGCAAAGGAAGTGGACGCGCAGTTTACCCAAGTATCGGGGAAGTAGGCATGGCCGTCAAGCATACTACCGGAGAAGTGCGTTTCCATACCGATGGTAAACAATCCACAAGTTGCAAGTACGCTATCCTTGAGCGTAACGTCGGTTATGACGTAGTTGTCGTAGAAATACTCGTCTTTAGCGTTCAAGTTATCGTAAACCTTATAGTACTTGCCGTTTTTATCGCGGAATTGCGTCGGGCTGAACGATGCCATGTCCGGTGCGTCCTTGGCGCGAACGGCACGGTTGGAGCCAATCTTAACAAGGAACTCTCTGCCGTGAGATATGATACAGCTCTCGATATGAGCAAATAAACGTTCTTCCTCAAGATTTACGTCCTTATAATCTTCAACGATTGGATCTCCGTTAGTGGTCTCGCCACCAAAAATCCTTATTACCGTCCTACCGTTATTAACACGGCTGTTGACGAGCGTGGTGCTTCCGCTGATTTCCAGTGTGGTGCCCGTATAATTTAGTTTGGTAAGGTCGATGCCGTTTTCGCCGTTACTCAAACTCTCGTCCGAGCAACCCTTTAAGATTACGTTGTCGATTATGATGTCACTCTCACGCACCAAGAATACTATATTATCTTGCGCCTTAACCGCTGCGGTTCCCGATGATACGAAATCCAACGGCCCTTTAAATAATAACGGCTTGCCCGTACGATCTTGAGCCATAGTAAAGTTGTTTGCATTGATTGTATAGCCGTTACCATATACGTCGTTTTTGAACTCCATAACGTATCGAATTTGGGGCGGAGTAATGGTTTGCTTACCTGCAACAACGTCTTTGTTCCTATAGAACGTCCAGTCGTAGTCGGTATCCATCAATTTACTTTCCGATTCAAGCTCCGCTACCGTCATATTCTCCCAGCCGAGCATTACGCTACTTGTCAAAACGACGGGATAATTCTTTTCCGTTGATTTTTTGAGTTGTAGGTAGTTTTGTACCATTGAGCCCTTGTTTACGCAACGCAAAACTATCGAGCTACTTACCTTTTGGTTAAAGTACTCCGCATACTTCCAAGTAGCGGTCATGGTCGCTTTGCCGTCCCCTTTTACGGTTGCCCTCAAAAGGTCCGTTTGCGTTACGAGAGGCTCTAAAATACTGCTGTTAGAGGAGCTAAACAATATGTCGGAGTTGCTATTACTGCCGGTGTATGCTGATACGTCGCCGTTATCATATTGCACGTTAAGTCCCAACTGTGCGTGATAATCGTTGAAGTCGTCTTTACTTTCGACGTATTGCTTATTACCAATAGCAAGTATATCTTCAAGACCATAGGTCTTGGCATTATCTAAAAACTCAAGGGAGTATACTCCGCGCACTACGGTTATAGTCTTGGTTTTAGTTTTGCCGGCTACCGGAGTTCCATCTTTAAGCGCGGTTACTGTTAGCGAATAGGAGCCCATCTTTAACGCTTTGATGGTAGCAATCGCACTCGTTGAGTCAACCGTCATTTCGAGCCCGTCGCCCGTCAAGCTCCAATCGTACGTTATACCATCTTCACTTGGCTCGCCGATTACAACGTAAGTGATAGAGGTGCCGTTCTTTTGATAGATGGTTTGATCTTTTGACGTATGATAGGACGTGTATACGTTAAAGTCGAACTCACTAAACGATACGTCAAGCGTTCCGTGCGCCGTTTGACCGGGTGCGGTAATGTTAAAGCTTATTTCCGCAGGGTGCCCTTTCATAAGGGTTAGGGTTACCTTAAAACGTTTTCCTATCGAATCGAGGTTCTTAAACTCTTGTGCCGTAACAAAGTTGGTTTTACCGGTAGTTATGGTAAGCATTTGACTGATACCAAGTCTCGGGTTGGCAGTTTCGAGTTCCAATAGGAAATCGATCTTGTTGGTACCTTTTGCAAATACGAGGAAGTTGTTTTCCTTGCCGTCAATGGTTAAGCCAGCTTCACCGCCTAAATAGTTAACGGTAACGTCTATGGTTACGGTGATGGGACCGTTAAGGCCGTTTTCACAAACTGCTGTTATCGTAGAGGCGCCGGAGATCTTTGCGTTGGCTCTACCTGTGACGGTATTTATATCCATTACGTTAACGTTGCTACTGGACCATCTTACGTCGCTATCGTTAAGCTCGGTGGGCACGATGATTTTGCCAAAGGTATATCCACCACCGTTTACGGTCATAGCGTAATGGTTAGTCTCCACCATAGTAAGCTCGATAGGCTCCGAAGTATCGGTACGCATAACGGTCGGAGTAACGGATAATACCTTACTGCTACGTACCGATAGAATTACGCTATCGGTAAATCCGCCGTCGTTAGATGTTGCGGTAATTTTAGCTTTGCCGTCGCTATTTACAAGCAACTGACCGTCTTGCTCGATTTGGATGTCGGCAAGTTTTTCATCTTGGGAAACGGCCGATACGCCAAAGGCGTATTTTTGATCGTAAGCGTTACTCGGCTCGACGCGAGCGGTCATATAATAATCGCTCTTGTAGTTTGCCATATCAAGACGTATAAATCCGTTATCGTTTTGCGTAGTAATCTTGATGCCCGATACCGGTACGTTTGCGTTAATGCTTGCAACCTGACTAATCGAGAACAACGTAATTAGGAAGATTAGCGGAATTATCATTATAAGGGCTATAACTTTTTTCTTCATAATTAATCCCCCTCCGTAATACGTTCAAAGCTCTTGCGAAGCCCTATAAAGGTGTATGCAAGGGAAGCGCCCAACACTATCAGTGCGCCTAAACCTGCAAACAAATAGGTGAAGCCGGCAAAGCTTTCTTCTTCAAAACTATTTTTGATGCCGTAAAATAGCGGTACACCGGCAAGAACTACAGCTACTATCATGCCGAGCATAATGATAGCCGAAACGTTGCCGTTACCCTCTTTGACGGTGTTATCTTCCTCGGTTGAGAAGTGCGGTTTGTTGAGGTCTTTTCTGGTTGCAAAGCAAATTTGAGCAACACCCGTGACCACGCCAACGAAGAACACGAACAATCCGTCGAGATAACTTATATAGCCAAGTACCGTAATAATCAAAGTGCTTATACCAACGGAAAGAAGCGTTACCACAACGTTTAGGAGTATTTTTACTCCTAAAATATCGCTGAACTTAATGGGTAACGTTTTTTGCATATAGAAAGATCTACCTTCTCTGCTTATGTTGATTGCACAGAAGGTGTTGGTAAGCGCTCCAAATAAAACGGTTATAAATAACGCGATTTCGAGGTTCATCTCGAGGCTCAAAATCGAAGATAAAAGATCGGCTCCCAATCCCATACAGAAGTAAACCATTACGGGAAGAATCGCTGCAACCGAGATGTATTGGAAGGCGTAATCGGGTGTAAATAAAATAGCGCCGATTTCCTTGAACAACAATCCAAGTCTTACCGAACGAGGATTGGATAACTTTTTGCGAGCAAAAACAAATCCGTCGCTGTTTTGAACGCGAATTTTAACAGCAGAGTTATATAGTAGATATTCGATGCCTACGCCAAGTGCGCCGAGGCCTACGATAATACCCACCAAGATACCTGCGTTCTTGCCGATTTCGTTACCGAGTACAAGGTTTGCCAAAAAGTTCGCAGGCACTAATTTATCGGTTAAATTGATGATAAACTCCATGTTTTTGGCGTCGAAGAAGAACTTCATTTCACCGCTAACCATCATTTGTTCAAAGAAGGAAAGAACCTCGGAGTAGCACCAAAAGCCGACGCCCATAATCGCGGTAATCGCGAGCAAGAATGTAACGTAGCGAGATTGTAAAAATCTTTTTATAAAGTAATACGGTACGGTGAGTATCGAGGCAACGCCCAAAGAAATAAATGGCATAATTAAGCCTGCCACAACGGACATCGCGATAACGTAAGCGCTTTGCTCTGCCGCGGTTGCGAACACGATAACGAGGGGTACCGATACGCACAAGCATAAAACGGCTTGTCCGAAGTACGCCGATATCATTTTGGTTATAAAAATCGTCGATGACTTGATGGGTAGTACAACCAACACGTTACGATCGTCGCTTTCAAAAACGGCTCTGGTTAAAGAGGTTACGGAGCCGAACACGCTAACGACGAATACGATTTCGTAAATTAGCGTCATCAGTTCGTAACAACGTGCCGATACGTCAATAACGTTATCAAGGCGAACGGAAAGATACTTTTTAACGAACTCGGTAAACACCAAAGCCACGATAAAAATTACGACGGCAACGAGTAAAAGGGATAAAAACATACCCGCCACGTCCACGTTTTTACGATTGCGCTTAAAATATGATAAGCGCTCGTAAATTTGTTTTTTAAGGAGAACGCCTATCATACTTACTTATCTTCTCCTTCTTGAGCGTTATCACCAAAGTAGTAGGATTCCAAGATGGTATGATCGGCGCGGAGTTGCTCGTCAATGGTCAAATCGGCGACCAAGCGACCTTTATTAATAATAACGACGCGATCGCAAATGCGCCTTACGACGTCGAGGTTATGCGAGCTAAACAAAATAGTTTTACCGCTATTGACGTAGTCCCGCATAAAAGTAATAACTGCGTTTTGGGTACGAGGATCAAGACCAACCATCGGCTCGTCCAAAATCCAAAGATCGGGCTCGTGAATCAACGATCCCATCATACATATTTTTTGCTTCATGCCGTGGGAATAGTTGCAGATAAGCTTATTGATACTATCACCGAGTTGAAAAACCTTTTCTAACTTTTCAAGTTGCGGAGCGCGTTGTTCTTTGGGAACTTTATATACGTCCGCCATAAAAGAAACGTATTGAAGCCCTGTCATTTTTACAAAGGTCGCATGATTGTCGGTAACAAAAGAAAAGTGAGATTTCGCATCGATAGGATTCTTTGCAATATCATAGCCGGCGATGGTTATTTGACCTTCGGTAAGCGGTATCATACCGGTTATGCACTTTAAAGAGGTGGATTTACCGGCACCGTTAGAGCCGAGCAAACCTACTATTTGACCTTTATCACAACTGAACGAAACGTCTTGAACGGCATAATTGGTTTTTGCGCCGTACTTTTTAAATAACGATTTAACCTCAAGCGGTTTAGTGTTAGAGTCGATAACCGCGTTTACTTCCGTTTTCTTTTGGAATAATTTCATGCTACTTTTCACTCGTACAATATATTATGCGTGAGCACAATACGTGCGCATGCACTCTTAAATATTATAATAAAATAATATAATTGTCAACCTCGTTCCTATAGCATGCCAAAATTTCACATAAAATTCATTCTTATATAAAGAATTTTAGGCGTTGACTTTAGAGGCTTAAAATAATATAATTTGAATATGAGTACGGCAAATTTAATTAAACAATCTAAATTTTTAATCGATAATCCCACCCTTTCGGTCGACGATATTTCCGGCGAGCCGAAATCCAAGCATGCGTTTATCAACAAGTTAAATCAATTCGGCGACAAGTTTTTATATAGTCGTTTATATATGGTTTTACTTGGATTATTGGTATTCGTTTGTTGGTATTTAGAAAAGGAAATCGTTGGCGTTGCCATAGTAATTTTCTTTGCTTCGATAGTGTTGGTGCTCCGTCGCGACACCACCCCTCTTATTGCGATAATCTTTGTTATTGCGATGATTTTCCCACGGGATATCGACCCCTTATCTTACGGCAACGCGTTCTTCTTCTTTATTCCGTTACCCATAGCTATAGTATTCCATTTTATACGTTTTAGGGTACCAATGCGCGTTGGCAAGATGTTCTTCCCTCAACTTGCAGTTAGTATTGCGTTGTTTGTCGGCGGTATCGGAGTGATACCTAAAGACAACTACCTTACCGGCTTGACGTACGTTATTTTACTTGGGGTTGCAATACTGTTTTTCTACTTCTTATTCTACCTATACGCCTACCCCCCGAAGAACGTAGACTTCAAAATGTTTATTGCAAATCTATTGAACGTTGTGGGCACCATTATCGTATGCCAAGTAGCAACAAGATATATCCAAGAGCCCGAAGTACACTTCAGAGTGGGCTCCGCCGTTTCCATTGGTTGGGGATGCGGTAACAACTTTGCTACCATTTTGCTGTTTACCGTTGGCGGTACTCTTTATCTTGCTTCAAAATCAAAAGCTTCGCTATTCTATCTCGTACTTGCCGTTCTTCAGTACGTTGCTATCGTACTTGGGTGGTCAAGAGGCGCAACGCTATTTGCCGCTATAATTCTACCTATGTATATTATTGCGTTGTTCGTGTCCGCGGGCAAAAACAGAAGATACGTCGTCTTCGGCGGAGTTATCGTGCTTGCTTTTATGTTGGCAACCATTATCGTATTCCATAAAGAAATTTTTGCCTTGGTCGATATGGTGCTTGCACAAGGCACGGGAGTATCCGGTAGAGATAAGCTATACTCCGAGGCGATACAAGTATTCCTTGCAAACCCCATCTTTGGCGCAGGCGTCGGCTTCTACGGCGATTACTATAGGTTCGACATCATGCCCATGTACTGGTTCCACTCAACGTTATTCCAAGTTATAGGCAGTATGGGTATCGTGGGCATTTTGGCATATGCGTATTACTACTACGCCCGTTACCGTGTTATGGTCAGAAAAAAATGTGCCTTTAGCGTCTTTATGATTATAGGCATGATAGGATTCGAAGGTTACTCTATGATAGACACAGGAACCTTTGTTCCTATCCCCATCATGATTATGATAATACTAATGACGCTCCTTATCGAGCTTGATAACAAAGCTCATCCCGAAACCTTTATCGACTATAAGACACTTTTAAAGCGTAAATAATCCCATCTTAAAGTCAAACGGCGAAGCTACAATGCTTCGCCGTTTTTTACGTTAAATATCTTAAATAGCACAGTTTGGATACCTTAACAGCAACATCCGTCGTTGAGTTTTAATAATGCAACGCCCTGCTTTGCCTCACAAATCGGGCAAATCTTGAAGGCTTCTTTTGCCTCGTGTTCGTAACCGCAACCACCGCATTTCCACTTAACAACTTTGGGCTTACAGTACAAAGTACCGCTCTTTAATTGCTCGTACAAATCCTTGAACATTAAGCTATGGCAGTTCTCCACGCCACGTACAAGCTTAAAGAGTTCAGCTATATCCGTAAAGCCTTCGTCCCTTGCGGTCTGCTCGAATTCCGCATAAATAACGTCGCTTTCGGAGCGTTCGTCCTCGGATGCAAGGCGAAGGTTTTCGACCAAATCCCACTTTTCCTTGAAGGGATATCCACCGCAGATTTCGATGTTGTCAATGGGCTTGTCGCTTGCCTTTTGGATGGCGGTATAGAACATCCTTGCATGGTTAAACTCGTTGTAAACGACCTTATCAATAACTTCGGCGAGGGCGGTATAGCCTTCTTTACGCGCGCCGTACTCAATGAACTTGTATTTTACGTGCGCTTGACACTCGCCGGCAAAGGCTTTGGCTAAATTGAGATAGGTTTGACTGTTAATTAATTTCATAACACACTCCTTTAAGTAAGATAGCCAAATTATTAACCAATGCGATAAAAGTATACAAAAATTATTGATCAATGCAAGCAATAAAACCTTGCAAAGTTCCGGTTAATAATATATAATGATTTAGTAATAAGCTTCCTTAGTTAAATGGATATAATAAACCCCTCCTAAGGGTTAGTTGTGGGTTCGATTCCCGCAGGGAGTACCAAAAAGGGATACCAGACTCGGTATCCCTTTTTGGTACTCACTTGCGGGAAAGCACACCCGTTGGCTTTAGCCAACAGGGTGCGCAAGTTGCTTTAGCAACCTGGCAAAAGTGAAATGCTTGCATTTCAAGTAAATTAAATAACTATAACCTTTTACGTGGACGTTTCTTGGACATAGTCATAATATCGTGCGAGACAATCTTTTGCGTTCCCGCAAGGGAGTACAAACGGACTCCCAGTTTGCCCAATCGAAGATGGTTTTTGTTACCGTTGGCTTTAGCCAACTGGGTGCGCAAGTTGCTTTAGCAACCTGGCAAAAGCGCAAAGCCTGCTTTGCGAGCTTGATAGAAAATGTACGTTGTTATATTTTATTTGTTTGATTGAATCACGCTGAATTTTTTCTTTTGCGTTCCCGCAAGGGAGTACAAACGGACTCCCAGTTTGCCCAGTCGAAGATGGTTTTGTTACCGTTGGCTTTAGCCAATGGGTGCGCAAGTTGCTTTAGCAACCTGGCAAAAGTGAAATGCTTTACGCATCCATCTGATTTTGTGTATGATTCGCCAACACAATGCTTGCATATTCAGGATCTTTTTCAGTTGCGTTTTCAAGAACATATTGTTTCCAATCAAATGCTGAGTCTTTAAAGGTTGCGTTGGTTACTGAAATATCAATTTCCAGCCATTTTGTTTCTCCTTGTTGGAGAAAGTCTTGCCACATTTCTTCTGTTATGTCAGATTTATCTTTATTGAAGTCAATGCAATGCTCAACAATTCTTATAAATCGTTCGCCTTGCTCATCTTCGCAAACTAAATAACTGTAAATACTGTCTGGATATCCGTCTTCTGCAACACCAAAACGATCATATCGCTCTATCGCTGTGCATCCTTTAGTGTGCTTTACCACCCCTTTGTCCATAACGCTTTTAATTCCTTCGCAGTTTTCGCCTAACTCCTGATTTAGCGTCTTGCCAAAGATGTTAATTGTAACCCTATAATTCGATGAAAAATCAAATATTTCTTCCAGCGTTTCATCTGTTCTATCAATAGAGCCGTCGCGCATTTCAAGGAAACCATTATATGTTTTAACAACATCTTGTCCATTCTCATCTTTTTCATTCACGCTATAGTTACAGTGCAAAACAATTCCATCATCGTTCTTTCGGTAAATGTTAAAGATCTCTTCAATTTGATTGAAATTTAAAGCATCATAATTATACATGTCGTTTTGTTCAAACTCTATTTCGTTTTGAATAGCATCTTTGAACAATTCGGTAAATGTTGCTCTAACCTCTTCAAGAACAGTCTCATATTTAGGGGCCGCTGGCTCCTCCGGAATCTCTTCATTTGGTTGACTTGGAGTTTGATCAACAGGACCTTCTGGAATGCTCGGTTGGGTTTGCTCTTGGTTAACTTGATTATCTTGCTGACTACCTTGGTTTATTTGGGAACCTTGGTTGGTTTGTTCTTTATACTTTTCATTAACTAAAACTCCAGCCATTATTCCAACAGCGACAACAACAACAATAATAATTGACGTTATAATAAAAATTTTTCTTTCCATAAGTTTACCTCACACAATAAGTATAACTCTAAATCTTAAACGAATCCATAGTTAATTCTTGTTTGCTTTTGAACAAAAAAACATCTCATTTTTTTAGTTCTTTAAGCCTATACCGCTCTTTTCTAAGTAGTATGATAATTAATACGTTGCATCAAGGTACTCTATCAAAAGGTTGCGCATAATAACGTCACTATAATAATAGTCGTCTGAATCAAGAGTTTTAAACTCATCGTAATACTTGCCTTCGAATACGTAATCAACTACCGCGAGTTGATAAATGGTATCGTCATCAAGGTTGGTGTAGCTACCAATTGAGTCGTCGATATCCATATATAAGTATTTGCTATTTCCGCCATATAGCGATTTGAGAAGCGCACCACTCATATTAACTATAACGACCACGTTGTTGAAGGGGAATACTTCGTATACTTCCGCCTTTGTGATATCACCGTCATCTATAGGAGCTCTAACTCCGCCGGTATTGATAATAGTTATATCAATATCGCCAAAAGTGTTGTTAGTATAATTATAGTTAAGCATTGCATCAGTGGCGTGGGCACCAAGCTCACTTTCGGACAACCCTCCGCTTACGCTACCTATAACCGAGTTGCCGTCGTCAATAACGTCTTGATATTTATTAATAACCGTTTGTACCCTCGTAGAAATACTATAGCTCCCGGGAGAATACTTGCTGAAGGAGCTTTTGACATAGCTATTATTGTCGTCAAGTTCCAGTATGACTTCAACCAAATTGTTGTTCTTATGTAAGCATTGAACGACAGGGATTTGCTTGGAATCGCTCCTCGTTTCATAGTAACCGATATTTTGGTGGGTGTGCGCACAGAAGATAGCGTCTATCTTGCTTGCTCCTGTAAGCTGCGCTACGCTCGTATTAAAGCTCTCTTGATAACCATGGGTAGCAACTACAACTACGTCACATCCTTGGTTGTTGCGTAGGTCTGCTGCCGTCGACTGGATTATGCTCAAAGGCGCTACGAAATCATAAGCGCTAACAAGGCTTGTTAGTATGCTATCTTCGTTGCCGTCTTCCATAATACCAATGATGCCGACTCTAACTCCGTC
Source organism: Clostridia bacterium (assembly GCA_017504305.1). GTDB lineage: Bacteria > Bacillota > Clostridia > Christensenellales > DTU072 > Stercoripulliclostridium_A. The sequence goes on along the minus strand of JAFVRJ010000007.1, from coordinate 12,554 downwards.
TTGCTCTACAATGTGGTATGCTTTAATCCAATCCGGACGAGTTGTGGTACCCGCATAATAGATATTGGCACCCAAAAACGGGAAGTTTGCTTCGCCGTTGGCGGTGTTTCCATCAGCGTATTGAGCTATTTTATCAAGCCCCCAATCGAACTCGTGATTGCCAAGAACAAAGCAATCGAGCTCCATTGCGTTAAATGCTTCGATCATCGATAAACCATAGTTCTCGCCAACAACGTAAGAGCCTTGGAAAGCGTCACCATTATGTATAAAGATTTGGTCACCCTTGCTATTTTCAAGCGCTGTAATCAAGGTATCTACCCTACCCAACGAGTAACCTTCGCTTGAATCTAAAAGTGCGCCGTGGGTGTCGTTAATCATTACGAAGTTGACACCTGCGTTTTGAACTCCGGCAGGCTCATCGTCGTCGTTTATGATTTCGATAAGGAAACATTTGTAATTGTCGTAGGGAAGGGAATAAAGCATACCTACTTTAATGGTATCGCCGTCTGCTATGCCGGAAGATGCGTAAGATCTATTATTGGTATAGTCGTAGAATCCGTCACCCCAGCTTACAACGCTATCGCTTGAGCAAAGGCCATATACCTCAACTTCATTACCGAGGCTATCTCTTAACCAGCCGTTACCATATGTCGTTGCATTGGAAGCATTTTTGAGTACCCACGTTGCAGTGGTAACGTAAATTACCGCTTGATCTAACTCAGGTACGTTAGCTACAAGCGCTGCAATCGTTGTTTCAATGCGTGCAGGTTCGGCGTTAGGATCTTCCGGCTCTACAGGAACGTCGGGCTCCTCCGGTTCTTCCTCTTCAACCTCAACCAAATTTAATCTATCTCTTAAAGAAACAAATCTAAAGATTCCGGTTGTGGTAAAGCAATCGCCGATAACGATATTAAGTTCGATTTCTTTATTTACGTACGAGATAATCGTGTTATAGTCATCCTGCATCATTGAGGATTTGATTTGTATCTTGTTGGTGCCGTCAACCAAATTATAGTTATCTCCATCCTTGGTTAATACACCTCTCGTTCTATAAACTTTATGATCGTAAACCATATCCGATTGCGAGGAGTTATCCGCAATAATTTGTGCTATGGTCGTTACGGACGAAGGAACGGCGTACGAACCGCCGGTTGCACCGTAAACGGGTTCCGTTACCATCATTTGGGGCATGGAGTAGTATTCATTAGCCGTGCCGGTTGCCGTGATGGTTTGTCCCATATAGAGACCTGCGTACGAAGTCTTAAGATATAGGTTACCGGTGCTATCCTTAATAAAAATACCATATTTATCGCACGAATATGCTACGCCACTAACTTTTACTGCAGTAGATGTATAGCTATTAAAATCGGCATAAAACTCCGAAATCGTAACCGTTTCAACGGTGTCAATAGGCGGAGTGACGTCATCATCTTCGGTAGACTCATCGAAGTACTCAAGCAATAAATCGCGAAGTAAAACGTCCGTTTCAACGTAATTGCTTGAAGAAATATTATCAAATTGGTTGTAACGAGTGTTCTCAAACACGTAATCGATAACTGCAAGCTGATAAATGGTGTTATCGTTTAGTGCATAGTAACTACCGCCCGCCTCACTCGATACTTGATAATACAAGTAATTGGTATTTTGGGAACAAATAGACTTAATTAGGGCACCCGAAATGTTAACAAGCACAACTGCATTGTTGAACGGGAAAACCTCGAAAACCTCTGCTTTAGTAATTTCACCCGCATCAATTTCCGCCCTAACGCCACCGGTGTTTATGATCGATACGTCGACTTCTCCAAAGTTATAGCCTGCGTAATCGTTATTCAACATCAAATCGGTTGCGTATCCACCAAGCGTTGCGGAGGACAATCCATATTGAGTATTGCTTAATACTTTTTGAGAATCGGCTATAACGTCTTGATATTTGTTAATAACGGTTTGTACTCTTGCAGAAATAGCATACTCCGAGGGGGCGTGTTCATCGATAGTTGCAGATCTGTATGCACCGCTTTCGCTGACCTTTAGTACAACTTCCTTAAGGTTATTATTCTTATGGTAGCATTGAACTGCGGGAATCTTTTTATAGTCGCTACGCGTTAAGAATTCAGTAATGTTTTGGTGGGTATGTGCGCAGAATATCGCATCAATCGCATTTGGTCCGGCAAGAGCTGCTATGCCTTCATTAATGCTTTCATCATAATCGTGGGTAGCAACAACTACTACGTCACAGCCAACTTCCGTTCTCAAATAAGATGCCGTTGAAGAAATTATTGATATAGGCGGTACGAAATCATAGTCTTTAACGTATCTGGTCAATATGCTTGACTCTTGATCGTCGCCCATAATACCTATGATGCCGACCTTAACGCCGTCTTGCTCAACAACGTGATAGGCATCTATCCAATCGGGACGAGTCGTCGTTCCTTTAAGATAAATATTCGCTCCCAAAAATGGGAAATCAGCTTCGCCGTTAGATTGATCGCCGTCTGCATATCGAGCTATCTTATCAATACCCCAATCGAACTCGTGGTTACCAATAACAAAGCAATCAAGATCCATTGCATTTAGGGCTTCAATCATAGCGTAACCATAGGTTTCGCCACAAACATAAGAGCCTTGGAATGCGTCACCGTTATGTATAAAGATTTGATCGCCCTTTTGCCCTTCTAACGAGCTAATAAGTGTGTCGACGCGTCCGATCGAGTATCCCTCTGCCGAATCGGTAAAGGCACCGTGCGTATCGTTAATCATAACAAAGTTAACGTCCTTGGTCGTACCATCGTTTACTTGAGCGTTATACGTTACCGTATTACTCCACTCGCTGGTGAGGTAACTTGTGCCGTCACCGACCGCCCTAACCTTGATGGTTACTCCCTCGATAAGTTGTCGTGAAGTTACCGTAGCGGAAACCTTTAATATCGAGCCGTTAACGCTGATTTCAAAACCGCTTGCCTTGGGGTTTGCCTCCCAAGTTGCAGTATCACCGTCAAGGGTAATCGTAGGCGCTGCAAGTTGCTGGGGATTGCCGGGAGTGCCGTCCTCTCCGGCACAAGCGATAAGCCCCATTGCGCATATTGTGACAATACAAATTAATACTACAAACGATAATAGTCTTTTGTTCATTTTATCACCTTATTATGCAAATTTATATATAACTTTTATAGTAGCACCGTTGGCAGAAATATAATCGATTATAACGGTTTCTAACTTTTCGCCGTAACGTACTTGTACCATCATATCAGTGCCGTCAAAATCCCAGTTGTTAGTAAACATCGCGGGATTGTCTACCTTGGCTTCTAAAACGTTATCGGTGCCGTCCGGATAAATGTTTTCGTTACTTAAATAGGAATCATCAAAGTTTAAGCTTAATCCCGATAATGCCTCGACGGGAATATTGACGTCCTCACCGGAACTTTCTACGATAACGCCGTTTTTAATTGTCGCAGAACCAGTCTTTTTAGAGGTCATTTCGGAGGGAACTACGTAGTTGCCGTCATCATCCGCAGTAAAGGTATTAAGGCTCTCTACCGAATAGGTAACCATAGTATTTAGATCGGTTATAGACGCCCAAAACTCACTTGTCAAAGTAACGTCGTTTTGCGTTGTGTATACACTCAATTTAATGGTTTGGTAACCCATTTTAGCCATTTCATTAATTGTAGCACAAACGTTAACCGTCGCATTATTAGTTGGCGTACAAGCACAAAGCCCAACAACCAATATAAGCAATATTACTATTGAAATTAAAACTTTATTTTTCATATTCCCCTCCCTATGCCTTAAAGAAGAAGTAAGCGGCAACCGCAAGTATCGATATCGCTCCACCATAGAAGCCTACAGCGTATTCGTTTGCCAAGGTTGCTTCGGCGTTAATTGCTTTTACTGCGCTGTTATAAGATGCAATTGCACTTTGGAGAGTTGCATACGCAGTAGCTGCATCTTCCTTTTCGCTTGCAGTAAGCTTATTATAAGCCTTTGCCGCTTTACTGATCGCCGTCCACTTTGAGTTGAGATCGGTAGCCTCTTTGATATCGTCAACTAACGCAACAAAGGCTTCAACCGCTTGTTGATTTGCAACGTTACGAGTTTCCGAATAGTTACAATTTGTGCAATGCCTTTCTTCCGTGTTATTACCGGCCGGCGCCCAATCGCTCAACGAGTGCCCGATGGTTGCAACGTCGCGAGTTGTCGTATGCGAACAGTTAACACACGTTGCAGTCTCTTTACCTACGGCAGAACAAGTAGGTGCGAGTGTTTGCGTCCAGCTGCCGTAGCTATGCTCCACAAGAGGAATTTCTTCCGCTTCGACGACTTCGCCACAACTACTACACTCTTTATGTTTGCTACCAGTCGCAGAGCAGGTTGCTTGCTTGTCAATAATCCAATCGCCTAAAGTATGCGTATGCGTTGAACCATAAATAATAGTAATTTCCGTTACGTATACAGCCTTTTGAGTAGTTGCCTTGATGGCAAAATATTGATCTGTGGTATTAAGATTCAACGTACCACCGGCCTCAGTGGCGGTAATATTTCCTTTAGCTGTCGTTGATTGAACCCAATTATTAGTACTATCAAATGCATTACTGCTTGTATAAACCGCCCATGCACACTCCGCCGTAGTCTTAATCGTTATAGAAGCAATACCGCCGTTCAAGGCCGTTGTATTGTAAATATGTTCAAATGGTTGCGACTTTGCATTCATTTGTATTGAATCGGTTTTATAAAGATAAATATATCCTTGTCCGCTAATTCCGTCCGACGTCCAATCGGCCCAAATATATTTATCCCCCGAGCCAAAATCATCTCGTGTAATCGTAAGCGTTTTTGCTATAGCTTGTTTTACGGTAATACCCGTTACTGTTGCGGTTAAACTACCATATTTGCATACAACCGTGGTTGTTCCTTGCGATAGATTTTTAGCATTCGTCGTACCATCCAACCACTCGCAACTTGCAACACTCAAGCTCCCAGTAGAGCTATCGGTATAAGTTGCGGTTATTGTTAATCCAGTAGGATTAAAGGTTTCACCGGCGCTATAGGTGTTCTTTATAGGTGTTCCTGTTATTGCAATACTTGATACTGCCTTAACCGTAACGACTGCCGTTGCTTTAATATTAGTATTTTTCGTGCTGGTTGCGGTAATAGTCGTAGTACCTGCCGTAACTGCGGTAACCGTTCCATTGCTACTGATAGTAGCAACTGCGGTGTTAGAGGAGGTCCACGTTACCTCTTGACTTGCCCCTGCGGGATATACGGTTGCCGTAAACTTATGGGTTTCGCCCGCGACCATTGCTTGAGGTGCTACTGAAAGAGTAACGCTTTCGGGCTCTACGGCAGTAGTACCACCACCGCTTCCGTCTAAATATCCGTCGTAAGTTTCAACGACGTCTTGAAGCTCGTCATTATAACTTTCGCCATCATGGCAATATATCATTTCGGCATATTCCGGGTGATCTATAAATGGGTTGCGATTGCCTTGTATCCCGTAAACGACTTCATTACGCGTTTTTTCAGCTTCAGTCGGAGGCTCTTGCAAATGCCACTTCATCAGCGTTTCGATATCGCCGATGGTTTTGCTACTGCCTTTACCAAGAACGAATTTTAAATTATATTGACCACCCCAACGGGTTTGAACGTACATTAAAATACGAGCCGTCGCGCCACGGTAGCCAACGCCCGGATAAAAATAGCCTCCCGAACTATAACAAAGATTGCCGTATGTTGTAGAGCCGTTTTGAGTAACTACGTTGGAAGAAGTTTGTGCAACCTCCCCAAAAGACATCGATCCACGCGAAGAATTAATAGTTTTGTTTGTCGGGCGCAGGTGATGAGCATCCGAACCGGCGTTGCTTTCTGCATCAAAGGCCGCTCCGCCGTCTTTTGGCCAAACGTGCTCACGGTCAGTATTATCAAAAGTGCCATTAAACGCGACGGAAGTACCGGTATAAAACCATAAAATATTGCCACTTTTATTGGGGTCTGCGTCAGCGGTTTTAAACACGTTGCGAAGGCTATCGTAAGACGTATACGTTTTGTGGGTACTGGTAATCAGAGTCGCTAAATCTTCTTGAAAATTATCCCCTCGTTGGTCAACGTCAAGCCCAGTATAGTAGCTATCGTACGAAGCGGCATGAGCTTCTTCGATATCGACAGTAACGGGATTGTAAATGCCAACCCACAAACCAAAGGTGCCGAGCAAGATGCAAATCGATAGGAAAATTGCACTAAACTTTTTTGCTTTCGTATACTTTTTCATAAGCTACTCCCGCACAAGCGCTTGAGCGCTCGTACGCATATTAATCTACACTAATGATATAACAAAAACTTATGTATGTCAATAATTATCCCTCTTTAGCTTTATTCGCCCCTAAACGCCTTGTTTTGCACTAACTTTCGATCGGTTTTTGTAATTTGAGCCATGTTGGATCTTTATCATAAATATAGTCTTTTAGGCTTCCTATTATGCGTTTTAGGTAGCCTAATATATGATATTTTCGATATGATTAAAAAATAAAATTTTGTTAGTTTTACCATTTTTTAATTGGTTAAAACGTAGGTATTTCAGCTCGCAAACGGCAATGGTTTTTATCGGTTTAAACAACCTTTTGCACGACGCTTTTACAAGCTTATAGCGTAAAAGTTTACCAAAATTTACCTGTGTACGCGCGTTAAAAAATTATAAGTAAGTGTTGATTTTTATAGATACATATGTTATATTTTAAAAGGCGTACGCTTACTGCGCGCATATACATTGGAAGGCACAAAAGATATGATATTCGATATTCAAAAAGCAAGTCTTACTAAAAGATTGACCGCATTCATACTCGATATGATACTTTTTGCCGTATTTGCAACCGGTTTTGCTTGGGTAATCGGACTTATTTGCGACTATGATACCCACCTCGATTGTAGCGTTGCAACACAAGAATCTTACACCACCTATTACCAAAGATTTTACGACGTAGATTTTTCCAAGCAATACGATAAATTATCCGATGCCGACAAAGCTATCTGGGACGCACATTCCGAGGCTTTTAACACTCTCGTCCAAAACGACGTACCGGTTACTATCGAGATAGAAAAACTCCTTGAGTATCGCACCAAATATCTCAATTCACATAACGTAGATTTATTTGCCACTCAAAAGGAGTACGATGAGTTTACCGCAGAACAAAAAGAGGCTTGGAAATCCGCTTATACCGCATGCCAAGAGGAGCTACGAGCAATTTATGGCGAAAACGCCCTCTTAATGAAGCCGATATCTTACGTTCTCAAGTTTGAATCTAAACACAATACCGATCTTACTCTAAATAAATCAGCCCTCAAAAAAGCAGAGCTTCGCGATTACAATAAGGCTTATACCAAATGCACTCGCGGTCTTACTAAAGACGTTCCCTATGGTCAAAGGATGATGCTCGTTTTAAGCTTTACCATTATGATGGTATCAATCAGCATCCTACTTTCGATGGCACTCCTTGAGTTTGCCGTTCCGCTCATATTCAGAAACGGTCAAACTATAGGTAAAAAAGTATTTGGTATCGCCGTTATGCACGAAAACGGCGTTAAAGTCAACACTATTACAATGTTCATCAGAACTTTCCTTGGTAAATACGCGGTGGAAACTATGTCCCCCGCTTTATTAATATTATTGTTATTTATGGGCAACGGCGCACTTTCGATAGTAGTCTTTGCCCTTATTATTTTGTTCGAGATCGTATTGTTTATCTGGAAAAAGAATACTCGCCCGTTTATTCACGACGTATTTGCAAAGACGGTTTGCGTAGATCTTGCCAGCCAAATGATATTTGAAACCGAAGAAGAAATGCTCGCGTTCAGACGCGCCACCTACGCCGAAAAATCAGGCGATAGGCCGGAAAACGCGTTATACAACACCTCAAACGCCCTATCCGACTCCTTTGTCGAGGTTAAAAAAGAAGATAAATAACCGAGCGCAAGCTCCCAAAGATAAAAATAAAAAATCCATATATAAAGGAATTTGAAGCATGAAAGTTGTACTTGAAAATCTGACAAAAGTATTTCCCAGCCGTAACAAAAAAGCTGGCGGGGAAGTAATTGCCGTCAACAATTTCTCGTTTGAAATCCCCGACGGTAAACTCATCGGTTTGTTAGGACCTTCTGGTTGCGGTAAATCCACTACTCTTTACATGATTAGCGGACTCCAAAAACCCACTTCGGGCAAGATCTTCTTCGGCGACGACGACATCACTGAACTAACCCCCGAAAACAGAGGTGTAGGTTTAGTTTTCCAAAACTATGCTCTTTATCCTCACATGACGGTCAAACAAAACATTTTGTTCCCCTTACAAAATCTTAAGGGAGCCGATAAGTTGAGCAAAGAGGTTATGCTACAAAGGGCATACGAAGCTGCTAAACTCGTACAAATCGACGAGCTTATGGAGCGTAAACCGAGTGAGCTTTCCGGTGGTCAACAACAACGTGTTGCTATCGCTCGTGCACTTGTAAAAATGCCTCGCGTACTTCTTTTGGACGAGCCTCTTTCCAACCTCGACGCACGTTTGAGATTGCAAACCCGTGAGGAAATCAGAAGAATCCAAAGAGAAACCAAAATCACCACCATCTTCGTTACCCACGACCAAGAAGAAGCAATGAGCATTTCGGACATGATCGTAGTTATGAAGCTTGGTGTAGTACAACAAATCGGCGCACCCCAAGACGTTTACGATAGCCCCGAAAACCTATTCGTTGCAAAGTTCTTGGGTACTCCCCCTATCAACGTATTCGACGGCACGATCAAGGGTGGTAAAGTTTACATCGGCGAAGACGCTGTACTCGATGCTCCCGGCGTTGAAGACCAAGAAGTTTACGTTGGTGTACGTCCCGAAGGCTTTGAACTTGCAGAAGACGGTGCGTTCCACTGCAAACTTCGTAGCGTAGAGGTTATGGGTCGTGACGTAAGTATCGTATCGGAAAACGCTTGTGCGCTTACTCCGGTTATCCGCTCCATCATCAACGCAGACAACAAAGTTGATAGTTCCAAAGAGGAAGTTTGCTTCAATCTTAAGGCACATAAAACCTTCGTATTCGCAAAGGAAAAGGTTACCTGGTCCACTGCAGAAGAAGGCAAAACCCTTTACAACTTTAACAAAGGTGCTCAAACCCTTAACGCTGTATACGGTGCAAAAACCTACGAGCTCGGCACCCTTCTTACCGATGAAGACATCGCCAAACTCGAAAAGCAAGCCAAGCAAAGCTTATCTCCCGTTGCAAAGTTCTTTGTAAAGCAAGGCAAGAAGATACTTGCAACTGCTCAAGCAAAGGTTGCACCTGCGGTTGAATTTGTACAAAACATCATTCCCGAAAAGCCCGCGCTTACCGGTGAAATCACCTACAAGCTCGCTATGGGCAAGAACAAAGACGGCGAAACCTTATACTTTGCAGGCGGAGTAGATAACGCACGTCTATGCGTAACCAGCGACATCAACCTTGCCGTTGATTTACACGCAGAACTCATCACCAAAAACGTTGAGATTACCAAAGGTAAAGATACCAAATCCAAGACCATCGTTGAAGGCTATCACGTATACTACCTCGAGGGCGACAAGAAGGTTTACCCCGAGCTTAACGTAGCCAACGGCGAGAATCACGAGAAGAGAATCTTTCTATAAGAGGTGAACTATGGTAGACTCTAAACACAAATGGAAAGCTTGGCTGTTCCTATCGCCCTCACTTGTATTGTTGGCGGTATTTACAGTCTGGCCCATTATAAACACGATGATAATGGCTTTCTCCGAGGGCTACTCGCAAATGTACGCCCTTGCCGGAAAGAGCTTCCAGTTTGGACTTGGCAACTTTGAGTTCGTAGCCCAATACCCGAAATTTATACAATACTTAAAGACCACGGTATTGCTTTGCGTATTGACGGTACCGATTTCTACGATACTCGCTCTACTTATTGCAGTTGCATTAAACTCGATTAAGCCCTTGAGAAAGGTATTACAAACCATCTACTTTTTACCGTACGTAACCAACTCGATAGCAATCGGTTTGGTATTTAGCGCGATGTTTAACGTAATCGGTAACGTATCGGCAACCAATGCTCAAATTGAGTCCTACGGTATCATTAACAATATACTGATGGCGATTACCGGCGATAAATGGATCAACTGGATTAACGCAGGATCCCCCTATTGGGCGAACATCACCGTTATGGTTATATATATTGTATGGAACGCCCTCCCCTTTAAGATCCTTATTCTTTTAGGCGGATTACAAAGCGTTAATAAGCAATATTACGATGCGGCTAAAGTAGACGGCACTTCTAAAGCAAGAGTTCTTATGAGAATTACCGTTCCGCTACTTTCCCCGATGATCACTTACGTTGTAATCACCGGCTTTATGGGCGGATTCAAAGAGTACTCGAGCATCGTAGGTATATTCGGCGCAGATATGGGCCCGACCGGAAACCCCGATGCAATGAATACCATCGTTGGTTACGTTTACGACTCCTTGGCAGCTAACCAAGAGGGTTTAGCAAGCGCCGCTGCGTTGATACTATTTGCTATTATACTTGCGGTAACGCTAATCAACTTGCAAATAAGCAAGCGTAACACCCACTATTAGGAGGTAAGATATGGCTAAAATTGTTACTATGCACGAACGCGATATTGAAAAAACCTCCCGCATACAAACGGTAAGAAGCATACTCGGTACCATCATGAAGTACGCCTTCTTATTGTTGGTTGCAGTAGCGGTATTGTTCCCGTTCTATTGGATGATCAACTCCTCACTTAAGACGCTTGCAGAATACAAACGCACCGTACCGACCTTCTGGCCGGAACAAGTAATGTGGACCAACTACTTGGCTGTATTTGAAAGCGGTGAGCTTGGCGAATTGTTTGGTTACACCTTACAAATCGGTTTGATTTCGACGGTAGCTTCATTAGTGCTTACCATACTTACGGCGTTCGTTTTTGCTCGCCTTGAGTTCAAGGGTAAGAACGTATTATTTGCAGGACTACTTGCTACCATGATGATCCCCGGCGAGTTGTTTACAATCTCTAACTACACGACGGTAACGCAACTTGGCATGATCACCAACGACTCCGTACTTATCGTACCCTTCTTGGTAAGCGTATTCTACGTATACCTACTCCGTCAAAACTTTATGCAAATACCTAACGAGCTATATCTTGCAGCTAAAGTAGACGGTACCAGCGACTTAAAATACCTCTGGAAGGTTATGATACCTCTTGCCCTCCCCACCATCATTTCAATAACCATACTTAAGATGATGGGTGCCTGGAACTCCTATATTTGGCCTCAACTCGTTGAGCCTCAACTTGGTAAATCACTCATCACAAACGGTCTATTACGTATGGGCTTCCAAGATGCAAGCGGTCAAACGGACTTCCCCAAACAAATGGCGGCAGTTGCACTTGTATCCGCTCCTTTATTTGCGGTATTCATCTTCTTCAGAAAGTACATTATGAAGGGTGTATCGCGTAGCGGTATCAAGGGATAATCCTTATTAAAAATAAAACAAAATATAAATAATACATTCAAAGGAGTAACACATGAGAAGAAAAATTTTGTGCATTTTGATGGTCGTAGTTATTATGGCATCAGCAGTCTCCATGTTCGCTTGCGGTAACAAGGGTGGCGTGGGTAATGCCGAGTTCGTAGTACCGGAAGGCGGATACGACGGTAGCGAAGTTACCATCAGATTCTACAACACCATGGGTAAAAACTTACAAACTGTTTTGAACGATGCATTGCCGAGATTCAACGCTCTTTACCCCAACATTAAGGTAGAAACCTCTCAAATCGGTAAATACGATGACGTTAAGTCACAAATCGCAACCGAGATTAACGTAGGTGGTCAACCTAACATCGCATACTGCTACCCCGACCACGTTGCACTTTACAACGTAACCGGCGCAGTTGTACAACTTGACAACCTTATCGACAGCACCATCGTTGTTAACAGAAACGACGGCTCTACCGAAACCCTTGGTCTTACCGCAGAGCAAAAGGCAGACTTTATCGAAGCTTACTACAATGAAGGCAAGCAATTCGGTGATGGCAAAATGTACATGATGCCTATGAGCAAATCCACCGAAGTTCTTTACTACAACAAGACCTTCTTTGACGCTAACAACCTCTCCGTTCCCACCAATTGGGACGAAATGGAAACCGTTATGCGCCAAATCAAAGCTATCGATCCCACCTGCATTCCTCTTGGATACGATAGTGAAGCTAACTGGTTCATCACCATGTGTGAGCAATTAGGTTCTCCCTACACCAGCGCAGAAAAGGGCAACTACTTCCTTTTCAATAACGAAACCAACCAAAACTTCGTTAAGAGATTCCGTAAATGGCACAAAGATGACCTCGTAACCACCCAAGAGATCTACAGCGCTTACACTTCCGGTCTCTTTACCGCTAAGGCAGGCAGTCAAAGATGTTATATGTGTATCGGCTCCAGCGCAGGTGCATCTTACCAAGCTCCCAAGATCGATGAGAACACCAACGATTATCCCTTTGAAGTAGGCATCGCCGGCATACCT
>JAFVRJ010000006.1 GCA_017504305.1 Clostridia bacterium | reverse complement strand
GGGCTGACATTGCCTCCTTCATCGTGCTTCGCTGTCCAAGCCCGATCTTTCTGCCTGCGAGAATAGATGCCGAAGCTGCAACCGTTACAACGCCCAAGCCGCCTATCTGAATGAGTATGAGAATGATCGCTTGCCCAAAGTACGACCAATAGGTTGCCGTATCCTGCACGATAAGTCCCGTTACGCATACTGCTGAGGTTGACGTGAACAAGGCATCCGAAAGCGGCGTTACAATACCGTCTTTGCTCGATATGGGGAGCATCAGCATAAACGCTCCGATCAGTATTACTGCCGCAAAGCCAAGTAAAATGACTTGGAATGACGACAGTTTTAATTTATGTAAAGACCGCATTATACACCTCTCCTTACATTCTTTCTACTATATGCATTTTACTAAACAACAAATAAAGATGGCATTAGCACTCTACCCCCGGGTATTAAGATTGTATTAAGACGTGTTTTTATGATAAAAGTTCGTATATTCTCCCCGCTACCGCACCAAAATAAAAACACGCATTATTTGCGTGTTTTTATTTTATGCATGATCAATTGAGCTGTACACCCATTTTGCTTTAGCAAATAGGGTGCACAAGTTGCAAAGCAACCTGACGAGTACAATCAAATGTAAATACTATATCGTTTATAGCCACGAAGTGTAATAATAATATACAATATATCGAGTGGTCCCATCGACCGCACCAAAAAAAGACAAATTGCGACAGGAATTTGTCTTTTTTTATTCAAGCCGCAGGCTTGGTATGGAATCACCAAAGGTGTATTTTTCTGCAGCTTGATTCCATACGATTGCTTTGCAATCAATTCCATACCGCAACAAGTTGCGGATTCCATGCACGGCTCTGCCCTGATTGAGTACGCACGGGTTCAAATCCATCGATAAAAAGGTAAAATATCTTTTTCATCGCCCCTTCACAGAATTGAAAAACGTTATTGTGTTTCTTTTTTATGCTCTATCAGCCATATTCATTTAATAATAAATATTGACTTATCTAATATATATGTTAAAATAATATAGATAATATATTTGTGGAGATTCTTTATGGAAAACAATTCTTCAGTTGGCAACACCACAACTAAATTGAGCGGTAAAGTATGGACTTGTTGCATTTTATTCGGTTTAGTAGGGCAGATTGCATGGTCAGTAGAAAATATGTATTTTGCTACTCTTGCTCAAGATATCTTCTCTAACGTACATCGCCAAGATTTAGCAACCATCGTAAGCACTCTTATGATTTGGCTTTCCGCTATTACTGCTACTGCAACCGCAATCTTTGCCGGTGGCTTTATCGACAAAGTTGGTAAGCGTAAGCCTTTTATTGCATATGGCTACCTTGCTTGGGGCGTTACCATTATGCTCTTTGCAGCTATCCCGATGTCCCCTTCAGCTAAATCAATAGGATTGGTTGCAGCTTTGCTCGTTGTTTTCGACTGCATTATGACTTTCTTTGGATCAACCGCAAACGACGCAGCTTACTCCACTTGGGTTGTTGACGTTACCGATACAACTAACCGCGGTAAAGTTAATGCCATTAACTCGGTGTTTAGTATCCTTGCTTTTGTCATAGTATTCGTACTTGCAATGTTCCTTTATAACGCTCAAAATGAAACAAACGCCTTGTTCTTTATTGTGCTTGGTATATTCCCCATTGTCGCAGGTATCGTTGCTATCTTTATCTTGAAGGACGCTCCTAACGTTGTTAAAAATAGTAACCCAGACTATTTTAAAGAAACTTTCTATGGTTTCCGTCCTTCCGTCATTAAAAATAATAAAATGCTTTACGTTTGCTTGACTGCAAACTGCATTTTAGGTATTTCACAACAAACTTTCTTCTCTTATCTTATTAACTTTATTCTTAATACCCTTGGTATTAAAGACTTTATATTGCCTTTAGCTATCGTTATAGTTCTTGCTGGCGCATTTACCGGTGTTAGTGGTGTGCTTTCTGACAAATTTGGTAGAAAACACTTCTATTTCCCGTTGGTAATAATCGTTGTACTCAGTACACTTGGCATTTATCTTATGAAGTTTATGCCTCAATCCAGCTACGTTTACGTTTTAGTAATCATCGGTACCTTTATGCTTGGCGCATTGCTTTCAGGTGGTAGCGCGCTTATGTCAAGCTTCCAAGATTATATTCCCAAGGGTAGTGAAGGCAGATTCCAAGGCGTTAGAATGGTCTTCAGCGTTTTAGTTCCTATGCTAATCGGTCCGTTGATCACCATGATTATCAACCTTATGAAAGTAGATAACACCAGTGTAGATTACTTACCTCCCTTCGAAATTTTCTTGGCTGCATCTATTATTGCTGTATTTGCATTCATACCGATTTTCTTCGTACGTAAGGATGCCGACAGATTGCGCTTGGAACTTCTTAAATCTGACAAATAATCTTATAGAAGTTAAACAAGAGCCCGATGGGCTCTTGTTTTTTGCATTTAAATAAGAAATTTGACCTTTTTTGTACTTTTTTCACTATTGAAATTATAACACTGCACATTTATAATAAAAAAGAGGTGCGGTATGAAAAGGTTGATTAATAGTTTAATAGCTATATTAGTTTGCTTTTTCATGCAAATTACTTTTGCTTCTTGTCTTAGTGTCTGGGATAATATGTGGTATAAGAAAAACGATTCCTTTTTGAATACTGATAGTACAATGCCATCGCAAAAAATTGTATCCTATACAAGAGTTCACGATCCATCCGTCTTTTATGATGAAGAAAGTGGTTTTTACTATGCTTTTGGTACTCATTTTGCAGTTTCAAGATCAACTGATTTAATTAGTTGGGAGATTGTTAATAAGGAAGGCAATCCAGAGGGCATATTCGGTACGAAGAATTGGCGTACGGTGCTAAATAAGTCGAGCGACTACGTCGGCGACTATGGTGGTATTAAATCTACTTGGGCTCCCGACGTTATTAAATTCGGTAACCGTTATTATATGTACTATGCTTTGACTGCTGAATTTGGAAAAGGCAAATCCGTTATCGGTAGAGTTTCTTCAGATGCTGTAACAGGACCTTATTCCAACGAAGAAGTATTAGTATATTCCAACGACAATTGGTGGCATGAGCCCAACGCAATAGATCCACAAATTTTCTTTGATAAAAAAGGTAAACTATGGATGGTTTACGGGTCCTATTTTAGCGGAATTTATATTAAGGAGTTACATCGCACCGGCAGTAAAGTAGGCCTTGCTAAAACTGAAGGATTTGGTAAATTACTATGGCGTGATGGTTATAGTTCGGGTGTAGAAGGACCATATATATTTTATAATGCTGAAACGGAATACTATTATTTGATGGTGTCGGAAGGGAATCTTGCAAGTAATTATAATATGCGAGTTGCTCGTTCTAAAAATCCTGATGGCCCGTATTATGATATAAATAATGAAGACGTCGCAACACCGCGCGGTAAGGGCAATAAAATTGCCGGTAATTATCGTTATGAAGGTCAGTTAATTGGCTATGCCGCACTCGGTCATAATTCTGTTACAAAAATTAACGGCAGCTACTACGTCATTTATCATCGTAGAAGTGGAATAGGTACTAAAATCAATCAGAATTATTACGCTTGCGTAAATACTTTGCTATTTAATGAGGATGCATGGCCGGTAATGGCTCCAAATAATTATTTGGGCGAAGTGTTTGGTCGCGTCAATGAAAGTGATATAGTTGGTGAATACGATTTAATAATTCACACCGAGCAGACGATAGACGATTACGTAGAGTCTGATAGATATTGTCTTAATGCCAATTATACAATTGTTAAAAATGGCATCAAAGTAGGGTCTTGGGAATTAAAAGAGGGATTATATTTGAACATAGTAATAGATGACCTTGAGTACAAAGGTTGTATAATTGCTCAATACGTAGATTATCTTAAAAAGAACACTTATAGCATTACTGCAACGTCTTTTCAAGGTAGGCCACTTTGGGCAAATAAACTTTAAGCCTATGATTGACTTTAAAAAATTTATATACTAAAATACTATAAGATGCGGTTGTGGCGGAATTGGCAGACGCGTAAGATTCAGGCTCTTATGAGGTAAAATTCGTGCAAGTTCAAATCTTGTCAACCGCACCAAAAAACGACAAACTCCGACAGGAATTTGTCGTTTTTTATTCAAGCCGCAGGCTTGGTATGGAATCACGCGTTAGCGTGTAGGGTATCGCCGTAGGCGTATGGCATCACCAAAGGTGCATTTTTCTGCGGCTTGATTCCATACGATTGCTTTGCAATCAATTCCATACCGCAACAACTTGCGGATTCCATGCACTGCTCCGCCGTGATTAAGTACGCGCGGGTTCAAATCTATCGATTAAAAAGGTAAAATATCTTTTTTATCTTCCCTTCACAAAAAAACGGCAAGTTGTTTAACTTGCCGCTTTTTATTGTGAATTTTTTAATTATTCTTTAGTTTTTGCTTCTTCTTGAGGAGCTTCTTCAACTTTACCGGCATTTTCTAAAGCGGCTTTTTCCTTTTTACCCAAGTCGTTAGTGTTTATGGACTTGCGGAATACTACGAAGGTGCAGAATAAATACTCGGTAATCATATTGATAGCCATTGTCATTGCAAGAACTAAATACTCGTTCCAGTGTGCTTTTTCGGTAAGAGCATCTCCCCATAAAGTTGATAGAGGAGTAAATACGGCATAGAAGCCAAGTACCTTAAGCATTGCGATTGGCACGTTGCTTGCCGATTTAAAGGTAAATTTACGGTTAAAGGTAAAATTCCATATGACCGACAAAATTAACGCAGTTAAGTAGGAAGGCCAATAGGGAAGTTTGCCGATTTCGTTCATTAATGTGAACGTTACGGTCTGGATGATACCGGCAGAAGCAGAGAATAATACGAACTTAATAACGCGGATTATTTCATTTTTGCGCTTTAGCTTTTGTTGTTCAGGGGTAAGTTCCTCTTGAACGGCGTCTTGGGTATTGTTTTGTTCTTCTTTAATAATTTCGTCGCTCATTATGATCTCCGTTAAGATTTTATATTTCAATTATAATGCCATTGTTCACAAAAGTAAATATCAAAATTCAATTAAATACCATATTGATTTTTTACATATATTGGTATATAATTATTATACAAGGAAGCATTTATGAAAAAAGTCTCCAAAGCTATAATCCCGGCAGCAGGTTTTGGTACAAGATTTTTACCTATCACCAAAGCCGTTCCAAAAGAAATGTTGCCAATAATAGATAGACCTGCTATTGACTTCGTTATCGAAGAGTGCGTTTCGAGCGGTATTACCGATATTTGCATCGTTTTTTCACGCGGTAAAGAATCCATTTTAAATTATCTTGACGACTGTTCTCAAGAGCTCAAAGAGGCTCTTAAGAAAGCTGAAAAGCAAGAAATGATTTACGTATGTAATAAATTTAAAGACGTACGTTTTACTTTTGTACGCCAAAATAAAATGGAAGGAACCGCCAAAGCTATTGAGCTTTGCAAAAGCTTTGTAGCAGGGGACCCGGTTGCTGTATTGTTCCCGGATGACGTAACGTATAATCCCCAAAACCCCGTCACCTTACAACTGATTAAGGCTTACGAAACAACCGGTTCAACTATAGTAGGCGTTCAAGATATGCCGGCAGAAGAAGCTATTGCCTACGGCGTAATGATACCAGCTGAAAGTAAAGGTAAATATATCAGGATAAACGGTTTTATCGAAAAACCCTCTCTTGATAATCTGCCCTCAACGATTACAAGCCTTGGTAGATTTTTGCTTACTCCCGATATCTTCGAATATATCGCTCAAGCAAAACCCTCAAAAAATGGAGAAGTTTATCTTCCTACCGCTATCGATTTGATGGCTAAAGAAACCAACGTCTATGCATATTGTTTTGATGGTATCAGATATGATCTTGGCTCAAAACTCGGATTCCTTAAAGCTAATATAGAGTTTGCTTTAAGAGATCCCGTACTATCAAAACAGCTTATAAGTTACATAAAAGGTAAATAATTAAATTAATGGCTAACTATAAATACACAAGCGACGTAAGAAAGGTGCTTGAAAAAGCTCAAGAATTTGCGGTACGGTTGGGTGTAAGTCTCGCGACCGAACATATTCTTGCTGCAATCGTTACCGTTGAAGGTACAAACGCATACGAGCTTTTGAAGCAACTTAAAGTCGACAAAGAAACTGTTTACAACTCTTTAAGCGAATTAAAAATTAAATCTCGCTCCATTAACCCTGCGCTCATTAGAGAGCAAGTTCGTAGGGCTATGTCTTATGCAGCAACTATTGCAGAACAAAAGGGCTACGACCTATTTGACACGCCACATTTATTATGGGGGCTTGTCGTAGATAAAAGTAGTGGAGCATCTCAAATACTTGAAAAATTTAATATATCCTCTCAAGATATACGGTCTATCGTTGAGCACATGACGGCTAACGGTATCGGTAAGAATAGCCCGGTTGACGAAGACGATGAGCTAAAAGATTTGATGAGTGCGATTGCCTCGTTTTTCAATACAGGGTTTGAAAATAATAAAAACGCAATCAGATTTAACCTTGATTTATCCGGAGCAAGACCGTTTGAGGTTACAAAACCACAAAAATCAAAGGCGGAAAAGAGTCAAGATAATACTGGCTCGATAAGTGATGAACTCAAAGCTTTTGGCGTCGATATGACAGAAGCAGCTCGTCAAGGTAAATATGATCCCGTTATCGGTAGAGAAAAGGAAATCGAGCAAGTTTTAAGAGTTCTTTCTCGTAGAACTAAAAATAATCCGCTCATAATAGGTGAGCCGGGTGTCGGTAAAACTGCGGTTGTTGAGGGGCTTGCTCAAGCTATAGCTGAAGGCAACGTTCCCGGTACCGTCAAAGACAAGAGGATTTTTGCGCTTGACGTTGGATCTCTTGTTGCCGGGACTAAATTCCGCGGTGAATTTGAAGAACGCTTCAAGAACATGTTAAAAGAGCTTGAAGATGATAAAACCATCCTGTTTATCGATGAGATGCACATGATTATGTATGTTGGCGATAACGATGGTGGTGCAACGATAGCAAACCTCTTAAAACCGCTTCTTGCCCGTGGCGATATTCCGACCATTGGTGCAACTACTTTGGACGAGTATCGTAAGCATATCGAAAAGGATGCCGCGTTAGAACGCAGATTTAAGCCCATTATGATTGATCCTCCGTCGGTAGATGATACAATCGAAATTTTGAAGGGTATAAGAGATAAGTATCAAAGTCACCATAAGGTTACGATAACCGATCAAGCTCTTATTGCCGCCGCCACTCTATCTGATAGATACGTAGCAGATAGGTATCTTCCCGATAAGGCTATCGATGCTATCGACGAGGCTGCAAGTAAAATGCGTGTTTCCGCTATGGTTACGCCACCTGAAATTGTTGATCTTGAACAACAACGCGCTCATATTAACGAGAGTATTATCCAAGCAACAAAAGCGGAAGACTTTGTTAAGGCAAATAATCTTAAAGCGGAAAGAGATGCTTTAGACGCTCAAATTAAGGAGCAAAAACTCAAATGGGGCAACGATATTGTCAGTGGTCAACTTGCAATAGACGAGCCTCAAATTGCCGAGATTATATCAGAGTGGACCAATATACCCATTTCTAACCTAACCGAAGAAGAATCTACTAAACTTTTGGCACTCGAATCGGACCTTAAGAAACGCGTAATAGGGCAGGATGAAGCGGTTAATGCTGTTTCGCGTGCAATAAAACGCGCTCGTGCAGGTCTTAAAGATCCTAAAAAGCCTATTGGAACATTTATGTTTTTAGGACCTACCGGCGTAGGTAAAACAGAGCTTACTAAAGCCCTTGCTGAAACTATGTTTGGTGATGAAAATATGCTTATTCGTATAGATATGAGTGAGTATATGGAGAAAATCAACGTATCACGCTTGATTGGCTCTGCACCCGGTTACGTAGGCTATGACGAAGGTGGTCAACTTACGGAAAAGGTTAGAAGAAAACCATACTCCGTAATATTGTTTGATGAAATCGAAAAGGCACACCCCGACGTTTTCAATTTGTTGCTACAAGTTCTTGATGATGGTAGACTTACCGATTCACACGGCAGGGTTGTATCCTTTAAGAATACCGTTATTATTATGACTTCAAACATTGGCGCAAGAGATATTGCAAAAATGAAGAGGGTGGGATTCGGATCCGCTTTCGAGCCTCAAAACGACTACGAGAGCATGAAGGAAAAACAACTATCCGCCCTTAAAGAGGTTATGAATCCAGAGTTTATCAATAGAATCGACGATATAATCATTTTCCGCAAGCTTGATGCCGAGTCGCTTGAAAAGATTGCAGGCATTATGATCGATAGCGTTGTGAAGATTCTAAAGGATAAAGGCATCAGTCTAAAATATACCGATGCGGTCTTGAAGTATTTATTAGATAACGGCACCGATGTAGAATATGGTGCAAGACCGCTAAAACGCGCCGTTCAGAAGATTTTTGAGGATAAGCTTTCCGAAGAAATTATTGCCGGCAGAATTACCAATGAATCCGACGTAACCGTTGATGTCGCGGACGGTGAAATCGTATTTAATATAAATTAACTAAAGGAGGCACTTCTATGCGTATTGAACTAATTTCCAAAGGTTATAATGAAGGCAACCGTCTCGTATCTGTTATCGAGAAGAAACTCAGCAAATTTGATAAGTATTTTGCCGATGAAGCAACTGCAAAAATCAAATTGTCGACTGTAGGCAAGGATAAATATACAATGGAAGTAACCATTGCTTTTGGCGGACAACTCGTTAGATCTGAAATTACTTCCGGTAATATGTACGATAATATCGATTTAGTTATCCCCAAGCTTGAGCGCCAAATCGCAAAATATCGCGATCGCATGCTTTCCAAGCAACCCAAGAAGGCACTTCCCCTTAAACTTGACGTTGAAGAAGAAATCAAAGCAGAGGAAAAGTCCGGTAAAATCGTTAAGGAAAAGAACTTTGACATCTCTATCATCACCGCAGAAGAAGCAGTTGCAGAGCTTGAGCTATTAGATCACGCTTTCTACGTATTCGTCAATGCTGAAAACAATAAAGTTTCTGTTGTATATAAGAGAAATGATGGTGATTATGGCTTGCTAACTCCCGAATATTAGTATATAATACTAAATTATGAAAGTTGGCATATCGACAGCGTCGTTTTTTCTAAAATCCGAAACTGAAGATTCTCTTAATCTGCTCAACTCTATGGGAGTAGAAATTTCAGAGATTTTTTTAACTACCTTCCGGGAATACCGGAAGGAGTTTATTGATGTGCTACTTGAACGCAAGGGAAACCTCACTATACATAGCGTACATAGCTTAAATCTTCAGTACGAAGGGGAGTTGTTTAATGCTTCCCCTCGTACAAGAGAGGATTGTGAGTACTTTTTCCGTCAAGTTGCAGAAGCTGCCGGACGTCTTGATGCAAGTTATTATACCTTCCATGGTCCGCCTCGCCTAAAGAGAACACCTTATAATATCAACTATAAGTGGATGGGTGAGCGCATTACGTCGCTCAATAGAATTATGTCGGAGTACGGTAAAGCACAAATTGCTTATGAAAACGTACATTGGACTTATTTTAACTCACCCGAGTTCTATAAAAGATTGATTGAGCATTGTGAAGTAAAAACTTGCCTTGATATTAAGCAAGCAATGCAGTCTAAAATACCCGTAGAGGAATATATCGAAGTGATGGGAGATAATCTTGTTAACGTGCATTTGTGCGATTATCATGAAGATGGCTCCCTCGCTTTACCGGGTAAAGGCTCGGTTGACTTTGTCGATTTGTTTAGAAAACTTATCGCAAGCGGTTACGACGGACCTTTACTTATGGAACTCTACGCCAGAAATTATGATAACTTTGACCAAGTAAGGCAAAGCTTCGAATATTTACAAAATTGTGTTATTGTAGCCCAAAAAGGCTAAAAAGGAGACCAAATGAAAAAAGAATATGCAAGTATTAAGTTCGACTACAACAATATGATGTCTACTTACGTTGGCTATAAAGAGGGTATTACCGATAAAGAATTGAACGCCACAAAAAATCTCGCTGTTCAAGCACACACCTTCTTTAAGCTCAATCGTGGTACCGGCATGATGGGATGGTCGGAACTTCCTTATAATCAAGCTGATATCGTAAAAGATATTAACGCTACCGCTAAAATCGTTAGACGTAATTGTGATGCCTTCGTAGTATTGGGCATCGGTGGCTCTGCACTTGGACCTATGGCGGTTTTCCAAGCTCTTTGTCATCTACGTCACAATGAACTTAAGCGCAACAAGCGTAAAGCTCCCAAGTTCTACGTTGAGGACAACGTTGATCCCGAAAGGATGCAATCTTTATTCGATATTTTAGACCTTGATAAAACCGTATTTAACGTTATCACAAAGAGTGGTTCAACTTCTGAAACAATGAGCCAATATCTCATCATTATGAACCTTCTTAAGGAAAAATACGGCGATAAGGCAAACGAGCATATTATTGCAACCACCGATGCTAAAAACGGTAATCTAATTAAAATCGCTAAAAAAGAAGGCCTCAAGACCTTTATTATTCCCGACGGCGTTGGCGGAAGATTTAGTGAAATTTGTCCCGTTGGTTTATTGCCTGCAGCTGTTTTAGGTATTGATATTAAAGAAATGCTTAAGGGTTGCGCTCACATGGACAAACTTTGCCGTAAGTCTGATTACAAATCTAACCCTGCATTGGTCGCGGCTGCTCTCCAATTTATTGCTTACAACAAGGGTAAAAACATAAGCGTTATGATGCCTTATGCCGATAGCTTAAAACTTATGGCTGACTGGTATTGCCAACTTTGGGGCGAATCTTTAGGTAAAGCCGTCAATAATAAGGGCGAAATCGTTAACGTAGGTCAAACCCCTGTAAAAGCTCTTGGCGTTACCGACCAACACAGCCAAGTTCAACTCTATACCGAAGGTCCCTTCGATAAGGTTGTTACCATCATCGGCGTTGAAAAGTACCGCGCAGAAGTAGTTATCAGTGGCGGTTGCGAAGATTTCCCCAGTGTATCT
Organism: Clostridia bacterium; assembly: GCA_017504305.1. GTDB lineage: Bacteria > Bacillota > Clostridia > Christensenellales > DTU072 > Stercoripulliclostridium_A. The sequence continues at coordinate 21,301 of JAFVRJ010000006.1, read as the reverse complement.
TTCTTGAGCGGTCACACTCTTAACGAGCTTATCACTTCCGAAATGTACGCTACCGAGTATGCATTGACCAAAAATCATAGATTAAACAATATGATTATACTTCCCGAAGTTAATGCTCATACCATCGGTCAATTAATGTTCTTCTTTATGCTCCAAACTGCATATATCGGCGCTATGTTTGATATTAACACCTTCAATCAACCCGGCGTTGAAGAGGGTAAAAATGCAACTTATGCACTTCTTGGTAGAGCCGGTTATGAAGAAAAGGCAGCAGAGCTCGCTGCGCGTCCTCAAAAGAGCGAGGCATATATCGTTTAATGCTTAAGATCACCAATCTAAAACAAACCTATTTTTACGGCACAACCGCTATTAAAGGATTAGATCTTGAAGTAGCGGATGGCGAAAAGATAGCAATACTCACTAAAAGCGGGGGAGGTAAAACCTCCCTGCTTAAGTGTATAGCAGGATTATTCCCCGCTGATGAGGGAAGCTCGATTGTTTTGGATGGTAAAGATATAACCAAAGAAAAGATCAAAAATCGCGACGTCAGATTGATATATGACGATGGCGGTTTGATTAGGAAAAGATCGGTTAAATATAATTTAGAATATCCTTTAAAAATTCGCAAAATCCCCAAAAACGAACGCAGGGAAATCGTAGACAATATTTGCCGTGAGTACGATTTATTGCCTTTTTGCAAAGAAATTGCATATCGTTTGTTTGAGCCTCAAATCGTTACTCTTGCTTTAGCAAGAGCATCTTTAAGAGAGTCCAAACTTACTCTTATTGACGATATCTTTAGTTTGTTAAAAGGGGAAGAAAGGCGTTTATTGTTTAATCAACTTTTACCTAAAATGCGCTCAATTAGTGGTATAACAATCTTTGCAACTGACTCTTTAGAAGAAGCTTTCTCTTTTGCTGATAGAGTGGTTGTCTTTAATGCGGGATATCATTTGCAAACCGGCACACCTTTTGAACTTTTAACCAATCCAAACTGCTTGTTCGTTGATAATTACGTTAATCCGTATAAATCAACGCTTTGCGTTGGCGTAGTAGACGGTTACGTTACAATTGATGACGTCAAGATTAAGCTTCCGGAAGACTATGACTCCGATGAAGCGATAATTACTTATTACGTAAAAGAGTCGGTAACCGGTGACGATTTTGTTCCCAGTATTAAAAGATACGTTGGTAATGGTTTATATTGCTATCAAAATGAAGCAGGGGACTCTCTTATTTCAAACGATATAAAGTCTGATACTAAAGTTTCGATTGATAAATCATCCATTAGGGTTTATCATCGAATTAATGAAAAATTGTTGACAACGTCTATAGTTGAATAATATAATTTAAATACAAACACAACCTAAATCGATGATACGTTCGGAGAGTAAGCTTGTAATTTATAGTATTCGTCTTTTAAAGGCGTTATTTTGGATTATTCTACTCTTATCGAACGATAGGAGTTTTTTTATGAAAAAAATCGGCATAATAGCGATAATCGTAAGTGATAGAAGTGCTGCTCAAGCTGTACAAGCAGTGTTGAGTGAATATGCAGATATTATTTTAGGTAGGATGGGTATCCCGGAAAGAGAGCATAATATACAAGCGATTAGCGTTATTGTTGAAGGTGAAAATGAAAAAATTTCTGCATTATCCGGCAAACTTGGCAGAATAAACGCAGTTACCGTTAAATCTGCCGTAACTTCAGTAGAACTTGATTAAGGAGGCTTATTATGAATAAAAAAGTTATTACTTCTATTGTTTCAATCATATTAATATGCAGCTTGTTTTCATTGTTTTTAATAGGCTGTAAAGATAAAGGCGATAATGATGGCGCCGATCCTATAAACGTCAAGGTGGTTGTTCCTGACGGTTCTCCGGCTATCACTATCGCAAAGCTTCTTGCCGATAAACCGGCGTATGATGGCTATAATTTGAGCTATGAAATCGTAAGTGGCGCTCAAGCAATCGGCGCAAAGTTATCCAACGGAGAGGCTAATATAGCTATTGCTCCCACCAATTTAGGCGCAACTTTATATAATAAAACACATAGCATTAAACTTGTTGCAACTGCAGTTCAAGGCGCGCTTTATATGGTTGGAAAGCAAAACTTAGTTGGCGACTCTACTGAGCAAAAGCTCAATTCCTTAAAAGGAAAGACTGTTTACAACATTGGTCAAGCGGCTACCCCCGGATATACTTTTAAGTATATATTGGATCACTATGAAATCCCTTACCAAGAAAATGCTGAAGAAAATGCTGGCTACGTTAACTTAAAATACGTTCAAGAGGGTTCACAACTTATTGGATTATTTAAAACCAATAAGGCAGAATTCGGCATTTTAGGTGAGCCTGCTGTTACCAATGCAAACAACGCCACCGGAACCACCACCCAACTTTCTATTCAAGACGTTTGGAACGAAGTTACCTCTACGGTTGGTGGATTACCTCAAGCAAGTGTGTTTGTTAAAAACGATCTTTTGTCTGAAGAACACGCCGATTTTATCAATTGGTTTATTGCTAAAATGGAAGAATCTTCTACTTGGGTAAAAACCAATACGGCAGATGCTTTGGTAGCACTACAAGACGCAGGTTCCGTATCGTTGAAAAACCTTAAATCTGAAGTCGTTGAAAGATGTAACATTAAGGTCGTTAAAGCTTCACAAGCAAAGAGCGGTGTAAATACTTATTTGAGCTCCTTGTACGCTTTCGATCCCACAACTGTTGGAAATAGTATTCCAAACGATGACTTTTATCATTTAGGATAATTTAAAGGCAGTGAAAAAAATCAATTTTAAATCATCTAAACTGTTGAACGTTGCATACCCTTTAATCGGGGTATGCATCTTCCTGCTTATATGGTTTATCGCCTCAAAAATTGTTGATATAGAACTCATATTGCCTACACCTTTCGAGGCCATTAAACAATTCTTTTTGTTACTTGGGGACGCTAAATTTTGGGTGGCAATTGGTAATACGTTGTTGAGGGCAATAATTAGTTTTTTAATATCTACGTTGCTTGCATCGATTGTTGCAGTTATTGCCTATCTTGTACCTCAATTTGCAAAGATTATTAATCCGATCATAGTTATTGTGCGGTCTGTGCCGACAATGTCTATTATATTGCTTGCAATAATTTGGCTTACGTCTTTCAGTTCGCCGATTCTTATTACCTTCCTAATATTGTTCCCATCGTTATATTCTGCATTTAAAAGTGCATTGGATAACGTCGATAGACAATTAATAGACATGTCAAAAGCCTTTAACGTGCCGATCAAAAGACAAATCACGCACCTCTATCTTCCGTCGATAGCGCCTCAATCGCTTGATGCAATGAGGTCGAGTGCATCATTTGGTGTTAAAATTACTATTGCAAGCGAGGTCTTGGCTCATACCGCAAAGTCTATCGGAATTTATATGCAAGGCCATAGCTTAAATTTTGATACTGCAAGTTTACTTGCATGGACGATTGCCGCGGTTGCTTTGAGTTATTTAATAGAGGGAGTTTTCGTACTTGTCAAAAAGTTTGTTGTGAGGTGGGATAATGAAAATTAATAACGTCTCCAAAAGCTATGGCGACAAAGTCATTTTTGATAATTTTAGTTTACATCTTGAGAAAAACACCATTACTGCAGTTATGGGTGCATCCGGCATAGGTAAAACTACGTTACTAAAAATGATTGCGGGGCTTACCGATTATTCAGGTGAAATTATAAAAGAGGGTAGCGTTTCATACGTTTTTGGCGAAAGTTCCTTAATACCGGCTCTAACTGTAAAGCAAAATTTAGAGTATGCGGTAAAACATCTTATTGCTAATAAAGAATTGCTAAATAATAGCATTTTTGCAATATTGAAAGAGCTTGAGATGGAAAAGGAGCTTAATGCCTATCCAAAGGCACTTTCTACCGGTATGGCTCAAAGAGTTGCAATAGCAAGGGGATTTTTATACCCTGCAAAATATATTCTTATGGACGAGCCTTTTAGAGGGCTTGATACCTCGTTGAAAAACCGATTACAAAAATATTTTCTTAAATTGTTGAGTAAAGATCAACGTACCGTTCTGCTTATTACTCACGACGTAAATGAAGCATTGCTTTTGGCTGACAGAGTAATAGTATTTGACGGAAATCCTATTAACATGGTTTTGGATGAAAAAATCACTATTCCGCAGGCAAATAGGTCGATTAATAATAACGAAATTGCTCCGCTTGCTGATAAAATATTGAAAGCGCTCGAAAAATAACAAGCCCAATAAGGGCTTTTATTTTTGTTTTCTTGACTATTTATATTAAATAAAGTAATATAAATACGTATGGTTATATTAGGTATTGATCCGGGATATGGTATTTTAGGTTTTGGCGTTATTTGGACCGACGGCATTAAGCATAAGGCTATTGCCTACGGTGCTATTGAAACGCCTAAATTTAAGCGGTTTCCTGAAAGACTTAAATACATAGGCGATCAAATTTCCGGACTCATTAATCACTATAAACCGGATGCCGTTGCAGTAGAAGAATTGTTCTTCCAAAACAACCAAAAGACAGCTATTATGGTCGCGGAAGCTCGTGGAGTGGTGTTATACGTTGCTGAAAGCAAAAATATACCACTTTTTGAGTATACGCCTATGCAAATAAAACAAGCAATTACCGGTTACGGTAGAGCGGAAAAACATCAAATACAAATGATGGTTAAAGTGATGCTTGGTCTTTCAACCATACCTAAACCCGATGATGCTGCAGATGCTTTAGCCGTTGCAATCACACACGCACAAACTAACCCTAATTTAGGTGACTTTGGAGTTCATTAATGTATTCTTATATTTCCGGTCAATTAGTAAATATCGAAAATAATTACGTTACAATCGACGTAGGCGGAGTGGGCTACGAAATTTGTGTTTCGATCAATACCCTCAACAAACTTCCTACCGTTGGTAATAAAATCAAATTGCACGCTTATTTGAACGTTCGAGAGGACGAAATGAGTTTGTTCGGCTTTTATTCTCGCGAAGAAAAGGCTCTTTTCCTTAAGCTTATAACCGTTACGGGTGTTGGCCCTAAAGCCGCTATAGGTATTTTATCTGGCATGCTACCTGAAAATCTTGCAGTATGCATAGCAACAGGTGACGTTAAAGCTATTGCTAAAATCAAGGGAGTAGGCAAAAAGATTGCCGAAAGACTGGTCCTTGAGCTTAAAGAAAAACTTGCTATGCCCGAAACTGACTACATTTCCGGCGAGGTTAGCGTAAACGTTGTTGGTATGGACGCGATGAGTACCGAAGCTATTACGGCACTTCGATCTCTTGGCGTTACCCAATCGGAAGCTGCTATGCTTGTTTCTCAAGCTCGTAAAGAATCGGATACGCTCGAAGAGCTTATTCTTAACGCATTAAGGAGAATGGATAAATAATGTTTGACGATAGATTTAATGATTATAAACCTACGGATTACTCTGATTACGCTGTAAATGAACACGTAACTTCTCCTGATGAGCTACCTACCGATATCAACGATAATATTCTTCGTCCGACTACTTTAGACGAATACGTTGGTCAAGATAAAATCAAGGAAAACTTAAGAGTATTTATTCATAGTGCAAAGGAAAGAGGGGAGGCGCTCGACCACGTTCTTTTATATGGACCTCCCGGGCTCGGTAAGACGACTTTAAGCAAAATTATTGCTAACGAGATGGGCGTTGATATTAAGTCAAGTTCAGGCCCTGCCTTTGAAAAAAATGCAGATTTGGTTGCAAGTTTGTCAAACTTACGTGGAAACGCCGTATTTTTTGTTGATGAAATCCATAGGTTAAATCGTACCACCGAAGAACTACTCTATCCTGCAATGGAAGATTTTGTCGTTGATTTTACCATCGGTCAAGGTCCTTCTGCACGCGTTATGAAGCTCAATATCGAGCCTTTCACTCTCGTTGGCGCAACCACAAAAGCCGGTAATATTTCCGCGCCATTACGCGATAGATTCGGTATAATTTGTCGTCTTGAGTTGTATACTCCTGAACAACTTGCTTTAATCGTTAGACGTTCTGCAAAGATTTTGAACGTGAATATTGACGATAAAGCTTGTATTGAAATTGCAAGCCGTTCACGTGGCACTCCGAGAATTGCGAATAGACTCTTAAAGCGTGTTCGTGACTTTGCTCAATTCGAGGGTTCTCCGACAGTAACTGTCGAAATAGCGGATAAAGCTTTATTAAGGTTAGAAGTAGATAAATTGGGTCTAAATAACGTTGATAGAACAATTCTTTCAACTATGATCGAAAAGTTTGACGGTGGTCCCGTTGGTCTCGATACTCTTGCTGCCGCAACGGGTGAGGAACCACAAACCATTGAAGATGTTTACGAGCCTTTCTTGATGCAATTAGGGTTTATTGCACGTACTCCTCGCGGTAGAATCGTTCTAAAGGGTGCTTACGAGCATTTAGGGTATACCTACGGCAATAAAGCTGTTGAAAGAAATTTGTTAAATTGGAATTCAGGTGATCATAATGACTAACTTGTTGGAAACATCTGCTTATTTTTATGATTTGCCCGAAGAGTTGATCGCACAAACTCCGGTTACTCCAAGAGACTCCTCAAGACTTCTTCATTTTGATAGGGAAACGGGTACTGTTGAACATCGTATTTTTAGAGATCTTGACTCAATTTTGCGTGAAGGCGACGTGTTAGTAATCAATAATACCAAAGTTATTCCTGCACGAATTTTTGGTAACGATGATAAAGGTAGAGTTTATGAGATTCTACTTCTGAAGCGCCTTGATTATACTGATTGGGAAGTAATTCTTAAACCTGCGCGTAAAGCTAAAATAGGCTCCCAAATAACTATATCAGAGGAACTAAAACTTACCATTATGGACATTAAGCCAGATAATGGAGTAAGGATTGTTAAGTTTGATTTTGATGGAGTTTTTGAAGACATTTTGGATAGGGTTGGTAATATGCCTTTACCCCCTTATATTACCGAAAAACTTGAAGATAAAACTCGCTATCAAACGGTATATGCAAAGCATGACGGTTCCGCGGCGGCACCTACTGCAGGCCTCCATTTTACCCCTGAATTATTGGAACGCTTGAAGTCTAAAGGGGTTGAAACAGTAGAGGTTTTGTTGCACGTTGGCCTTGGTACTTTTAGGCCGGTAAAGGCTCAAAATATATTAGAGCACGCTATGCACGAGGAGTACTATAAAGTATCCGAGGAAGCGGCTGATAAAATAAATACTGCCATCAAAGAAGGTCGTCGTGTGATTGCCGTTGGTACTACCTCGGTAAGAACGCTTGAGTCTGCATCTACAGAAGATGGGTACGTTAAAGCAGGCGAAGGTAATACAAATATCTTCATTTATCCGTCCTACAAATTTAAGGTTGTTAAAGGTCTTATTACTAATTTCCATCTGCCTGAAAGCACTCTTATTATGCTTGTTTCTGCATTTGCAGGTTATGAGCAAACTATGTCACTATATAATCTCGCCGTTAGTGAAAGATATAGATTCTTTAGTTTTGGCGACTCCATGATAATACTGTGAGGCAATCATGTTTAAATACGAAGTTATCAAAGAATGTAAGCAAACCGGTGCTCGCATCGGTAAATTCACCACTCCGCACGGCGTAATTGAAACTCCGGTTTTTATGCCCGTTGGGACGCTTGGTACTGTTAAGGCTTTGTCGCCCGAAGAGGTAGCAGAAGCCGGTAGCCAAATCCTTTTATCAAATACTTATCACTTATATTTGCGCCCCGGTCACGAAATAGTTAGACAAGCTGGCGGATTGCATAAATTTATGAATTGGCATAAGCCCATTTTGACCGATTCCGGTGGTTTCCAAGTATTCTCGTTATCAACTTTGAGGAAAATTACCGACGAAGGCGTTATGTTCCATAGCCATCGTGATGGCAGTAAGCATTTCTTGCGCCCTGAAGATGCTATCGAAATCCAAAAAGCTTTAGGTTCCGATATTATGATGGCGTTTGACGAGTGCACTGCAGCGGATACCAATTATCGTAAGTCCAAAGAGGCTTTAAATAGGACCATTCATTGGTTGGATCGTTGCTCAAAAGTTGCGGAAACAACTGAAAATCAAATCTTATTCCCGATTATCCAAGGTAATATGTACGCTGATCTTCGTAAGGAAAGTCTTGAGAGGACTATTCCTTATGCAAAATGTGGTATTGCTATAGGTGGTCTTTCGGTAGGGGAAGAAAAGCCAGTTATGTACGATATGCTTGACGTTCTTAAAGACGGATATCCCAAAGATATGCCTCGTTATTTAATGGGGGTAGGTAGCGCCGATTGCATAGTAGAGGGTGTAATTAGAGGTATCGACATGTTTGACTGCGTACTCCCCACTCGTATTGCACGCAACGGCACGGCAATGACTTTCAATGGCGACATAACAATTCGTAACGCAGGCTTCAAAGACGACTTCACGCCGGTAGAGGAAGGTTGTGATTGTTATTGCTGTCGCAACTATTCACGTGCCTACGTTCGTCACCTTATTAATACCGACGAAATACTTGGAGGAAGATTGCTATCAATCCATAATATCCATTTCTTACACCGCCTAACTGCGAAAATAAAGGAAGCTATTTGGCAGGATAGATTGCTTGATTTCCGTAACGAAATGATGGAAAACTATCGCGTAAAATAATTTTTACGCCAAAAATCGTTATATATTACACGATAAGCGTAAAATATTAATAAAAAATGTATTGCAAAAATTATGACTTTATGATATTATAGCCAAAGAAAACCAAATTTAAGGAGTCATTATGTTTAATTTATTAGCAAATGAAGGTGGCAATAGCTGGGTTATGATAGCAATTTTGGGCGTTTTCTTCGTCATTATGATTGTTATGACTGTTATTCCCCAACGTAAACAAAAGAAAAAAATGCAAGATATGATGAACAGCATCACTGTTGGCGATAAAATTATGACCATCGGTGGTTTTGTTGGAACTATTACTGAAATCAACACTGATACCGATCGTTACACTATTAACGTTGGTACCGATGAAGCTCCTGTAAACGTAGTTATCGTTAAAAATGCAGTACGTTCCAAGCTTTAATCTTTATTAAAATTTAAGCGCACTTCAAACGAAGTGCGCTTTTTTTATGCTCTTTTACCTGTATTTACGCTTATAATTCCACAAATAACGCCAATAACCATACCGAATAATATATCAATCCAATTAAACGATTGATTTAACTTAACGCCAATGATTAGGAAAATAAACATTGACAATAGGGTGTAAATTACCCCTGTAAGTCCGCCTTTAATTGCTCCAATCGATTTGTTTTTGAAGCCGATTAAACATCCAGTCAAAAGGCTTATGATTTTAATCACTTGATTTATAGGCTTAATAACGTTTGACGGTACGTCAACAAATTTTAGAATAATGCCGAATATCAATACACAAAGTAGAGTTATAACAAGTGCGATAATACTACTTTTGAGAGTATCTGTTATTATCGATTTATCGAAACTAATTTTTTTCATTTTTAATTGATTGATTTTCATATTGCCTCCAAATTTAATTTATGTTTTTTAATTAGAAGATATGACTTGATTTTTATTTGGAACGCATATATAATGAAATATATAAAATTCACGGAGGCTTTAAAATGAAGCATATCGAAATTATCACCAAGAAGTCCTTAACCAAAAACCACGAAATCGGTTGTGGCGAGTGCCAAGCCAGCTGCCAATCCGCATGCAAAACCAGCTGCACCGTAGGTAACCAAGCTTGCGCTAAAGAAGAAAAAATCAACAAAACCGTTAAAAACGAGGACTAATTCCTAAAAATATAAATGGTTCATACTTTCCGATATACTCATAACGGTAAGCCGTTATATTTTTTATGGGATATTGAAAGCGGCAGTTTACTTAACGTAGACTATGTCGCTTTTTTGTGTGCAAAAAACAAGTATGCAATCGATCTTACGCCCGATGAGTTATCCGATTACAATGCTTTAGACGACGCTATTAAGTCGGAAGTTTGTGGTGAAATTGATGAACTCGAACAAGAGGGTGTACTTAATGCAAAACCACAAATTACGGCTTTTAACAAGAGTTATAAGTATCTTAAGGCCATGTGTTTGCATATTTGCCACGATTGTAACATGCGTTGCGAATACTGCTTTGCGCACGATGGTACTTACGATACCGCTCGTGATTATATGAGTCTTGAAGTTGGTAAAAAGGCCATTGACTTATTGCTTAAAGAGTGTGGTATCAAAAAGAACCTTGAAGTCGACTTTTTCGGTGGCGAACCTCTTTTAAATCTTGACGTTGTAAAAGGTATAGTTGAGTATGCAAAAGCAGAGGCTGAAAAAGTAGGCAAGCGCTTTAGCTTTACAATGACGACTAACTGTTTGCTTCTTAACGACGATAATATTGCTTGGTTAAACGAGGAAATGGATAACGTCGTTTTAAGTATTGACGGGCGCAAGTGTGTACACGATGCCGTTCGTAAATCTCCAACAGGTAATCCAAACTACGACGTAGTTTTGAAAAACGCAATAGCGTTTAGAAAGGTAAGAGGGGATAAAAAGTACTACGTAAGAGGCACTTTTACTGCTAAAAACCTTGATTTTTGTAAGGATATACTCGATTTAAACGATAAAGGATTCGATCAAATTTCGATTGAACCAGTTGTTTTGCCTGAAGATCATCCGCTGGTTATCAAAGAGGAACATCTTAAAGCAATAATGGACGAGTATGACAACCTCGCGGAGCATTATATTGAGCGTCGTAAGGGTGAAAAATGGTTTAATTTTTTCCATTATATGATAGATCTCGACCATGGTCCTTGCGTTAACAAGCGTCTTACAGGTTGTGGCGCAGGTACTGAATACGTTGCGGTATCACCCTTAGGTGATATTTACCCGTGCCATCAGTTTGTTGGTGAAGAAGAATATCTACTTGGTAACGTTTACGACGGTATAAGCAACGATCAAATGAGGGCGCGTTTTGCAAAAAACACCGTTTTAGCAAAAGAACATTGTACCGATTGTCCCGCTAAATATTATTGTGGTGGTGGATGTGCAGCGAACGCTAAAAACTTTGCGGGTAAAATTGAAGGTCAATTCGAACAAGCTTGCATCCTTACAAGAAAACGCCTTGAAAACAGTTTAGCGATTGCTTATTTGGAACGCAATTAAAAATTTATGGTTAAATTACAGTAAAACGCAGTTGAAACGACTGCGTTTTTTATTTTTTCTTCCTTTAATTTTTAATAATATATAATATAATTATTGACTTTAATTTTTAAAAGCTTTATAATGTCAAAGAATAATGCATGGAGGCATAATCGTGAGTAAAGTTAAAGCAATAATCATTTCGGTCATTCTTGCCGTTGTTATCATCGGCTTGGCCCTTTTGATTTTCCCGCTAAACGGTCAAGATTCATTTGCAATCGGTAAGTCTAATTACGATTTTTATTGGATTTCCAAGAGCATTAAGCTCGGTCTCGACCTTGAAGGCGGTATGTACGTAGTTTACAGCATGGATTTAGATGATATCGATGCTGATGAAAGAGATGCTGCAGTCAGTGGCACCATTAGCAATTTGGAAGCTCTTTTAAGCTCCAAGGGCTATACTGAAGCAACCGTTACTCGTCAAGATAACGACAAGCTTCGTGTTGAGGTTCCTTCCGTTGAAGATACTGAATCACTCATGGCTCTATTGGGTGAGCCTGCAGAACTCGAGTTCCGTGACGAAGAGGGTAACGTTCTTATCGAAGGTGGTAAGCACCTTGAAGACGCTTCGGCCGTTCTTTATGATGCATCTTATGCAATTAGTCTTAAGTTTAACTCTGAAGGTACCGAAGCATTTGCTACTGCTACCTCCAACAACGTTGGTAAGACTATTGCTATTTATATCAACGGTGAAGAAGTTATGGCTCCCACCGTTAACGCTGCTATTACCGATGGTAACGCCGTTATTACCGGCAATTACACTCAACAACAAGCAAGCGATATGGCTATCAAGCTTAAGGCAGGTACCTTTGCAGTTAAGCTTACCCCTGAACAAAATTCCACCATTTCCGCAACCCTTGGTCAAAATGCTTTAAGCATTTCATTGATCGCAGGTGCTATCGGTTTAGGTATCATCATTATTATAATGTTCTTGATTTATAGAGGTATGGCTATTGTTTCGGGCGCATCACTCCTCATTTATACCGTCATTACTTTCTATGCATTGGCACTTGTACCGTGGGTACAACTTACCTTGCCCTCAATCGCAGGTGTAATTCTTTCAATCGGTATGGCTGTTGACGCTAACGTAATTATTTTCGAAAGAGTTAAGGAAGAAAGATTATACGGCGGTAAATCAATCCGTACTTCAGTTGATAACGGCTTTAAGAAAGCAAGTACTGCTATTATCGACGGTAACGTAACCACCATCCTTGGTGCTATCGTTATGATAATCTTCGGCGCTTCATCGATCGTTGGTTTCGGTGTAACGCTCTTGATCGGTATCGTAATTTCGATGTTCAACGCACTTGTAGTAAGTAGATTGCTCTTCAACATTTGCCTTGCATTTAATGAAGAAAGTGATGCTTTCTATGGCTTAAGAAGCAAGAAATTAGATTTAGAGGAGGGCAATTAATATGAAAAAGACTTTAAAGCTCCCCAAACTTAATCAATTAAAAGTATTCCAAAACGCATATTATTGGTTTATTCTTCCTATAGCAATTATATTTATTGCATTGGTATGTGGTTCTGTATATAGTAGCAGCAATAACCAATACGATGGTTTTGCTAATATTGGTATCGACTTTAAAGGTGGTACCGTTCTTACAGTTGAAGTCAACGGTGCAGATATCCAAGGCGCAAATCGAGAAGATAGTATTAATCTTATTAAAGAAGTTGTTGAAAACCACGGCGCTGAAGTTAGTACCGATCAAAACTCCGGAACTAACGCTATCGTCGTACGTTATCCTAACAGTATTCTTAATAAAGAAACCGGTATTAGAGCTGACTATAACGTAGAAAGCAAAACCGAAGAAATGATTGCTATCAACAATAAGATAGAAGAAGACGTTGTTTTAGCATTTAAAGCAAAATATCCCGATGCAACCGTTAAAGCAGGTGCTGAAATGATCAACGCTACCGCAAGTAAGGATTTGATCAATAAGGCGTTATTAGCAGTTGGCGTTGCAATGATTTTGATGCTTATCTATACGGCTATCCGTTTCGACTTCTTCAGTGGTATCGCAGCACTTTGCACGCAATTGAACGACATCATCGTTATGCTTGCTTTGGTTATTATATTCCGTATCCAAATCAACAGCTCTTTAATCGCAGGTCTTATCACGATTGTTGCTTACTCCATCAACAATACCATTCTTATTTTCGACCGTATCAGAGAGCATAGAAAGGAAATTGGACCAAACGGCAGAATCGACGTTACAAGCCTTGTAAATCAATCTGTAAGTGAGTGTTTAGTTAGAGCGTTCCTTTCGAGCTTCACGACATTATTAACTATAACTATTCTCGCTTCCTGGGGTATCAAGTCCTTGACCGACTTCTCATTACCGATTATATTCGGTGTTGCATCAGGTCTATACAGCTCGCTATTAGTAGCTCCCAGCATTTGGGGTCTCATGATGGACGCAAGAATTAAGAGCCAAAAGAAGGCGAAAAAAGCTGCGAAAGCAAGAAGATAATCACATAATCACCAAAGAAAGCTCGCTTGCGGGCTTTTTTTGATTATATAAGTATGGAAAATATCGTAACTAAAAACAAAATTAGAGCACTTTCGGAGAAAGTCGGTTTAAATGAAATCATTACCGGCCTTCTTGTCAAACGCGGTTTTGACACTGAAAGTAAGCTTAAAGAGTTTTTAGAACCGTCTCTAAACAAGCTTTCCGATCCATTTGTATTAAAAGGCATGAGTGAAGCTGTTGAAATCATCAACCATCACGTAAACGACGGTAAGATTTTGGTGTTTGGCGACTACGATTGTGATGGAATAGGAGCAAGTGCAATTCTTAATCTTGCCTTATCCGAACATGGAGCAGATATTTCCGTATTTATACCCACGCGCGTTGAAGATGGTTACGGTCTTTCGGAGTCCTCCTTAAGGCGTGCAATTGAAACCTACAAACCAACGCTTATTGTTACCGTAGACTGCGGTATTGGCTCGGTAGAGGAAGTTAAGCTTTGCAACGAGTTAGGAGTCTCGATAATTGTTACCGATCACCACGAGCCCGGTGATATACTCCCTGATTGCATCATAGTTAATCCTAAAATACAAGAAGTTGCTCCCGAGCTTTGCGGTTGTGGCGTAGCTTATATGCTTATACGCGCGTTATATGGTGATAGATACGCTGAACAGTATTTAGATATTTGCGCAATTTCTACTATAGCAGACCTTGTTCCGCTTATCGGCGATAACCGCATCATTGCAATTGAAGGATTGAAGATTTTATCTTCAACTTCAGTTAGAACGGGCATCAAGTCTTTGCTTAAAGTAAGTGGGCATAGAGTAGGGCAACAAGTATCGTCTGGCGACGTCGCGTTCAAGCTTGCTCCAAGACTTAATGCTTCCGGTAGGTTGAGTAACGCTGAAAAATCCCTTAAGCTCATTATAGGTGATAATCCTTATGAGGCTGATTTATTAGCTCAAGAATTGGAAACGGAAAACCGTACACGTCAAACCTTGTGTTCGCAAACAATTGCCGAAGCTCGTGAACTTCTTTTGGATTATGATTTGGTAAATAATCGCATTATCGTGCTTCATAAAGAAGACTGGGAGGGCGGTGTTATTGGTATAGCCGCTGCAAAGATTGCAGAAGAATTTAGACGTCCGACCGTATTGTTTACAACAAAAAACGATATTTATAAAGGTTCTTGCCGTAGTATATCGGGTATCAATATACACGAGGTTTTGTCATACTCAAAAGATACCGTAATACAATTCGGTGGTCATGCTATGGCGGCCGGTTTAAGCATCGAGCCCAATAAGCTTAACGAATTTTTAAGTGTTTCTAATCAATACATTAGAGATAATTACTCTGATGATTTATTCCGTCCTTCTCATGCAAGCGATGCTCAAGTCGATTTAAGAGATATTAATTTGACCTTTGTTAATCAACTTAAACGCCTTGAGCCTTTTGGTATGGGTAATCCTAAACCTACTTTTTCAGCAGAATGCACTCAAATGAATTTTGAGCGCATCAAAAGGCTTAATCATGTAAAATGCGTTATCGCTCCGCAAGTTGAGTTAATTGCCTTTAATGAGTATGAAAAGTTAGAGATTTTGCGTGCTCCAATGAGAAAAACCATATTCTTTAACCCTGATAAAGACGTATTTATGGGTAAAGAAACTGTAAGATGCACCTATAAAGATATGGTTTTAAACGAGGTAATACCTTCGGATACCGATATTTTATTGAGTGTTGCTGAAAGATATTCAATTAAACCCACGGACGAAGTAAAAAAGCACGTTCGTTCAGCTCCGGATGAAATTTTTGGTAGATTGCTCGTATGTTGGTCCAAAGATACTTATAAAAAGTTAATTGATAGGCATCCTAATTACGTGCGCGTTCTGAATAAAGTTGTTGGCACAAATCCATATAACGCCATATTGCTTGCACCGCGTGGGATTGAAAATTTCGACTACTATTCCAATATCGAAGTTTACGATAATCCACCTCAAAATTACGTTGAAGCATTAGAAAAAGCGGTTTCAGCAGAAATTATCGTTCATAACAATGCCCTTAATATCAACATTATTGATAAATTACCCGATCGCAATAGCTTAATTAAACTATATAACTCACTTCGCCATGAATATAAAGATTGTTTAATTGACAATCTTTCCAACGTTTATTATAAATGCTCACTTAACGGCTACTCATATGATTATACGGAGTTCTGTCTTGCGTATTACGTACTTTTGGAGCTTGATATCGTTTACGTTGATAATGGCATATTGCGTTTTAGTGCAGGTAAAAAAGATTTATCTTTATCAAATATCCTCAAATTGGCAGGGGGCGGATTATGATCTCGCAAGACTTTCTAAAAAAATGTAAATCCGTCTACTCCGAAGGAGATTTTAGTTTAATAAAATATTCCTTAGAGTACGCTACCAAGTGGCACGAAGGTCAACTTCGTTCATCTGGTGAGCCTTATATTAATCATCCTATAGCATCGGCAAGCACTCTTGTCGATCTTGGCATGGACGTTGCTTGTATATCTGCGGCATTATTGCACGACGTTATTGAGGATACCGAGTGTGATGGGCAAGATCTTAAGAAAAAGTTTGGTGATGAAATCTATTATTTGGTCGAATCGGTTACCAAATTATCCAAATTAAAGTACAAATTCAACTCAAAAGAGGAAGAACAAGCCGAAAACTTAAGAAAACTATTCTTCGCTATTTCAAAGGATTTGCGCGTTTTGTTTATTAAACTCGCCGATCGCTTGCACAATATGCGCACCCTTGACAGCTTGCCACCTGAAAAACAAAAGCGTATTGCTCAAGAAACGTTAGATATATACGCTCCTATGTCGGCAAGACTTGGTATTTCTCAAGTTAAATGCGAGCTCGAAGATCTTTCGATGAAGTATCTTTACCCCGAGCAATATACTTATCTTGCCAATCAACTTGATATGAAACGCCAAGAGCGTATGCAATACGTAAAGAGGATTGCCGACGAAATCAAAGAGGAGCTTGATAGCGTAAATATTAAGGCGGAAATTAAAGGTAGGCCGAAGCATTTTTATTCCATCCACAAAAAGATGGTTAATCAAAATAAGACCCTTGATCAAATCTATGATTTGATAGCGGTTCGCGTTATCGTGGACGACGTTAAGGAGTGCTATACCGTTTTAGGCATTATTCACTCTATGTGGAAGCCGGTCCCCGGTAGGTTTAAGGATTATATAGCCATGCCTAAACCTAACCTCTATCAATCATTGCATACTACGGTCGTAAGTAATTTTGGTCAAATCTTTGAAATCCAAATCAGAACGCACGAGATGAACCGTATTGCAGAGTTTGGTATTGCTGCGCACTGGAAGTATAAAGAGGGGAAGACGTCCGGTGCTCCGGACTCCGATCTTGACAAAAAATTAAGCTGGGTTCGTGAGGTAATGGAGTCGGAAGAAGATATCAACGACAGTAAAGAGTACCTCAACACCTTTAAAAACAGCTTGGTTATAGATGAAATATACGTATTTTCACCTAAAGGTGAAGTATTTGACTTGCCCGTTGGCTCTACCCCTGTAGACTTTGCTTATAAAGTTCACAGCGCTGTAGGTAATAAGTGTATAGGCGCGCGTGTCAACAATAAAATGATACCGCTAAACTCTCAACTTAATACCGGAGACGTCGTTGAGATTATTACCTCAAATGCAGGTAAAGGACCTTCGCGCGATTGGTTGAAATTTGTTGTCTCATCGCAAGCTAAAGCAAAAATCAGAGCATTCTTCAAAAAGGAACTTGCCGCCGAAAATATCAAAATCGGTCGCGATATGTTGGAAAAGGAAGCTAAACGCAAGGGATTTGATTGGGCGTTGCTCGCGGCTCAAGACGACGACTTACAAGAGGTACTAAAAAGATATTCCTTATCGTCTATCGACGACCTCTATGGCGCAATAGGGTTTGGAGCGCTTAAAACGGGCCAAATTCTTTTAAAACTAATAGACCGCTATCGTAAGTCACAAATACTCAAACAGAACGTTGAAAGCCTAACTACGCCTCAAACAGAGCCTCCAAAAGTATCAGTTTCTAAAAAGCGTGGCACAAGCGGAATCGTAGTTGCCGGTTACGACGACTTTTTGGTTAAGATTTCTCAATGTTGTTCGCCCGTCCCGGGTGATGAGATTGTCGGCTATGCTATGAGAGGCGCCGGTGTATCAATCCATCGAAAGGATTGCCCTAATATTAAAAATATGGAAGTGGAGCGTTTATTGCCCGCTACGTGGGCGGAAAACTCTGATGCAAGCATGTTCAAGGCAAGACTCCTTATCGAGTGTGTAGACCGCACAGGCCTTGCGACAAGCATATTACCGATGATATCTAACCAAGGAATATATATGACTTCAGTTGATATGCGTGTCAATAAAGGAATTGCACTTATCAATATTACTCTTGAAATAAAATCCGCAGATGAATTGGATTATATTATTAAGAAAATCGAGTCTTTACCCGAAACAATTTCTATAAAACGTTGTTAAAAATAAGGAGCCGTTTGGCTCCTTTATTTTTTAATTTTTATTTTTCTTAAAGCTTAACTTGGAAATAACTTTTGTATAAACCTCATAAGTTTTAGCGCCGTATTTTTCGCTAAATTTGCTTATTAAGAATCTAAACAAGATGGTTACGCCGATTGCTATTATAGTGCAAAGACCGATAAGCAACCAGTTATATGCGGGTATGTACCAGTCGATATTTAAGAAAGTATCGCCGAATAGGGGTACTGCGTAATGGTAATCGGCCCAAAGTGCAAGGGCGGAAACACCAAGCATAATTATTATGAGTCCAAGCCTAAACCAATCCGGTGGCATTGATATAAGTATTAAGCAGGCAAATCCGGCTGCAGCAAGAGCGATAGCTGCTGTCGAAGCGTTTTGATAGGTTGCAAACGAGGTAAAGTCCCCGCTGAAGCAACCAAGCATTCCGAACACGAAAAGAACACCGGTAATTAAGCCGATAGCGGAGGGGATGCTGGCTCTCATTACGTTTGATAGGAATTTGTCCGTGGCTCGTGCTCTATTCGGTTGTAGAGCGAAACAGAAGGTCGGTACGCCAATTACGAAGAACTCTATAAGCAACATGCGCTTTGTATCAAACGGGTATGCGTTTACTTTGGTTACAAAGGTCAAGATAGTAAACATTAATACCATAAACATAACGAATAAATTCTTCATTATGTATAGTGAGCTTACCTTTTGGATGTTCGAAATTACTTGTCGACCTTCTTGTACTATAGATGGTATGGTTTTGAAGTTATTATCCATAAGGATAATACGCGAGATATTACGAGCAACTTCGTTTGCTGAAGCAAATGAAATAGAGCAATCTGCTTCTTTGAGTGCTTGAACGTCGTTAACACCGTCGCCAACCATGCCGACAACACGACCTTTAGCTTGTAATAAATTTACAATCTTTTGTTTTTGTTCGGGAGATACTCTGCCAAAGATGGTAGTGGTTTCCACTTTAGCTTCCAATTCTTCATCGGTCAAATCTTTGCAGTTAAGATAATTTTCTGCATTATAAACGCCCGCTTTTGTAGCTATTTGACTTACTGTTACAGGGTTATCACCGCTAATGATCTTGATGTCAACGTCGTTCGCTCTAAACCACTCTAAAGTTTCCTTTACGTCGCCACGTAGTTTATCTTCTAAACTAATAGCACAAATACAACGACCTTTTTCGGGAGCAAAATCTTCTATATCGCCACGATATTCTATTAATGCAAGGGTTCTGCGACCAAGTTCGGCATTGACTTGAACGAATTCTTCAAGGTTTGCATTATCACGGCCGATAAAATCGGGCGCACCCATAAGATAGCTAACACCATTAGTAAGGGTTACGGAGCTAAACTTGCGAGCGGATGAAAATGCGGTACAATCGCTAACCTCAAGATTTTTTGCGTACAAATAGTGATCTCTTATTGCAGTTGCAGTACTGTTTTGATCCTTTGTAGCATTAACAATAGTAGCAAATATCTCGTCAACTTTAATCTTTTCGTTGGTAAGCATTTTGGTTTCGACAATTTCGAGCTTACCATCGGTAATGGTGCCGGTCTTATCAAGCAACAGAGTATCAACCATTGCGATCATTTCGATACTATATAGATCTTGAGGTAGGGTATTACGTTTTGCAAACTTCAATGTGGATGCTGCAAGTGCCGTAGACGTCAACAAGAACATGCCAATAGGGAGCATGCCAAGTATTGCAGCGGATATTGTAATAACGATGCTTTGGAATTGACTTATAGACGAGGTATCTACGCCTGAATCAATTAAGAATATACTCTCGGCACCTGTTATCAAAATGGATGCTAATAATAATCCGGCGAGGAAGATAAGGGCTATCGAAATGCCTTTGATAATCTTGTCTAAAACGCTAAAGATGTTGGAGCGGGGCTTTGAAACTCTACGCGCAACACGAGCAACGTTTTCAATATAACAATCTTTACCGACCTTGTCGGCGCGCAAAATTGCTTCACCGGATACGACAACGCTTGCTGCAAGAACGTAATCACCCGCAATTTTTTTAACAGGGATTGATTCACCGGTCAAAATTGATTCATCAACTTCGATAACACCGTCTTTAATAACACTGTCTACGGGGAGCTGTAGCCCTGCGTGAACGATATAAATGTCGTCAAGACCTATTTCTTTGGTGCTGATTACTTTATGTACGCCGTCTCGTATTACTTCACAGGTGTTTTCGATTACCATCGAAAGTTTTTCTACCTTGTGTTTAGCTTTGATTTCTTGCCAAATACCAATTGCAATGTTAAGTATGACTATAACTGAAGAAACTGTATACATGCCCGCGCCCGCGATAAATAAAAGGGCGACTAAAATGATAGTAGCAGTATTACAGAAGTTAAATACGTTTTCTAAAACAATGCGAGTATAAGATTTAGTGCGATTGATGGGTTTAATATTGGTTAACTTATCAGCTACACGCTCTGCATATTGACTTTCAGTCAAACCAATATTTATATTCGGATCGTAACGATCGGCTTTTTTAAGTTTTTGACTATCGTCACGAACGTGAATAGTATCGTCCTTGCCGAGTAGCTTTAGTATTGCTTTTTTAATTTTATAGAAAAAACTCATTTCTGTATCCCTTATTATATGTGCGAGTGTGCGCACATATTTATTTTAATATATTCGAATAATAAAATCAATATAATATCCTTATTTTTTCATGCTCTTTGGGTAAGCCATAACGACGTATTTAATACATTAAAATCCAACTTAAAAATTTTTACGAAAAATAAAAAAAATCGTTGACATCTATGTTTAGATATTGTATATTATTAAGGCGCAGTTGAGTGTTGGACACCTCGGGGTGTGGCGCAGT
Organism: Clostridia bacterium; assembly: GCA_017504305.1. Taxonomy (GTDB): domain Bacteria; phylum Bacillota; class Clostridia; order Christensenellales; family DTU072; genus Stercoripulliclostridium_A. Next base: position 237 of record JAFVRJ010000006.1, on the reverse strand, counting down.
TTGGTAGCGCGTCTGCTTTGGGAGCAGAAAGTCGGGAGTTCGAATCTCTTCACCCCGACCAGTACCTTCAAAACGAACTTTAGTGTGGGCCTTTAGCTCAGTTGGTTAGAGCGGTCGGCTCATAACCGATTGGTCCGCGGTTCGAGTCCGTGAAGGCCCACCACACAAATAGCATTATATGCGGTCCGGTAGTTCAGATGGTTAGAACGCTAGCCTGTCACGCTAGAGGTCGAGGGT
>JAFVRJ010000005.1 GCA_017504305.1 Clostridia bacterium | reverse complement strand
GCGTAAGCAGTTATATTTTAACCTACGGTTAAAGTTATATTATATTTGCCACAACTTTCCCGAAAGGGAAAATAAAACTTTGCGTAGCAAAATATCACTGCTTTTAGCAATATAACTTGCCGTTAGGCAAATATAGTTGTGGCGTAGCAATAATCCTTATCGCTACGCCACTAAATCTGCGGGGTTTTTATTTTGTTAAGTTTTAATTGCTAAAAATAGCAATTAATGCTATCATGTTATCGAGGTGAATCTATGATTACTATTATTCTATTAATTTGCATCATCAGAGCATTACGCTTCAAACCGCAACCGAAAGTCGAAAAGACGGTAGAACCGGTGTCATTTGACAAACAAAAGGCTGTCAACGATCTTCAAGAAATGGTTAAATGTAAGACTATTTCCAACAACGATTTTAGCCTTGAAGATGACGCTGAGTTTAAAAAGTTTGAAGATAAACTTACCGAGATGTTCCCTCGTGTACACGCTCATTGCGTTAAGGAAAACGTTGGTCGCCGTGGCATAATGTTCCATTGGAAGGGCAAAAGTGCGGAAAAGGCAACCGTACTCATGTCCCACTTTGACGTAGTTGAGGTAGATGAGAGCGGTTGGGAAAAGGCTCCTTTCGAAGGTATTATTGAGGGAGAAACCCTTTGGGGCAGAGGCACACTCGACACCAAGTCTACCCTTAACGGTTGCTTACAAGCTGCCGAAAAATTAATCGGCGAGGGCTTTGTTCCGAATAACGATATTTATCTTTGCTTTGCAGGCGACGAGGAAATTTCCGGTCCCAGCTGTCCCGCTATAGTCGATGAGTTTGCCCGTCGTGGCATCAACGTTCAACTCGTAGTAGACGAGGGTGGTGCCGTTGTTGAAAAGGTGTTCCCCGGTGTTAGTGATAGAGTTGCCGTTATCGGTATTGCGGAAAAGGGTATGCTTAACCTTTCCTATACCGTCAAATCCAAAGGCGGACACGCATCCGCACCGCCAGCACACACGCCTATTGGTATTCTTTCCAACGCTTGCGCAAAGCTCGAATCCAAGCCTTTCAAAGCTAACTTCACCGCACCCACTCTTGCGCTATTCGATACTCTTGGCAGACGTTCCACCTTTGTATATCGTTTAATCTTTTCAAACATGTGGTTGTTTAAGCCCGTTCTTTCCTTAATCGGCAAAATGGGCGGAGGCGAAATCAATGCATTGATGCGCACCACTTGCGCTTTTACACAAATGAAGGGATCTAACGGCCGTAACGTTCTTCCCGCTCAAGCGGAAATGCTCTCTAACTTCCGCATCATGACCGGCGAAACCATCGAAAGCACCGTTGAATACGTCAAGAGCGTTATCAACGACGATAGGGTAGAGCTTAACGTAGTTAGTGGCAATAATCCGTCCGTAGTATCTCGCACCGACTGTGAGGAATTTGAGATTGTTAAAGCGGCAGTAGGCGACACCTTCCCCGATGCCGTAGTTACCCCGTATCTTATGTTTGCTTGTTCCGACTCTCAACATTACGGCAGAATTTCCGATAAAGTATACCGTTTTAGCGCACAATCGATGAGCGCCGATGAGCGTAGAACTATTCATGGCCACAACGAGCGAATCACTTTCAAAGGCATTTGGGAGTGCGTAGAGTTCTATTTAAGATTAATTACGAGGTGCTAATTAATGTACGGATTAAAAATCAAAAGCTTATGTATTTATAAATCACCCGAAGAAAGCAAAGAGTTTCTCGATGCCTGTATTGCTCATGCGATAGCAAGCCGTGAGGATGCCGGTAACTGCATGTTCAGCGTACGCTATACCTCGAACGAAAAGGTAGTTAAGGTAATATTTGAAGAACTTTGGGTAAATAAATCCTATTGCGATAAACATTTAGTGGCATCCAAGGCTCGCCCTCATATCGAGGTTATCAATCGTTACCGCGATTATAAAGAGGTAGTATACGAGTTTGAGGATGAGGAGGATAATGATGTTAACGAGTAAACAAAGAAGCTATTTAAAATCACTTGCAAACGGTATTGAGCCCATTTTCCAAGTAGGTAAGGGCGGTATCACCGACGTTATGGCAAAAGAAATTCGTGCCGCTTTAGATGCACGCGAACTTATAAAAATCACCGTACTCCGCAACTCCGATTACGATGCAAAACTTGCCGTTCAAGAGCTTGCAGAAATGACCGATTCAGAGCCTGTATGCGCAATAGGAAGCAAATGTATCCTATATAAGCGCAATCGCAAAGAGCCCAAAATCATACTCCCCAGATAGTTATGGAAAACAAAGAGAAAGTAGTTCCGCAAGAACAAACGATAGTTCGCCCCAAGCTCACCAAAGAGGAGCTTGCTCGTCGTAAAGCCAAACTCCGCGCCCAACAAGAAGCCAAGCGCAAATACTTTGAGTTTTATGATGATGTTAAGCATGATGGGGCTAAAGAATGGTGATAAACCGCATATTTTAGCGATATCCATCACAAAATAAAATCCCCCTGCAGGTCACGTACGATGTAGTACGCTCCCATTGGGGGATTTTTATTTTTGCTTGTCTATCATCTAAACTATGCGGTTTAATCCATAGCAACAATTTTAGCGATATACTTCACAAATAAGCAAAACCCCACTCGGTCATGTACGTACAAGTACACTCCCGTCGTGGGGTTTTACGTTTGTTCGTCTATCATCTAAACTATGCGGTTTAATCCATAGCAATAACTTTGCGTTATATTTCACAAACAAGCATAGCCTCACTCGGTCATGTACGTTTAAGTACACTCTTGTCGGTGGTAGGGTGCCTTTTCTCGTTCTACTCGCTCTCACGTACCCTAATTGTGGAGAGACATATACTAAAAAATACTTTTATTAATCGACTTTGGGATTTGAATAAGATACGACAGCAAAATAAAAACTCCCGAAGGGAGTTTACTTGACGTAAATGACCAAGGGAGTTTATGTTTTGCTTAAGTAGGTTGTCAAAAGACAAAGTCGATTTTTAATCGAGCATTATGGATATTATTTCCTTATCCGTTTCCTTCATGCCTACGTAAGCGAGTCTTGATACCGAAGCAATAGTTTTTTCAACCGAATTTTTAACTATACCCTCGCCTGCGTAAAACTCGCAATCGTGATAGTACATGTCCATACCAAGTAGTCCCGACTCAACGGCAAGGGCTATCTTTGCGGCACAGCTGGCTTTAGCTCCGTCACATATAATACCGGAGCTCGTGGCAAGCGCGTTTACAAGCGTATGTGAAATAGCGTGTAGCTTACCACCGCGTAAATATACTATTCCGCATGCGGCGCAAGCCCCTGCCGAAATTACTCCGCAGTATGCAGAAAGAGTACCTATGCCGGTCTTTAAGTGTATTGTCAATAGGTTAGATAGGCAAAGAGCGCGTATCAAATCTTCGCGAGAGGAACCTAAATGTTCTGCAAATACTATTACTGGGATTGATGCCGTCATGCCTTGATTGCCACTGCCGGAGTTGATAATGACTGGGAGCTCGCATCCGTTCATACGAGCATCGCTACCGGCCGCAGCATATGCTTTTGCCTTTACTTTTACGTTTTTTGGATCGGAAATCAGATAAACTTTACCTATATTTGCACCATATTTATTCTTTAAGCCTTCTTCAGCAATTGCCATGTTGCAATCGATTTGTCTTTCAATTACCTCTTTGACGTCCTCGATTTTTACGGTATCTGCGAAAGCTATAATCTCTTCAACCGACAACGAACTTCTGTCGGAATGCTTTTGTGGCAAGGCATCTTTATTTTCAAAAAGAACGTTTCCATCCAGTTTAACTATTGCTACGTTGGTATGGTCGCCCACCATTTTTAAGTAAACGGTGTGATTTTTGGAGTTTAACGTTACGCCGATTTCAAAAACTTCGTCGCTACAAGCACGTATAACTTTAATGGGGAAGTTCTTTAAAAAATCCGCAAGAGCAGGGGCTTGGCTTTCGGTGATTTCCGAAAGAACTTGTAACTCGGCATTGGGGTTGCCAAGTAAAATGCCCGCGGCAAGAGCGGCCTCGATTCCCTTTAATCCGCAAGTATTAGGTACGGTAACGCTTTTTACGTTTTTTACTATATTTCCGCTTGCCTCAACGAGTGCGTTAATAGGTTCTTCACCGGTCGCATCAAGATAGCTCTTTGCTTTAGCTCCTGCATAAGCAATGGCTGCAGGCTCCGTGCAACCCATAGCGGGAATAAGTTCTTCCTTAAGTATTTGTAAAAATAATTGGTATTTTTCGTTTGACATTTGTTCGTCCTATGTTTTTATAACATTAGTATAGCATTACCGCAACTTAAAATCAATATGAGTAATTAAACGAAATCGCGGTCAACTGAAATTACAAAATAGTACTTGGTCTGTTCGTTTTTATAATCGTTTTCAAGAGCTTCTTTTACGGTTTGCAAGGTTGTTTTTGACGAGTAAGGTATTACGACGTCGAACAAAACGTTTACGTGCGTGTCACCAAACACCATCCTAAAATCGTGCATTGAAAGAGATTCATCTACCGATTTTACAATATGCTTTACGCGCTCGCGGTGAGCGGTAACCTCGCTATTATCTGTAACAATGGGATCCATATGTATGGAAATATGCACCCCATCTTGCATAAAATCGCGCTCGATGTTGTCGATTATATCATGAGCTTGTATAAGGTTTCCGTTGGCGTCGACTTCTGCGTGTACCGTTACAAACGGGCGTTTGCCGTATAGGTGTACTACAAGGTCGTGTATGCCCAAAATGCCTTCGTAAGAAAGGAGTTTGTCGGCAACGCCTTTAACAAAATCCTTATCGGCTTTTTCGCCGAGTAAAGGACTTATAACTTCTTTAAGTAGCAGTATGCTCGATACTATTATAAACAAGGAAACAGCAAGACCTACGTAGCCGTCGATATTGACGCCCGTTGTTGCAATAACGATAGTGGAGATCAAAACCGCGGTAGTGGAAATAGCATCGTTGCGAGAGTCTTGCGAACTTGCGCGCAGACTATCGGAGTCAATCTTTTTGCCGTAGTGGCGGTAAACGAGCATTTGAGCAATCTTTGCGGTTATACCGAGCGCAAGTACGACGTAAGTAGCGGTGCTAACGGTAATGACCTCGGGATTAATGATCTTTTCGACACTTGATTTACCGAGTAAAGCGCCCACTGCGAAAACTATGATTGCAACAAGTAACGCAGCTATTTGCTCTATGCGCTCGTGACCGAAGGGATGCTCGCTGTCGGCGGGGCGAGAAGAAAGCTTAAATCCAATAACGGTTACTACCGAGCTTGCGGCATCGGTGAGGTTATTGATGGCATCGGCAACTATCGTAATACTATTTGCTATCAAGCCGACGGCGATTTTTGCGCCAAACAATACTACGTTTGAAATTATACCTATTAAGCCGGCGGTTAAGCCGTACTTATATTCTGATTTTTTGTTTTCGGACATGTTGACCTCTTATATTTTGAGTGAATGCTGATTTTTATTAAGATTATTCCGTTCTTTTTTTAGGAGGCGCTCCTAAATATCGGTATAGCTTACACTCGAGTTCCGAGTTGTATAGCTTACGTGTTTTATCCGAACGAGCCCCAAAATACTTTTCAAAGTTATCGTATGAAGTTATTACGTACGCGCTCCACTCGTCGAGGGAACGGTATGCTTTGCCAAAGTCGCGGTAAAGCTCCTTAAGCTCTGCTTCCTTAAGTAATCTTTCGCCGTAAGGGGGATTTGTAACAATTACGCCATGCGAATAACGGGAATGCAAAGTGCGCATATCGGATACCTGAAAGTGGATATTATCGCTTACACCCGCGTTCTTCGCGTGACGCATGGAAAGGGATACTGCATCCTTATTGATGTCAAACCCAGATATCCTCAACGTGCGGTCGCGCACTATAAGGTCGTTTGCTTCTTCCTTAACCCTTTCTATGACAGAAGGGGCTTTTATAAAGTTTTCGTAAGCGTAACTTCTGTTGAGTCCGGGCGCGGTGTTTGTGCCTATGAGAGCGGCCTCGATAGGTAAGGTTCCCGATCCACAGAAGGGGTCTACGAAAGGTCTATCCCACTTCCAAACGGAAAGAAGAATTATAGCTGACGCAAGCGTTTCGCGTAGGGGGGCTTCGCCAACGAGGGTTCTGTAACCGCGCTTATGTAAAGCTACTCCCGAGGTGTCGAGCGCAACCAAAACGTTATCTTCATTAATTACCACCTCTATAGCGTATTTACCGCCCGTTTCAAAAAGTGCTCCCATGGAGGTAACGATAGCTTTTTTCGTTATGCTTTGTATGCTCGATAGGGCGAATAACCTGCTTTTAAAAGATTTTGCGTTGACGGTTACGCAAGCGTTTTTTGGTATTATCGAAGCCCACGGTATTGCTTTTATTCCCTCGAAAAGCTCGTCGAAGGTGGTTGCTTTGAATCGTGCAACGTTAATAAATACGCGGTTGGCGGTGCGCAAAAACATATTGGCTCTTGCACAATCGAGGTAGTTTCCGTCAAAGGAAATTCTACCATACTCGGCACCGCTCGGCTGGTAACCGAGGTTTACGAGTTCGCGTTTGGTAACCGCTTCTATACCGCTTGCCGACGTTACGGAAAGCTCCAATTTACCGTCAAAAAATCCCATATGGTTATTATATCACAGCACTCGCGTGCGTGTAAAGGAAGAAGCTATAAGCTTTTTAGGCCAAGCCCACCGAAAAATTGCCTATTGACTTACCCATTATTTGGTATTATAATTTGTTTATAATAAAAATAACCTTATAAAGGAGAACTTATAATGAGAAAAGCATTTATTTGCCCCACTAAGTACGTTCAAGGTGAAGATGAACTTCTTAACCTCGGTTATTTTGTAAAGACTTTCGGTAAGAAAGCATTGCTTATCGCCGATACTTTTGCAAAAAATCTCGTAGCAGATAAACTCGAAGCAACCCAAAAGAAATACGGTATCGAACTCGTATCTATCGATTTCGGCGGTGAATGCTCTCGTGAAGAAGTAAAGAAGATGCAAGACTTCGCTAAAGCAAACAAGTGCGCTTGCACCATCGGTCTTGGTGGCGGTAAAGCAATCGATACTTCCAAGTGTGTAGCAGCAGGCTCCAACCTCATCATCTGCCCCACCATCGCAGCTACCGATGCACCTACCTCTCACAGTGCAGTTCTTTACACCCCCGATCATCACTTTGACGATTATGCATACTTCCGTCAAAGCCCCAGTGTAGTTCTTATCGATACTACCGTTATCGCAAACGCTCCCGCTCGCTTCCTTATCAGCGGTATGGGTGATGCTCTCTCCACTTACTTTGAAGCACGTGCAAACGTTCAATCTTTTGCAAACGTTAACGCAGGTCTTCCCTGTGGCGCTAACCGTGCAAAGGGCACCCTCCTTGCAGGTGGCACCATGGCAGCTTTCAAAATGGCAGAGCTTTGCTATCAAACCCTTCTTGCTGACGGCGCTAAAGCAGTTGCAGCTTGCGAAGGCAACGTTGTAACCCCCGCTCTCGAAAACATCATCGAAACCAACATCCTTCTTTCCGGTCTTGGTTTTGAGTCCGCTGGTCTTGCAGCAGCTCACGCAATCCACGATGGTCTTACCCTTCTTCCCAGCCACACCAAGTACTATCACGGCGAAATGGTTGCTTTCGGAACCATCTGCCAACTCGTACTTGAAAACAGCCCCGAAGAAGAACTTTATGAAGTTCTCGATTTCTGCTTGACCGTAGGTCTCCCCGTTTGCTTAAAGGATATCGGCACCGATTCCATCGATGACGAAATGCTCCAAGCTATTGCAGAAAAGACCTGCATCCCCGAGGAATCGGTACACAACATGCCCTTCCCCGTAACCCCCGCAATGGTTGCCGCAGCTATCAAGACTGCAGATAGAATCGGCTTCGAGTACAAATACGGTGGTTGTGATTGCGATTGCTGTGACTAATAAATAAAAAACAGTTTTCTTATGCCGATAGCCCGTCTATCGGCATAAGTATTCTTTGGAGGTAAATATGAAAAAAATAATGAATACTGCCGAGAGTTTCGTATACGATATGTGTCACGGCCTTGCCAAGGCACATCCCGAGCTCGAGTTCGTAGAAAAGTATAAAGTCGTTAAAAAGAAAGCCATAGATAAGAATAAGGTTACCCTTATTTCCGGTGGCGGATCTGGTCACGAGCCGGCACACGCAGGCTTTGTAGGCAAAGGTATGCTTGACTGTGCCGTATGCGGTGACGTATTTGCATCTCCGAGCCAAATCCAAGTTTACAACGCCCTTAAGCTTACCGCATCAAAGAAGGGTACCCTTATGATCGTTAAGAACTACTCCGGCGACTGCATGAACTTCAACAATGCTGCAGCTCTTGCAAAAGAAGAAGGCATCGAAGTTGACGCTGTATACGTAAACGATGATATCGCAGTTAAAGATAGTCTTTATACCGTTGGTAGACGTGGTGTTGCAGGTACCGTATTCGTACATAAGATTGCCGGTGCTTTAGCAGAAAAAGGCGGTTCATTACAAGAGGTTAAAGCGGTAGCTCAAAAGGTTATCGATAACGTAAGAAGCTTTGGTTTTGCTCTTACTTCTTGTACCGTACCGGCAGCCGGTAGCCCCACCTTTGAAATCGGCGAAGACGAAATGGAATTCGGCGTAGGTATCCACGGCGAACCAGGCAGAAAGAGAGAAAAACTCCAATCCGCTGATGCTCTTGCAAAGAGAATTGTTCCCGATCTTATCGAGGATCTCGGACTTAAGGCAGGCGAAGAAATCGCACTTCTTATCAATGGTTTCGGTGGCTCACCCTTACAAGAGCTTTACCTCTTCAATAACTCTGTATCCAACGAGCTCGAAGCAGCAGGCCTCAATATTTATAAGACCATGGTAGGCAACTACATGACCTCTATCGATATGGCAGGCGCAAGCATTACCTTACTCCGCCTTGATGCTGAACTCAAGGGACTCCTTGATTACGCAGTATCCACTCCCGCTATTACTTGGGGCGCAGTTGATGCAGAAGCTCTTGCTTGCAAGGAAGCAGTTCAAGCACTTGCAAAGGCTTTGAACATCACTCCCGGTGCATTTGTACCCAAGGCAGTTGAAGAAGACGTAGCAGTTGTCGCTGAAGAAGAAGTTGAAGACGCAGTTTGCGAATTCAAGGGCGAAGCAGTTATCGGCGAAAAGATCAATACCGCAGGTATGGGCAAAATCGTTGATATAATGGCAGATATCATCATCGAAAACGAAGTAGCTTTCTGCAAAGCAGACCGTTGTGGCGATGGTGACTTCGGCATGAGTATTGCTAAAGGATTCAAACAACTCAAGGCAGATTGGGCAACCCGCAAAAAAGGTAACGTAGGTGAATTCCTCGTATCTTGTTCCGAAATCATCATGGAATACTGCGGTGGCGCATCCGGTCCTATTTGGGGTAGCGCTTTCCGTTATGCAGGTAAGACCGCTCTTGGTAAGGACGAAGTAGACCTCCAAGGCCTTGCAGATATTCTCCAAGCAGCAGTTAAGGGCGTACAAGACACCGGCGAAAAGAGCTTTGGCCACGGTGCAGTAGTTGGCGACAAGACCCTCATCGACGCATTGGTACCTGCAGCAGATAGCCTCACCGCTTCTGCAGCAAAGGGCGCAAAACTCCTCGATGCAATGGTAGAAGCAGCAGCCGCAGCAGTAGACGGTGCTGAAAAGACCAAGTACATCCAAGCAAAACTCGGTCGTGCAGGCGTTACCGATAGTCTTAACTATCCTGATGCAGGCGCATATGGTTTGGGAGTAATATTTACTGAACTCTGCAAAAGAATCTAAAACACGTTATTTTAGCGAATAACTTCACAAAAATAAGGTCACCTTCGGTCGTTTACGTCAAGTAAAGTCCCGTCAGGTGACCTTTTACTTTTGCTTGTTCTTCATCTAAACTAACGTGTTTTAATCGTTGTCTAAACTAACGTGTTTTAGTATATTGTGTTCATACTAATCGGGAACATTTTATAAGCGATTTATAAATAACATCCAATTAAAAGAATACATTAAAAAAGCACCGATTGCTCGGTGCTTTTTTGTATTAAGTTAACGGATTAGTTTTCGCTGAGCTTCTTGTAGCCTTCGTAACGTGCCTTTGCTTCAGCTTCGTTTACCTCGTAAAGCTTTTCTGCTACTGCCGGGAACATCTTCTTCAAGGATGCATAACGGGTTTCGCCGGTTAAGAATGCCTTGTAGTCGCCGGTAGGCTCTTTGCTGTCGAGGATGAAGGGGTTCTTGCCAGCATCTGCGAGATCGGGATTGTAACGATAGAGTTGCCAATATCCGCAATCAACTGCTTTCTTCATTTCGCCCATGGGGTTAGACATGTTTACACCGTGGTTGATACAGATTGCGTATGCGATGATGAGAGAAGGTCCTTTGTAAGCTTCTGCTTCCTTAAGAGCCTTTAAGAGTTGGTTGGGGTTAGCGCCCATTGCTACTTGTGCTACGTATACGTAACCATAGCTCATAGCCATCATACCAAGGTCTTTCTTCTTTACGCGCTTACCGCTTGCAGCAAACTTTGCGATAGAACCGGTAGGAGTGGACTTACTTGCTTGACCGCCGGTGTTGGAGTAAACTTCGGTATCAAGTACGAGTACGTTAACGTCTTCGCCACTTGCGAGTACGTGGTCAAGACCGCCGTAACCGATATCATATGCCCAACCGTCGCCACCGAAGATCCATACGGATTTCTTTACCAAACAGTCGAGGTTGCCCTTGATGTAATCGAGGCATGCGCAGTTTTCGTTTGCAAGAGCTGCCTTAACTTTATCGCTTGCGCTTACGCTTGCTTCTGCGTCGTCTTTGTTAGCCATCCACTCTTCGAAGGCTTGAACGGTAGCTTCAGCTACACAACCAGCCTCGATAGCGGCCTTCATGTCTGCTTCGATCTTTTCACGTCTTGCGGAAACTGCAAGTTGCATACCATAACCGAATTCTGCGTTATCTTCGAACAAGCTGTTTGCCCATGCAGGACCATGGCCCTTATCGTTGGTGGTGTAGGGGCAGGTGGGAGCAGAACCGCCGTAGATGGAGGAGCAACCGGTTGCGTTTGCAACGATCATTCTGTCACCGAAAAGTTGAGTTACGAGTTTTACGTAGGGGGTTTCGCCACAGCCTGCGCAAGCACCGGAGAACTCGAATAAGGGTTTAGCGAATTGGCTGCCCTTTACGGTGTTGGTGTTGTATACCTTGTCAGCTTCGGGGAGGTTGAACGCAAATTCTGCGTTAACAGCGTCGAGAGCGATTGCTTCTGCGATGGGTCTCATTTCGAGAGCCTTGGTCTTTGCGATACATGCGTTTACACAGCTACCGCAACCGGTACAATCGTAGGGGCTGACTTGGATTCTGTACTTATAGCCCTTGAAGCCTACAGCGTCCTTGGTGTCGAAGCCTGCAGGAGCGCCTGCGAGTTGAGCTTCAGTTGCGAGTACGGGACGGATAACTGCGTGGGGGCATACGTAAGAACATTGGTTACATTGAATACAGTTGTTGATATTCCATACGGGAACCTTAACTGCGGTACCACGTTTTTCAAACTTGGTGGTGCCAACGGGAACGGAACCGTCTGCATTGAAAGCGGAAACGGGGAGCTTATCGCCTTCTTGCTTCAAGATGGGGTTAACAACTTCGCGGAAGTATTTATCGTCAGCGGGCTCGATCATAGCTGCGCCGTCGGTGCAAGTTGCCCAAGATTCGGGGTATTTAACTTCCTTAAGACCAGCGATAGCGCCGTCAACTGCTGCGTAGTTCATATTAACAACAGCGTCGCCCTTCTTGCCGTAGGTCTTTTTGATAGCTTCTTTCATGTATTTTTCTGCATCGTCGTAGGGGATAACGTTAGCGAGCTTGAAGAAAGCTGCTTGCATAACGGTGTTAACGCCCTTGGTTGCGCCGATGGAGCTGATAACTTTGTTACCGTCAACGGTAAAGAACTTAACTTTCTTTTGAGCGATAGCGTTCTTTACTTGAGCGGGGAGTTCCTTATCCATTTCTTCGGGTTCCCAAATGGAGTTGAGGAGGAAGGTACCGCCTTCTTTGATGTCGGTGAGCATGTCGTAGCGGTAGAGGTAGCTGGGGGTGTGGCAAGCTACGAAGTCTGCGCTATCGATGAGGTAAGAGCTCTTAATGGGGCTATCACCGAAACGGAGGTGCGAAATGGTGATACCGCCGGACTTCTTACTGTCGTATACGAAGTAACCTTGAGCGTACTTATCGGTATGTCCGCCGATGATCTTAATGCTGTTCTTGTTAGCGCCAACGGTACCGTCGGAACCGAGACCATAGAACTTACAGGAGATAGCGCCTGCGGGAGCTGCGTTAACGAACTCGTCGAGGGGGAGGTAGTTGCCGGTAATATCGTCTACGATACCTACGCTGAAGCCGGTCTTGTTAGCGCCACCCATGTTCTTGTAGATTGCGTTAACCATGGTGGGGTTGAATTCTTTGGAGCCGAGGCCGTATCTGCCGCCGAGGATGGTAGCATCGGTCTTGCCCTTAAGAGCTGCAACAACGTCGAGGTAAAGAGGTTCGCCGATGGAGCCTGCTTCCTTGGTACGATCAAGAACGGTGATGTATTTTGCGGTTTTGGGAAGAGCATCAGCAAAAGCAGCGGTGTCAAAGGGACGATAAAGTCTTACCTTAAGGAGACCGACCTTTTGACCTTTAGCGGTTAAGTAGTTAACAGTTTCTTCAGCAGCTTCAGCGCCGGAGCCCATCATAACGATAACCTTTTCTGCGTCAGCTGCGCCAACGTAATCGAAGAGGTGGTAGCTTCTGCCGGTGAGAGCACTAACCTTTTCCATATATTTAGAAACGATTGCGGGTACTGCTTGATAGTACTTGTTGCAAGCTTCTCTGTTTTGGAAGTAGATATCTGCGTTTTGAGCGGTGCCCTTTTGGATGGGGTGCTCGGGGTTAAGAGCGCGTGCGCGGAAGTCGTCGATATACTTCATATCAACGAGAGCCTTCATATCTTCGTAATCGATAGCATCGATCTTGGATACTTCGTGAGAGGTACGGAAACCGTCGAAGAAGTGTAAGAAGGGAACTTTAGCTTCGAGGGTGGAAAGGTGAGCAACGAGGGCGAGGTCCATAGCTTCTTGTACGGAGTTGGAAGCGATCATTGCAAAACCGGTTTGGCGACAAGCCATAACGTCGGCGTGGTCACCGAAGATGTTAAGAGCGTGAGCAGCGAGAGCTCTTGCGGAAACGTGGAATACGCAAGGCATAAGTTCGCCGGCGATCTTATACATATTGGGGATCATGAGGAGTAAGCCTTGGCTGGCGGTGTAAGTGGTGGTAAGAGCACCTGCGCAGAGAGCGCCGTGAACTGCACCAGCAGCACCTGCTTCGGATTGAAGCTCAGCGAGTTTAAGGGGTTGACCAAACATGTTCTTTACGCCCTGAGCAGACCATTCGTCTGCAACCTCAGCCATGGGAGAGGAGGGGGTAATGGGGTAAATAGCAGCAACTTCGCTAAAAGCATAAGCGACGTATGAAGCAGCGGTATTACCATCAATAGTCATTTTTTTGCTCATTGAAAAACCTCCGTTAGTAGATTCATATTTATAAATTTTTCTTTGCAAGATTATTAGCATACGCTTGCGTGCGCATACGCATATATTATAAGGCACGCGCGAGTGGAGTGTCAATCGTTTATAAAATGATTATAAAATCATTTTGCCATAAAAATAGAAACGGCACGCATATATCAGTGCGCGCCGTAAAGCATGGCTACAATCGAATAAATATTTAAGTTTAATCGACGGTAGGTGGTAATACCTTGCGGTTTTTGCCTTTGTATGGATTAAATAGAGTTGTACCGCGGAGGGCAATAAGTACGCCGAAAACAAGACCTACCGGGATAAGTACGGGTAGTGCAAGCAGTATGGAAATTATCAAGCCGATAATGATTGCCGAGCCCTTATTAGATTTAAATTCAGGTAGGGGATCTTTAGCTTCGGGGGGAGTCAAAGGATCGATGAGAGCGTTATAATCATCGATGCCGTTATTATAAACCAACGGTTCGACAACCTCTTTAAGAGTGCTATAACCGAGTAAGCCTTTGAGCTTTATTCCAAGTGATTTTACTATGTCGTCGAGTATTGCAACGGTGCCCATAATGATTTTAAACTCTGCCGTATCCGGCGCAATGTCGGCGTTACCGGCAAAGAGTTTTTCAACAAATCCTACGATAATCGGTACAATCTTTTTATCTTTTATGGGAGCAATATCTTCTTTGGTTAAGCCACTTTCTTTTTTGCAAACCTTATATACCTTTCCGAGGGTAAGGCTGTTTACGAATTTGCCGAAAGCTTTGAAGATCCACCAGAATTGATAGGTGGTCCAGTAGCGGATGGAAATGGAGTTTGCATAAATTGCAAAGGTCCTGAAGTCTTTGCTCATAGCACCTATCATGCTCTTGACCATGCCGAAGAAAGACTCCTTGCAATATTCCGGTAAACTTTGACCTTTTAGGTCGAAGCGAGATAGGTTTTGTATAACGATGGTTTTGACGTCGACTTTGCCGTCGTCGCGATATTCTATCTTACGCATCGCAGGGGGATAGCCAACGAGTGCAGATGTCGAAATATCGTATAATAGGTTACCGTTTTTGGACGTATGGTACTCTATATCATGGATATGAGAGTGCCCCGTGAAAATTACGTTTACGCCGGCATCTGCTAAAGCCGAAGCTACGTTCAGGTTGCGGTCGAGCATATCGTTTTTACCGATAAGCATATAAATAGGACTTGGTGTAAGTAGGGGGTGGTGGGTTACGGCAACTATCTTTTTACCCTCTGCTTTAGCCTTATTTATTTGACCGAATATCCACTCGTATTGGTCGTTGGAAAAACCGCGACGGTGGTTCTTTTCGGGATTAGTCATGTAGTCGTCGTTGATTGCGAGCAAGCGATGCTCATCGTCGAGATCGTAGGTGTATGACATTGAAAACTCATGTACGCTAACCGCTTTATCTCTGCCGTAAGGAGCGTACATACCGCGCAATTTTTCACGCGGGACGCACTCGATAAAACGTTTGAACTCGTAGTTTTCGTCGTAACCGAAGCTCATCGCGCCGTGTAGGTCTTCAGCGCTAAATGCATCCGGAATTTTTTGACGATAGTCGTGAGTGGAGGTCGTCACCAAAATTCTCAAGCCCTTTGCAGTGTATTCTTCAAAAATTTTAAGTAGATCTTCGTGGGAGGTTTTTTCGCCGTTACTGGTGAGGTCGCCGGGGATAATGACGGTATTTGTTTCTTTATCTGCTAAAACGATATCAAATGCTTCGCGAATAATCTCTTCCGATTCACGTGCTTGCATTTGCTCGGGTTTACGCGTCCATTTATAAGGATCTGCAAGCCAATTTCGTTTAGAAAAAAAGTGCAAGTCGGTCATTAAATAAAATTTCATAATCACTCCTTGGGCGATAAAAATCGTTATATTTAATTATAGCACATATACGCATAAGCCTGCAATAGCGAAATTTCCTTTACAAAAAATAAAGATAGTAATATAATAATATATTAGAACAACTTCTTAAACGGAGATTTTTTATGACAGTACCGGAAATAGTATCCCTCGCAATAAGCTGTTTGATATTTGCTTGTGGGCTCATAATAGCTATTTTCTTCTTGATGGGCTTTTTGACCTATCGCAATTTAGCCCATCGTAAAGAGTCGGTAGACAACCTTGCTACCACGCAATATGCAGGGGCATTAGGTCCTAACCTCAAAGAATATAACGAGTTCAAAGAGGACGCACTTAAGGCTTTCAAAGCCCCCTATACTTGGGAAAGCGTTATTACCGAAGAAAATTATAGATTGTTTGGTAGATTCGTACGTAACGGCGAGTCTAAAAAGACGGTAATCTTCTTGAACGGATACCTTACGTCGTCGCTATCGGATTTTTCGGCTTTTGCGCCGTATTATCTTGACGCAGGTTATAACCTTCTTTTCGCTACCTCTCGCGGACACGCAGAGAGCGGTGGTAGACATATCACTTTTGGAGTTAAGGAAAGTCAAGACGTTTTACTATGGATTAACAAGGTAAACGATTTGATCGAGGACGGCGAAATAGTCTTACACGGCTATTCCATTGGCGCCAATTCCGCTTTATATATAGCTCCCCAAGCTCCCAAAAACGTTAAAGCGATTATTGCTGATAGCGCATACACCATGCCTTGGCACGTATTCGTATATCAAATCAAGCAAATCTTTAAACTCCAACCCTTCCCCGAGCTTAACGTAGCGGAGTTCTTTGCTAAAAAGAACGCCAAGTTCGACTTCCGCAAGAGCGCGGTAAAAGCGGTTAGTGAAAGCGAAATTCCCGTACTTTTCGTACACGGTGCGCGCGATATGTTCGTACCGGCAACGATGGGAAGCGTTTTATGCAAGGAAAGCATCGCTCCTCAAAAACAACTCTTGATAGTAGAAGGAGCAGGTCACTGCCAAAGCTATATGCGTAACCCTGAAGCGTACGAGGAAGCGCTTGATAAATTCGTTAAATAGTAGGTATTAAAAAATAAAACACACTACCGAAGCGTGTATTTCATAGGGATTTTGAAAAGCAAATTAAAATCAATAGGAATACACTATTTCAGGTGAATCAAAGAAGCAGAACTTGGATTTAAGCTCCAAGTTCTTTTTCTATGCACAAATATCTTTTAAGCTGAAAACAACAAAATGTATCAAAATAAATCTATAATTCTATTGATACGGACGCCATAATTGCTTGACATTACTTTTAATATTTGTTATAGTTATTGTGTCAAAATAGAAACATAACCCTATTGATTTATTGAGGAGATTATATGATAGACTTTTCAAAATACGAAAGGACTAACACATATTATGGTGGAACAGAACGTAAATTTGGCGTAAATGTTGACGGCTTTGAATATATGATTAAATTTCAAAAGCAAACAAATTTCGGTGTAAAACGTCTTAATCACATCTCTGAGTACGTCGGCTCGCATATTTTTGAGTTGCTTGGCTTTGAAACGCAAGACACCTATCTTGGATTATACAATGGCGAGCAAGTTGTGGCGTGCAAAAATTTTATGAACGGCGAAACGCAATTCGTGCCCTTTAACGATGTTGGCGAAAGTTCGCTTGAACAAGACAAGGAAACCTATCAATATTCCTATCAAGATATAATGCAAATGCTTCGAGATAATGTAAAACTTACAAACGTTCAAGAAACGATAAGTATGTTTTGGGATATTTACGTTGTAGACGCATTAATTGGCAACTTTGATAGACACGGTGGGAATTGGGGATTCTTAAAAAAGAACAACAAATATAAACTTGCCCCAGTTTTTGACAATGGCTCATCACTTTATTCTCAGCTTGTAGATGATGATGTGATGAAACAAATTATGCAGTCGGAAGAAATGACAAACGAAAGAATTTACAAATTCCCTACGTCGCAAGTTCAATTAAACGGCAAAAAGAGTTCTTATTTTGAAGTAATCAATTCATTAGAGTTTAAGGAATGTAATGAAGCGGTTATAAAAATATGCGAAAGATATTCGCAAGAAAAAATCGACGAATTGATTGACGAAACCCCGTTTTTAACCGATACTCATAAAGAATTTTACAAATATATATTAAGACAAAGATTTGAAAAGATATTGCTCCCCGCTTACAAGAAATTAACGGAGAAATAAAATGAGAAAGTTAACCACAATGGGCTTTATCTGTCTTGAAGACGATTATAAGTTCATTTACAAAATTGCTAAAATTGAATATGAAGAATGGGAAGACGGTGCATTTAACTATATATTCCGTCCATTTTATAACGTTATTGATATGTTGCCTGACCACTTATTTCAGGGCATTCCCGGACTTGATTTGAGTTTGAAAAGAGCCGTATATGAACGTAAGAATATAGTTCCCACTTTTATTGCGGAAAGAACGCCAAGTGAACATCGTGAAGATTTGTGGGCGTTGATGGAAGAAAGCGGTATGCAAGCATTGAACCGTTTAGAATGGCTTATAAAAACCAACAAGCGATATTCAGGCGATAGATTTTTCGTTATGCCTTTTGACGGTCAAGATGCTGTTAGTTATAAAGAACGCTCTATGTACGATTTGGTAAGAAGGTCGGATAGTCTCAATAAAAAATTGCTTGAAATTATTTGCTTTGGCGATTATCTTTATGCTGATGATATTATAATAGACGACAAATCTCGCCTTTACTATTACAGACTTTTAATGCCGATGTATATCCGTGAATTTGAGCGCAAAAAAAGGCTTAGAATGCGCGGAATAGAAAAAGCGAAAGAACAAAACGTTTATAAAGGTCGTGGACAAATAAAAATTGACCCCTTACTCTTTGATAGAGTTGCAAATGATTATTTGAACGGAAAAATATCCGCCGACCAAGCGTCTTTGATATTAAAAATAAGTAGAGCAACATTTTTTAGAAGGTTAAGGGAGAGAAAATAATTAAATATGGCGAGGATTGTCATATTTAGTGTGGTAGAATGAAAGGACAAGTATGAACTTAAACGATTATATTATTCAAAAAGGGTTTGAAAAGCAAAAACTGAAATCATAAAGCAAATGATTTGTAATGATATGAACTTAGAAGCGATTGAACATATCGTGCTTAACGACTTAAAAAGAGTGTTTGAGTGTATTAAAACGAACGAACAAGAATTTCTTAACGCCATACGTTTTAACGTTAGTAAAGAAAGCCGTAAAGCAATGCTTCTAAAAACACAAGAATTAGCAGATGTGGAAAAGCGAATAAAAACGCTTGACCGAATTATTCAAAACTTGTATGAAGATAAAGTCAACGGCAATTTAACGGCGGAACGCTTTGCTAAGATGACACAAATCTATGAAGAAGAACAAACTTCCTTAACAGAAAAAGCAAACGTCTTACGACAAGAGCTTATGACCATAAAGGAAGAATCGGATAACGTGAGTAGATTTATGAGAACGATACGCAAATATGAAGATATAAATGAACTTACGCCCGACCTTGTAAGAAACTTTATTGAAAAAGTCGTCGTTCACCAAGTGGAAAAGACGGATGGCAAAAGAAAACAGACAGTAGAAATATTCTACAACGGAGTGGGCGCAATCCCGCAAGTCTCTTGAAAGAAAAAGGAAGTGGCACGGCTTTGTGCCGTACCACTTCCCATAAGAGAAAAATCTCTATTGAACACACTCTGAGGTAGTGTGTTTTTTTATTTTGTGTTTCATAAATTATTCTTCCGTTCTCCAAACCTTGTTTATCTCTTCAAAGGTTCTTTCCATCAATAGTGCATCGAAGTTTACGCCTACGCTTGCGTGAGCACCTTTATCCACGATTTGTACGTTTTGGGCATCCGGTCCGAGCCCTGCGGTTGCACTATATAGTATAACCATGTTATCACCCATACGGCTGTAACGAGCTTTATCCAACACAACGGCGCCCGTTTCGTCGGTTACAAAGTCAAGGCCGTGTAAGCTACGGATGCCGTTGCCGGCAAAGAATACGGTGTTAACTAAAGAGGTTGCGTGTACCGTTTTTCCGTTAACCTCGACAAAGGAGCTGTCAAAAAAGTTTTCGAGGCGGGTTTTGCCGTTCTCTTCCGTTTGGAATATGTAAATCCACTCGCCTTCCTCGTTCTTTGCATAGGGGCGTGATTTGTAAAAGTTTATAAGCTCTTCGCGGGTGCGGATGGGCTCACCGTCAACGGTAATCATATAGTCGCCGTCTTCATTGGTGTATTGACCGCTCTCAAGCAATACGGGGTGGGGGAATAATTGATATATTGATACCATACCGCGCAAAAATGGGTTTGCCATTGAGTCAACAATGGGGGCAACTATAGATTCAGCGCTACCCAAGTTGAACATATTAAGAAGATTGCGCGCGTCTTCCATATAGTAAACAGCATCGATTGCACCTAAAATCGAGGGGGCATAGGGGCAATAAAGCACTACTTTTTCGCGGTTTTCTTCGCTCATTGCAAGGTAGGTGGAGCATACGTTACCGCCCATGCTGTGAGAGGTTAAAACGACCTCGTCGTAGCCACGTTCGTTTATGAATTTTTCAAGGAGTTTTGCGTTGTCGCGGTTGTCGAGTCGCCAGTCGTAATTGAATACCACGGCTTCTGCGATATCGCCGTATTCGGCGGTCATGGAGTCAACGGTTTGTTTGTATGAGCCGAGTGCACCGTATTTTATTCTATTGGGTGAATCGGGCGTCGCGGGCGAAATATCGAGTACCGATTTGCCGGTCATTTTATCGACCATGAGGGAGGGGAGTATGCCGGTGTTGGGGTCGATCAAAGCAAGAAGGGGCTCGATACCACCCATCCTTTCAATTACCGCGCTAATAAGGTCCATCGAAATGTTATAAGAGCCGTCGGGTAAAATGGTCTCTTGTACGGGGAAATCTTCGTAATTCAAGATAGGATCCCATAGTTGAGTTTGGGTGCCGTCTGGGTTGTTGAGGTATAGTCCACCGGAAATTAACGCTGTAACAATGACGATACCGCGTTTAGGCTCACGCTTGGCAAGTAGTGCCACACTAACGGTGGATGCCGTCAAAGCGACCATAACGACAACCAATAAAATAGCTAATCTTTTTGCAAAAGACTTCTTCATAGTTCCCTCCGCTTTTGATAATTATAACACGCATAGCCGAATAATACAATAGCTAATAAACAATCTTGATTCGCGCGCGCACCTGTGATATAATAATGACGTTTAAAAGGAGCGTTTATATGGATAATAGCCAAAACTTAACTGTACAAAACGTTGGTTTGACTTCATTAGAGGTCAGCGATCGTGTGGAAAAAGGACTTGTCAACGGCGATCAAAACGTCAAGACCAAGAGCGTTCCACAAATATTGCGTACAAATATCTTTACCTTTTTTAACCTACTCTTTTTGGTTATAAGTATCGTTCAATTCTTTTTTATAACCTACGATTGGGATGGTTTTTCCAACTACGGATTTTTGGTAATAGTAGTTTCCAACACCGTAATAGGCATTGCGCAAGAACTTAAGGCAAAGCGCACTATAGATAAGCTATCGTTGCTATCCGCTCCCAAAGTAACGGCAATTCGTGATGGCGAAAAGGTAAATATAGCTCTAAAAGATATCGTTTTGGACGATCTTATATTGCTATCGGCAGGTAGCCAAATTTGTGCCGACGCCGTTATTACAGAGGGCTCGCTTGAGGTTAATGAAAGCTTAATAACCGGTGAATCAGATCCAATCACCAAGGTTGTTGGCGATACTGTACTCAGCGGCAGCTTTGTTATAAGCGGAACGGCAAACAGTAAGGTAATACACGTAGGGCTTGACAACTACGCAACCAAAATAACGGCAGGTGCAAAAAAACTAAAGGCACAAAATAGCGAAATTTCGAACTCCCTTACAAAGTTTATCAAGGTAATGTCGTTTATTATTGTACCTCTTGGTTTGGCGCTGTTCTCGGTCAAGTACTTTTTGCATAAAAATGCGCTTAACGATACCGTACTAACGGTACTTGGTAACCTAATTGGCATGATTCCGAGCGGACTCGTAGCTTTGACAAGTGCGGTATTCTGTGTAAGCGTAGTTAAGCTTTCGCGCCATAACGCATTGGCGCAAGACCTATATTGCTCCGAAATTCTTGCTCGTGTAGACGTACTTTGTCTTGACAAGACCGGTACTATTACCGAAGGAAAAATGGAAGTTGTAGAGGTTGTTGAAAAGGGTGCAAATCTCCAAGAAATCAAAGAGGTTTTAGCATCGTTGGTAAACAATATTGGCGACGATAACCCAACTGCAATAGCGGTACGCGATTACACCGATGGTATTAGTAATTATCAAAAGGCGAGCGGGATAGTACCATTTAGCTCTCAAAGAAAGTATAGTGGCATAAACGTAAGCGGTGGCTCGTACGTAATGGGTGCAACGGAGTTCATATTCAAGGATATGAGTGAGGAGCTTATAGCGGAAATCAAAGGATACTCCGAGCGTGGCATGCGCGTTATTGCGGTAGCCAAGGGAAGCACCGAAATGGTTAACAACGAGCTTTCGGAAGGCATAGAGTTAATGGGACTGGTGCTAATTAGCGACAAGATAAGAGCGGAAGCGAAGGACACTTTGAACTTCTTTAAGGAGCAAGGTGTAACCATAAAGATTATTTCCGGTGATAACCCCGTAACGGTCAAGAGCGTAGCAGCTCGCGCAGGTCTTGAGGATGCTGAAAACTATATTGATGCATCAACTTTAACCACCGAGGAAGCGGTATATGAGGCCGCTGAAAAGTATACGGTATTTGGTAGAGTTACGCCCGATCAAAAGTTAATGCTTGTCAAGGCTCTTAAGGCAAAAGGACATACCGTAGGTATGACCGGTGATGGTGTAAACGACGTACTTGCCTTACGCGAAGCCGACTGTTCTATAGCGGTAGCGAGCGGATCAGATGCATCGAAGAACGTATCGAAGTTGGTACTTCTCGATAACAACTTTGCATCAATGCCTAAAGTTGTTGCCGAAGGCAGAAGATGTATAAACAACTTACAAAGAAGTGCATCGTTATTCCTTATTAAAACGATGTATAACGTAGCGTTTGCATTTATCTTTATGATACTCTCTGCGGACCTACCGTTTATCCCCAAAAACTTGACGCTCGTCGGATATATAACTATAGGACCTCCGGCGTTTATACTTGCACTCGAACCAAATAGAGAGATAGTTAAGGGCAAATTTATGTCTACCGTTATCAAAAATGCCCTTCCTGCATCAATATCGGTGGTTATAGCGGTACTGACTGCATATCTTGCAGCTCCTGCGTTAAATCTTACCAGCGCGCAACTATCGACGGTAGCCGTAATAGTTACGGTTGCAGTAGGTCTTGCATTTATCGTAAAAATTTGTATACCTTTTACAAAACTACGTATCGCGCTTGTAGTTGTACTTGCAGTATTCTTTGCAGGGTGCTGTGCTATACCGTTCACCCGCGAAACGTTTGGTTTATGTAGTACCTACAATCTTGATATGTTGATACTTGCAGCACCTGTTGCAGTTGGATCGATACTGATACTCGTAGGATTACTTGTTTTATTCGAAAAGACCAACGTCCTCGATAAATTTATGGCGTGTTTAAGCGCACTTAAAACCAAACTGATTACCAAAATCAAAAAAGCATAAAAGGACTACAAAAAATAGAAACACCCGCTTGATTTAAGTGGGTGTTTTATTATACAAATTAATCACATGAAGATTGCGTTTTATAGCATACTTTAGCGCATTGCGCGCACCGCTTGGAAACGTGTAATCATCTACGTAGCAAACAATGAAATTGCAAGAATTAATCATTTGTTTATTACAAGCGGAAATTCTATTTTTAAAATGCACCTCTTCCGTTTCATACAAACAAGTTTTTAAGTTATGGAATTTATAAAATTCAGCGTTTTGAGTTATGCATGGCAGATTTGAAAATGCAATCTCGATTTCAATTCGAGGATACTTCTTACGTAATTCCATGCACACGCTCAAAGCAAGTGAATCAAAATCGCCATGAGTTCCCATGGTAAAAAAATAACAGCCATTTAGAATTAGACGCTCAACAGCGTCTTTTAGCATTGGGCGTAACGAGGTCGGCAAACAACTTCTATGTCCAAAAAAGCAAACTCGTAAAGGTTGAATCATATCTTCATTATAGCATAAGTCAGAGATATATCGCTCATAATTTTAACATTTGTTTGATAAAGTTATTAAAGAGATATATCGCTACAAAAGGAATATTAATGAAGTTAGAAGAGGCTATAACAAAAAGAATATTAGCTTTATGCGACCAAAAAGGTATAACGCCGAATAAATTGGCGACGCTTGCTGGTTTGCCTTCTTCTACAATTCGTTGTATTTTTTATGGTAGGAGCAAAAATACAGGTACGCGCACGTTGCTTGACGTATGCCAAGCGCTCGATATAACCTTATTTGATTTCTTTAATGATGACTTATTTAAGGATAAAGGAATTGAAGGAACTTATTAATTTATAAAATTAAACACCCACCTTAAAAGGTGGGTGTTCTTAGCGGAGAATTTGAAAAATACCGTTAAGTGCGAGCATCGCATTTGTCTGGACAAATGCAGTATGGGCTAAGCCCAAACCTTTATAACAAGCAGAAAGAGAGAACAAATCGGTTCATAGCCGGAATGTCCTCTCTTTTTCTCTTGGTATAATGTGATATTCTTTGCTGACGCAAAGAGTGATATTGTCGCATAGCGACAGTGATATTGAAGCCTTCGGCTTCAGTGATATTCTATTCGCCCATAAACTTGCGTAGCAAATATCACTCGGTGTAAGCCGAATATCACTGCGAAGCAATATCACTCGCCGCAGGCGAATAGAGTTGCGTGATACTCCGTTAAGAGTATCACGCTAAAGGCGGGTGTTTTGTGTTA
Source organism: Clostridia bacterium (assembly GCA_017504305.1). Classification (GTDB taxonomy): domain Bacteria; phylum Bacillota; class Clostridia; order Christensenellales; family DTU072; genus Stercoripulliclostridium_A. The sequence continues at coordinate 108,726 of JAFVRJ010000005.1, read as the reverse complement.
TTTTACTTATTTTAAAATCTCATTTACGTTGATTACGGTAAACTTAATGTCCTCGTGTTGGGTGTTGTCTTCGTATACCAATGCAATTTCTCCGTTGCCCATGTAGACTGCCGAACTATAAACGAATTCGCCCTCGGTTATTGTCAGTGAATAGGGGAAAGTTTTGCCAAGATCTTTGGAAATCTTGATTACACCGTGTTCACGTTTTTTTGTGGAGCTTGCGTTTACGCACGCAATTAAGAATTCACCCTCGTATTCAAAGCCGATGGCAGTAATTTGGCATATACAATGGGGGAGGTCTTCGATAAACTCCGGATAGCTCCAAGTCGCTCCGCCGTCTTTTGAAATAGCGCGCATAATACGTCTTTTTTTATTGTGGTTGCGCATAAATACCGCTAAATCACCGTTCGGAAGCTCTACGATTTGGCTTTCCGTTGTCATTAAAGGATCGGGTATAATCCAAGGAGATTTTTTGGGGAATCTTCCCTTGATAGGAGGGGTTTGACCAATGGACCAAGTTTTACCGCCGTCATCACTCCAAATGGCTGCACAAGTAAGGCTCATGGGGAGTTTGCCAAGTCCGTAATATACGGGGAACACCAAACGTCCTGAATATTTTCCGTTTTTAAGTTTTATGCCGTTGGCGGGGCCGGAGCCAATAAAGTGCATACGATTGGATTTAACCATATCGTCAAGACAAACCGGCTTTGTCCAACTATCGCCACCATCACTCGACGTGGTAAGCATCAAGTAAGAAGTGCCGTATGCTTTGTAAGGCGAGCTTGCAGTAAATATATTGCCACCGCAGGAAAGATTTCCTTCCTCATCAACTTGTACGCCAATAGGCTTACCCTTATGGGTAAGTTCGCCGTTTACAACGTGATAGTTGCAAATTCCTTTAACAACACGTTGTTTACCGCCTCTTAAGCCGGAGCCGGCGTTACAGTTAAGTATTCCGATGCCTGCAGGGGTATAGGAATATAGCATAAAAATAACGTTTTGCTCATCGTCATAGAGGGTCGCCGGATCAATGGCGGCGGACGAGTGCATTTTATCTTCGCCAATAGTCTTAACGGCGGTTACTTGTTTATTCCAAGTTATGCCACCATCGTCAGAGGTCCTTACAACCTTATCGATACGATTGGGGTTGTCGCGCCCGGTAAAGTAGCGCTCGTCTGCAGAAGCAACCAGTCTACCGCTACTTGTTGCAACGATAGAGGGAATACGGTAATTATCGGCATTACCCGATGATTTATCAAAAATTATAATAGGTGTTCTCATAAAATCAGTATATCACATAATCGCCGTTTAGGCAATAGCGGTAAATTACTAAATTGACAAACCGCGCGCGTGCTATTATAATTGAACGAGGAGATATACCTTATGAAACTTACAGTTATTGGGGGTGGCGGAGTCCGCTCGATGTTTTTGGCTAAAAGCCTTGCTCGCAAGGCAACCTCGCTCGGCATAACCGAACTTTGCTTTATGGATAATAATCCTAAAAAGCTATCTATTTACGGCGAAATGGCGCGTAAGGTAGCTTCGATTATAGAGCCCGATTTAAAGTTTAGTTTGACAACCGATGCGGTTGAAGCTGTTACCGATGCCGATTACGTTATAACCACCATCCGTGTAGGCGAAGACGATATGCGCGTTAAAGACGAGCGTATTGCTCTTGATCACGGCGTTATAGGTCAAGAAACCACTGGGGTGGCCGGCTTTAGCTTTGCAATGCGTTCTATACCGGCACTTATTGAATACTGTGAGCTTATTAAAAAATACTCCAAACCGAGCGTTAAAGTTTTTAACTTTACCAATCCTGCAGGCATCGTTTCTCAAGCGCTCCGCGAAGCGGGGTACCATTTTACCTTTGGTATTTGCGATGCTCCGAGCGGTATGCTTGCGCAGTTTAAAAAGATTTACGGCAAGGAAGATTCTACCATTGAAGGCGAGATTAGCGGGTTAAACCATTGTTCATTTTTTACAAGCATCAAGCTTGACGGTGAGGAAATAATCCCCAAAATCATCAATGATCCACGTGCTTACGTCGATACCGATATAAGATACTTTGAAAAGGATCTTTTGCTCGAAAAGGGATATGTGCCTAACGAGTACTTGTACTACTATTTTTATGCAGACAACGCCCTTAAGAACATACAATCCTCTACCGAAACCCGAGGCGAACTGATAGCTCGTGTTAACCGTAATATGACGGCGGAGTTAAGTAAGATTGACGTAAACAAAGACTTTGGAAAGGCGCTTGAGATATACGAAAAATGGTATGGTGTTCGTGATGGAAGTTATATGGCAAACGAGACGGGCATCAAGCGCAACTACGAGTGGAAGTTCGATATATACGGCGGAGGTGACGACGGATATGCAGGCGTTGCGATACGTTATATCGAAATTGTAAACGAAGATAAGGTCGAGGATATGGTACTTTGCGTGCCGAACGGCGATGCAATACCTTACCTTGACCTTAGCGACGTTGTCGAAGTTACCGCGACTGTATCAAAGCGCGGTGTGGTTCCACATCGTTTCGGCTATCTTGGCGCGTACGAAGTAGACCTACTTCAAAGGGTAAAAGAGTACGAAAGGCTTGGCGCAAGGGCAATACTCAATAGGGATCGCGCTCTTGCTCTCAAAGCACTCAGTATACATCCGTTAATGGTTGTAGAGGGTGCCGAAAACAATATTTTGGAAGCCTATATCGAGCACAACAAGGAATATTGCGAGGGTTGGAAATAATGAAAATAGTAGGTATTGGTAAAACTAACGTTGATCTTGTTTATAGCGGTTTGCCACGTCTTATAGGCGAGGGGGAAGAGCTGTATTCCGAGGGCTTTGAGATCTTACTTGGCGGGGGATATCCCGCTACTCTTGCGCATTTACGTAAACTTGGTGAGCAAACCTCTTTTATAACCTATCTCGGCAAAGATATGTTTTCGAGCTTTGCTAAAGCGGAGCTTGAAGCAAAGGGTATCGAGGTGACCAACGTTTACGAGGGCGATAAAATCCCCGTCAACGTATCGACCGTAATGATCACTCCCGAGGATCGTTCGATTGCTACTTATACAACGGCATACCACTCAACCGCCGAGAGCGAAGCTGAAGTATACAACGCTTCAAAAGGTGCCGACGTTGTTTTGATGGAGGCTCTTGAGCATTTGGACGTTTATAAAAAGCTCAAAGCCGAGGACGCTATTTTAGTGCTTGATACCGGCTGGGACGACGAGCTTACTATGGATAAGTATGGTGATTACGTTAAACTCGCCGATTACTATACTCCCAACAGCAAAGAGGCCGTTAAGCTTACAGGCAAAGCCACTCCCGAAGAAGCGCTTGATGAGTTAAGCAAGTATTTCAAAAAAGCGGTTGTCAAGCTCGATAAGCGCGGGGCGCTCGGCAAAGAGGGAGATAAAACGGTTTTTGTAAAGTCGATACCGGAATTTAAAGGCATCGATTCAACGGGTGCGGGTGATAACTTCCTTGCAGGTTTTGTTTACGGCATCGTAAAAGGTTACGATATAGAAAACGCACTCCTTTGCGGTAATATTACCGGTGGGAAGTGCGTTACTGAAATCGGATGTTTTAGAGGGCAAGTCGATTATACCGAAATCGAATTGCTACGTAATAAGTATCAAGGGCTTATTGTTCGCTAAAAGCTTTGCGCTTGTTGATAGCGCGTATTTTGGCGATACCCTCTCTTGAAATTTTGAAGTCGCGGTTTTCGTTGAGAAGACCGCTTTTTTCATCACCTTCGTCGTATAGTCGGGATAGGGTAAAGCCTATTGCACCGCTTGCCATAATAAAGTTTACCTGCTCTGCAAAGGAGCTGACGTATCTATATTCGGAGTATTGGTCGTTTGCGCGGAGATTGCTTGCAACTATTTTCCCGACGTAAAAAGGCTTTTGGCGTAGCTCGTTTGAAGTTAACAAGTCAGGGTTTGCCTTACGGCGCTTATTGTCTTCCTTTTCCGATAGAGCTATGCCGTTATGGCGGTAAATTAAATAGTCCTCGATTCCGTCGACGGTGCTTTCCTCCGGTATAAATTCGTATACGTCGGTCTTATAAAGCTCACCGCCCGAGCTACCTACTATAACGCGAGTCGGGTCGAAATTCTTAAGGTTGGTATACGTTGCGCTTTGCAAAACGGGATTGCCGTAAAACTCACTAAACGGCACCCAGAATAGGAGTGACGGATGTCCAAAATCTCTATTTATGACGGCTTGTAGTTCGCCTGCAAACACTTCGAATTCTCTTTGATCGTTTAAGTTGCGTTTGTTATCGGTAAACTCTGCACGTACTGCGATGCCAAGCTTATCGGCAAGGTAAAGCTCTTTCGGGGTGGGGTAACGCCCTTTGAAATGTACCGCGTTAAACCCGAGCATCAGTAGGGTTGCATAGTCTTGTGCGATAGTTTTGCTGTCGATAGGGGTTACGCCTGAATAGGGGTAAGTGCCTTGAGATTCGATGGCGCGTATAAAGGTAGGTCTGCCGTTAATATATAGTTTGCCATCTACCAAATCAATATCTCTAAACGCGCAGTAGGTGTATATTTGGTCGCACAGTCCACCGCCTGCGTTATATAAGCTCAAACGAATCTCATATAGACGAGGCTCGTTGATTTGCCATAAATATACGGTTTGCGTTTTGAGCGCTGCGCCCAAGTTTAGCATAGCGTTTGCTTTGTACTCGTACGTCGCAACTTGCTTTTTGTCATAAGCGATTTCAAGCTTTACTTTGTAACCTTCGGTTTCACCGCTGATAGCGCCTTGGAGATATATCGTTTTATCCATCAAAGAGCCGTAGCTTCTTATGGCGGTAAAGTAGGTTTTGGCACTAAACTCCAACCATACGTCGCCAACAATGCCAAGCGGAACGTCTGCCGATTCGCGAGTAGCCGTTATTTCGAGCAAATTTTCGCCCTCTTTTACAAGTTCGGTTACGTCAAAGTGCATTGAGTGCATATTGCCGACGTTTACGCAAAGTTGTATGCCGTTCAAGCGAATATCGGCGGTATAGCTTATAGCTATAAAGTTCAATAACGTGGTACCCAATCGTTCGCTTGCGTTTAGTTCGAATAGGTAACGATATCTAACTATGCGTTCGCTACCATCAAGCGAACAACCGCTTCTTATAGAGCCGAGTTCGTAAGGGACGCTTACTTGACCGTAAGAAATAACATCTCCGGTAAGGGATAAGAGCTCGTAGGTCCACTCGCCGTTTAATAGCTTTATGCGAGGACGAACAAAATTGGGTATGGGATAGTCTTCTCTTTGCATAATGGTATTATAACACGAGTTATACGCACGCGCAAGATAAAATTATGCGTACGCATATATTTACGCGCGCATTGGTTATTGACTAAACGCCTAAAATGGTATAAAATATACGTTGGTGCATTATGAGTAAAATTAATTATCCTGTAAAAGCATATTTTAACGAGCTTCCCGAGTTCTACTCGGCACTTTCTTATTCGGTAGTTTATAAGGACGGAAGATTCCATTTGTTCTATGCCGTAAAGAGATCTATTATCTCTTTTGAGATAATACATTTCGCTTCCGAAACCGCTTTCGAGTGGGAGTTTATGGGTGTAGTAGCAACCTCACGTTTTCCGATTGAGTCTTGTACCGGCTACGCTAAAAACGGCAAGATATATCTTCTTTATTCCGTCAAGGCGCTACCGTTTATCGGAAGCGAGATTTATCTCACCGTAACTAAAGACGACGAAAACTTTACCGTATTCCCCAGTCCGATAATCAAAAACAGCAAACTTACCGACCTCAAAACCTTCTATTATCAAGGCTTAAGATACCTTGTAGGTACTGAAATTAAAGGGGATTTGATGCCAATTGCTTACTCGACCAACGACACCGAGTGGGTAGAGTCTGCCCTTTCGGTTGAGCGCGAAGGCTGGATAAATATCCTTAACGGATTAATAGTTGCCCCGTCGATATTTGGTGCAATCGGTAAAACGTATTTGCTCAACTCTGCTTGCAACGGTGTGGTTGTCAGCGAGTGCAACTTTGATGAAGCCGGGTTAAAGGTGTATGAAGCTCTGCGCGAGAGTGAAGCCGACGTGGCGAAGTCCGTTATGATAGGTGAAGGCCGTCCCGTTATTTTTGAAAAGAGCGGTGAGGTCCTATATCCTGTCGAGGTCTTTGGCAAGGGCGATACTTTAGGCTTCCGCTTCTATAGAGAAGCATTACGCACGGCAAAGGCGGTAATCGAGGAGCAGGTAGTGTTTGAGCAAGGCGGTTTGAAGTCTTACGCAAGCCCGATACTTACTTATCATCGTTTAAGCGTGCCGGAGCAAGAGGGTAAGGTACAAATCACCGTCGGCAATCAATCGGTTTTGATTGATGAAGGCGCAATATTTATTGCTTACGACGATATATCTGAAGTAACTATCGAGCGTCCCGAAGGGGAACTTGACATTGGTTTACTGCAAGTATCGCGTGACTTACTGATTTTAGAAATAAACGATAACGTATATCCCGTTTACCACATAGGTGGCGAAACCTTAACCATCGCGTGTGCGGAAAACGGCACGTTGGAGTACGCGGGATTTACGCTATAGAGGTATGTATGAGTTATAAAGACCAATTTATCGAAATTTTCGAGCGCGAAGTCAAAAGAGAGGGCGCATCTAAAATGCTCGATTACCTTAAGAATACCGATTTCTTTAAGGCACCGGCATCAACGCGTTTTCACCTTGCGAGAGAGCAAGGACTTTGCGAACATAGCCTAAACGTATACTTTAGGCTAAAAGAACTTGTCGCCAACGAAAAAACCGACTGGGCAAAAAACGTTAGCGACGAAACCATTGCCATAATCGCACTTCTTCACGACGTCTGTAAAATCGATATGTACGTTGTTGATTACCGCAACGTGAAGCAACCGGACGGATCGTGGGAAAAGGTGCCGTATTATACCATCGACGAAAAAATGCCCTATGGTCACGGCGAAAAGTCCGTTTATATCGTTAACGGATTTATGCGTTTGACTCGCGAGGAAGCTATGTGTATCAACTGGCATATGGGTGGATTTGACGATAGAGTAAAGGGCGGAAGTATGACTATTGCACGTGCATACGCGCAATACCCTTTGGCGGTTTTATTACATATTGCAGACGTCATGGCGTCGTATTTAGATGAAGAAAGATAAAAAATAATATATTCGGAGGATAAAAACATTGTTTAAGAAATGGAAAGAAAAAAGAAAAGACAAAAAAGGTCTTATGAAGGAATTTGCAGAATTCATCAACCGTGGTAGCATCATTGATATGGCAGTCGGTGTAATCGTTGGTGCTGCTTTCAAAGATATCGTTAACCGCCTTGTTGATTCCATCGTAATGCCTATTTTAGGACTTATAATCAAGACCGACTTAACCGAGCTCAAAACTCCTGTTGAGCAAGCAGACGGTACTGTTGTTGAAATTTTATGGGGAACCTTCATCCAAGCATGTTTAGATTTCTTGATTATCGCGGCAGTTATCTTTGCAGCTATCAAAATCTTTAGCATGATTCGTAAGGCTCTTGCTAAAGCAAAGGAAGTAGTTGAGAACGCAGTTGATAACGTTGTTGATATGGTTAAGGGTGATGATGAAGAAGAAAAGGCACCCGAAGTAGTTGCCGAAGAAGCCCAAAACGAAGAAAAATAATCTTTTACCCCATGTATAAGGAGGTAATTTATGGAAAATATTTGGCATAACGTCAGTAAGGATAGGATTACTCCCGATGATTTTTTGGCGGTAATCGAAATTCCCAAGGGTAGTAAAAACAAGTACGAGCTTGATAAGGAAACGGGCATGTTGATACTTGACCGTGTGCTTTATACTTCTACGCACTATCCGGCTAACTATGGTTTTATACCGCGCACTTTTGCCGATGATCTCGACCCCTTGGACGTATTGGTATTGTCGAGCGAGGTTATAGTGCCCCTTGCAATGTGCCGTTGCTATCCTATCGGTATGATCTCGATGACGGACGGCGGATACGAAGATATCAAGATTATAGCAATTCCATTTAAGGATCCTACTTGGAGTGGCTATAAAGATATCAGCGAGCTACCCACGCATATCATGCAAGAAATGAGCCACTTCTTTACCGTTTACAAAAACCTCGAGAAGAATAAGGATACCGCAGTTCTTGCCGTCAACGATGCAAAAGCAGCAAAGGAAGCTATCGCTCGCGCAATCAAAGCTTATGGCGAAAGATTTTTGCGTAGATAGTAGCTTTTTTAAAAAATTCACGGTGAGTTCAAAAAACCGTCATACTTAACCATTATATTATAATATATTACGCTCGCGTTTATATTAAGGAGTATTATGTACGGCGACCGCAGATACAGCTATGAAGTACGCTCACGCGTACCACGTGTAAAAACCGTCAGGCAGAGGGTTAGTCCGCTTGCGGTTTTTTTGATTGCGGTTTTTGTTGTCGCAGCGTTCGTAGGTAGCGGATTTTTAGGAGCTCATTTAGCTTACGCCAAGTATCGAGCCGACGTTCCCGAATCTACGACCACCATAATTTATCGTAATGATAGCGATAGAGGGACCGGCATATCCTCTTCAACCGGTCTTTTGACGGCGGAGGAAGTTGTGCTTCGCACCAAGCAAAGCGTGGTGGAAATTACTACCGAATCGGTAAGCTACGGTCGTAATACCGAGTACGTTAACTCCGGTGCGGGTTCGGGCGTTTTGGTAACGGAAAACGGACATATTTTAACCGCATATCACGTAGTTGAAGATGCCGAGAGCATTAAGGTTCGTTTGTACGACGGAACCACTTATAACGCAGAGTGGGTAAAAGGCGACAAGTTGACCGATACCGCGGTAGTAAAAATCAACGTTAACTCATTGAATTGTGCGCCCGTTGGCAACAGTAACGCGCTTGATGCCGGTCAAGACGTAATAGCTATCGGTAATCCTTTAGGCAGTCTTGGCGGAACCGTTACCAAAGGTAGCATCGCAGCTCTCAATCGCACCGTCAAAATTGACGGACAAACGCTCGAAAACCTAATTCAATTAAGCGCACCGTTGAACCCCGGTGATTCCGGTGGCGGTATATTTAATATGTATGGCGCTTTAGTTGGTATAGTCAACGCCAAGAGTATAGACGATTACGGCTATAATATTGCTTTTGCAAGTCCTATTAATCAATGTATGGAAATAGCCGAAGACCTTATGACTCAAGGCTTTGTTGAGGGTAGAGTTGATACAGAGGTGTTTGACGTCAAGGAAATTAATAACTCCGCAACCATGGCGGCAGGCTTGTATTTTATGGGAGTCAATAGGGCTGGAGTTAGCACCAATTTAATTAAAAATGATTATATCGTCTCGGTCGCGGGTGTCGCCGTATCGACCATTGACGAGTGGCAACAAGTATTAAATTCCAAACGAGTAGGCGAACAAGTGGAGATCGTCTATAGGCGCGGCGGTATCGAAGGCACCGTAAAAATGCAACTTCTAAACCGCATTGATTGCGACTAAAGGAGGGAATATGTATAAGGTTTTGATAGTTGATGACGAGCAAGGCATACGAGATCTCGTAAGCAAATATTGCTCGCTTGAAGGATATACTTACGGCGTAGCAGGTGATGGGCTTGAGGCCATCGAAAAGGTCAGGAACGAGGATTACGACATTGTTTGTATGGACGTAATGATGCCCGAGCTTGACGGCTTTAGCGCAGTTAGAGAGATCCGCAAATTTTCAAATATCCCGATCATTATGCTTTCCGCTCGCACGGAAACCTACGATAAAATTCACGGATTTGAAATCGGTGCAGACGACTACATCGGTAAGCCCTTTAGTCCCAAGGAATTGATGCTACGCATTAACGCGGTCATGAGCCGTGCTAATATGCAAAAGAGCGTATCGGAAGTGTTTGATAACGGTAGGCTTCGCGTTGACTTTACCGCTCGCATCGTAAGCGTCGGTGGTAACGCAGTCGACTTAAGCCCCAAGGAATACGAGTTACTATTCTTTATGGTTAAAAACAGGGGTATCGCCTTATCTCGCGAGAAGCTTCTTAACGAAGTTTGGGGTTATGACTTTTATGGTGACGATAGGACGCTCGATACTCATATCAAGTTGTTGCGCAAGAGCCTCGGCGACTGTGCAGAGTATATAGTAACCTTAAGAGGCATGGGATATCGCTTCGATGGTTAAGAATAAGTTTAGCAAAATATACGGAGATAATTCTCCGTTATTTATTAAAATGCTAATAGCGTGCTTATTGTTCGCCGCATTAGTGCTTACTGCGTTTTGGGTAATCGGATATGGATATTCGGATACCGTATATAGGAATATTCGCAAAAAGACCGCTAAAGAAAACGCCGAACTCATAGCGCAAAACATTGATAATCCGGACGTTGAAGTTTTGATTAAGCACGTCGCTTACGAAAGTGACGTTTGTATTTTGGTGGTGGATAAAGACGGCACCGTATATTACTCGCACGAAACTCGCACTTCGTGCAATGTACACGCGTTTACGTCGGTTAGTGCCGCCACCTATTACGACAAAGCAAAAGATAACGGCGGTACGTACAGCGAGATTATTGACGCCAATCAATTTATAGATAATTATAATCAAGCGGGCTTTATCGGTGACATACCTAAAAACAATGGCGACGATCAAGATGCTTATCTTTATGCCCTAAACGTAAAAACGAGTTCAGGCGCAAACGTGGTTATATTGGTTGACGCGTTAATCGTGCCTCAAAAAGGTATGAGCAATACCATTGTAATTCAGTTGATTATTTTAAGTGTAATCACTGCAGTTTTATCGGGTTTGTTGAGCTATCTTCTTGCAAAAAGAGTTTCCAATCCAATTATCGAGCTTACCGCTCAAGCAAGAGAGATTTCATCGGGCGATGCCGATATGCAAATTACGGTATCGGGCTATAAAGAGATAACAGAGCTTAAAGAGTCCCTCCAAGAAGCGGCGGATGAAGTAGCGGAAGTAGAGCATTATAGGCGAGAGTTAATTGCAAACGTAAGCCACGATTTGCGTACACCCTTAACACTTATAAAAGGTTATGCGGAGCTGATGCGCGACATCCCCTCGGAAGCAACGCCGGAAAATCTTCAAGTTGTAATCGACGAGTCCACTCGCTTGACAACCCTTGTTAATGATATGCTGGCACTCTCTCGTGAGCAAGAAGGTAACGAAGCACTTAACCTCGAAAGGTTTGATATCGTTAGCTACCTTGACGAGCTGATAGCAAGACACGGCAAACTTATAGAGCACCTTGGCTATAGCATTGAGTGGGAGCATGATAAAGAGGCTTACGTTATTGGCGATAAGTCCAAGATAGCGCAAGTGGTATACAACCTTATTAATAACGCGGTTAACTATGCCGGCGATGATAAAAAGGTAATCGTTAAAGAGTACGCTAAAGCCGACGTCATCCGTATAGAAGTAACCGATCACGGCGCGGGTGTTGACGTTGAAGTATTACCGCACATTTGGGATAGATATTATAAGTCGGAAAAATCGCATAAGCGGGCAGAGGTAGGCACAGGACTTGGTCTATCGATAGTTAAATCGGTAATGAGCAAGCACCCCGGTGGAGCATACGGAGTTATAACAAGCGTCGGCGAAGGCTCAACGTTCTACATCGAGCTTCAGAGGGTATAATGGGACTGGAGATAGAGCGTAAGTTTTTAATTGCCGTACCAAGTGAGGAAGAGTTGCTTTCAAAAGGCGCAACCCTTAAATCCATAACGCAAACCTATCTTTTGCCGAGCGAGGGGTTCCCTGTACGGCGTGTTCGCAGTAGTGTGGTAGAGGGCGTAGCAACCTATACGTATACTGCAAAGCGCCCTGCGTCCGGCGAGTTTTCGCGAGTAGAAGAAGAATACGAAATTACCGCAAATCAGTATCTTGAGCTACAAAAAGAGCGCGATTTTGAGTTAAACGAGATTTCCAAAAAACGCTACGTGCTCGCATACGAAAACGTATTGGAAATAGATATTTTTTCCTTTTCTAAAAGGTATGCTGTGTTGGAAATAGAGCTTCCAGCGGAAGATGCACCATACAATATACCAAGTTTTATTAAGGTTATAAAAGAAGTTACGACCGATTATAGCTATACAAATTATAGTATGGCAAAACGTATTCCCGAAGACTTTTAGTACACGCACGCATTATATTTATATAATTTATTTGAATTTATTTACAAGTTATGGTAAAATAACTTGATTATGAGTGCTTTTAGTTATGAAAACAAAACACCAATAATATCGGTAAACTCCGTTAGCTACGATTATCGCAATTCACAAGGCGAGAGTATCGCTCGTGGCGTAAGAGGTATAGATCTTGATGTATATCAAGGTGAGTTTGTCGTGCTTCTCGGCCATAACGGTAGTGGCAAGTCGACGCTTGCAAAACTCCTCAACGGTTTTTGCGTGCCCGATGAAGGAAGCGTTACGGTAGCCGGCATTGATACTAAAGACGACTTAAAGATATATGATATTCGTTCCAAGATAGGTATGGTTTTCCAAAACCCCGATAACCAAATGGTTGCCGCTATTATTGAGGACGATATGGCGTTCGGCCCCGAGAACTTGGGCGTTCCTCGTGATGAAATAGAAGAGCGTATTACTTGGGCGTTAGACGTTGTTAATATGAGCGAGCATCGTAAGCGCTCCCCGAGTAAACTAAGCGGAGGTCAAAAGCAACGTATTGCAATTGCTTCGGTACTTGCAATGATGCCTGACGTTCTGATTTTAGACGAGTCGACGGCAATGCTCGATCCCAAAGGTCGCAAAGAGGTAATGGATACCGCCCGCATGCTCAATTGCCAAAAGGGCATGACGGTAATACTCATTACACACTACATGGATGAGGCAATCGAGGCGGATAGAGTGGTTGTTTTGGACGAGGGTAAAATACTTACTTCAGGCACTCCCAAAGAAGTCTTTAGCAAGGTTGACCTAATTAAGTCTGCAGGGCTTGAGCTTCCTATTGCATCAAAAATTTCATCCGAGCTTATAGCGCTCGGTTACGATATTCCGTTTGCACTAACGGATGAGGAATTGGCGGAGGGTATATGCAAATTAAAGTCGAAGATTTAAAATATACCTATTCCCCCAAAAGCCCATTTGAAAAGGTAGCACTTGAAGGTATTACCTTTACCGTAAACGAGGGCGATACGATAGGTATTATAGGTTCAACAGGAAGTGGCAAATCAACGTTGTCGCAGCACTTTAACGCCCTTATTAGAGTGAGCCACGGCAAGCTTTACGTAGGGGATATGGAGCTACACGCAAAGAAGGTTGATTTAGGTAAGTTAAGACAATCTGTCGGCATGTTGTTCCAATATCCCGAATACCAACTTTTTGCCGATACGGTGCTCCAAGATGTTTGTTTTGGACCCCTAAACTTCGGCATGAGTAAGGAAGAAGCGGAAAGTCGTGCAAAAGAAGCAATCGAGCTTGTCGGCTTAAACTTTGATGAGGTTAAGGATAAATCTCCCTTTGAATTATCGGGCGGACAAAAGCGTAGAGTAGCTATAGCCGGCATAATTGCATCTATGCCTCAAGTACTTGTGTTGGACGAGCCGACCGCCGGTCTTGATCCACGCGGTAAAAGAGATATTTTAGAGTTGGTCACCAAGCTTAAAAAGAGCTATTGCAAGACGGTTATAATGATTTCGCATAATATGGACGAAATAGCCGAGTATTGTAATAGGGTAATCGTGCTAAATAACGGTAAACTCCTTTACGATACCACTCCGCGCGAGCTATTTAAAGACGTAAAGGCGCTTGAGGGTACCGGCTTAACGCCACCGCATACTGCAAAAATAGCATCGTTACTTGCTAATAACGGGATCATCTTTAGCGATCTGCCTCTTACGGTCGACGAGTTTGTTAAAGCTATCAAAGGGGGTATTGCTTTATGAGAGAAGTAAGCATAGGGCAATACTATCCTGCCGAGTCATTTACCCATAAGTTGGATGCGCGCATAAAGCTTTTACTTACGATTGCATTTATCGTAATGGTCTTTTTGGTACAAAGTCTTTATGCCTATATTGCGGTAGCAGCGTTTATATTAATTGCGACTTTAGTATCCAAAATACCTATTTTGAAGGTACTAAAGAGCGTAAAAGCAATAATCTTTATTGTCATTGTAATGGCTATAATAAATCTTTTTACCAACCGTGAAGGCACTGTGCTTTGGTCTTGGTGGAAGGTTGTCATAACGGTAGAAGGCATTGTTACCGCCGTCAAGCTTGCCTTAAGACTCATATTCCTTGTTATGGGAACGGCGCTCCTTACTTATACCACCACGCCTATGGCTCTTACCGACGGTATGGAGTCCTTGATGTATCCTTTATCGCTTATCAAAGTTCCGACGCACGATATAGCGATTATTATGTCGATTGCATTAAGGTTTATACCGATTCTCATGGAGGAAGTCGATAAGATAATGATGGCGCAAAAAGCGAGAGGCGCTTGCTTTGATAGGGGTGGACTTTTGAAGCGCGCCAAAGCATTACTTCCCGTGCTTATTCCGCTATTCGTATCGGCGTTTAGACGTGCCGATGAGCTTGCGCTTGCGCTTGATGCAAGATGCTATAACGCTACTCCTAACCGTACTAAATACAAACAACCTCGCCTCACTTGGCGCGATCTTGTTGCAACCATATTTACCGCTGTTTTTATTGTTCTTGTTATTGCAATTAATAATAACTTTTGGGGGTTATATTAATGCGTTACGCTTTGACCGTGGAGTACGACGGAACTTCATATAGCGGTTGGCAACGCCAAAAGAACGCGGTTTCCGTCCAACAAAAAGTGGAGGAAGCGTTGGAGGTTGTTCTTGGTAAAAAGACTGTCATCGTCGCAAGCGGTCGCACCGATGCCGGAGTCCATGCTAAAGGGCAAGTAGCTCATTTTGATAGCGATAAGACCTTAGTCCCTCGCCGTACTGCTTACTCTTTGAACGCACTTTTGCCTGACGACATTAAAATCGTTGGTGTAAGAGCGGTTTCCGATGATTTCCACGCACAGTACTCTGCAAAGCGCAAAACCTACGTTTACAATACCTACGTTAGCGACAATCCATCTCCGATGCGCAGTAGGTATTATGCTCGTATTTTACCGCCTGTTGATATCGAAAAAATGCGTCGTGCCTCTAAAAGCCTTATTGGCAAACACGATTTTAAAGCCTTTTGTTCGACCGGTAGCTCTATTAAATCCACTGTAAGAGAAATCTACGCCTTTGATATTATCGAGCAAGGCGACGAGGTTATCTTTAGGATTACCGGCAACGGCTTTTTGTACAATATGGTAAGGATTATCGTGGGCACGCTATTTTTTATAGGGAAAGGCAAGCTTCCCGAATCTGCTATCGACGAAATGCTGTCTACCGGCAGACGAAACGCCGGTGGTAAAACTTACCCCGCTTGCGGTCTGATACTCGAAAGTGTGGACTATATTGAGTAGAGGAAGGATTTTTTACGAAAAATAAAGAAAAAGTTTGCTTTTTTGTTTGACTTATATTAAATAATATAATATTATATTTAGGCACGCGAGAATTTGAGAAAGAACTAGCCCCTCCGACTCAAAAATATCGAAAAGAAATTTGGAGGATTTACCATGAAATCATATATGGCAAAACCCGAAAACGTTGAAAGAAAATGGTACGTAGTAGACGCAAGTGGTATGGCTCTCGGTAGAGTAGCAAGCCAAGTCGCTATGATACTCCGTGGCAAAAACAAGCCCACCTTCACTCCCAACGTTGATACGGGTGATTACGTTATAGTTATCAATTGCGATAAAGTTGTTCTCACCGGCAAAAAGGCAGAGAAGAAATTCTATCGTTATCATACCGGTTACGTAGGCGGCCTCAAAGAGGTTCGTTACGACAAGCTTATGGCTACCAAGCCCGAGTTCGTAGTTAAGCACGCTGTTAAGGGTATGCTTCCCAAGAACTCCATCGGTCGCAAGATGCTTAGCAAGCTCTTCGTATATGCAGGCGCAGAGCACAAGCAACAAGCTCAACAACCTGTAGAGCTCAAGCTCAATTTTTAAGAGGTGAATTATGGCAGCTAAAAAAGTTCTTAAAAAGAAAGTTCAATTCTGGGGAACCGGCAGACGCAAAAAAGCAGTTGCTCGCGTAAGAATCATCCCCGGTGGCGAAGGCAATATCGTTATCAATAAGAGAAGCATCGACGAGTACTTCGGTCTTGAAACTCTTAAGTTCATCGTACGTCAACCTCTCGCATTAACCGCTACCCTCGATAAGTATGACGTAGCAGTTAACGTAAGCGGCGGCGGCACCACTGGCCAAGCAGGCGCAATCCGTCACGGTATCGCAAGAGCTCTTTGCCTCGCAGACGAAACTCTTCGTCCCGCACTCAAGGCAGCAGGCTTCCTCACTCGTGACCCGAGAATGAAAGAGCGTAAGAAATACGGTCTCCACAAGGCACGTAAAGCTCCTCAATTCTCCAAGAGATAATCAGAGCGATTTATTTCAAACGGAATCCATTTTGGATTCCGTTTTTTTATGTAAAAATAATTTGGCATGCAAAAGAGGCCCGTTAACTGAATAACGGACCTCTTTTGCTATGATAAGGGGGAAAATTATGAGCATTTTTGATAGCGTAATTATAGCATAGGGCAGTAGCGTTGTATATGGTTTATATTTAAAATGAAGAGGTAAAAAATAGGTAAAAAACGGCAAATTATAAAAAGAAAATCATAATTTTTTACAAATTTTCATTGTTTATTGTATGAAGAACAAAGTTGTTAAAATTGTAGTAGCCGTAATAGTAGTTGCCCTAAGCACAATTTGCTTGTTCGGGTGTAAGCAAGAGAGCGAAGCGAGGGGCGAACTCAAAGTTGAATACGACGTCAATTTGGCGGTCGACGTCGAGCAGTCAAAGGTGTATTTGAAGCAAAAGATTTTTATTGAGAATCACTATGACAGCGAGATTACCTCTTTAAAGGCATACCTATATCCAAACGCCTATTCCGTACCGGAAAACGATGCAAAAGGAAGGGAAAAACAGGATTTGGTAACAATCGGTAACGTAAATTGTAACGGAAAGAACGTAAGTTATAGCCTTGAAGGCATACTTATGACGGTCAATCTCAACCAATCGCTAACTAAAGGCGGGCAATTGGAGCTTAACGTAGGGGCTACGATGAGCGTTCCTAATAACAAGTTGCGTTACGGACAAGGCGAGGGGATTATGAATCTTGCAGAGTGTTACTTAAAGCTTGCTTATTATGATGGTAGTGATTTTGTAACTGTGGATTATATAGAACTCGGTGATCCGTTTTTATCGGGGCTTGCAGATTATAAAGTTAAGGTGGAAGTTCCCAAAGGATGGGACGTTGCTCATAGCGGAGAGGAGGTTTGTCGTGAAGAAGGCGAAACCTTAAAGATACAAGCCGAATTAAAGGGCGCGCGTGATTTTGCGATTGCCGTTGGCGATTTTAACGTATATCAAACAGAGGTAGACGGCATTAAAATTAAGCATTATACTCGTTCGGATGAAGATAACACCTCGCTAATCGGTAGATACTTAACGGAATTTATAAGCAAAATAGGGGATTTTCCATACAAAACGCTAACGGTCACGGAGCTACCATTTGAGTATGGCGGTATGGAGTACTGTAGTTACGTAGTGGTTAATGAAAAAGCACAAAATAAAGAAGAGATTATAGTGCATGAAATGCTCCACCAATACTTTGCTTGTGCGGTTGGCTCGAACGGGTTTACCGAAAGCTATTTGGATGAGAGTTTGGTAAGTTTTCTTACTATATATTATATGGATATAGTAAAGGGCGGTGGCTATTACCAGGACGAGGTAAAAAGAGCGGAGAAATATTACCATACATTTTTAACGGCATCACGTGCCGTATACGGCGAAAAATACAATCCTATAATGGCTAAAAATCTTGATGAATACAAGAGTCTATACGAGTACGACGCATTGGTTTATAAGTATGGGGTTATGGCTTATAGCGGGCTGTTGGATATACTTGGTGAGCGCAAGTTTAATAAAGCCATCAAGGAGTATTACGATAATAATAAAGGGGATATTGCAACCACGTCCAACCTTATAGATAGCTTTGAAAAGGTTGGAGGACGCGGAGTAAGAGGAGTAATTGAAGCCTACCTATACGGCAAGACGACTTTCGGAGTACGATTGGTAGGGGTATAAAAATTTAACGTTTGGAAAAACTAACGATATAAACGTTAGGAGGTTCAAAAAATGAACGAGTATCAAAATCCTCAAAATTGTGGTAGTCCCAACAAGTATTGCGGTAACTCCGGTATAAGCGACGTAGGCAATTCCTATGGTAACAACAACGTAGAAAGCAACGCTCAAAGCGATATCGGTTTTAGCCAACCGCAAAACACAAAAAGATACGTTTGCCGTAACTGTGGTACCGTACATCACGGCCCCGATAAGCCCAGTAACTGTTGCAAGTGTGATTGCTGTGATTTTAGAGAGTCGTAAGAGTTAATAAATAAGAGCTACGTTTAGTAGCTCTTATTTATTAACTCGGATATTTTACCCGCCCTTCGAGCGTTTTGTATTATCCTATCCGTTATGAGCGTGCCGGCCATAAGCACAAACGAACGGCCAATATCACTTACTTCACTTTTGACTTTGCGCCCAATAAGATAGTCGTAATCGTTAGTCGGTGCAACCTCGTTTGGGTTAACGATAGAAGGTGGTGGTAGCTCGTAAACGGGACGTTCAGGCTTCTTTTCTTGCTTATAAAGTGCCCTATATGTTGGGTTTACGATAATTATATCGTCACTTGCGCTTATTATGGTTTTAGCTTTATAATCGGTCCCGTCTACGCTAAAGCGCAATTCCTTTTTTCGACCGTTCAATTCAACGTCAATGCCACTTCCTAAAAGATTGCCCACTACGTTATATACGCTTGCGGTCGCCTTAAGGACGTATGAATAATCTGGCATATGTGCGCTTATTGCATCGTCGTTAATTACACTGATTACGTCGCCGATTTCAAACACGTCGGTAAGTGCAAGTATGCCAATATTTTCAGATATGGTAAGGCCTATGATTTTTTGAGAGTTTTTGTCTATGGCGACTCCGTCGACTGCGCCGAGGATTTTTGCCGATGATAAGGAAAGCACCTTTTTGTTATTTACTTCGCTTAAAAGCATATTACCTCCTTAAAATAGTTATTTTTATTGTATTTTTAAGCTGTTTATTGTATATTAAATATATGATGGAATCACGTAGTATATTCGAATACTTCGACAGCGCCTGCGAAGATAAATCTTGCGTTAAACTCGAGTATTACGGTAAAAAGTTTACCGTAGCCGAGGTTTTAACTAACTCTTTAAAAGTTGGCGGATTCCTTATTGAGCAAGGCTATCAGGGCCACTCCGTAGGCGTTATGCTCCCTAATATCCCCGAAGCCATCTTTACGTTATACGGTTGTAGCGCGGTGGGTAGTATAGCTAACCTAATTAACCCGAGGTTGCCTACTGCTCGTTTGAGAAGGATTTTATCTGAAACAAACACTAAAATTATTTTTATGTACGACGCTTTGTATGCTCGTCACCATAAGATGCTTGAGGAGCTTGGTGTAAAAGTTATACTCTGCAGTCCATTTTATTACCGTGCCATATTGCGCCCTTTGTACTTTTTTAACTCTTTTGGAAATAAATCCAACTATTTTTCGGAAGTATTAAAAAGTAAGCCTTGTACACCGATCTCTACCGATGGTACCGAAACGGTTGTATACGTCCATAGCGGTGGCACGACGGGAGAGCCGAAAACCGTTAAGATTTCGAGTTACGCATTGAACTGTCTTGCGCGTGCAATACTTGATACCATACATCCTAACTTAGATTATTCGCGCACCGATGACTGCATGCTCATGATGCTACCTATTTTCCACGGATTTGGTTTGGGAGTTTGTGTCCACACTATTGCGTGCGCTTTCCGCATCGCATTGGAGCCACGTTTTACTCCAAACGAAGCGGTTAAGTTGATCAAAAAGCATCGCGTAACCCATCTCGCCGGCGTACCTGCGATGTATCGCAAGATGCTCACAGTCAAAGCCCTTGCCGATGGCAGGTTGCAAAGAATCACCGATGCTTTTGCAGGTGGCGATACGTTAGACGTCAATTTAAAAAATGCTTTTGACGAGGTGCTTAAAAAATCCGGCAGTAATGCGGAAGTCGTTGAAGGATACGGCTTATCGGAAACGGCAAGCGTGGTTACAGTTGGTCGTAAGGGCCACACAAAATATTTGTCGCAAGGCGAACCTCTTATTGGTAACGAGGTAAAGATAATAGCAAACGGAAGCGAAGCTCCCGCCGGCACGGTAGGGGAGATTTGCGTTAAAACTTCGTCGTTGATGAGCGGGTATCTTGACGGCAGTGCGGATGGAATAACCGTTTACGACGGTGAAAAATGGTTGCATACCGGCGATCTCGGCTATATTGACGAGGATGGCTCGCTATTTTATAAGGAAAGATTAAAGCGCAGTATAAAAATCGGAGCGGTCAATATATTCCCCTCCGAAATTGAAAAGGTCGTAGGCGAAATCGAGGGCATCAAGGCATGTTGCGCCGCTCGCGCATACGACAAAAATAATAAACCTTACGTTCGTTTATACGTAGAATTAACCGCCGGCAAGAGTTTGTCGAGTGGTATAATTAACAAAATTAAGCGCAAAACCGAGCTTGAAATTGTACGTTATGCCGTGCCGAAAGAAATCCGTCAGGTGGACGAGATTAAAAGAACGGATATTGGCAAGATTGATTTTGCTTACTACGAAATAAAAATAAATTAGTTAGATTCTTTAAGAGCAGCTTCGTAGGCTTCAAGTATTTTATCGCGCATATATTCGCGTACTTCGGTTTTTAGCGGGTGTGCAATATCGCGGTAGGTACCGTCGGGAGCTTTACGCGAAGGCATTACTATAAAGCAACCTTCACTACCTTCAATAACTTTGATATCGTGTACCACAAAGGCACTATCGATAATAACGCTTGCAACCGCGCGTAGCTTTTTCTCATCCTGATTGATTAGCTTTATACGCACATCTGTGATTTGCATATACACCTCTTTTGAGTAGTATTAGTTACACAAAGCAGGCAATGATTCAATTAGTATTTAATATAATAAGTATACTATAATTAAAAAACTATATCAATAGGGAATTTTAAATTTTTTTATTAAATCACACAGTTTTGAGCAAAAATCGACAACAAAAACTATTTTACGGCATAATATAAGATATGCTATCGGGCTCAACGACCAACAGGATTCATTTTATAGGTATAGGCGGAGTAAGCATGTCGGCACTTGCAAAGCTATTGCTACTCAAGGGATATAAAGTATCGGGATCGGATAAAGTGTATCGCCGAGAGATGGAGGAGCTTGCGGAGTGGGGCGCGAAAGTATACGTCGGAGCAAGCGAAAATGTGGTTAAAAATAGCCATTTGGTGGTGTATAACCAAGCAATCGGTCGCGATGACGAGGAATTTAATACGGCGCTTAAGCACTCGATTCCGGTTATAAGGCGAGATTTGTTTTTGAAAGAAGTATCTTCCTCGTACGATAAAGTTATAGCCGTAAGCGGTACGCATGGTAAGACTACCGTAACAGCGATGCTTTCGGCAATTTTTGAAAGATCAAATAGTCTATTTACCGCACATATTGGCGGACACGGCGAAAAGGGAAATTTAGTTTACAAGGGCGACGAGTTTTTTATAACGGAAGCTTGTGAATATAAAAGAAGTTTTTTAGCGCTAAATCCTGATACCGCTCTTATTTTAAACGTGGAGTCCGACCATCCCGATACCTACAAAGACTACTTGGAATTAGAGCACGCTTTTATATCGTTTATAGGTGGAGTTAAGCAAAACGGCATGGTAATAATAAATGCCGACGATGAGTTTTATAAACGCAATAAAAACCACTATAAACGTATGCTAACTTATGCAATCGATAATACTGCCGATTGCAAAGCTATCAATATAATAAATCTAAATAATGGCTGTTATGGCTTCCGCATACGAGTAAAAGGTTACCCAGATAGCGATATAATGTTGTCAGTACCGGGCTATCATAACGTTTATAACGCAATGGCAGCGTATCTTACTGCGCTAACTAACGGGATAGCGCCTAAAGTGATATGCGAAGCACTCAATAGCTTTAGCGGAGTTAAGGGTAGGTTTGAGTATAAGGGGATGATTAACGGCGGACGGGTGTACGTGGATTACGCCCACCATCCGACGGAGATTCGATCGGCAATTTTTACCGCGTTAAATTTGAAGCCGAAAGGCAAACTAAAGGTAGTGTTTCAACCCCACACGTTGAGTCGAACAGAGGCATTATTTAGTGATTTTATCTATTCTTTTTGCGATGCCGACGAAGTGTATTTGCTCAAGGAGTACGTTGCTCGCGAGGCGGGAGGTGGCAAGACGGCATACGATTTATACTGTGCCGTCAAGGAGCGTAATCCGAAGAACACCTACTATTTTAAAAACCAGCTTGAGCTATGTAACGTGCTTTGCCGGCGTATTGAAGACGGCGACGTCGTTTTGATACTCGGAGCCGGTGACGTATCGCTTGTTGCAGAATTGATGATGGGTAAACGATAAAATAGTCCTTGAAATTATTTAAGATTTGTGGTATGCTTTTTATACTAATCGTAGGAGAGAGAAATGAGACTTTTTGCAGCCACAGGTAACAAAGATCTTAAGCTAATCGAAGGGGAGAATTCCGCCTCTAACGAGCTTATCAAGCTTAAGGTCAGCCTCGTTTATCCCACTTTAGCAGATTTGAGCGTTTTCGAAGGTAAATTATCCATCAATTACCCTCGCGTTCCTTGCCGTATGGCGACGGCGGTAGTAAGCGACGACTATCCGGAGTTCGGCTTAAAACTGGGCTCCAGAGTGCTTATTAACCCTTACATTACCCCCGTTGTCGATGAAGAAGAAAACTATTCCGACGTAGACGTTTACGGCATAGCCGAAGACGGCTTCTTAAGGGATTTTGTTGCGATGCCCATCGATAACATCATACCTTTCCCCGAAGAGGTAAAAGAGGACGAGGCGATTTTTGCCGACACCGTAGCCGTTGCTCTCAAGATCATCAACGAAATCAAACCCGAAAAGGGTGATTATATTGCGCTTATAGGCGGATCGCTTCTTATGAACGTTACCGCGCAACTTGCACTATACTATCAAGCGATACCGATAGTTATTTCCGCTGACGAGAGGTACCTTAAGCTTGCCGAAGATGCCGGCGTTTATTATACGATCAACGAGCGCCAAGAAGACGTTATTCGCAAGGTGTCGTTAATAACAGGCGGAAGGATGGCGGATCATACCGTTCAACACGCTCTCGATAACGTTACTCCGGGATTTGCATATTCGCTTGCGGCACGCGGTGCAGATTGCATAATTGCTGCTCTCAACTCCGCTTATATACCCCGTCAAGAGGTGGATATCGGCTTGGTCGCACGCAAAAATTTGACCGTCAAAGGGGTAAGTTGTGGCGTTACCGAGTATAATTCGGCTGTTAACGTTCTTGCTCAAAAGATAGTTAATTTCCAAGGCTTTATCGATAAACGCGTACCGCTATCGGAGTCCCAAAAGTTATTCGAGGAGCTTTGCGAGTCAAGTTCACTTTACGTAGGCGCCGTTATCGAAGCATAAAACTCCTTTTTAAGGAGTATTTAACTAAATAAGTGCTTAAAATAGTTGACACGGACAATTATTATATTTATAATAGTTAAGCACTTTTACGAAAAATCAGAGCAAAGAGGTAATAGATATGAAAGAAAAAATTCATCCTAACTATAAAGTTGTTGACGTAGTATGTGCTTGTGGCGCAAAGTTCAGAGCAGGCACCACCAAGAACGTTGACGTTCTCAAAGTAGATATTTGCAATCAATGTCATCCCTTCTACACCGGCAAACAAAAAGTTGTAGACGCAGGCGGCAGAGTTGACCAATTCAACAAGCGTTACGGCAGAAAATAGTTCTAACAGATACTGGTTTTTAAGTAGGTGCAGTTGAATCTGCACCTATTTTGTTAATAATTGTCTAAACTTAAGTCGTTTTTACGGAGCATTTAGATTATGGCACGAAAAAATTGCACTAACATTGGTGGACAAGCTGTATTGGAAGGCGTAATGATGCGCGGTAAGACTGCCGAAGCAGTTGCCGTCAGAGATCCTTACGGCAAAATTCAAGTGGAAAGCACACGTCTTCCCGAGCAAAAATCATTTTTTTATAAAGTTCCGATAGTTCGTGGCGTTTTGAATTTCGTCAACAGCATGATAAGTGGTTCCAAGACCATAATGCGTTCGGGCGAAGTATACGGCGAGGACGTAGAGGAAGAACCGAGCAAGTTTGATAAGTGGTTGCAAAAGAATCTTAAGATCGATACCGTCAAGGTAGCATCTTTTATCGGATTGTTGCTTGGACTTTGTCTTGCGGTAGCGCTATTTGTTATCGTACCGACGCTCATCAAAAACTTCGTGTTTAAATATATTGATTTGAGCGCGATAGGGGCGTGGGGTAATTTTATTGAAAACCTTTTACTCGGCTTGGTCAAAATAGCAATTTTTATAGGGTATCTGCTTGCCGTTTCCTCGATGAAGGAAATCAAGAGATTGTTTGCCTATCACGGTGCGGAACATAAAACCATTGCTTGCTATGAAGCAGGCGAAGAGCTTACCGTTGAAAACGTCAAAAAGCACTCGAGATTGCACGATAGATGCGGTACGAACTTCATGTTCATAGTAATGTTTGTATCCATCCTATTCTACGCGGTATTCTTTAGCCTTATCGAAGCGCTCACCGGTTGGAAGCCCTCCAAACAAATATTCGAAATACTTATTCGTATCGTTTGCTTACCGCTTATAGCCGGTTTTAGCTACGAGGTACTTAAGTTCCTTGCTAAATTCGATAACGTAATCACACGTATCCTAAAAGCTCCCGGCAGAGGTTTACAACTTATTACCACTCGCGAACCCGACGATGCCATGATGGAAGTCGCTATCACCGCCTTTAATACCGTCCTTGCTCTCGAGGCGGATAAGGATATGGCAACCACCACCTTCCGCACCTCGGTAGCCCTCAAAAAGGTTTTTGCCGATATGGAAGAAGTTAGTGCGGAAAAAGAGTGGGAACGTGAAGAAATCGTAATGTGCCTTGCCGGCATCAAAAACCGCAGTGGTCTTAAGCCGGAAAGAGTTATTTACAAGGACGTTGCGGATAGAGCAGTCAGCGTTTGGAAAGAGCGCGTAGAAAGCGGTAAACCGCTACAATACATACTTGGCGAAGCACCTTTCTACGGGCTTGATTTTGACGTCGATGCAAGAGTGCTTATCCCGCGTTTCGATACCGAAATCCTTGCAGAAAGGGTTATAAACACGGTAAAAGAGAAAAATGCAAAGGTATTGGAGCTTTGTACCGGTTCGGGTGCGGTAGCCGTTACTATCGCTAAATATACCGATGCACAAGTCACCGCGACCGATATTAGTAGCGATGCTTTGGAAGTAGCTAAAGCCAACGCCCAAAAGCATGAAGTAGAGATTAGCTTTATCGAGAGTGATTTGTTTGAAAAGGTGGAGGGTAAGTACGACGTAATAGTTGTAAATCCCCCGTATATACCCTCTGAAGACGTTCTTATGCTTGAAAGCGAAGTCAAAGATTACGAGCCTCATCTTGCCCTTGACGGTGGATTAGATGGTCTTGATATTTATCGTAGGATAAAGGAAAGCTATTTAGATTATCTTACCGAAGGCGGAGCGTTGATTATGGAAATCGGCGTTAACCAAGCGGAAGCTATCGAGGAGCTTTTTGGCAAAGGCAAAGTAGAATTTATAAAAGACTATAACAACCCGCCCATTGACAGGGTAGCGATAATCCTTAACGGAGATAAATAATATGTTTGAGAAATTGGATTTAATGCGTCAACGTTTTGCAGAGCTCAACGAGCTTATTGCAAAGCCGGAAATCGTTGCAAGACAAGAGGAGTGGCAAAAGCTTGTAAAGGAGCACTCCACGCTTGCGCCTATCGTTGAAGCGTACGAGAAGTATCTTTCATACGTTGAAGAAATGGCGACTTGTAAAGAGATGATGAAGGCAGACGACAAAGAGATGGCTGAAATGGCGGAGGTAGAGTACTATGATCTTCGCGACAAGCGCGATGCGCTTGAAGGCGAAATCAAGATTATGCTTTTACCTAAAGATCCGATGGACGAGAAGAACGTTATTATCGAAATCCGTGGTGGTGCAGGCGGAGAAGAAGCAAGTTTATTTGCATACCAACTTATGCGTATGTATCACTGCTTTGCCGATAGGCTTCGTTGGAAGGTTGAGGATATCAACGTTAACATGACCGAACTTGGTGGCGTTAAAGAAGCGGTATTTATGATAAACGGTAAGGGCGCGTACTCCAAGATGAAGTACGAGAGTGGCGTTCACCGTGTTCAACGTGTACCGGAAACCGAGTCGCAAGGCAGAGTACACACCTCGACCGTTACCGTAGCAGTTTTACCCGAGGCTGAAGAAGTAGCCATCGAGTTTAACGAAAAGGAATTTAAAATCGACACCTATCGTTCAGGTGGTGCGGGCGGACAACACGTTAATAAGACTGAAAGTGCCGTACGTATTACCCACTTACCCACCGGTATCGTAGTAGAGTGCCAAGACGAGCGCTCCCAAATTAAGAATAGGGAAAAGGCTTGGAAGGTTATGAACTCCCGTTTGTACGACCACTTCCGTAGCATGAAAGATAAAGAGTACGCCGAAAACCGTAAAACCCAAGTAGGTACCGGTGACCGTTCAGAGCGTATTCGCACATACAACTTCCCGCAAGGCAGAGTTACCGACCACCGCATAGGCTTTACCCTTTATAGCATCAACGAGTTTATGAACGGCGACATGTTCCAAATGGTCGAGGCTTTAGCACTTGCTGATCAAACGGCTAAACTCGAGAAGATCAGCGATTAGTCGTTACGACGGAGGAAAAAAATGAAAGAACACATTTTTTATAACGAAAGAAGAAATCTTTTAGAAACTCATAATTTTACGCACACGTTGCAAGACGTAGAGGAACCCCATCTTTTCAGGGAAATGTTCGACTATGAAACCATCCCGAAAACGCTCTTTAACTTTACGCACGTTCCGATGAGATGTCCAAGTGAAATATGGATTACCGACACCACTTTCCGTGACGGACAACAAGCGCAACAACCCTTTACCGTAGAGCAAATAGTACACCTCTATAAGCTACTTTCAAAGCTCGGCGGACCCAATGGTTTGGTACGTCAATCGGAGTTCTTTATTTATTCGGATAAGGATAAAGAAGCGGTAAATAGGTGCCTTGACTTGGGTTTAGAGTTCCCCGAAGTTACGTCTTGGATAAGAGCAAGCGAAAAGGATTTCCGCCTTGTTAAAGAGATTGGCCTTAAGGAAACCGGTATACTCGTATCTTGCTCCGACTACCATATCTTTAAGAAAATGAACCTTACTCGTAAGCAAGCTATGGATAAGTATCTTGGCGTTGTCAAAGATGCATTATCTATCGGCGTAAGGCCTCGTTGTCACTTTGAAGATATTACTCGTGCCGACTATTACGGATTCGTAGTACCTTTTGCAACCGCACTTAAAGAGCTTATGGATGAAAGTGGTATCCCCATCAAAATCCGTTGTTGCGACACTTTGGGTTACGGTGTATCTTATCCCGGCGCAGCTATGCCCCGCTCGGTACCCGGCATCATTTACGGCTTGAACCATTATGCTGAAATACCTTCGAGCTTACTCGAGTGGCACGGACACAACGACTTCTATAAAGTTGTTACCAACGCTGCAACCGCTTGGTTATACGGCTGTTCGGGCGTTAACTGCTCCCTACTCGGTATAGGTGAGCGTACCGGCAACTGCCCCTTGGAAGCAATGGCTATCGAATACGCATCGTTAAGAGGAACTACCGACGGTATGGACCTCTCGGTTATTACCGAAATAGGGGAATACTTTGAAAACGAGCTTGGATATCACATCCCTCCGCGCACTCCTTTCGTAGGCAGAAGCTTTAACTTGACTAAAGCCGGTATACACGCGGACGGCATGCTCAAGGATGAGGAAATTTATAACATCTTTAATACCGAAAAGATCTTAAATCGTCCTCCGCTCGTTGCAATCGACTCCCACTCCGGTCTTGCAGGTATAGCTTTTTGGATCAACGCATACTTCAATCTTCCCGACAATAAGAAGATCGATAAACATGACCATATAGTTGCAGTTATCAAGGAAGAAATCGACAAGCAATATGCCGAAGGACGTAATACCGTTATTTCGGATGAAGAAATTCTCGATATTATTGCACGTATCGACAAAGCAAAATATCGCAAGCTAATGCAACACAAATAATTATTTTAAGGTTTGGTGAAAATTGTAAATACCCCCTTGAAATATTTATAAAAAATGTTACAATAATTGTAACGATAGTTAAATGGTATTTTAATTATCAAACGTTAGAATTAGAGAGGAATTATGATACAAATTATTTATGGCTCAAAAGGATCGGGTAAAACCAAAAAGATTATTGACCAGGCGAACTCCAGCATAGCGAAGGAGCTTGGAGATATCGTCTTTATTTCGGATACCTCGCGTTACATCAGGGAAATCAAGTATCAAATTAGATTTACCAATTCCAAAGAGTCAAACATAAAGTCCGAGGACGGCCTTATCGGCTTTATCCAAGGCATGATAGAAGCAAACTATGATATCCGCTTGTTCTTTATCGACGGTATCGCTCGTATGATAGGTAAGGAAATCAACGATATGGCAAGCTTCTTCGAGAGATTGCAAGCCATCTCCCAAAAAACTGAAGCTACCTTCGTTCTTACGATATCTGCTGATTACGACGATCTACCCGATTTTCTTAAGGAAATCGCGGACGCAAAATAAGGAGTTTAATATGGATTATATTAGCACACGCGGTGGTAGCGCTGTTAGCGCAGGTGCCGCTATCCTCAAGGGGATTGCTGAAGATGGCGGGCTCTATGTCCCGTCATTTTTTCCAAAGCTGGAGTTAGAAGACCTTCGCAACATGATCTCTATGGATTACGCCGAAAGAGCTGCTCTTATAATAGGGCAGTTTTTGACCGATTACTCGGAAGCAGAGCTTTTAGATTACGCGCGCAAGGCGTACGCACGTTTTGACGGAGAGCCCGCTCCCGTAGTAGGTGTTGACGATACCACCTATATCATGGAGCTTTTCCATGGACCGACGCTTGCGTTTAAAGATATCGCACTTACGTTGTTACCGCACCTTATGGGCGCGGCTCATCGCAAATGCGGTTCCGATAAAAAGACGTTGATACTTGTAGCTACTTCCGGCGATACCGGTAAAGCTGCAATCGAGGGTTTCAAAAACGTAGAGGGCACCGAAATCGTCGTTATATACCCCTCCGAAGGTGTAAGCGATCTTCAAAAGCTCCAAATGCAAACTTCCGATGGTAATAACGTTCACGTTTTGGGTATTCGCGGTAACTTTGACGATGCTCAAACGGCGGTTAAACGTATTTTCAACAGCAAGGAAGCCAACGAAAAGTTCAACAAGTTGGGATATTCTTTATCCTCTGCCAACTCCATTAACTGGGGACGCCTCGTACCGCAAATCGTTTATTACGTTTCCGCGTACGTAGACATGCTCGGTTGTGACGAAATCGATGAGGGCGAAGCCATTAACTTCGTCGTACCTACCGGTAACTTCGGCGATATTTTGGCAGGTTATTACGCAAAGAGGATGGGACTCCCCGTCAATAAACTTATTGTTGCAAGTAACGTCAACAACGTTCTTACCGACTTCTTCACCGATGGTGTTTACGACACCAACCGTCCCTTCCACAAGACGGTAAGCCCGTCAATGGATATTTTGGTAAGCTCCAACCTCGAAAGACTTCTTTTCGAGCTATACGACCGCGATGCGGAAAAGGTTCGCGAGCTAATGGATAGCCTCAAAGAGGAGGGCGAGTATTCGGTAGATATCGATCGTATCTATGAGGTTCTTCCCGAATTCACCGCATATTCCACCGACGAAAACGGCACCTGTGCTACCATTGATAATTTCTTTGAAACCAACGATTATCTGCTCGATACTCATACCGCGGTAGCAGTTAACGCCTATAACGATTACCTCACCGAAACTGGTGACAACACCAAGACGGTAGTATTATCGACGGCAAGCCCCTATAAGTTTGCTCACGACGTATACGAAAGTGTTTCCGGTAACGATGAGCCCGATGCTTTCAAGGCCGTTAAAAAGCTTCATAGCTATACCATGACCGATATTCCCGCTCAAATTAAGGAGCTTGAGTATCTCGATCCCATCCATACCGGAGTTGTAGACGTAAAAGATATAGAAGAAGCAATTTTTGCTTTCTTCAATAAGGATTGTTAATTATGGAAGACTTGGTAAATAATATACCTAAAAAAGTAGTATATAGCGGTATCCAACCGACAGGCATCATAACCATTGGTAACTATATCGGTGCCATCGATAATTGGCTTAAGCTACAAGAGGATTATAACTCTTTGTTCAGTATCGTTGATTTACACGCCTTAACCGTAAGGCAAAATCCCGCCGAATATCGTCAAAGAGCGTTATCTTTCTTTGCTCAATATCTTGCCGCAGGTATCGATCCCAACAAGGCGATAATATACTTCCAATCTCACGTTAAAGAGCACGCAGAACTATGCTGGATACTCAACTGCTTCACTTACGTAGGCGAAATGACTCGTATGACGCAGTTTAAGGATAAATCCAAAAAGAACGAAGACAACATAAACATGGGACTTTTAGATTATCCCGTACTTATGGCGGCGGATATTTTGTTATACCAAACCGACCTTGTTCCCGTAGGCGTAGACCAAAAGCAACATCTCGAAATTGCAAGAGATATCGCTATTCGCTTCAACAATCTTTATTCGCCCACCTTCAAGGTACCCGAAGGTTACATACCCAAGCAGGGTGCAAAGATTTTCAGTCTTCAAGATCCTACCGGCAAGATGAGTAAATCCGACCCCGATCCCAACGCATCGGTTGCCATTATCGAAGACCCCGATAGCATTATGCGCAAGTTCAAGAGGGCGGTTACCGACTGCGAAACCACCGTTGAAATACGTGAAGACAAGCCGGGTATTCTCAACCTTTTGACTATTATGAGTGCCATGACCGGTCAAACTATCGAAAGCCTCGCAGACGAGTATCGTGATGGCGGTTATGCTAAATTTAAGCAAGCGGTAGGTGAATCCGTCGTTGAAAAATTCCGTCCGCTACGCGAAGAATACAATCGCTTAATGCAAGATAAGGGATACCTTATGCAAGTAGCAAAGGACGGCGCCGAAAAGGCAAGCCGTATCGCCTATAGGACGATGCAAAAAGTAAAACGCAAAATAGGACTTGTGGAACTCAAATAATGTTCGGATACGTTAAAGCGGATAAGCCCAATATGCTCATTAAAGATTACGCGGTATACCGTGCGTATTACTGTGGACTTTGCAAGAGTATAGGGCGTACTAATCCTCCTTTAATGCGTTTTGGAATAAACTACGATATAACCTTTTTAACAATGCTTGCTCACAACTATAATAAAGTTGAGCCAAAGTTTAAAAAGAGTTTATGTATAGCCCATCCTATCGGCAAGCCCTTCACCGTTGTAGTAAACGATTCGGTACAAGAGCGAGTTGTAGACGTTAACACTATTTTAGGTTATTATAAGGCTTATGACGATGCCACCGATAGGGGAAGCCTTAAACATCGTCTTGCAAAGGCATATATCAAGGGTAAATATAAAAGAGCCGCAAGAAGGCACGCGGAATTTGATAAAAAGCTTCAAGCTTGTTTTTCGGACCTTGAGGCGCTCGAAAGAGCCAACTCTAAAGATATAGACGCACTTACCAAAACGTCGTCGGATATGCTTATTGCGGTTGCGGAAGAGGTGTGTGATCGCATCGATGAGCATCTTATAAAACTTGCCGATAATTTAGGTAGATGGATATACCTAATAGACGCATACGACGACCTTCTTAAGGACGTAAAAAAAGGCAACTTCAATCCTCTTAATCCCGATTGCGAGTTGACCGACGAAGTATTAGACAGCATACAAAGTAGCGTACGCGAAAAACTTTTAACATACGTCAAAAACATCCGCGACGCATACGACTTAATGGATATAACCATTACCGAAGGACCTCTTTCAAACGTAGTATACGTTGGGCTTCGTACCCGTACTGAAGAAGTTCTTGCAACCAGAGGTGTAAAATGCAAAAAGACCCTTTTGTAGTACTTGGAGTAACCGATTCGGTAACCCAAAATGAACTTTATGAGGCATATCGTAACGCTCGTCGCGAGTGGGAAGGCAAACGCTTTGCCGTAGGCGATGAGGGTGCTTACGCTTGCGAAAAACTTGATGAAATAGAGCAAGCATATCGTGATGCGGACGAGATTTTAAAGTCCCGTTATTTTGTTTCGGAAGCACCCAAGGCGGAAGAGGCTCACAGTCGTTACGATGAGATCGACAACCTTATCAAAGAAAAGAAGTACGTTGATGCTCAAATGGCGCTCGAGGACATCAAGATAAGGGATGCCAAGTGGCATTATTTACAATCTATAGTTTACCACGCCGAAGGTCGAGTAAGAGAGTCTTACGAGCATCTTAAAACGGCAACCGAAATAGAGCCTGAAAACACTAACTATACGGAGGCATTAAAACGTATGGAAGCAAAAATCAACGGCGAATACGCGCAAAGACAAGGGTTTTACGCATACCGTGATAACGATATGAACGACGGTCCCAACCGTTCCTATCGCGACGGCAACTACAATGGCAATAGGGGTGGCATGAGCCCTTGCGATTGTTGTCAGGGTCTTATTTGTGCAGACTGTTGCTGTGAGTGCATGGGCGGAGATTTAATATCTTGCTGTTAACAAATGCAAAGATTTTCCTCTAAAAAAATCGCTTTGGCGGGAGTGGCTTCCGCCATATCACTTCTTGCGGTTATTCTTTCCTTTTATATACCTAACATGTCGCTATCGCTCAATATTTTAGCGGCTTGCGGTATACTTATACCGCTTACTCAAAAATACTACCGCGAAGCTATACTCGCTTTCGTTGCAGTAACCGCTCTCGGTGCTATTTTTGCAAATATACATATCCTTTCGTTCGTGTTAATTGGTGGCTCCTATACGATAGCCACCGTTGCTATGTATAACAACCGCGAAAAAGTTAAGTGGTTTATTTCTTACCCCGTCAAAATAGCTTATAGTTGCTTTGTTTTCTTCGTAATGTACTACCTTACAGATATCTTCTTCGTCAATTTCGACGTCCTCAAGATATCCCTCGAAAACAAAGCTCTCGTTTACTTCCTCCTTAACCTTGTTTTCACCATAGTATTCCTTGTCTACGATTATCTACTCCTTTGGGGCTACGCTTATGCGATTCCCGTAGTCAACAAGGTTACCCGCAACCTAAAGTAAACCGCATATTTTAGCGATATCCATCACAAAATAAAATCCCCCTGCAGGTCACGTACGATGTAGTACGCTCCCATTGGGGGATTTTTATTTTTGTTCGTCTATCATCTAAACTATGCGGTTTAAACCATAGCAATAACTTTAGCGAGATACTTCACAAATATACAAGCCCCACTCGGTCATGTACGTACAAGTACACTCCCGTCGTGGGGTTTTACGTTTGCTTGTCTATCATCTAAACTATGCGGTTTAATCCATAGCAATAACTTTAGCGATATATTTTTCACAAATATACAAATCCCCCTGCAGGTCACGTACAATGTAGTACGCTCCCATTGGGGGATTTTTATTTTTGTTCGTCTATCATCTAAACTATGCGGTTTACAAACCTTAGCCATTAGTTTCAGCTCGCTTCTTCGCGGTATAGCTTCTGTTAAAAGATAACGGGCTATTTTTTACAATCCTTTTAGCAATTATCGCTTAATGATTTCAATCAAATAATCTACCCCCATTAGCATTACGTTGTTGACGTAGGGGTTTATAATCCTATAAAAAATAATCTTGCCGTTGCGTCTTGTGCTTACCATACCGCTATCACGCAATAGCTTTAGTTGGTGCGAAACCGTCGTTTGGTTGATGTTTGCAATGCTTGCAATATCGCTTACGCATAACTCGTCTACTGCAAGCGCCGACAATATCTTCAACCTCGTTACGTCGCCGAATACCGAAAAAAAGGACGCCATATCCGCAAGATCGGCGTTGTTGGGGAGATAGTCGAGTATCAAGTCGAGTGTAGGATTATCGATGAGCATTTCTTCCATATCGGCCATCCCCCAATTTTGATGATTTGAGTATAAATCTGTAACCATTAAGTAATTACGCGCATATTGTGGAGTAACCACTTTTATTGTCGGAGGTAAAATGTTTAATAATTCCACTTTGGCGTTACTGTTAATTATTCTTTGTTGCGGTTGTGGCGACAATTCGTCCGGTTGCAACAATCAATGCTTGGCACTACTACTTATAATTCTTTGTTGCGGTTGTAACGACGGGGGAGGGACCTTTACCACCGTTGAATAGATTTTTATCGCGTTAAGCGCCTAAACGGCGCTTAACCCCGATCGTTTGAAGTCGATATTGACAAACGCGCACGCGTATAGTAAAATATTGCTATGGTCAATTTGGGTAACGATTGGGATACAATTCTTGCTCCTGTTTTTGAAAGCAAGCAATACCTTGATTTACGTAAGTTCCTCATTGAGGAATATCGTTCTCGTGCAATCTATCCAAACATGCACGATATTTTTAACGCCCTAAAAGCCACCTCTTATCAAGATAC
Organism: Clostridia bacterium; assembly: GCA_017504305.1. Lineage (GTDB taxonomy): Bacteria > Bacillota > Clostridia > Christensenellales > DTU072 > Stercoripulliclostridium_A. Next base: position 73,864 of record JAFVRJ010000005.1, on the reverse strand, counting down.
TTCCGTCGTCATTATAGGCCAAGATCCTTATCACAACCCCGGCGAAGCCCACGGTATGTGTTTTAGCGTCAAGCCCGGTGTGAAAGTTCCGCCCTCGCTTGTCAACATTTATAAAGAGTTAAACGCAGATTTAGGCACTTATATACCCAATAACGGCTATCTCGTAAGCTGGGCAGAGCAGGGAGTGCTTTTATTAAACACCATTTTGACGGTACGCGAAAACAGCCCTCTATCCCACAAAAATAAGGGATGGGAGTACGTTACCGATGCGGTCATAAAAGCCCTTAACGATAGGGAGGAACCCGTCGTATTCTTACTTTGGGGCGCACCCGCTCGCGCTAAAAAGGCACTAATCACCAACCCAAATCACGTTATTTTGGAAGCCCCTCACCCCTCGCCGTTATCAGCTCATTACGGCTTTCACGGATGTAGGCATTTTTCAAAGACCAACGCAATACTTAAAAAAATAGGTCGCAAACCTATCGATTGGCAAATAATAAACATTTAAGGAGTAACTATGGATTACGAGCAAGTTGTGATGTCACGCGTTAAGTGGATTAAAGAAATCCTTAAAGAATCGGGCGCAAAGGGTATTGTTCTCGGTATGAGTGGTGGTAAAGATTCCGTACTCGTCAGCATTTTGTGCCGTATGGCAACGCCCAACGTAACGGGTATAATTATGCCTTGTCAATCCAAGCGTAATTACGGCGAAGATCGCGATCACGGATTACTCGTTTGCGAGCAATTCGACATAACGGTAAAAGAAGTCGATCTAACCGCCGCCAAAGAGGCGCTTGAACAAGTTTTAGAGCCTCTTGACGAGAGTCAAACGCCTATGGCATACGCCAATATCAATCCGCGTTTGAGGATGATAACGCTATACAACTACGCTCAACGCAAGGGCTATTTGGTAGCCGGCACGGGTAATCGTTCGGAAATCACCATGGGCTACTTTACCAAATGGGGCGACGGCGCGTGCGACCTCAACCCGATAGGGGATTTGACTGCAACCGAGGTATTCAAGTTACTCCACTACCTCGACTGCCCCAAATGTATATTAGAAAAGGCTCCTTCGGCAGGATTGTTTGAAGGTCAAACGGACGAGGAAGATATGGGCATTACCTATAAGGATCTCGATACCTATCTATTGACGGGCGAAGCTACCAAAGAAGTTCGCGAAAAAGTTGATACCGCCGAAAAACGCGCCGAACACAAGCGCGCTATGGGCAGAATATATCCAAGATAATTTATCCTTTTAACGAGAGGTTTAAAATGAAAATTAAAGAAATCGTAAAGCTACTTAACGCAAAAGTTTATTGTGGCGAAGATCTTGGCGAAATGGAAATTCACTCTGCGTGTGCATCCGACATGATGAGTGACGTTCTTGCTTTCGTAAAAGATCAAGCGTTATTAATTTCGGGCTTATGCAATCCGCAAGTAATACGTACCGCCGATATGATGGATATCAAGTGCATCGTATTGGTACGCGGTAAGGCGCCTACTGCCGACATGATGGCGATAGCCGAGCAAAAAGGTATAGCTATTTTAAGCAGTGAGTATCGTATGTATTCCGCTTGTGGCGTATTATACGCTAACGGACTTATTGCGGGGGATGCTACCGTATGAGTGAAGCGTTACGTTTAGAATTCAACGTAGCGGGCAACAACTTCATATCTGCGGGTAGCGCGTCGGACGAGGTCAAAAAGACTTTGAAGATGCTTGGTATAGGCGCGCAGTTTATACGTAAAGTTGCTATTGCTATGTACGAGGGCGAAATCAATATGGTTATCCACGCCGGTGGCGGTCGTGCGATAGTCGATATTTTCCCCGAGAAGATAAAAATCGTTTTGCAAGACGAAGGCCCGGGCATACCGGATATCGAGCTTGCGATGAAGGAAGGGTACTCAACCGCAACCGATAATATACGCGATTTAGGCTTTGGTGCGGGTATGGGGCTTCCGAACATGAAGAAGTATACCGACGAGTTTTTGATCGAAAGCGAGGTAGGCGTAGGTACTACCGTAACGATGGTAGTCAACTTCATTTAATAAGGAGAGCATTATGGGTAAGAATATTCATACTGTAACGTTGGACTCCGAAAATTGTAGGGGTTGCATTGCGTGTATGAAGCGATGTCCTACCGAGGCTATTCGTGTTAGAAACGGTAAGGCCAAGGTATTGTACGATAGGTGTATCGGTTGTGGAGAGTGCGTACGTATATGTCCGCACCAAGCCAAACTGCCTGCGTACGATCCGTTTAACGTTATATTTGATTATAAATATAAAATTGCCGTACCGGCACCTTCGTTGTTCGGGCAGTTCAATAATCTCGAGGACGTCGATTTGGTGCTTAACGGTTTATTGGAAATCGGTTTTGACGACGTATATGAGGTTGCTCTTGGCGCAGAGCTTATCAGTGCCAAGACGAGGGAGCTTATGGCTCTTGGCGCGCTCAAAAAGCCGATAATTAGTTCTGCTTGCCCTGCGGTAGTAGAACTTATACATATGAGATACAAAGGCCTTGCCGACCACGTAGTCGACTTGGTTGCGCCCGTCGAGGTAGCTTTGCGCCTTGCAAGAGAAAGGGCGATTAAAGCGGGTATTCCCGCAGAAGATATAGGCGTATTCTTTATTTCGCCTTGTCCTGCAAAGGTATACGCGCTCAAAAACAGCATGACGACTGACGGACCGATTGCCGACGGCGTACTTGCAATAAGCGAAGTTTACTTTAAGCTACTTCCCGTTTTACCCAAGATTAAAGAGGTTAAAAAGATTAGTCAAACGGGTATGCTTGGTATCCGTTGGGCGGCGAGCGGTGGCGAGTGTCTTGGCATTGATAACGATAAATATCTTGCCGCCGACGGCATGGAAAACGTTATCAACGTTTTACAAGAGATGGAAAACGGCTCGTTGTCCTATATAGACTTCGTCGAGCTTACGGCGTGTACTTCCGGTTGCGTAGGTGGTGTTCTTAACGTTGAAAACCCATTTGCGGCACGCGCAAGGTTGCGTTCCTTCCGTCACAAGTTGGAACCTATGCGTAACGCTCTTAAATGCGATGATTACGAGGAAAAATTCTTCCATTGGGATCATGCGCCCGAAGTTAAAGATATAGATAAACTTGGCGAAGACTTTGCATCGGCTCTTAAGAAGATGCGCGAAATAGAGGAGCTTTATAGCACTCTACCGCATATCGATTGTGGACAATGCGGAGCGCCGAGCTGTAGAGCTTTTGCCGAAGACGTTGTAAACGGAGATACCAAGCTTGAAATGTGTACTCGCATACAAGCTATGGACGAGTTATTTGCGAGCTTACCGCAAACCAACTGCGGTAAATGCGGTCAGCGTACTTGCAGACAATTTGCACGTAACGTAGTATTCGGTGACACGGTAGCGGAAAAGTGTCCCTATTCCAAAAAGAATCAAAAATGAAAATAAACGAACTCGTTAAAAACTTAAATGCAAGCGTAGTGTACTGCGAAGATGCCGAGAGAGAAGTCATCGGCGGGTATTGCGGTGATTTTTTGAGTGTTGTAATGGGTAAAGCTCCTGCCGATAGCGGATGGTTTACTATTATGAACAATCAAAACGTAGCGGCGGTAGCTTCGCTAACTGACGTAGCGGTTATAATATTATGCGAAGGGGTAAAGCCCGACGATTTGTTGCGTAGTAAAGCGGAAAGCGTAGGTTTGAACCTTATTACTACCGATTTGAGCGTATTCGATGCAGTTTTGAAGTCGGGGTTATAATGCCGAAGTACCGTTACGATTTACATATACATAGCGCGCTTTCGCCTTGTGCCGACGATGATATGACTCCGGTCAATATCGTCGCGACTGCCAGCGCGCTGGGTATAGACATCATAGCGATAGCCGATCATAACGCCATACGCAACGTTGAAGCGGCGATGGAAGTAGGGGAAGCGTTGGGCGTAACGGTGGTACCGGCCTTTGAACTACAAACCAATGAAGATTTGCATTTATTATGTTTGTTTCCCGATTTTAATTTACTTGAAGAATTTCATAAAAAAATCAATTTTACCTCTTTGAAAAACAGAGAGGAAATTTTCGGCAGACAATTGGTTATAAATTCTGATGACGAAGTCGTCGAGATAGAGCCCTCTATGCTACTTATGGCGGCGGAAATAAGCGAGTGCGAAGCACAAGCGCTTGCAAAAAGGTATATGGGAGTATGCGTACCCGCTCATATCGATAGGGATTCTTACGGTATGTTGAGCGTATTGGGTGGAGTTCCCGACTACTATAAAGCGGTGGAATTTAGCTGTGACGGAAAGGGAGAACCTCAAGGTTTAGAGGAGGTTTTAGTCATCCGTGATAGCGACGCGCACACCCTCGACAGTATAGGTAGAGGAGTGCATTTTTTGGAGCTTGACGAGCCAACCCCTCAAGCGCTTATAAACTTTTTAAATAAACAATAGTAAAACAATCCATATATTACCAAAGGTAATGGGTGAAAACCCTTGCTTTTTCGCGCGCGTATGATATAATTATTAGGCGTGGTATGCACACGCACGCACGTAAATAATAAATAATACTATACATTTCTTGGAGGAAACATGGCAAGAATCAAAATTTCTAAAGTACCGTTTGCCGGCACCCCTGAACAAGAAAAAGCTCTCGATGCTAAACTTGCAGAGCTCAAACTCGTTCCCGGTGGATTAATGCCTGCATTACAGTTCGCACAAGAGCTTTACGGTTATCTACCCATCGAAGTTCAAACTAAGATTGCCGAAGCGCTTGACGTATCTCTCGAAGAGGTATTCGGAGTAGCAACTTTCTATTCCCAATTCACCTTAAGTCCTCGTGGCAAATATCAAGTTTCCGTATGTATGGGAACCGCTTGCTACGTTAAAGGCGCAGGTGACCTCGTAGACGCACTTAAGGTAAAGCTTGGTATCGAATCCGGCGAGTGTACCGACGACGGTAAGTTCAGCCTTATTGAAACCAGATGTATCGGTTGCTGCGGTCTTGCACCCGTTATGACCGTTAACTCAAACGTATACGGCAAAGTAACCACCAACCAACTCGACGGCATCATGGCCGAGTACAAATAGAGTATGCGAGAACTTGCCCTACACGTACTTGATATCGCTACCAATTCGGTAAAAGCAAACGCCAGTTTGGTAACGGTGGAAATAACGGCAAAAGATAACCTTTTGACTATTTCCATAAAAGATAACGGTAAGGGCATGAGCGAGGAATTCGTGGCAAAGGTAACCGATCCCTTCACTACCACACGCACGACGCGCAAGGTAGGCATGGGGCTCCCGCTACTTAAGCAGGCGGCGGAAACTTCGGGAGGAACCTTTGATATTAAGTCGAAGCTCGGCGTAGGTACTGAAGTAACCGTAACCTTTAGGCTTGACGATATCGATAGGGTACCGCTCGGAGATATAGCCGAAACGGCAACCACTCTGCTTTATCCCGATATGGATTTCGTATGGATATATACGGTAGAGGATAGGAGTTACACTTTCGATACCCGCGAGATTAAAGAAGCCCTCGATGGAGTACCGATTGACAGTCCCGAAATAATCGCTTTTCTCAACTCAATGCTTAAAGAAAACATCGAAAGTATAAACGGAGGTTTAGTTTTATGAAATCTATAGCTGATATCAAAGCAATTAGAGAAAAAATGCAAGCACAAATTATCAGCCGTGATAACGAGTCCGAAGCTAACGAAATCAGAGTCGTAGTAGGCATGGCTACTTGTGGTATCGCAGCAGGCGCAAGACCGGTTTTCAACGAGTTGGTAGACCAAGTTGCAAACCGTGGTATCAAGCACGTTAAAGTAACCCGTACCGGATGCATCGGCATGTGCAAATTAGAGCCTATCGTCGAAGTATTCGTTCCCGGTCAAGAAAAAGTTACCTACGTACACGTAGACGCTGATAAAGCAAAGAAAATCATCGATCAACATATCCTCGGCGGTAAAGTTTGCACCGAGTATCTTGTAGGCGACGAGGCATAGGAGGAATTTTTATGTACAGAAATACAGTATTAATTTGCGGTGGTACCGGATGTCACTCCAACCATAGTGCTGAAATCTACGATAAGTTCGTAGAGGAAATCGCCGCTAAAGGTATTAAGGAAGACGTTCTTCTCGTTAAGACCGGATGCTTTGGTCTTTGCGCAGTAGGTCCCGTCGTTATTATCTATCCCGAAGGCGCTTTCTATAGCACCGTATCGGTAAGCGACGTTCCCGAACTCGTATCCGAGCACCTCATCAAAGGTAGACTTGTTGAAAGACTTATCTACAAAGATAAGGAAGTTGTTACCAAAGCTCTTTCCGAAACCAACTTCTACAAGAGCCAAACTCGTGTAGCATTACGTAACTGTGGTGTTATCAACCCCGAAGATATCGATGAGTATATCGCATACGACGGCTATCAAGCTCTCATCAAGGTTCTCACCGAGATGACTCCTGAAGAAGTTATCCAAACCATCCTCGATAGCGGACTCCGCGGTCGTGGCGGTGCAGGCTTCCCCACCGGTCTTAAGTGGAGATTCTGCCGTAACGCTCAACCCGACGAAACCGGCATCAAATACGTTTGCTGTAACGCTGACGAAGGCGACCCCGGTGCGTTCATGGATCGTTCCATCCTCGAAGGCGACCCCCACGCAGTTATCGAAGCTATGGCTATAGCAGCTTACGCTATCGGAGCAAGCCAAGGTTACATCTACGTTCGCGCAGAGTATCCTATCGCAGTTTCCAGAATGAGAATAGCAATCGGGCAAGCAAAGGAATACGGACTCCTCGGAAAGAACATACTTGGATTAGGATTTGATTTCGACCTCGATATCCGTCTTGGTTCCGGTGCCTTCGTTTGTGGTGAAGAAACCGCTCTTATGACTTCTATCGAAGGTAAGCGTGGCGAACCCAGACCTCGTCCTCCGTTCCCTGCAAACAAAGGTTTATTTGCAAAACCCACCGTTCTTAACAACGTTGAGACTTATGCAAACGTAGCTCAAATCATCCTCAAAGGACCGGAATGGTTTGCATCTATGGGTACCGAAAAGAGCAAGGGTACCAAGGTGTTCGCTCTCGGTGGTAAGATCGTTAACACCGGTCTTGTTGAAATCCCCATGGGCACCACCCTCCGTACCGTTATCGAAGATATCGGCGGTGGCATCCCCAACGGCAAAAAGTTTAAGGCTGCTCAAACCGGTGGACCTTCCGGCGGATGTATCCCCGCACAACATATGGACGTTCCGATCGACTTCGAAAACCTCGCAGCTATCGGCTCCATCATGGGTTCCGGTGGTCTTATCGTTATGGACGAAGACAACTGTATGGTAGACATCGCCAAGTTCTTCCTCCTCTTCACCAAGGACGAAAGCTGTGGTAAATGTACTCCTTGCCGTATCGGTACTACCAGACTTCTTGAGTACCTCGACAAGATTACTTCCGGTAAGGGCGAACTCAGCGACCTCGACGAAATGGAAAAGCTTTGCTACTACATAAAAGACAACGCACTTTGCGGTCTTGGTCAAACTGCTCCCAACCCCGTACTTTCCACCTTGCGTTACTTCCGCGACGAGTACATCGCTCACATCGTTGATAAGAAGTGCCCCGCAGGCGTATGTAAAGCATTGCTTTCTTACGAAATTCTCGATACTTGTAAAGGTTGTACCCTCTGTGCACGTAACTGCCCCGTTAACGCAATTTCCGGTGCTGTTAAACAAGTCCACAAGATCGATCAATCCAAGTGCATTAAGTGCGGCGTATGTATGGACAAGTGTAAGTTCAAGGCTATCGTAAGGAAATAGGAGGATACGATAATGGAAGAAATCAAAATGGTTAATTTAAAAATAAACGGTCAAGACGTTAGCGTACCCGCCGGTACTACTATCCTTGACGCTGCTCGTAAAGCAGGCATTAAAATCCCCACCCTTTGCTATCTCCGCGACATCAACGCTATCGGTGCTTGCCGTGTTTGCGTAGTAGAAGTTAAGGGCGCAAGAAGCTTGGTCGCATCTTGCGTATATCCCGTAAGCGAAGGTATGGAAGTTACCACCAATAGCCAAAAGGTTATTGAAGCACGTAAGACTACCGTAGAACTTATCCTTTCCGACCACGATAAGAACTGCCTCTCTTGCGTACGTAACCAAAACTGTGAGCTCCAACGTCTTTCCGAAGAACTCGGTTGTGATGCAAAACGTTTCGGTGGCGCTGTAAACACCTTTGATATCGACGCTACCACTCCTTACATCGTAAGAGATAACAACAAGTGCATCCTTTGCCGTCGTTGCGTAGCTGCTTGTAAAAACTATCAAGGTCTTGCTATCATCGGCACCAACTCCCGTGGTTTTGCTACCCACGTTGGCGCAGCGTTCGATAAAGATCTCGCAGACGTACCTTGCGTAGGTTGCGGTCAATGTATCAACGTTTGCCCCGTAGGCGCTTTACACGAGAAAGAAGAGATCGACGACGTTATCGCTGCTCTCCAAGATAAGTCCAAGTACGTTATCATCGCTACCGCTCCTTCCGTAAGAATCGGCCTCGGTGAAGAATTCGGTTATCCCATCGGCTCCAACGTAGAAGGTAAGATGGTTACCGCAATGCGTAAGATGGGCTTCAACGCCGTATTCGACGTAGACTTCGCAGCAGACCTCACCATCATGGAAGAAGGTACCGAGTTTATCAACCGTCTTAACAACGGTGGCACTCTCCCCATGCTCACCAGCTGTTCTCCCGCATGGATTAAGTACGTCGAGCATAACTATCCCGACCTTATCCCCAACCTTTCCTCTTGCAAATCTCCCCAACAAATGTTTGGCGCTATCTGCAAGACTTATTATGCAGAAAAGCTCGGTATCGACCCCAAAGATATGGTAGTCGTATCCGTAATGCCCTGTACCGCTAAAAAGTTCGAAAAGGGCAGAGCAAACCAATCCGCAGCAGGCGTTCCCGATATCGATATCGCTATCACCACCAGAGAACTTGCTAAACTTATCAGACGTTTCGGTCTTATCTTCAACGAACTCGAAGAAGGTAAGTTTGATGCTCCTCTCGGAATCAGCTCTACCGCAGGTCTTCTCTTCGGAGCAACCGGTGGCGTTATGGAAGCTGCACTCCGTACCCTTGCAGACGTATTGGAAGGCAAAGAGCTTGATAAGATCGAGTACACCGCAGTACGTGGCACTCAAGGCATCAAAGAAGCAGTTGTTAATATCGCAGGCAAAGACGTTAAGGTTGCAGTAGCAAGCGGTCTTGCAAACGCAAAGGTATTAATGGATAAGATCAGAGCAGGTGAAGCAGATTATCACTTCATCGAGATCATGAGCTGTCCCGGTGGTTGCGTAAACGGTGGTGGACAACCCATCAAATCCGCTTACGAGCGTAACAACCTTGATATCAAGGCTCTCCGTGCAGGCGCTATCTATGCAGCAGACAGCAAGTCTGAACTCCGCAAGTCTCACAAGAACCCCATCATTAAGGAGCTTTACGACAACTATCTCGGCGAGCCCAACAGCCATAAGGCACACAAAATTTTACACACCTCCTACGAGGCAAGAAAGAAGTATTAGTATTATTAATATAAGGAATACGGCTGTCTTTACGGCAGCCGTATTCTATCCGAAAGGAGAAGCAAATGGGTAATAATTACCATCATAAGCCCAAAAAGAAAAAATCCTTTTTAGACGAAAGTTACGTTCCGCCGTACGATGCGGAACTTTTATCTAAAAGCATTGATATTTTAAAACTATCCGACGCCGTTAAGGAAAAACTCCAAAAGGGTGGTATAAACACCATATTTGACGTTGTTAGAAGATGCGAAAAGGATTTTTATCGTATACCCACCTTCGACAAACGCAATTTAGGTGAAGTCAAGAGTGCACTCAATAATAAGAGGATGCGCTTAAAACCCAACCCTGAAGTAGCTCCCGCACCTCAAAAGGCGGAAGGTCAAAGGGAAAAGGTACAAGAACAAAAGGGGCAAGAAAACAAGCCTTCAAATAAAAACGCGCAACAACAAAAGCGTGAAGATAAAGGCGTTAAAAAGGAAAACAATCGCACTCAAAACGGTGCGTCTAATAAAAACGAAAACCGCACTCGGGATAAGCATCAAGATACAAAACCTCAAAATGCGCGCGCAGAGCAAGCTAAAAATCCCAAAAACCAAAAGGGCGATAAATCCGCTTACGAGGCTATATCGGAAAAGCGCACCAAAGAGGAGCGTGAAAAGTTACGTCCCAAGCGCCCCGAAGTGGTACATCCTTCCGACAAGTACATAAAGATTAACAAAAACGGTAAGTGGGGTTTTGCTACTCGAGACGGCAAGGAAGTTATCAAGCCCGATTACGATGAAGTATATCTTTTCAAGGAAGATTACTGTTGCGTTGAAAAGGAAGAGAAATTCGGCTTTATTAACCGCGAAGGCGAGATAGTTATACCCATCGAATACGATGGAGCTATGAGCTTTAGCGAGGGCTACGCTTGCGTATTTAAGGGCGAGCATTGCGGTTATATTGACAAGCAAAACAATTTGGTAATAGATTACCAATTCGATGCAGGCACCGCCGTTATAGACGGCAACTGTCGTGTTAAGCGTTTAGGCAAGTGGGGAGAGCTTTACATAGCCAATCCCAATGAAATACGTTGGATAGTATAGTGAAGAAGTATATAGTTATCGCGATGTTAATAACGATGCTTTTAAGCCTTAACGTGGCGCCGTTAACTGCGCACGCTGAAGGCTTATCTTCTTACGTGCTTCACGATAACGTAGAGGTTTATTCCGATATAAATCTAACCACTGTAATCGCCCGTTTAGACGCTCACGTTGAAGTCGAAGTATTGGATACCGTTAAGATAGAGAAGGATCATTACTATAAGATTTCATGTGGTGACGTTGTAGGCTACGTTAAATCGATATACGTATATTTTTCGGGCGAAAAGAGCTCGTATGAAATTCTTGTAGCAAGAGCATATGGCAAGGGCATAGGCGAAAGCATCAAGGTTTATAGCGCACCTGACGTAAAATCGAGCGTGATCGATGAGATTATCGACGGAACTACGCTTAACGTAGCTAAAGCGGAAAAGGAAGGCTTTTACGTTGTCATTTACGACGATGGAGTGGGTTACGTTACCGATGATTGTATTACGACCGGACTATCCTATAATCAACGCGTTGCGCTTGCAATAGGCATAATTTGCGTGGTCACGGTAGTATTGATACTTGTAATAACTTATTACCGCCGTAACGTTGAGTTTTTCAAGAATAGGCGCGGGAAGTAGTTGAACGTTTATTATCAAAGTATATTATAAAGTCGACGTATCCCCGTAGAGGGATACTTGTATTTTAAGGGAATATGTAAGTTATGAGCGAAGCAAGGGGGAATAGATCAAAAATTTTAGTTATAACGGCGCTATTGACGGCGATAGTGGTGGTACTGCAGTATCTTGGACAATTCATACGTTTTGGTACCTTTTCGATATCCTTGGTTCTAATACCTATAGTAATCGGCGCCGCGATAGGCGGTCCTAAAGTAAGTACTTGGTTGGGGCTTGTATTCGGTGGAATAGTACTTGCAACCGATGCCGGAGCATTTTTGGCAATAAACGTAGTCGGTACGGTAGTTACGGTAATAGTAAAAGGCGTCGCTTGCGGAGCAGTAGCAGGTTTTGCTTATAAGCTTATTGAAAAAAAGAATAAATACGTTGCTGTCGTTGTTGCCGCAATCCTTTGTCCGTTGGTTAATACCGGTGTGTTTTTACTTGGATGTGTAGCTTTCTTTTTGGATACAATCCGTGAGTGGGGTACTGCATTTGGTTTTGGTAGCACGTTAGAATACGTTTTTTTAGGATTAGTAGGGGGCAATTTTCTGTTTGAAGTTGCAACCAACGCTATACTTTCCCCTATAGTTGTAAAACTCTTAAGCATACTAAAAGTGCGGTAGTAGAAATATAATTACGTATAATAAAAAAAGACGTTTTCTTTCGAAAACGTCTTTTTATGGTCTGGGTGAGAAGATTTGAACTTCCGGCCTCTTGAACCCCATTCAAGCGCGCTACCAAGCTGCGCCACACCCAGTTAACCGTCAATGACGGTTGTTAACAATTAAGCGTTTGCCTTTTGGAGGTCGCTGAGCATCTTGGAAAGACGTGCAACCTTACGGCTTACGGTGTTATCCTTATATACGCCTGCCTTGGTGATGGTGCTAACGGTCTTGGGAAGAAGTTCGGTTGCAAGAGCAACGTCGCCAGCTGCGATAGCTGCTTCGTACTTCTTAACAGCGTTTTTGCACATGGTACGGAGAGAATTGTTTTTTGCGTTCTCTTCCTTGGTTATAAGAATTCTCTTTTTTTGCGATTTAATGTTTGCCATTATTATCTCCTAAAAGCTATTGCTATATGTCTTGCGTTCCTAAATATATTATCATAAAGTTTTTAACTTGGCAATTATTTTTAACTTATTTTTATATAGTTTTTATATAAAAAGTTAACACTTTACTTATGAATAGAATTTTTAGAGTATATGAAGCGGCTTTTGAGGGAGTAAACGGTGTTCTCGAGCGCAAAATACCGCCGTATTTTAGTAGCGGAACGGAGCTTTTTTATCATAAACGCCAAAGTAGCGAGGTGTACGCGGTTAACTTTTTAGAAACCAGTCTTTGTGATGACGAACGAGAAGAAGAAATAGTAGCTTGTGTGGAAAGGGCGGTAAAACGTTCTTTACAAAAATACAAGATATGCAAAAAAGATTTAGTATTGGTTATAGGTGTAGGCAACGAAGGCTTGACGGCAGATGCGTTAGGTGCCAAAACACTTGAGCATTTAGTGGTTACGGAGCATTTGCACGAGGGTAAGGAAAGACTGCGCGGTCGTGGTCGTCTTGCAGGATTTGGCGCAGGCGTTTCCGGCGTTACGGGGATAAGCTCGTTTAAGGTCATTAAAGCGCTTATTAAGGCAACGTCGCCAAGTCTTATTATAGCGATAGATACCCTTTGTTGTAAAGATGTAAATAGGCTTAATCGTACCATACAAATATCTACCGCCGGCCTTACTCCCGGAGCCGGTGTCGGTAACGCACAAATATCGCTAAATAATAAGACTTTAGGTATCCCTGTTTTGGCAATAGGTGTCCCATTAGTGATATATATGCAAGACGTCATAGGGAAGTTTTTGGCAAAAAATAATCATATTGCCAGTACTGAAAACAGTAAAAACTTCAGTCTTTCAGAGTTCAACGGCGTGCTTGTGACATCAAAAGAAATAGATATTATCGTCAATAAAACCGCTCGCATAATTGCAAAAGGAATCAATCTTGCAGTACATGGTCATTAAGTTTAACCAACGGCATATAATCTACCATGAATATCGTATTGGTGGATTCGGGGATAGGCGGTTTGACGCTACTAAAAAGGCTGATAAAAGCCTATCCCCACGTGACCTATCGCTACTATGCGGACAACGCCTATCATCCTTACGGCGATATGGATGCACGCGAGCTAAAAGAGCACCTTGAGCTACTATGCAACACCTTTTTTACCCAAGGCGCAAGTGCGGTAGTTTTAGCTTGCAACACCGCCTCTACCACCGCCCTTACCCATTTGCGAAAACATATATCTGCTCCGATTTTCGGAGTAAAACCATTTTTATCACCGCCGTATAGTCGTACGCTTATTACTTGTACTCCGCTTACCGCCGACTCGTCGACGGTTAAAAAGTACGTAAAAAACGGTGCAAGCGTTTACGCAAACGCCCGTCTTGCCAAAATGATAGAAGAAGTTGCACCCGACTTTGATAAACTCGAGCCATATCTCATAAAGGAGTTAAGCCCTTTTAAAGTTGATAGAGTAAGCCTTGGCTGTACTCACTACGTTTATCTCAAAGACGTCATCGAAAGAATTACAGGCGCCCAAACGACGGACGGCTACGATAAATTGCTAAAAGAAATCACGCCGTTTATAAATAAAAATCCAGCTAAAAACCGCTTACAAGAAGGGGATTACCCATCCTTTATTTTCAGTGGAAAGCGTGAAGAACAAAAATACGCCGAGCTTTTTGTGCAGATTTAGTAAAATAGGACAAAAATTATAGAAAAGAATATCGATAAGGTTAAAAAAATCATTGTAATTTTTCTATTTATATAGTATTATATACTTACGCACTTTATTAAGGAGAAAGTACAATGGCAGTATTTCACAAAGAAAACATTAGAAACATCGCGTTGATTGGACACGGCGGCGAAGGTAAAACCTCCCTTCTCGAAGCAATGCTTTATAAAACCAAGGCTATCGATCGTCTTGGCAAGGTAGACGACGGCAACTCCGTATCCGACTACGATCAAGAAGAAATTGCTCGTAAAATGTCCATAAGCCTTTCGATGGCGTATGTTAACTATAAAGATTATAAAATCAACGTTCTCGACGTTCCCGGCTTCTTCGATTTCGAAGGCGAAATGGTTGCAGCTCTTTCGGTAGCCGATGCAGCTATCGTTGTTACCGGCGCAAACGGCACCGTACCCGTTGGTGCAGAAAAGGCACTCGAGTATTGCCAAGAAAAGGGTGTTCCCACTCTTATCTGGGTTAACGGCGTTAATAAAGAAAACTCCAGTTTCGATGCAACCCTCGACGCATACAAAAACAAGTATGGTAGCAAGGTTGTAGCTATCGAACTCCCCATCATGAACGGCAACAACCTCGTTGGTCACGTTGATATTTTAGAAGGCAAAGCTTACGACGTAAACAAGGCCGAAATCGCTATCCCCGCTAACCTCGAGGGTAAATATCAAGAAGAAGACGGCGTATTGCTCGAGTCCGTTGCAGAGTCCAGTGAAGAACTTATGGAAAAATTCTTCGGCGGTGAAGAAATCAGCGCAGAAGAAAAGAAAGCAGGTCTTAAGAGCCTCTTTGTTAATGCAGAAAAGTTCCCCGTTATGGCAGGTGTTGCAGTAGGTAACGCTCAAATTACCGGACTCCTCGACCACATCATCGACTTCTTCCCCGCTCCCGGCGAATCCATCAAGACCGCTTCCGATGCAGGCGAACTCGTTTGTGATGAAAACGGCAAGTTTGTTGCTCAAGTATTCAAAACCATCGTTGACCCGTTCGTAGGTAAGCTCCTTATGTTCAAGGTTCTCCGTGGTAAAGTTTCCAACGGTGACGTCGTTCTCAACGTTGAAAAAGACGAAAACGAAAAGATTTCCTCTATCGTTGCACTCCGTGGTAAAAAGCAAGATGCTATGGACACCATTTACGCAGGCGATATGGGCGCTTTCGCAAAACTCAACTATACCCAAACCAACAACACTCTTTGCGATCCTACCGCAGTTGTTAAGTGCGCACCCATCGAGTTCCCCGCTCCCGTTATCAGCTTCGCAGTATCCAGCGCAGATAAGAATTCCGAAGATAAAGTTTTCGCAGGTCTTTATAAGTTGATGGACGAAGACAGCACCTTCAAACTCGAGAAGAATGCTGAAACCAACGAAATGATCCTTTCCGGTATCGGCGAAATGCAACTCGATATCATTTGCAAGAAAGTTAAGAATAAGTTCAACGCTAAAGCAGAACTCCGTGAGCCTCGTATCGCTTACCGCGAAACTATCCGCAAGATGGTTGAAGCTGAAGGTAAACATAAGAAGCAATCCGGTGGTGCTGGACAATTCGGTCAATGTTCCGTTCGCTTCGAGCCCGGTGCAGAAGACGGTATCTTCGAATTCGTAGATGCAGTTGTTGGTGGTGCTATTCCGCGTCAATTTATCCCCGCAGTTGAAAAGGGCCTCCGCGAAGCTGCTCCCAAGGGCATCCAAGCAGACTACCCCGTTATCAACATCAAGTGCACCGTATTCGATGGTAAATATCACCCCGTTGATAGTAAGGAAATCGCCTTCATCACCGCTGCTAAACTCGCTTTCGCAGATGGTTGTGCAAAAGCAAGCCCCATCTTCCTCGAGCCCGTTATGCACGTTGACGTAATCGTTCCCGATAACTACATGGGAGACGTTATGGGCGACATGAGCAAACGTCGTGGCCGTATCCTCGGTACCAACTCCGTATCCGGTAAGACCGTTGTTTCCGCTGAAGCTCCTCAAGTTGAACTCGCAAAATACGCTACCGACCTCCGTTCCATGACTCAAGGTCGCGGTAAGTTCACCCTCGCTTTCGAGCGTTACGAAGAAGTTCCCGCAACGCAAGCAGCAAAGATAATCGAGGATTATAAGAAGCGTCTCGCAGCAGCAGAAAAGTAAGACGCGATATTTAAGCGAATAACTTTATAAAATTAAATCCCACCTCGGTCATGTACGTATAAGTACACTCCCGTCGGTGGGATTTTTAATTTTACTCGTTCTTCATCATAACTATCGCGTCTTACCTAGAGCTTCACTTACTGAAACAGAAACTCAAAGTATGCAGCTTCGAAGTCTCGCGCATTTAAGCGAATAACTTCACAAAACAAATCCCACCTTGGTTACGTACGCCAAGTACGCTCCCGTCGGTGGGATTTTTAATTTTACTCGTTCTTCATCATAACTATCGCGTCTTACCTGGAGCTTCACTTGCTGAAACAGAAACTCAAAGTACGCAGCTTCGAAGTCGCGCATTTAAGTGAATAACTTTATAAAATTAAATCCCACCTTGGTCATGTACGCCAAGTACGCTCCCATCGGTGGGATTTTTAATTTTACTCGTTCTTCATCATAACTATCGCGTCTTACCTGAATTAAATCATAGCGTAGTACTATTACACGCATAAATTGCGAATAGCTTGATAGCAACAAAAAACAGACAAGGGACACCTTGTCTGTTTCACTTATATAATTAAACCACATTTTAAGCAAAATCGATGTTTTTAAAAGAAGCTGGTTATAAAAATCTCAAGTCCTATTAATATAAGGATAACGCCACCGAATATCGAAGCTTTGTTTTTGAACTTCAAACCGATTGCTTTACCTATATATACGCCGGCAAGGCAGATGCCAACGGTAAGTACTCCGATAATGCCTGCAGATAATAACGCTTCCCATACGTTATAATTTGATATGGTAAATCCTACCGATAGGGCATCGATGCTTGTTGCAATACCCTGTACTATCAATAGTCCAAAAGATAACGGTTTAATAGGGCACTCCTCTTTTTCGTCACCCTTCTTAACACCCTCGTAAATCATTTTGCCACCGATAAAGCACAGTAGTATCAATGCGATATACGGTATTGCTACTTCTATAAAGCTAAAGTATTTTGCTACGGTTGTAACAAGTACCCAGCCTATAAAGGGCATCAAAAATTGGAAGAATCCGAAAACGCCGGCTATCAAACTCGCTTTTGGGAATTTAATATTCTGGTTGCAAAGACCGTTCGCAAGCGAAACGGAAAAAGCATCCATAGCAAGCCCTAACCCAAGGAGCAAGCTGTTTACAAAGAACATTATATCAAGCGTCATATTGTTAATTTGAGAGCCCGAATCATTTGACTCGGGCTCTCATACGTTTAGTTTAGATTCTGTTAACGCCGGTCTTTCTTGCGGCTTCTGCAACCGCTGCGGCTACGGTCTTACCAACTCTTTCATCAAATGCTTTGGGGATGATGTAGTCGGCGGAAAGTTCTTCGTCAGATACAAGGGAAGCAATTGCCTTTGCAGCAGCTATCTTCATTTCCTCGTTAATATCTTTAGCACGTACGTCTAATGCTCCGCGGAAGATGCCGGGGAAAGCTAAAACGTTATTGATTTGGTTGGGGTAATCGCTTCTACCGGTACCAACAACTGCAGCTCCTGCCTTCTTTGCGAGGTCGGGCATGATTTCCGGTACGGGGTTAGCCATGGGCATTACGATAGCGCCGGGAGCCATGGAAGCAACCATTTCTTCAGTAACTACGCCGGGAGCGCTTACGCCAACAAAGATATCTGCACCCTTCATTGCGTCTGCAAGAGAACCACTCTTACGTGCAAAGTTGGTGATAGATGCGATATCCTTTTTGGATTCCATAACGTTGGGATCGTCTATGTTCAAGATACCTTGGCGGTCGCACATATAGATATCTTTAACGCCGAGCTTAAGGAAGAGCTTTGCAATAGCGCAACCTGCTGCACCTGCACCACTAAAAGCTACGGTACAATCTTCGAGTTTCTTGCCAACAACTTTAACTGCGTTAAGAACTGCAGCTGCACAAACGACTGCGGTGCCGTGTTGGTCGTCGTGGAAAATCGGAATATCGGTGCACTCTTTGAGTTTTCTTTCGATTTCAAAGCAACGGGGAGCGGCAATATCTTCGAGGTTGATGCCACCAAAAGAGCCGGAAATCAAAGAGATGGTTCTAACGATTTCATCAACGTCCTTGCTCTTAACGCAAAGAGGGAAAGCGTCAACGTCTGCAAAGGCCTTGAATAGTACGCACTTGCCTTCCATAACGGGCATGCCTGCTTCGGGACCGATATCGCCAAGGCCCAAAACTGCGGTACCGTCGGTTATAACGGCAACGAGGTTCCAGCGACGGGTAAGCTCGTAGGACTTATTAATATCCTTTTGGATTTCAAGGCAGGGTTGAGCAACACCGGGAGTGTATGCGAGCGAAAGTTCTTCTTTGGAAGAAACGGTTGCGCGCGGAACAACTTCGATTTTACCTTTCCAATTGTAGTGACATTTTAAAGATTCTTTTGCGTAATCCATATTATACTCCTTATTTTTCCCACGGGAATACGTATTGAGTTAAACCGAGTTCGTCACGAACGTTGATCATTTCTTGTTGAACGGATTCATTGATCGGTACGCCTACGTCCTTACGTTGTTGCCATACGAGCCACTCTTTTTCACCTGCGGTGTAAATTCTTTCAGCGCCGGGAGCTTTCTTGGAAGCGCGGGTAGCACGGATAACGTCACCTGCTTTTTTACGAGCGAGTTCTTCGCCGAGGAAGTGGTTGGTGTCGATAGCGATAAAGTAGTGACCGAGTTGATAGGGCTTGATGTTGCCGTTTTCATCTTTACCGTCAAGAGCCTTACCGAAGATACCGTCTTGAAGTATGCAAGAGAGGAATTCAACGATCATGGTGAATCCATAACCTTTATATCCGCCTAAATCTTCGCCGATACCACCGAGAGGGGTAAGAGCTGCGGTGCCTTTACGGATTGCCTTAAGAGCTGCGCCTGCATCGCCTTCAACAGCGTTACCTTCGCTATCGATGATGGTGCCGGGGTGAACTGCTTCGCCGATACGCTCGTAGTACTCGATCTTACCGTTTTGGGTAATAGAGGTAGCGCAGTCGAAGATAAAGTTGAATTCTTCATCGGTGGGGATACCTACGGTGAAGGGGTTGGTACCAAACATACCTTCAACACCAAAAGTAGGTGCTACGGAGGGGCGAGCGTTAGTACCGGTCATGCCGATGCAACCTGCGTTAGCTGCCATCGATGCATAGTAACCTGCAATACCATAGTGGCAAGAGTTGCGTACAGCAACCATACCCATACCATATTGCTTTGCTTTTTCGATTGCCATGGACATGGCTTTATATCCTATTACTTGACCCATACCATTGTGTCCGTCTACAACGGCGGTGGTGGGGGTTTCGCGAACGATTTCAAAATTAGTTACAGGGTTTTGGATGCCGGCTTTAATTCTATCGATATAGATGGGCTTAAAGCGGTTTACGCCGTGAGACTCGATGCCTCTGCGGTCGGACTCAACTAGAACGTCAGTGACGATTTTTGCATCTTCGCGGGGTACGCCAACGCCAACGAAAGCGTCGGTTACAAAATTGATAACGGTATTCCAATCAACTGTGATTTTAGGCATAAAAAAACTCCTTTGTCGTACTAACTTGAATAGTATCACAAAAGAGTGTAAAAGTCAATGTTATTAAATTATAGAATTTAATAAATCAAAATTTGTTGTTTATAGGGCTCACCGCTCCTACCTTTGGTGATGTAAGTGGAGAGTCCTCCTTGATCATTGATAATTACGACGCGAGCGTTCATGATAGAAGTTGCGTCGTCGTAAGAAAGTGCTTGTGCGCAAGGGGTAACGCCCATCATGATTTTACTTTCACCGCTCTTATAAAAACCGGTGTAGCTGTTGGAGTGATTGTGTCCGAAGAATATACCGCGAGTGGAGCCTTGTTTTACGCACTCGTTAAGCATATTGCTCGGCTCGTAAGAGGGGGAGAGATTGGTATACTCGCCTATACCGCCACCGGCTAAATATACGTCGAACATTTCGGGGAAGGGGATGTGAGTGAACATTAAGGAGGGGATAACTCCACCGTAACCGGCATTAAGCTTGTTGATTTCGCTTGCATACCAATCGACTTGTTCTTGTCTTATGGAGCGATACCCTTTGTCCTTTTCAACGTAATCGAAACTGCCGGAGTCAAGTATAAATAGGTTATATTTGACGCTACTTTTATCGTTTGAATAAACGGGGATAGAGAAGTTGCTTACGTAATCGCTTTCGCCTTCAGCCGCTTTGACTACGCAAGTGGTATGATACTTACCGCTTTCAACTCCGCCGATAAAGTGGGGATAATCTTTGATAGCGTCTAAAAAGTCGTACTTGTCGCTTGCCGACTCGCTGTCGTGGTTGCCAAAGGTCAAAGTCCAGTATTGATTGAGTCCTTCAAATATCTCTGCAAAACGCTTATAAGTGTTGAGCGCAATGCTGTTAAGGTAGTCGTAAATATAACTTAAGCTAAAGATATTATCACCGCCGAGCACGACAAGATCGGGCTTAACAGTATTAACAATATCGGATATATAGGACTCCAAAATTGGCTTAAGGGTATCCTGAACGGAAACGCCAATGGTTTTTTCAATACCCATCCACTCGTGGAAGTCGGTTAAGTGCAATATGGTAAAATTACCATCTTCATCAAAGACTAATGGCGGAGAAAACTGCTCCGCCATATCGTCGTTAATATCGGTATTGTTGGATTGATCGTTATTTTTAATAGGAGCGTTAAAGCTAACGTAACCTAATGCAAAGGTAAAAGCAATAAGTAAGGTGACTATTGTAACGCTTATCCTACGTAACACGATTATGCTCCGAAGATGATGCCTTTTGCTTTAGATACGCTTACGAGTCTGTTAAGAGCAACAGCGTATGCAGCGAGGCGGTAGCTTAAGTTGTACTTCTTTGCAGTAGCGATAACGTCGCCGAAAGCTTTGGTCATCTTGACATTGAGCTTTTCATTAACTTCTTCTTCGCTCCAGTAGTAGCATTGGAGGTTTTGGCACCACTCGAAGTAGGAAACTACTACGCCACCGGCGTTTGCGAGGATGTCGGGAAGAACTTGGATACCACGTGCTTCGAGAACTGCGTCTGCTTCAACGGTAGTGGGGCCGTTAGCTGCTTCAACGATAATCTTTGCTTTGAGGTTCTCGGCAACTTCAACGTTGATTTGGTTTTCGAGAGCTGCGGGGATGAGAACGTCGCAGTCACAGGTGAGAAGCTCGTAGTTATTGATGCGAGTCATGCCTGCTTCTTCGTAGTCCTTAAGGAGCTTGCGTTGGCTTACGTGAGCGTAAATAGCGGGGATGTTAAGACCGTTGGGGTTATAGATACCACCGCTTACGTCGGAAACTGCAACGATTTTTGCGCCAACTTCGCTATCGATAATTCTTGCAGCAACGCTACCTACGTTACCCATACCTTGGATAGCGATGCGGGTTGCTTTGGGATCGATACCATTAACGTCCAAGAGAGCTTTGGTTACGATAGAAACGCCTCTGCCGGTTGCGTCGGGACGTCCTAAAGAACCACCGGTTGCTAATGACTTACCGGTAACAACGGCACGTGCATCATAGCCCTTAATGGTGCTATAAGTATCTACGAACCAGTCCATGATTTGAGCGTTGGTGTTTACGTCCGGAGCGGGTACGTCTTGGTAAGGACCAACGATGGAAGATATAGCTGCGGTGAACTTACGGGTCATTCTTTCGAGTTCCTTTGTGGAAAGGGTGCGAGGATCAACGGTGATACCGCCTTTACCGCCACCGTAGGGGATATCTGCAACTGCGCATTTGAAGGTCATCCAAGCGGAGAGTGCTTTAACTTCGTCGATGTTAACGTTTTGGTGGTAACGGATACCGCCCTTGCAAGGACCACGAAGGGAGCTATGTTGTACGCGGAAGCCCTCAAAAACCTTAAGGCTGCCGTCATCCATTACAACGGGAACTGCAACTTTCAATTCTTTTTCGGGGTGCTTAAGAATTTCGTAATCGTTAGCGGGCATATCGATAGCTGCCGCTGCTTTATCAAGAACGGAACAAAAGTTGTCAAAAGGATTATATGCTTTATCCATATATTATCTCCTAAAAATAAAAATTTGTAAATATAATAATACAATTATATTTATAATTGCAATAATATGAATACAATTTTTTAAAAATTTTAATCGATATTGCAGTTTACAAAGAGCTGTGGTAAAATTATAGAGTATGAGGAAGGTTTTTAACGGAATAGAGCTCAATTATGAAGTTTTTGGTGAAGGCAAGCCAATCGTGCTTTTGCACGGTAACGGAGAGGACCATATCATCTTTTTACCACTCATTGAGGAGCTATCAAAGGAGTATAAAGTCTACGCTATAGATAGTCGTTCTCACGGCAAAAGCGACAAAGGGCACTTGGACTATTACGTTATGGCCGAAGACGTCAGATGCTTTATTGAAAGCGAGTTGTCGGAGGCTCCGTTATTGTATGGTTTTTCCGACGGTGGAATAATCGCTCTGATAGTTGCTTATATGCATCCGAATCTTATATCTCACGTTGTTTCGAGCGGAGCAAACCTTACTCCACGCGACCTTTCAAGGGCATTCCGATTTTATTGCAAACTGCGTAATGCCATTAAGTCTGACGAGCTATATACTCTGATGCTTACGGGACCGAATATCAATAGGGATGATTTATCTAAAATCACTGCGAAAACGCTAATACTTGCCGGAGAAAAGGATATTATAACCAAAGCGCATAGCGAGTTTATAAGAGATAGTATCGAAGGTGCCGTCCTTAAAATTCTAAAAGGTGAAAACCACGGCAGTTACGTTATAAAAAGCAAAAAACTTTATCCGATTATAAAAGAGTTTATCAATCAAGGAGGTAAAAATGTCTAAACAAATCGAGATTACCAAACCCACTTTATTACTTAAGGAAGACGGTAGCTTAACTCAACCCGGTTACTGCAAGCGCAACCTATTTATTTACAATAGAGAAAGCATCAAAGCTCCTAAATTGCGCATAAAGGAGTGGGACTTTTACCAAGTTAGCGACGGCAGATTCGTTGTTCAAATGAACTTCTTTAATATTTCAATTGCCTCCGTTGGTCAAGTGGAAGTGTTTGATATGCAGACGGGCAAGCGTTGGAACGATATGATGTTCCATCTATTGACGGTTAACAGCCACCAAGTAAACCGCAATGGCGACGCTCCATATTCCTTTGAGGACAGACAAGGCTCGAAGCTCTATAAAGTAGACGTTACCGAAACGGAAAGACGACTTTATTTCAAGAACAAATCTTTGGAGGTTGAACTTATTGCAGAGCGTGATCCTAACGCCGAAAGCATTACCATAGCAACCCCCTTCAAAAACAAAACGAGATTTTTCCTTACCAACAAGATAAACTGCATGCCGACCGAAGGTACCATAAAGGAGGACGGTAAGGAAGTTTATGCTTTTGACAAGTCCAATAGCTATATGGTACTCGATTGGGGTAGAGGACCTTGGCCCTATAAGAACATGTGGTATTGGGCAAACGGTTCCACCCGTTTACCGGATGGCAAGCTTTTCGGTTTTGAGCTTACTTGGGGTATCGGAATCGAGGATAACGCTACCGAAACTTGCCTTTTCTATGATGGTAAGGCACATAAGATCGGTGTGGTAGACGTAGTGGATCAACCGGACGGAAGATGGCTTGAACCTTGGCACTTTAAGTCTGATGATGGTAGACTTGATCTTGTTATGACACCTTTCTTTGATAACTTCAATCCGTTAAACGTAGGCGTCGCAAAGACAGTTTGCCACCAAGTACACGGCTATTGGAACGGCACGGTAACTCTCGACGACGGCACCGTTTTGGAAATTAAGGATATGTACGCCTTCTGTGAGAAGATGTATAACAAGTGGTAAAATGAAGGCTATAAAACGCTTATTTGTTTTATCAGTATTAATGGTCGCTTGCACGATTATGGCAAGCGGCCTTTTGATAAGTATAAAACACGGCGTTTTATACGGAGATTATAATATGATTAATAGAAATGGTAAAATTGCCTACTCCAACACTTATTACGAGTTAGGTGCAAGCGGTGGCGGAAAGTGGCAAGAGGGCATGGTGAGTGGTAACGGTGAAAACGGCGTAGTCGTTGCCGGCGCACCATATAATGATACCCACATATATCAAAATATTTATTTTCTTATGCCTTCTCCCGATCCTCGATATACACCGGAAGAAGTAGGGGAAGAGTTGCATGATGCAAGGCAAGCTGTAATTAACTACGATGATACGTGGGACGTAAACGGACGTAACCGCACTTTTGATTATAACTTTCATCCTTCACATAGATTGAGGATTTCCGCTAAAAAGCGCATTTATCGCAACTACGTTCGTTATACCGATTATTCAACCGCAGAAGTAGGCGTTAAGTATACCGATAGATTGGGAACTTGGGAGCGCGTAAGCTTCAGTTCAAGGGAAGATAACGTTACCATTACTAAAATAACCGAGTCGGATAAAGGTGCTAAAATAAATATCACTTTGAGTATAGATGATAACTCCGCTATGCCAAACTTCGGTAGAGGCGATGAATGCAATATGCTTTATAAAAAGCTTGTTGACGATAATGCAAACTATATTGCCGAAGTAGCACATTACCCTTCGTACGAGTTGAGCGAATTAAAACATGGCGGATACGTTGGGTTTACTCAAGTTATAGTCGTTGGTGGTACCAAGAGCAAAATTAATTTAAAGGACTCAAAAGATTTACAATGCGTAAGTAGCAACAGCGCAATCAAAATAACCGATGCAAGCGAGGTGTATCTTATAACTGCATCTGATCGCACTTGGGATATGGGCGAATATGCAGATTTTACTACAAGCTCAAGTTATGCGTTATTGGATGAGCTTTATGCTCGCACACAAGCGGTTGCGGATAAATATTGCGAAGGTGGTAAATTTAATTACGATAAGGCGCTTGCTCCTCACGCGGAAAAGCACGGTAAAATGTTTAATGCGGTAGAGTTTGAGATTGGTAACCAAGAGAGAGATTTATTGTCAAACGAAAAGCTCCTTAAAGCTCAACGTAAATCTAATAAAATCGAGGAAGATTTTATTGAACTTGCTTATAATCAAGGTAGATATAATCAAATTTGCTGTGCAGGTTCTTTAGCTCCAAGACTCTATGGCATGTGGACGGGTGAGTGGAACCCCGGTTGGCGCAGTATCTATACCATGGATGCCAACGTAAACTTGCAAGTATCGGGCATGAATACGGGTAACGTATATGATGCGGGTGTTGGATATATTAAGTTTATTTTAAGGCAAATCCCCGATTGGGAAGATAACGCTGAAAAGGTTTACGGCATGGTTGATGCTATCCAAGCCCCCGTCAATACCGATGGCGATAGGGCGATGATGGTAGAGTATGACAAGTGGTATCCTTTTGAGTATTGGAACGCAGGCGCAAGTTGGCTACTTCTTCCTATATACGAGTTTTGGCAATGTTTTGGTAATACTCAAATAGAGTATGAAGGTAAAATGATGGATCTTGAAAAGGATATCCTTTTACCACTACTTACCAAGCAAGCAAACTTTTGGTTTCAACTTTGCACTCCCGAGTATTTTACCGATATAAATGGTAAAGCAACCTATGAGCAAGGCAAAACGTCCCTTTTTGAGGGGGAAAGGTACCTCATTATACCGAGCTATTCGCCGGAAAACAACCCAATAGGATATAGCTCAACCATAACCGCAAACGCTACCATGGATATTTCGGCGGCGCGCGATGGTCTTAACATGACTATCGCTATGGAAAAGGCGGTAAAAGCAGAGGGCTTCGAAGATCGAGTAGCGAAATGGGAACAGCTCCTTGATAAACTTCCCGAGTATAAATTTGATGATACCGGAGCTCTGTGCGAGTGGGCGATGGCAGAGTATCAAGAAAACAACAAGCACCGCCACGTAAGTCATTTATATCCCGCGTGGCCTGCCTACGAAACGCAAACGAACGAGGCGTTAGCGGATGCATGTCGCATAGCGATTGAAAATCGTAATCGTGAAAATAAAGGTCACGATGACACGGCCTCTCATGGATGGGTGCATAAAGCGTTGGTTGGAGCAAGGCTAAAAGATCAAGATTCTATAAACTTTTCGCTCTATACTCTTGTAAGTAGCAATATATACTACACTTCGATGATGACCGATCATAACTTAGACCGTAGGCTTGGCGTGTATTGCACCGATACCGGTATCGGCATGGTTGGTATTATCAATGAAGCATTGCTTTATTCCAATAATGGGGTTATCGAGGCACTGCCTGCATTACCTAAAGATTGGGACGAGGGCAGTATTAAAGGATTAAGGGCACGCACTAACGCGAAAGTGGACGTATCGTGGACTAAAACCGAAGTAACGGTTTCCGTAACAAGTGATTGTTTGCAAGATATAATTGTTTCAGTATACGGTGGAAGTGCTGAAAAAGCACAGTTTAACGCCGGCGAAACCAAGACGTTTACCTTTAAAAAAGGATAAATTAATTTGATAAAATTAAAACAGCTCTTGACAAGCGCTTTTTAGAGGAATATAATCGAACTATGAAAAAGTCCATTTATGCAAAGTTTTACGCTTTTTATTACTTTTACCGCAAGACGGTATAATTTGGCGTGGCTTTATTTAGGTATAATTAATCCGATATCGACCACGCTTAGCGTGGTCGTTTTCATAAACGGATTTAAAATATAAATAACTCAAACAACGAGGTAATTATGATAGTAACAGTTAAAAGTCAATGCAGTCAACGTGAGTTTGATAAACTTATTTCTTGGATTAAAAGCCTTGGACTGGATACTCATTTAAGCCAAGGTGCTAACCAAACGGTTATTGGTCTTATCGGTG
Organism: Clostridia bacterium; assembly: GCA_017504305.1. Lineage (GTDB taxonomy): Bacteria > Bacillota > Clostridia > Christensenellales > DTU072 > Stercoripulliclostridium_A. The sequence goes on along the minus strand of JAFVRJ010000005.1, from coordinate 46,807 downwards.
ATACCAGTAAGGTCGATATGGAGTTACTCCAATCTCTCGAAATGGTTGAGGCGGTTACAAGAATTCAAGAACCTTTTAAAAACGCCAACCGTAAGTTCCACCCTCAAGACTCAATTATTGACGTAAGTGGCGTTAAGTTTGGCGGTAAGCACTTCCCGATTATCGCAGGACCTTGTTCTGTTGAAAGTGAAGCTCAAGTTATTGCTATCGCCGAGGCTGTTAAAGCATCGGGCGCAACCCTTTTGCGTGGTGGTGCGTTTAAGCCTCGTACCTCACCTTACGCTTTCCAAGGCATGGGCGTTAAGGGCCTTGATATTTTGAGAAAAGCAAGGGAAATCACCGGACTTCCCATCGTTACCGAAATCATGAGCGAAAAATTTATCGATGATTTCCAAGACGTCGACCTCGTACAAATCGGTGCGCGTAATATGCAAAACTTCGACCTTCTCAAGGCGGTTGGTAGACTGGGCAAACCCGTTCTTTTAAAGCGCGGTCTTGCTAACACCATCCAAGAGTGGCTTATGAGTGCTGAGTATATTATGAGTGAAGGCAATGATAATATTATTCTTTGCGAGCGTGGTATTCGTACCTTCGAGCCATACACTCGTAACACCCTTGACTTAAGTGCAATCCCGATTCTTAAAGAAAAAACTCACCTTCCCGTCATAGTCGATCCGTCGCACGCATCAGGCTTAAGTCGTCTTGTTAAGCCCATGTCGCTCGCATCGGTAGGCGCAGGTGCAGACGGTCTTATTATTGAGGTTCACAATAATCCTGCAAAAGCTCTTTGCGACGGCGCACAATCCCTCCGTCCCGAGCAATTCGACGACGTAGTCAAGGCTATCGACGTCATGTTACCTCTTGTTAACAAGGAGCGTTAAATGAAAATCGGTGTAGTTGGTCTCGGCTTAATAGGTGGCTCGCTTGCAAGACAAATTATGCGCAACACCGAGCATACCGTATATGCTTACGACATAAGTGACGAAGTATTAAAAAAAGGAGCGTTATTAAACGCTTACCACGATATTTTGGATGTTGATGCCGACGTTATCGACGTTGATATACTTATAATCGCGGTTAATCCGCGCGCAACGCTATCAACGCTCGATAAGGTAGTACCGCGCATCAAGAGCGGAGCAATCATCGTTGACTGCGCCGGCGTAAAAAAGGACGTCATAAAGCATATGGAAGCCCTTAAGGAAGTTCGCCCCGACGTATTCTTCGTTGGTGGACATCCTATGGCAGGCAGAGAGTTCTCGGGTGTAAGTCACTCAACTGCAACCTTGTTTGAAAAGGCATATATTATTCTTACGCCCGTTGATATGGACGATATAGGAGCACTTGGTCGCATAAAAGAGTTTTTTAAAGAAGTTAAGTGTGAAGGCATAACCTTATCGAGCTACGCAAAGCATGATAGAATTATTGCTTATACCTCTCAACTTGCGCACGTCGTTTCATCTTCGTACATTAAAAATCCCATGCATAAAGAGCACGTTGGATACTCGGCAGGTAGCTTTAGAGATTTAACGAGAGTAGCTAAACTAAATCCAGCGATGTGGACGGAGCTTTTTATGGCGAATAAAGAGTATCTCATCGAAGCAATCGACGACCTTGAAGCTCGTATTCATGAGTACCGCGAGGCGATTGCAAGTGGGGATGAAAAACAATTGATGGAGTTACTTCAGTACGGCACCGAGTGTAAGGAAACCGCGGATAAACTTGCAAGGAGAAAAGATGACTGATTTAAAGGTTTTTAAATCTTCATTTAACGGTAATGTTACCATACCGTCGTCAAAATCTGTAGCACACCGCATGATTATTGCAAGCGTGCTTTCAGGTGCTTGCAGTACGGTTATTGGTAACCTAAACTCCAAAGATATAAAGGCAACTCTTGGTTGCATGGAAGCCCTTGGCGCAAAGGTTAATTACACAAAAGACGGAGCTATAATAGATGCTACGAAGCTAATGGGCGAAGCGAATACTTTTGACGTAAACGAGAGTGGGTCTACACTTCGCTTTTTACTTCCGGTATTACCCATTTACCGCAGTAACTTTAGTATTAAAGGCGCAGGCAGAATAGGCGAACGCCCGATAAAAAGTCTTAAAACGGCAATGGAAGCATGTGGCGTTAAGGTATCGGGCGATTATATACCGGTAACGGTTGAAGGTAGCTACGACAAGTGTGATTTTACCGTCAACGCTACTGAAAGTTCTCAATACGTAACGGGGCTTTTATATACCATTGCAAAGCTTGGTGGCGGTAAACTTAAGATTGAAGGAACGCTTACTTCTAAAGGATATATCGATATAACCACCGGGGTACTAAAAGCATACGGAGTAGCGGTCGATTATAGTGAAAGTGAAAAGACTTTTACTATCAGCGCACCTAACGGATTTGTTTCCCCTAAAGTAGTTAACGTTAACGGTGATTGGTCGAGTGCTTGCTTTTGGGCAGTTGCCGGCGTTTTAAGTGGTGATATAGCAATAAAGGGATTAAACTATCCCGATAGTCAACCGGATAGCATTATAGTTGACGTTCTCAAAAAAGCGGGTGGTAACGTCAGTTTTAAAGAGGGCGTTCTATATGCTAAAAAGAGCACGTTAAAAGCAATCGAGTTTGATGCGGACGGCTCACCGGATATCGTACCGATACTTGCCGTTGCTTTGTCGCAAGCAAACGGCGACTCTTTAATAACGGGCACCGCGCGTTTAAAAATCAAGGAAAGCGATAGGGTAAAGGCGGTAGCCGATATGTTAAGCGCGGTCGGTATCAAAACCGAGATTGGCGAAAACCATATGAAGATATACGGTGGCGCTACTCTCCACGGTGGAGTAATCGATAGTGTCAACGACCATCGTATTGCTATGAGCGGTATGATTCTCGGCTCCCTTATCGATGAAGTCACTACTATACTCGGCACGGAGTGTACGGCAAAATCGTATCCCGACTTTGTAAAAGATTACCTAAATTTAGGTGGTAAGATAGTATGAATAACGTAGAAGTCAAAATTTACGGTGCCTCGCACGAGGGCGTTATAGGTGTAAGCATAAGTGGCATCCCAAAAGGAAGCCTCATCGATATGGCTGAAATTAACGAGATGCTTCGTCGTCGTGGAGCGTCATCTTCGCCTTGGTCTACACCAAGAAAGGAAGCGGATGAAGTTATTTTACGCTCCGGTGTGATTGACGGAGTGGCAACGGGAGAGCTCATTATTGCCGAAATCGAGAATAAAAATACCCGTCCTCAAGATTACTCGAACGTGTTAAGCGTGCCCCGCCCCTCCCACGCAGACTACGTATCTTTTTATAAGTACGGCAAAATATTTACCGGTGGCGGAAAATTTTCCGGTAGGCTTACCGCACCTTTATGTATTGCCGGTGCTATTTGCAAATCCCTTTTAAAAAAGGAGGGGATTGAGCTTGGCGCGTACGTCAGTTCGATTGGTGCTATAGAGGGTAAGTCCTATAAAAAAGATGAAATCACCCTTGAAGAAATTGAAAATGCTCATCAAAACGCCTTACCTACTCTTAAAAACGCAGATGCAATGACCGAAGAAGTTATTAAGGCAAGAGGTGAACTCGATAGCGTTGGTGGTACGGTTGAATGTATCGTTTACGGTATGCCGATAGGTATTGGCGACAACCTTTCAAATGGTTTGGAGGGCGCTATAGCATATGAAGTTTACGGTGTGCCGGGAGTTAAAGGCGTAGAGTTTGGTGAAGGCTTTGGTTTATCGGAGATGCGCGGTAGCATGGCAAACGATGGTATCGTGTTAAAGGATGGTCATCCTACCATGCTAACGAATAGAAGCGGAGGTATCAACGGTGGTATTTCTAATGGTATGCCCATTACCTTGCGCGTAGCGCTACGTCCTACGCCCTCCATCGCAAAAGAGCAAGATAGCGTTGACCTCATTACAAACGAACCCACCAAAATCTCTGTTAAGGGTAGGCACGATGGGTGCATAGTGCCGAGAGCTGTTGCCGCCATCGAAAGTGCAGTCGCAATTGCGATATACAAAAAGTTAAACGAACAGGAATAAAGTTATGGATAAGACCTTATTAAAAGGTGAATATTACGTTACGGGCAAAAGCTTACCGCACACCATGTCGCCGGATATTTATACCAGACTTGGGCTTAATTACGGCGTAAAGGAGTTCCCGACCGAGGATGAATTTGTCAGTTACGTTAATAGTAGGAGCTATGATGGTATTAACGTAACCATACCGTACAAACAAACGGTAATACCATGCCTTGATTATATTTCTGAAGAAGCCAAGGAAATCGGTGCGGTTAATACCGTTGTAAACCGTAACGGAAAGCTATATGGATATAACACCGACTGCTATGGTATGCAAAAGGGATTTGAGGAGTACGGCATAGTAATCGGCGGTAAAAAGGTGGTTATATTGGGTAGTGGGGGCACCGCCAAATGCGCGCAGTACGTTGCAGTCAAGCTCGGCGCAAAATCGGTTAATATATGCTCAAGAAGCGGAGAGTATCGTTACGATGATTTATACCGCGATAATGATGCGGAAGTTATAATAAATACCACTCCGGTAGGTATGTTTCCTAACGTAGAATCAAAGGTTATCGATCTTAAAAGACTGCCGTCCGTTAAGGAACTTTACGACGTAGTCTACAACCCTTTGACCACGGCAATCGTAACCGAAGCAAAGGCTTTAGGATTAAAGGCCGGCAACGGATTGGGTATGTTGGTATGGCAAGGTATAAAGGCATATGAGCTTTATACGGATTCCAAATGTTCGGATGAGGTTGCCCAAAATATACTTAACGAGATTTACTCCGATAAACGCAACGTGGTGTTGATCGGCATGCCCGGTTGTGGCAAGTCTACCTACGGCAAACGTATTGCAAATAAGCTCAATAAAGATTTTTACGATGCTGACGAGGAGTTTTTTAATACCTTTGGCGTAACGCCTGCAGAGGTGATCACTACCAAAGGTGAGCCTACCTTCCGCGATATGGAAAGCGAGGTTATAGCATCGCTATCTGCTCGACTTGGTGCGGTAATATCTACCGGTGGCGGTAGCGTATTGCTGGAAGTCAATCGTAAACGCCTTAAGGCAAACGGAACGGTGGTATTTATCGATAGAGATATTACGCTTTTGCCTTCAAACGGTAGACCGTTGAGTCAAGAGCATGGTGTTGGTAAGCTCTATGCCGAGCGCGAGCCGATCTACCGTGATTTTGCCGATATTACCATTGCTACCGGCAAAGATACCGTTATAGACGAGGCAGTTGATACGATTATGGAACTATTAAAATAAAATGGAACCTAAACTTACTTACAAAAACGGATTGAAGGGTGGTATACCCATTGCACTTGGATACTTTGCGGTATCCTTTGCTTTTGGCGTATCCGTGGTAAGCCAAGGGCTTCCGTGGTTTATTGCAACCATAATGTCCTTTACCAATTTGACCTCCGCCGGTCAATTCGCAGGAGCTGCGGTAATTTTGGCTTCAGGGACTGTTTTTGAAGTGTTGTTGACGCAAATAGTTATCAACGCAAGATACTTTTTAATGGGTGTAACGTTGTCGCAACGCTTGGATGAAAAGGTTACTTTATTTGATAGGTTTTTAATTTCCTATGGCATAACCGATGAGATTTTTGGCGTTGCCGCTTCGCAAAAGCAACCCATTACCAAGGAGTTTATGTACGGGCTAATTTTATTGCCTCTGATTTCTTGGACGCTTGGTACGTTGACGGGTGCTATTGCCGGCAACTTTTTACCTAAAATAGTATTGGATTCATTGAGTATCGCTTTATACGCAATGTTTATTGCAATAGTAATTCCCGCAGGACTCCAAAACAAAAAGGTGTTTATTGTTGTCGCAATAAGTATAGCTTTGAGTTGCTTATTCTATTTCACACCCTACCTTAATAAGGTTTCTGCAGGTATTGCATATATAATTTGCGCGGTAGTAGCATCGGTAATAGGGGCTATCTTCTTCCCAATTAAAGATGATGATAATACCGAAAAGGAGGCGGAAAATGGTTAAAATCGGTTACGCCTTCTTGATGGTTTCCGCTATGGCGGTCATAACGTATTTAATAAGATTAATACCTATGGTATTATTTAAAAAGAAAATAAAAAACCGTTTTATAAATAGCCTTTTATACTATATTCCTTATGCGGTACTATCGGCAATGACCTTCCCATTTATTATATTTAGTTCCGGGCATATCGTATCGGCAGCGATAGGCACTGCGGTAGCGCTTATTGCATCCTTTACAAAACGCTCTCTCGTAGTGGTCGCAATCCTTGCAAGTATCGCCGTCCTTTGCTCCGAGCTTGTAATAGTTTATTTGATTTAACTTATAAAATAGAGCCCGTCGATTTCGACGGGCTCTATTATTAGAAACGAGATTATTCTGCGCTACCTTCGCTCATAGTTGCAGCGGCTTGTTCTTCGGCTTCTTGAGCAAGGCGGATTTCTTCACGCTTTGCAAGGGCGGCTTGGTGTACTGCTTCGAGCTTCTTGCCGGTGAGGTCGTAGAAGAAGAAGGGGATACCTGCGGCAAGCATACAAATGCCGTGGAATATGGTATAGAACGCAAGCATCCAAAGTGCGGTTTTAAGACTGTTTTGAGGATAAATGGTTACGCCCAAATCGTTGGTGTAGTGGGGGAGATAGCCTATCAAATTCTCGCGAAGGAGTATGATAGGAGCGATGGTTTGCACGATTATACCGCTAATCGAGCTACCGAGAGCAACTATCCAAGTATAGCTTGCATCGTTACGTTTGCCGGTTTTAGCTTCGATTTCCTCGATAATATCAGCACCGAACAAGGTGGGGAGTAGGTTGGATGCTCCGTATTGGAATCCGACCAAGAACATACATAGGAAGAATAGTATGGTCAAGAATACGTTCGAGGGGTTAGAGAAAGCGAAGTAGCCGACCAAGAAGGATATGGCGTTGATGCAAACGGAGTAAACGCCGGATGCGATATAAAGCACACGCTTGCTAAACCTTTTCATGAGTTCTTTAATGATGAACATACCGACGAAGGTTCCTACACCGGTACAAATTCCGAAGAACAAAGTTTGACCGGATTTGCCAAAGTAAATGATGGCAAGGAAGGGCATCATATAGCTTGCAAGGCCACGGAAAGCTTTTAAGAACTCGCTTATGATAACCAAGATAGCGTGTTTATTGGTTACGATAGACTTAATGTTCTTAAGGGGGTTTTCCGACTTTTTATCGTAGGTTGTACGCTCACGAATAACTTTTGCGCCAAGCAACATGGTTATCATACCGATTACCGAGCAAAGTATGGCGCTTACAAGGTACATGATTTCGTCGTTTTTAATAATGCCTGGTTTACGGAGCATGCCGATTACCAACACGACGACGAGGGGAGCAGAGTTACCTACGGCACTTACTATACTACGCCAACTCATAACGCTGTTGCGTTCTTTATCGTCGGTACTCATAACCATCGCGACAAGGTTTATAGAGTTACCAACGTTGGTTAATCCGCCGTAAATAATGAACAATATGCAGAAGTAAACCATTATCTTGGTAGCGGAGTCGGAAAGGAATCCGGGGAGATAGAACGAGAGGGAGGTTACCACTGCAAGAGGTACCGAAACTATCATAATGAGGGGACGGAACTTGCCGATTTTGGAGCGACTTCTATCGATTACCAAAGCCATGGCGAAGCTTATGAAATAGCCCACGATACTTACTATCGAGTTGATAGTAGATATATGGTCTTCGGTAAGGATTTTGGCGCCAACAAAAGTAGTGAGGTACTCTTGTCTATAAGAGCCTACCATACCGGTAATCATGGTATAGAAGAAAACAGAGGTAAGGAATATGATTAACTCCTTATTTTTGACCTGTTTTTCTTTGGGGACTGGCACGTTCTGGGCGTCTTGAGCCAACGTTTCGACGGCAACGTTTTGGTTGTCGGACATAATAATCTCCTTAAAAATTATTTATAATAATCCCTCTTATAGTAAAATTATTATAGTTTACTATAAATAATAAGTCAATATGAGTTAACTTTTTTTTAACGCTTGACACTTGAAATGTACGGTTGTATACTTTAGCCAATAAAAGGAGATTAAATTATGAAAGATCTTAAAGGTATTTATGCAGCACTTTTAACTCCGTTCAACGATGACGGAAGTATCAATTTTGATTCTATCACTAAACTCGTAGAGTTTAATATCGCTCAAGGCTTGCACGGATTATACGTTTGCGGTTCCACCGGAGAAAGTCCTCTTATGAGTGAGGAAGAACGTATTGCTATTTTGCGCCACGTTGCAAAAGTAGTTAACGGCAGAATTAAATTAATAGCTCACGTTGGTACCATCAGCACCGATTCTGCAGTTCGCATGGCAAAAGTTGCAGAGCAATGTGCATACGATGCAGTTAGCGCAGTAGTACCTTTCTATTTCTCGTTCAGCGCAGAAGCTATTAAGGGCTACTATAAAGATATAATCGCTGCAACCTCTTTACCGATGGTTATCTATAACTTCCCCGGTTCAAGCGGTTTCAACGGTATGCTGGATATGGTTAACGAGCTTATTGACGAGCCCAAACTTGTTGGCGTAAAACACACCTCGGTAAACCTTTTCGATTTAGAGCGTTTCAAAAACCTCAAGAAGCCCCTTGTTGTATTCAACGGCTTTGACGAGATGCTTATTGGTGGATTATCAATGGGGGCAGACGGCGGTATCGGCTCCACCTATAACTTCATGGGTAAGATTATCCTTGATATCTATAACGCATTTAATAAAGGCGATATGGCGGCGGCACAAGCGGCTCAAAATAAAGCTAACCGCATTATCGATGCAATGATTCCTTACGGCGTATTTGCTATGGAAAAGGCCATCCTTACCGAGCTCGGTATTCCGATGGGTAATTGCCGTAAGCCTTTCACTCCCTTATCTCAAGAAGGCTGGGAAGTTGCAAAGAAGATTGCAAAAGAACTTAAATAACAAAAAAAGGCATCGCAAGATGCCTTTTTTAATAGCAAAAATATTTATGCCATATTGAAAACTATAATTGCACCCACCATCATAAGTAGTGGTCCTATCAAGGTAACGACGTGGAATATCGTATGTATAAATTTACGTTTGATAGGGTAAAGTAAAAGCCCGGCAAGGCAAAAGCAAAAACCGATCAAGAATAGCGCGTTGACGGTAAGGGTTGCATATGGGGAATTTAAGTTGATGATATAAAGAACAAGAAGTATACCGCCGATTACAGCATCTAATATAACGCCTGCGCGCTTAAATCTAATAAGATCGTATACGCACAGGAAGGCGTTAAATATAGCAAGCGAAAAGCAAATGCCGATGCCGATATAATTTATAATATGATCACCAAACAAAAGCGAGTGCGGTACTCCGCAAGCGGTAACTAAAAAAGCAATGTTTGCGTGATCAATACGTCTTGCAACGCTCTTTGCCTTGAAGTTAGTTAAGGCATGATATACGCATGAGGTGGTATAAACGGCAAGTGCGGGGATGCAGAGTAAAAAGGCAGTAGCAATTTCTACGGCTGAAGAAGCAATCACGAGTAGATAAATCATAAACGCAAGCGCAATAGGAGCCCCTATACCATGAGTAATTGCATTCCACAACTCTTCGTTCGGGGTATAGTATCGTAGCCCATATTTTTCATATTCAGCTTTTAATGTTAGTTCGTCAACCATACAAAATTCTCCACCACTCATTATACTCCACCCCCACCAAAATGTAAACAAACCTATAAAAATAAATGATAAAATAAAAGCACTCCGGTTGGAGTGCTTGTTGTGGTTGGTTATTATTTCATATTTGTTGCGCAATATTACTGACTATCTTTTTTAATTTCTTGTTTTATTGTTTCTATTTCTTTTTCTAATTCTTTTACTTTTTTGATAGTAAAATAATGACTTACGCTTGTTTTGGTAAATTCAATTAACTTTAATATAATAATAGTAATACATATAATTGAAACGCTAAGTATAATGCCAGCAAGAATGATGATATAAAGATTTGTATTTAGAATTACTGTCAATATAGCAGAAACAATAATAACAAATATGATTACGCCAATAGGGACCCAAATCCAACAATTAAAATAAGTTTGGTTATGTTTGTTTGTGTTGTTTTTACGCATCTCCTTTTGCCTCCTTTTTTACTCTTTTCCATTCGGGTTCTAAGATAAGTTTCGCTGTTTCCTCTATGTTTTTAATCAAAGATAAATTGTCGTTTCCTTTGAATTCTAACATGTTTATCATTTCAGTAAACAAGTCATGATACTCGTTGCCTTCTTTAGTAGAATTAGTGTTTAATCTTGTTAAAAGTTTGATCCTCGCTTTTTCAGCAGATAATACTTGTTCACTGGGTTGGTATGTGTTTCCCTCTATGTCTGAATAATTATTTTGTTGATTGATATAATTAAGATATTTTGCAGTACCTACCACTATGGAAAGTTCTTCTCGAAAGTTGTTAATCCAATCCATACGGTTTTTGGATACTGTTTGTGCAAACAATTGCTTATAACTGAATCGCAATGTTAAAGCTGATGCGATAAATCCTACAATAGCACCAATAATGGCGCTAGCTATATTTTCAGTCATTGTTTTCTCCTTTGTTTTTTGTTATGTGAAATAAGCAGCACTATGTTAATGGTAATTATTTTTTATACCAATAAAATTCTTTGTAGTATACAAATTGTTCAGCATTCTTTGTAGGGGAGGAAACATTATAACGTGACCCTCCTGTTCTCTTATCCCATTGCAACCAGTCTGGCGTATAATACCAAGTAGTGGGGTCTTCAAAAGTAATGCTCGTTAGACTACTGCATTTATAGAAGGCATAATCTCCTATGCTCGTTACGGAGTTCCCTATCGTTACGCTCGTTAAACTGGTGCAATCACAGAATGCATAACTTCCTATGCTTGTTACCAAATCAGGGATTACTACTCTTGTTAGACTACTGCAACCAGAGAAGGCAGAACCTCCTATGCTCGTTACGGAGTCACCGATTACTACGCTCGTTAGACTACTGCAACCATAGAATGCAGAATTTCCTATGCTCGTTACCGAGTTGCCAATAGTTACGCTCGTTAGACTACTGCAACCATAGAAGGCAGACCATCCTATGCTCGTTACGGAGTTACCGATTACTACGCTCGTTAGACTACTGCAATAACGGAAGGCATCATCTTCTATGCTCGTTACGAGATCAGGGATTACTACGCTCGTTAGACTACTGCAACCTTCGAAGGCAGACCTTCCTATGCTCGTTACGGAGTCACCGATTGTTACGCTTGTGAGACTACTGCAACCTTCGAAGGCATAACTTCCTATGCTCGTTACGAGATCAGGGATTACTACTCTTGTTAGACTACTGCAACCATAGAATGCATAAGCATTGATACTTGTTGCTGTCGTTATATTTGCTTCAGTTACTAATTCATTGCTTATATATAGGTTTTTAGCATAATATATTGGATTTGAAGAATAAGAACCAAACTTTATTTGTACCCATTGGTCTATTGTTCCTGTGTAATCTACGCTCGTTAAACTGGTGCAATTATAGAAGGCAGAACTTCCTATGCTCGTTACGGAGTTACCTATTGTTACGCTCGTTAGACTACTGCAACCACGGAATGCGTTTTTATATATTTCAGATATATCCTTTGGTAGGGTTAACTCGGTTTCATTGCCGGTATATCCTATAAGTATCTTTTCCTTTCCATCGGTATAGATTATATAACCATTACTATCCGTTGATAGTTTGCTTTCACCAGACGTTGTTGTATATACGTTCTTTGCATAGTATCCCACGTAACCATCGCTTGAACTTCCTTTAGTTATGCTAAGTGTGGATAGATTATAGACTTCTACAAGCTTGGGGCAATCATAGAATGCATCACTTCCTATGCTCGTTACGGAGCTGCCGATTGTTACGCTTGTGAGACTACTGCAACCTTCGAAGGCATACCATCCTATGCTCGTTACGGAGTCGGGGATTGTTACGCTCGTTAGACTACTGCAACCATAGAATGCATACCATCCTATGCTCGTTACGGAGTCGGGGATTGTTACGCTCGTTAGACTACTGCAATAACGGAAGGCATAATCTCCTATGCTCGTTACGGAGTCGGGGATTTGTATGCTTATGAGATTCTCGCAACCATAGAAAGCACCAAATAGATTTTTGCCACCAGTTATTGTTACTGATTTAAGTGAACTTGGTATATGATATGTTGTATAACTGTAACCATTATAAGTTTGTTTTGTTGAAACGCCACCCTCATATGATGAAGTTCCAAATATATATCCAAACAATGTATTACTTGATGCACTTGTTGCACTTGCAGACTCACCGACAAATGGCAATGTCATACTTTCAAGGGATGAGCAACCAGTAAAAGCTCCGCTTCCTATGCCCGTTATGGAGTTGGGGATTTTTATGTTTGTTAGATTGTTGCAATTGGAGAATGCTTGTTCACTTATTTCTGTAGCATAATTTGGCAAATCGACATCTGTTAAAGTTTTGTTAAGAAGTCCAGTGATGATGCATTCTTTGGTTGTAGAAGTAAAGGCAAATGAGGAAATATCATCTCTAATTTTATCTTTAGCGATGTATTCTACTGTTTCATTTACACCAAAGCTTGGGATTGTGTGATCGCTAATGTAAACATCATTCTTAAACCAACCCAAGTAGTCATATCCAAGGAAATTGTTAAAAGTTGCAGTAGTTGATGGTATAGTATATCCATATTTATAGTAACCATCAATAGGATTGTTTATGGTTACGTTGGCGGTTGAAGATATGGTGACCTTGTAACTGTTTCTATTATAGTAGACCTTAAGTACAGTGCTTTCATCTCCGTTAAGGTTTCCTGACAAAGTGCTAATTGTTTCATTCAAAGTAAAGTGTTGATATTCTTTAATGTTAGCGTTTATGATGGTATCAGTTGTACCCTCAAGTGTATCTGTTGTAATCAGACTAAAATCGTCGTTTTCAAGGTTTTGATGGTAATATTCTACTTGGTATTTCGTGTTTGTGTTTGGTGTCCAAATGGCATTGATGGTTGTTTCTTGCATGATAGGATTTTCAAAAGAATGATCCCATGCATATGATTTATATCCATCGCGATGCAGTGCAATAGGCTCGCTTGCACAATAAGTTTCTTCTATGTATTGATTTGGAACGGTTGTTTCAATTCCTGTGTTAAATGAAACGGTGTAAATAGGGCGACGACGAATGGTCATAGTATATAAAGATATATTGTTACCATCGCCGGAAGTGATTAGCAAATAAACCACGTTGTCACCGATAGCAAGAGGTATAGTTTTTGTGACTATAGTATTTATTCCATAAATATCAGTAGATATCGTCCAAGTAGCATAGTCGCTAACTGTTATTTGGTTGATAAAAGAATAAGTTTCAGTAGCATTTGATAAAGAGATTTTACCATTATTATCAACAAATGCAAAACCTTCAGCGTTTAGCAGCTCGGCACCTGATCTATCAATAATTAACTTTGGAAGTTGCTCGGATTTCTTATATTCACAAACTAAACAGGTATAGACAATTTCACCATAATCAAATTCCGTAGGATCTTTAGTGATAAATCCATTATCATAATCGTGGTTAGCGATATTAGACTTATCTCCGTCTTTTGGACACTCGTGCCAATGCTGGGTACTATTGGTTTGCCAATCGCTAGAATATTTATGTGTATGGGGTAATTTTTCTAACGTCTCGGTTTTAGAGTAATTGCAAGTTGAACATGTATACTTAATAGTGCCAGTTGTGTCCTCGGTGGGCTGTAAAAGAATCTCGCTTAAATCATAAATATGATCGGCAAGGTCTACCTTGTCTCCGTCTTTTATGCATTCACGCCAATGTTGGATAGTGTTTTTGCTCCACTCAGTAGAATAATTATGTACATGAACTAATTTATTAATAGTTTCAGTTTTAGTTTCACTACATACTTGACAAATATAGTTTATATATCCATCAGTATCTTCAGTCGCAGGGATTGTCGAAATAATTAGCCAATCATTATCACTGTGATTATGATTGAACTTGGCGTAGACGTTAATGTCTGAGGATAGGGGTGCATCAAGAAGAGAGTTTGCAGTAAAGGGCCGTTGCCAAGTGTTTTCATCCCAATACCAGCCATCAAAGAAATAACCTTCTTTGGTAGGATTGGTAGGGAGCTCAATCGTATTGTTGCCCTCAGTATCTATAGTAAAGTAAATTGCTCCATCAACGATAAAATTAAGCTTAAATTTTATAGTTTTATTACAAGCAGTAAGAATGCAAATGGCAAAAATAAATAGCGTAAATAAAATTATAGCTCTTTTTAGAAATTTGAACATTCTATCAATCTCCTTACCCCTTTATTTGAGATTACTCAAATAAATTGTATATTGAGAAAACTCTAATGTCAAGACTAAGATTGAGTTTTCTCATATAATGAGAATATGACATATGGCGAAAGAATGAAAGAATTACGGATATCAAAAGGGGTTTCTCAAAAGGAAATTGCAAACGCAATAGGGGTGGATGTCAGTTCTATATCCTATTGGGAACGGGATATCTATGAGCCAAAAGCAAACTATATTGCAAAAATGGCAAGGTTTTTTGCTGTCAGCGCCGATTTTTTGCTTGGTCTTGAGGATGAAATTGGTAATAAAATCTAGGGGAAATTATGTTAGAGCCGGGAGGCTCTATTTTTTATTTATGGGTAGTGATAAAGCCCAAAATTTATTTGGAAATAATTTTTAAAAATTTTTCATAAAATCTATTGACAAATGCTTTAAGTTATGATTTAATAGTAATAGTTACTAATAGCGATAAGAAAAGGAGGTCAAAGTGAGGAACACAGTTCAGCGCGAAACAGTTCTTAACGTAGTGCTCTCGTCTTGCGACCATCCTACTGCCGAAACGGTATACGATCGCTGTCGTAAGATAATGCCGGATATAAGCCTTGGTACCGTTTACCGCAATTTAAAGGTGCTTGCAGAGCTTGGTAAAATAAGAGAAGTAAGCATATTAAACGCAGGTGATCGATATGATAAAACGGTAGGCTTGCACGCTCACTTCAGATGTAAACACTGCGGTCGAGTATTGGACGTTCCGGCAGAAGCACTGCAACAAATGGAAAGTTACGTTGAAGGCGCTACGGGATACCAAATTGAAACAACAGAGGTACTATTCGTAGGACATTGTAACGATTGTAAATAAATAAAATAACGCTAAATACAACAAAAAGGAGAACAAAAATTATGGCAAAATACGTATGTAACGTTTGTGGTTATACTCATGAAGGCACCGAAGCTCCCGCAGCATGCCCCATCTGCAGAGCTCCCCAAGACAAATTCACCAAGCAAGAAGGTGAACTCAGCTGGGCAGCAGAGCACGTTGTTGGCGTAGCGCAAGGCGCAAGAGAAGATATTATTATGGATCTCCGCGCTAACTTCGAAGGCGAGTGCACCGAAGTGGGTATGTATCTTGCAATGGCAAGAGTAGCTCACCGCGAAGGTTATCCGGAAATCGGTCTTTACTGGGAAAAGGCAGCTTGGGAAGAAGCAGAACATGCATCCAAGTTTGCAGAACTCCTCGGTGAAGTCGTTACCCCCTCCACCAAAAAGAACCTCGAGTTACGTATTGATGCAGAAAACGGCGCTACCATGGGTAAGTTTGATCTCGCAAAGCGCGCCAAGGAATTAAACCTCGACGCTATCCATGACACCGTACACGAGATGGCTCGCGACGAAGCTCGTCACGGTAAGGCGTTCCTTGGGTTATATAATCGTTACTTCAAATAGAATAAACCTTGTCTTTTTGCGACCTGCATTGTAAAGCTCGTGCGATGCTCGGTCACGTACGTAAGTACGCTCCCGTCGCCTCTAACGAGCTTTACGGCGCATCTCATCAAAAAACCAAGGTTTATAAGAGCCAATTATCTGCTTTTAAAGCTCGCGCCAACAAGGTTTAGAAGGCATTGATAACCTTGTAAAGTCAAATGCAATACTCCGTTTGATACTATGATAAGGGTATAAATTATACAATTAAATAAACAACAATTTTTATATTACTTTTCCCCTCCAATGAATGTATTAAGTAAAAGAGAGAGCAAATGCTCTCTCTTTTACGTATTCTCAAATAAAGTCTTTCTTGACAAAACGCGCGCGCGAGAGTATCATTTATACTTAAGAGGTACACTATGAAAGCTATCGAAGTAAAAACTTCAAGACCATATAAAGTATTGCTTGGTTCAGGGCTTATTGCAAGCGCCGGCAACTTGATAAAAGAGGTTATTAAAGCACCCCGTCTAATGGTAATTACCGATGATATCGTCGTCGCATTGTACGGAGAAATCGTGCGAAATAGTCTAATAGAAGCAGGTTATGAAGTAGACTTTTTTATCATAGAGAACGGCGAAAAGAGTAAGTCCTTGCCGGTATACGGTGCCATACTCGACTATCTTGCAGACAAAGCATATACGCGAACCGATGCTATAGTCGCGCTCGGTGGCGGCGTTGTAGGCGATTTAGCGGGATTTGTTGCCGCAACTTATTTGCGTGGTATTGAGTTTGTGCAAATTCCCACCACACTATTAAGTCAAATCGATAGTAGTGTAGGCGGTAAAACGGCAATAGATTTAGATGCAGGCAAAAACCTTGTTGGAGCTTTTTGGCAACCGAGTTTAGTTATAGCCGACGTCGATACGCTCCAAAGTTTACCTGATAAAGAAATTGAAAACGGCTTGGGTGAGTTGATTAAATACGCCTGTCTTATCGGTGGCGAAACGTTTGACATAGTTGCAAACGGCTTTGGTAAAGCGCTCGAAAGAGTTATAGAGCTTTCAATCCAATACAAGCGTGATATAGTTGAAGCGGACGAAAAGGAAAACGGTGTTAGGACTTTCCTCAACCTTGGTCATACTCTTGCCCATGGTATCGAGCAGTTATCCGGCTACAGCTTCACACATGGTAAGGCGGTTTCACTCGGTATTATTGCTATCGCGAAAGCTCAACTGAAGTTAAATAAATTAAGCCAAACCGATTACGATAAACTGTTATCACTTTATGAACTATACGGCCTTGATACAGAGCTTCCTTACGGCATAAGCGAGCTTGTTAAAGTAGCATGCGTCGATAAGAAAGCAAGTGGTAAGAACATAAAGCTTGTAGTAATGGACGGCATCGGCAACTGCCGTGTTCAAAACACCGCCCTTGATGCTTTAGAGGAGTATTTCAAATGAGTTTGAAGATTTTAGTATTAAACGGACCTAACCTAAATATGCTTGGTATTCGCGAACCGGCCATCTACGGATCCAACTCCTATTCTGCCTTGGTTGAATATATCAAAAACCATGCAAAGGCATCCGAAATCGACGTTACGGTAGCCCAAAGCAACCACGAGGGTGAATTAGTGACGATGATTCAACAAGCACTTAACGTATACGATGCGATAGTAATAAACGCGGCGGCTTACACTCATACAAGCGTTGCAATATTGGATGCATTAAAGGCGGTAGGCCTACCGACGGTTGAAGTGCATTTAAGCGATATAAACGCTCGCGATGAGTTCCGTAAGTGGAGTTACGTATCGCTTTATGCAGAAAAGGTTATATGCGGTAAAGGCTTTTTGGGGTACGCCGAAGCAATCGATTACTTAAAGGAAAAACTTAACTGATGTTAGAAGCCAAGAAGGTAAAACTATTACTTATTAATCAAATGCTCAAGGAAGAAACCGATCTTGAGCATCCTTTGACGAGCGACTCAATCATCAAAAAGCTTAAAGCCTATAACGTCAACGTCGACCTTAAAGACCTTACGGAATCTATTAAGCTACTTAACGAGTACGGATTTGAGGTCAAGAGCATAAACCAACCGGACGGAATAGCTTATTACGTAGAGGATAATAGCTTTGAAACCTCGGAGTTAAAAATTTTAATTGATGCCGTACAAGCGGCAGGGTTTATCACTGAATCTAAAACGCACGCTCTCGTCAACAAGATTTCGGCTCTTGGCGGAAAGCATCGCGCCGAGCTTATTAAGCGCAGAGTGGCAGTATCTCGTGGGCTCAAGCACACCAACGATTCGGTATTTGATGCAGTTGAAGTTATTGAGGAAGCTCTTGCTTCAAACAAACAATGCTCCTTCCTGTATTTTGATTACGACGGAGAGGGTAACCGCGTTTACCGCAAAAATAAGTCGCGCTATTTGGTTAATCCGTTGACGTTGATTTTTAGCGAAGATAACTACTACCTGCTCGGCTATCACGATAAGTACGGCAACGTCTCGACCTACCGAGTAGACAAGATGGCGCAAGTACAAAAAGAAGAAAGCGATATTTCAAAAAACAACGAGCTTCTAAATTTTGATATCAACGATTATCGCAAGCAAGCATTTTCAATGTTCCATGGCGATACTACGGAGGTGTCATTGCTTTGCGAGGAGCAAGCTATCGACGCCGTAGTCGACCGATTTGGTGAAAGAGTAAACATGCTTAAGCTTCCAAACGGCAAGTTGCGCGTTAAGGTAAAAGTTAAAATTAGTCCTGCTTTTTTCGGATGGCTTGCAACCGGGGGCGGAAGCATAAAAATATTTGCACCTGAAGAAGTTAAAAAGAAGTATTACGAACATCTATCAAAATGCTAATAGGAGCCAAGCTCCTATTTTTTATATCGCAAACCCATATTGACACGATTTTATTTACTATAGTATAATAAATTTACAAAGTAATTAAGGAGTACGTTATGAGTATAAAGTCAAAATACGCATCTTTGTCAAAAGGCAAAAAAGCTATTGCAATAATTATCGCTTGCTTTATGATTTTTGTCATAGGTGTAGGTATTATACTTGGTTCCTACGGCATAATTTATGCTGTTGTTCAAAAAGAGTATAAGATCGAAAATTACACGGAATCGGTAGCTAAAGATACAAGTTTAAACAAAATTCATTTTCTTTCGACAGGAAGCTCCGACTGTATAATCCTCGAAAGTCAAGGCCATCTTGCAATGATTGATTGCGCTGAAGACTCCGATAACCCAAGAGGATTTGAAGAACTTGAACTTGAAGGTTACGAGCAAAAAGTTATCGATTACGTCAAGTCTAATTTTGCAGACGCAAATGGTAAAGTGTATTTTGATTTTATAATAGGTACGCACGCACACTCCGACCACATCGGTGGATTCGATACCTTGCTTTCAGATATGGATATTAACGTCGGCAAGGTATTCCTTAAGTATTACGTGCCCGGCTTAATCAAAGAGGAAGAAGTTGTCGAGTGGGATAACGAAGAAGTTTACAACCAAATGGTAAGTGCGGTCAAGGCAAGAGGCTTCGAGCTTATCCAAGATATTCCTACCGCCGAGATGGTTTTAGGTGGATATACCTTAAGACTTTTAAATACCGCAAAGCCTACCAAAGTCGTTGGCGAAAATGAGAACTCTCTTGTAGTTTACGTAACCGACGGCAATAAGAAAATTCTTCTTATGGGGGATTGTAATTATCTTGACGGCGACGAGCAAAAAATTGCAAAGGAAATCGGCAAGGTTGACCTGCTTAAAGTAGGTCATCACGGTTACGGTTACTCAACCGGCACACCTTTCCTATCTAAAACTCAACCCAAGCTTGCAATACTTACTAACAACCGCAGTAAAGCAACCGTTACCGTATTGTTCCGATTGGTTATGAACAGTCGTACCCCCACGTACGCTACTGGCGATTACAATGGCATCGTGGCAGTGATTGGTGAAGAAATTAAACTCTACAACAACATCCATTAATATTATGATATATTCCAAAAAGTTTATTTCTGGAACACAACAATATAACACTTATTCAAAGCACGTTAACGCGCCTATATTGCGAAAGGAATTTTTACTTGATAAGTTACCCGAAAAGGCGGAGCTAACTATAACGGCTCTTGGTTTTTACGAGTTTTATCTAAATGGTAAAAAGCTAACGAGAGGGGCGCTTTCACCCAACATTACAAATCCCGATAACACCCTGTATTACGATAACTACGATATCACCGAGCATCTTAAAGTGGGTGGTAACGCAATTGCTTTCGTGCTTGGTAACGGTATGCAGAATACAGACTTTAAACAGTGGGATTTTCATAAGGCATCCTTCCGCTCTGCACCTAAATTAGCCCTTGCTTTAGAGCTCGATGACGCACTTTTTATGGAGGCGGACGAGAGCTTCAAGTGTGCAAATTCACCTATCACGTATGACGATTTACGCTCCGGCGAGTACTATGATGCCCGTCAAGAAAAGGTCGGCTTTAGCCTTTACGGATATGATGACAGTAAGTGGACTCAAGCGCTACTTGCGACCACTCCAAAAGGTCGCCCAACCTACAATGATATTCCTCCGATTAGGGTGACTGATGAACTTAAGCCTGTTCGTATAATTCGAGGTTTGGGCTACTGTACATTTGATTTTGGGGTAAATACAGCAGGAGTTGTGCGTTTAAAGTTAAATGGCATATACGGTCAAAAGTTATTGTTTACAATTGGTGAAACACTATATAAAAACCGTGCTTGTCAATCCAATCTCAAGTTCAGTCGAAATCAAGTTCCCAAGAATTATTTTCAAAATATAATTTATATTTCGGCTGGGAATAGCGAGGAATACACTCCGTCTTTTACCTATTTTGGCGGTCGTTACGTAACTGTCAAAGGGTTAAAGCCCTCTCAAATTAACGAAGATACTTTGACCTTCCTTGTTATGAATACCGATTTTGAAAAAGCCGGTGATTTCATTTCAGACGACGAGGTGCTCAACAAGTTGCAAGAGATGGTTGTCCGCTCTAACAAGGCCAACTATTATCACTTCCCGACGGACTGCCCGCAACGCGAAAAGAACGGTTGGACGGGTGATGCGAATTTATCTGCCGAGCAACTCACCCTTAATCACGATACGCAAAAGGCCTTTATAAACTGGCTTAAAGCTATGGTTGACGCACAGCGTGCAGATGGTAGAATTCCTGCTATCGTGCCTACTGATAATTGGGGGTACGGATGGGGTAGCGGTCCCAACTGGGATGCTGCGCTTTTCGAGCTTCCGTACGTAATTTACAAGTACTATGGCGATAAGTCGATAATAGAATTAACCGCCGATGCAATGGTAAAATATCTTGGATATTTGGAGAGCAAAATATCCGCCGAGAACACCGTCGAATACGGTTTGGGCGACTGGTGCCAAATAGGTGTTAAGCACCGTGAGTATGATACGCCAATAGTCGTAAGCGATACTTTAGCGGCGATTGATTTTACCATCAAGGCATCGATTATGCTCGAAGTTGTTGGAGATAAAGAGGGTGCTCAAAAAGCACGTGAGCTTTCGACAAGATTGCGTAATGGTTTCCGCACGCACTTAATTTCCAAAGAGCTTGAGGTAAAAGGTAGCGCGCAAACGGCGCAGGCGATGGCAATATATTACGGCGCCTTTGAAAAGGAAGAAGTACCCACCGCATACAAGTGGTTAAAAAAATACATCGAGCGTGACGGAGGTCAAATCAAGATTGGCGTTTTAGGTAACCGCGTATTATTCCGTCTTTTGAGTGATATGGGCGACGTTGATCTTGCCTACAAGCTTATTGCGCAAAAGGAAAAGTTATCGTTTGCACAGTGGATTAAAGAGGGTGCAACAACGATGCGCGAAGAATTCACAATACTCAATAACTGTGCAGAGTTGAGTAGAAAAGACAAGAAAGCGTTAAGACATTACTCCTTAAACCATCATTTCTGGGGTGATATAAGTGCATGGATGATAAAGTATCTTGGTGGTATATGCGTTAATCCAAGTGGGCATGATGCACGTGAGGTGGTTATTAAGCCCTGTATTCCGAGTGGTCTTAATTACGTAAAGGCGTGGTATCGTACGATAGGTGGCGTGGTTAGTACCGAGAGGAAAGGCAATTTAGTTAAAATTATCGTTCCTGACGGCATCAAGGCAACGCTTGATTATAAAGGAAACTTAACCCAACTGTCCGTTGGAGAAAACGAGGTAGAATTATGAAAGTATTGTTCGTTTGTAGCAGTAACGTCTGCCGTAGTCCGTATTGCGAATTTAGGTTCAAGAGGATACTCTCTCAAAACGAGAGGCTAAATAGCATTATCACGGAAGTAAATTCGGGAGCGGTCTTTAATATATCTTTTAAGCTACATAAAAAAGCGTACGACTGCATGGTAGCGGAGGGGTATGATCCCGAGATGCTCAAAGCACATCGTGCAAAATATATATGGTTTAATTTAAGGTTATTTAAAGAAAGCGACGTTATAATCGGTATGACGCGTTGGCATAAATGGTGTTTACCGTTTGGGCTTCGCAAGAAGTACGTCAACCTATCCGAAGTTGCCGGTGACAAATATAAAGCCATCCCCGATCCCTTTCTTGCAAAGTCGCAAGATGAGTACAATAAATGTATGGCGATAGTAGGCGACTACGTTGATAGATATGCCAATAGACTTATGGAGGAGTAATGAAAACCAATTACGAAATAACACCCATCGAAGAGAAAACGTCTTCCGAAGCGGTTAAGGTGGAAATTGAGGAACTTCCCGATATTCAGCCGAAAGAAGAAAAAGCACCAACGGGCGTTAGCGAAAACATCAAAGCTAACCTAACGAGCAAGCCCTATACAAAGGAATATGTTTCCGGTGCGATATTTGGCGTTTTGAGTATCGCAGGTATCTTGATTGGGTTCCTAATTGAAGGATATAAGGTAGCAGGTATAGTTTGTTTTGCGCTTGGTGGCCTTGCAAGTTTTGCAATGCTCAATCATGCGCGCGAGTGCAAAAAGGTAATGTCGCTACTCGAAAGCGGTGAGTGCAAAACGGTAGGCGACCTAATGGTCAAAATGAAAAAGCGCAATAAATATGAATTCCTGCGTGCTCTTGGCGGTATGGTTCGAGAGGGGCATTTGGTGGGCTATGAAATTGTTGACGGTAACGAAATCCGTAAGGTGCAGTAGTATCGCATCTACCTATAAAACTAAAGTAAAATTATTTTATTTATTTGCCAAAATGCTACCTTATCATAAGGTAGCATATGTTATTATAAATGCATTAAAAATTGAGAGGTTACGATGCAAAACAAGGTTTTTACCAAAAAGAATATTATCATACTCGTCATAGTAAGCATAGTTGTTCTCGCTTTGGTGGCAGCTATAGTAGTTATGGCGGTCGGCAAAAACGAAGTTAAAACGTCCGAGGCATCCGTCACACGCGGATCGCTTGCTACAAGCATCAATGCAAGCGGTGTGGTCGCTGACGTAGGGATTTCGGAGTATTTACCGCTATTTGTTGCAGTTAATCGTATTACCGATATCGATACTATTATTGATTATTCCGGCGACGATTTTGATTGGACGTACGCTCTATTAAACAGCACGTCCACCCCGATTGCATACAAAGTAACTTACGTCAATTCCGAGCTTCGTAACGTCAAAACGACCTTCACCACCGAGGACGAAAACGTCGTTATTATGAAGGTTGCACCTTATTTTATCAACTGGTCAAAGCTTGACGATGCTAAAAACGAAGCGATACTTAACGGCGATATGCCGGCAGGCTCCACTACCGCAGACTATTTGATGATGCTTATTTTTACCAATCAAGACGATCCGTTTGATATTCCCGCAGAGTATTTGGAGCTTTCATCCGATCCCGAAAAAGAAGTTACCATCAACACCAACTACTTAAAGAGAATAGTTAAAAAGGCTGCATCTTTGGAAGAAAGCGGTGTTATAGAGTATTCAATTTCCAACTTGAGCGTATTGGAAGGTGCTTCCGTTACTGCAAAAACCAATATATTTAAGCTATCATTGAGTCAGCTCTACACAAGTTTTGCCGTAACCGAATACGACGTAGCGGATATCGATAAAAAACTTCGTTCGGGCGAAAAGGTATACGCAGGCGTTACCATTAATGCTTTAGGCGGACGTAAGGTTGTTGCCGAAATCCAAGAGATTATCAAAGGTAACTACAGCTCGGGTATAGCTTATTATTCAGTAAAGGCAAAAATTATTTTTGGCGTCGAAAAGACTTTGGATTTAACCATTGAAAGCAACCTACATTCCTCTGCTGCGCAAGTCGCGAAGAATAAGGGTAAAACGGAACTTAAATACGCATCGTTTGAGTATTACGATCCCTATTTAACGCCTGAAAAGGTAGAGTCTTTGGGCATCAATATTACCGATATCGTAGAGCGCGCCGAAGTGCTTACTAACTACTCGGTAACGATCAAAGTACAAAAAACTGCGGTTATCGATAAGCTTGTTATACCCACCAAGTGTATTTTCTACGACGACTCCAAAACGCCTTACGTTCTCGTAAAGCGCGATAATAAAGAAGTTCGCGTTTATATCAAAGTTCTCCTTTCTACCGGCTCTGAAGCGGCGGTTGAGGTTAAGGACGATAAGGACGAAGGCAAGCTTTCTGATGGCGATAAAATTATCTACCAAGCAGATAGTTCTCTTATTAGTTCGATATTAGGTTAGTTATGTTAAACGCAAAAAAAGTATTACTTTCGATGAAGAATATCAATAAGTCGTACCCAATGGGCGATAGCTCGTTGCAGGTACTCTTTGACGTAAACTTCGAAGTGTACCAACGTGAGTTTGTATCGATTTTGGGACCCTCCGGCTCAGGAAAGAGTACCCTAATGAACATAATTGGTTGCTTGGACGTTGCTTCATCGGGAACTTATATCTTGAACGGAAAAGACATAAGTAAATTAAAAGATAAGGAGCTTGCGAGCGTTCGTAATAGGGATATCGGATTCGTATTCCAGTCCTTTCAACTTTTACCGCGTATGTCCAGCATCGATAACGTAGTGCTACCGCTTATCTACGCCAAAGTTCCCGCTAAAGAGCGCAAACAAAGGGCGATGGTACTGCTCAATAAGGTTGGCCTTGGCGACAAGGTTATGAACAAGCCCAAGCAACTTTCCGGCGGGCAACAACAGCGTGTCGCTATTGCGCGCGCAATGGTAACCGATCCTGCAATAATTCTTGCAGACGAGCCTACAGGCGCGTTGGATCAAGCGACGGGCGCTCAAATCATCGAGCTATTCAAGCAACTCAACAGCGAGGGCAAAACCATCATAATGATAACTCACGATCCCAAGATTGCAAGGCAAGCGGGACGAATCGTGCATATTTTAGACGGTAGAATTTACTCGCAAGAGGAGTATGAAAGAATTTACGACGAAGACGGTGTAAAGTGGACGGAACGTGAAGAACGTCCCACCATCAAAGAACGTCGCAGAAGGAGGCTCGCAAATGTTTAAAGACATCATAAAAATGAGCTTCAAAAACCTTGCGATGAACAAGATGCGTACCTTCTTAACCACTCTTGGTATTGTTATTGGTATTACCTCGATCATTGCGCTTATTACCATAGGTCAAGGCGTTACGAGTTCCGTTATAGATCAGCTTTCCGGTCTTGGCGGTAACCGTGTTACCGTCGAAATCACCAATACCACCGTTCGTAAAGGCTTTACCGATGCGGAGATGGAATCCTTTTTGGAAATCACTGGCGTTGACGGCGTATCGCCCACCGTTCGTAAGAATATGGTATATACCCTCGTGCCCGGCGAAACGAACTCCAACTATAACGTGGTTTATAACTCAACTACAAGAGTTATGGGCGTTAATAACTACTACTTCCAATTGGTCGCTAACGACGTAATAAAAGCCGGTCGTGCCATTACCGACGACGACATAGATAACGCAACACACGTAGTAGTACTTGGACATACTCTTTGGAAGAGATTGTACGGCAACTATAATCCGATAGGTGAAACAATCAAAATCTATAATATGGATTTTGTCATCGTTGGCATTATGAGTGAACTTGTCGGTTTGGATACGGCGGGTAACCACTCCCTAATAGTACCCTATACCACTGCGATGCGCGATCTTCAAATAGGTTTGGTAAAGACCTTTGATGCCGTTGTGTCAGCGAGCGAAGATATGGATATAGTAGTAAGCCAAATCGACGATAGATGCGCCGAAATTATGGGTTCGACTTCCGGCTACTCCGTGGTAAACCAACAAGAGGTTATGGATATAGTAGTTACCATAACCGACTTGGTATTGGGTATGCTCGCAGGTATCGCAGCGATTGCGTTGTTAGTAGGCGGTATCGGCATAATGAACATGATGCTCGTATCCGTTTCTGAGCGCACCGTGGAAATTGGACTACGTAAAGCCCTTGGCGCAAAACCCTCCGTCATAATGGTTCAATTCTTGGTCGAAGCTGTAATAATCAGTATGTTCGGTGGCGTTTTAGGCGTAGCTTTCGGCGCCGCCATTGCCTACGTGGCTTCCATCCTAATCGGCTATGCATTTGCCTTCCAAGCGACCACCGTTTTACTCGCCGTAGGTTTTTCCGTTACCGTCGGTCTTATCTTCGGTATTCTCCCAGCCCGCAAGGCGGCGAAGTTGAATCCTATAGATGCTCTTCGCGCGCAGTAGACCGCGTATAAGCGGCGCAATACTTCACAAATAAACAAAAACCCACTCGGTCATGTACGTTAAGTACACTCCCGTCGTGGGGTTTTGTATTTGTTCGTCTTGCTTGCTTCTCCGCGGTCTAATCCCACGCATAGGCTTCGCAATACTTCATCAAACAGGCGTACCCCCTCAATCACGTACGACCAAGTACGCTCATATCGGGGAGTGCGCCGTTTTCTTCGTCTTGCTCGCTTCTTCGCGGTCTACATCCTACAAGGGCTTTACAATATGCTCGGTCATGCACGTCAAGTACACTCCCGTCGTGGGTTTTTGTATTTGTTCGTCTTGCTTGCTTCTCCGTGGTCTATATCCCATGTGTAGGCTTTGTAATACCGCATAAATAAACAAAACCCCACTCTGTGCGAGTGGGGTTTTAAATACTAAAATCTAAACCAATTATTTAAGTTTTGCTAATGATGCTTGTATTTCTTCATCGGTGGGGATATAGTCGCCCATCTCGCCGTCGTTAAACTTTTTATAAGCTACTAAATCGAAATAGCCCGTTCCGGTAAGACCAAAGAGTATAACTTTCTTTTCACCGCTTTCCTTGCACTTAAGTGCTTCGTCGATAGCAACTCTAATTGCGTGCGAAGACTCGGGGGCGGGGAGTATACCTTCCGTTCTGGCAAATAGCTTTGCCGCTTCGAAAACCTTGGTTTGTTCAACGGAAGTTGCCTCCATATAGCCTTTGTCGTAAAGGTCGCTTATTACGGTGTTCATGCCGTGGTAGCGGAGTCCGCCGGAGTGGCTTGAGGAGGGTATAAAGTCGTGACCGAGAGTATACATCTTCATTAAGGGAGTAATATTGCCGGTGTCGCCAAAGTCGTAAACGTATGATCCACGAGTTAACGAGGGGCATGATTTCGGCTCGACTGCTATAAATCTATAGTCGCGTTCACCACGGAGTTTTTCACCCATAAACGGAGCAATGAGTCCGCCGAGGTTAGAACCACCACCTGCGCATCCGATAATGATATCAGGAGTTACGCCATACTTATTAAGTGCAGTTTGTGCTTCCAATCCGATAACCGATTGGTGCAATAGAACGTGGTTCAAAACACTACCCAATCCATAACGGCAGTTGGGAGTGGACTTTGCCTTTTCGACTGCTTCGGAGATAGCGCAACCTAACGAACCGCCCGTGCCGGGATGACGCTCTAAAATCTTTCTGCCAACTTCAGTGGTTTCGGAGGGAGAGGGAATTACGTTAGCGCCGTAAGTGCGCATAACTTCTCTACGGTGGGGCTTTTGTTCGCTTGATACCTTAACCATAAATACCGTTAAGTCTAATCCGTAAAAAGCACAAGCCATCGAGAGTGCGGTACCCCATTGTCCGGCGCCGGTTTCGGTGGTGAGGGAGGTTAGGCCTTCTTGCTTTGCATAGTATGCTTGAGCAACCGCGGAGTTTAACTTATGCGAGCCCGAAGTATTGTTGCCTTCCGACTTATAGTAAATTTCTGCGGGAGTACCCAAAGCTTTTTCCAACCAATAGGCGCGTACCAAGGGAGAGGGACGATACATTTTATAGAACTCGCGTACCTCGTCGGGGATGGGTATGAATCTATCGGTGTCGTTTAATTCTTGCTCTACGCAACCCTTACAAAAGATTTGTTCAAGTTCTTCCTTGGTGCAAGGCTCTTTGGTGACGGGGTTGAGCATAGGGGGGAGTTTTTCCATATCTGCGCGGAGGTTGTACCAGCACTTGGGCAACTCTTCTTCAGATAAATATATTTTTGTTGGAATTTTTGCCATAGGTTTTTACCTCCTTGAGATTTTTAAAGATAATAGCATTATAGGCGGTAATTTGTCAATGATTTATCCCTTATAACTCTAAATTAACTATTGAAATATATAAAATAGTGTTGTATAATACCGAATATGGAAAAGAAAGACTATTTACATTTATTTGAAACTGAATTGTTTGAAAGCTGTATTCCTTTTTGGCTAAAATACGGCGTTGATACCGTAAACGGCGGTATCTATACTTCTTTGGATAGAGAAGGCAACATCTATTCTACCGATAAAGGCGTATGGATGCAAGGTAGAGCGGGCTATATGTTTGCAAAATTAAGCAACGTATTCGGCCCGAACGAGGAGTGGCTAAAAGTATCCAAGAGCTGTATAGATTTTATTAATGCTCACTGCATCGATACCGATGGCAGAATGTATTTTACAGTAACCGGCGATGGTAAACCGCTCCGCAAAAGACGTTATATGTTCTCGGAAACTTTCTATATCATAGCTTGTGCCGAGTACTATAAGGCAACCGGCGATAAAGAGTGCCTCGCAAACGCTCGTAAGTATTACGATTTTTGCCTTGGCATGTACCGCGATCCTTCGACGGATCCCTATAAAATCACCCCCAAGCAAATTCCCGGCACTCGCGACACCAAAGCACTTAACGTTCCGATGATTTTACTCAACGTAACCAGCGTATTGAGGGATTGCGATAAGGAGCGCACTTCCTACTACAACGAAGTTGCGAAGGAACTTGTTAAGGAAATCAAGTCTTTTAACGTTGCAGGTACCGGCTTTATGCTCGAAAGCGTAGGTCTTAACGGTGAGTACTATAAAGAAACTGCTTCTGCAAGAGTAATCAACCCCGGGCACTCCATCGAGCTTGCATGGTTCCTCATGGACGAGGCAAAGTACTCGGACGATCAAGAGCTATTTGATTTTGCTCGTTACGTAT
This sequence comes from Clostridia bacterium, assembly GCA_017504305.1. Lineage (GTDB taxonomy): Bacteria > Bacillota > Clostridia > Christensenellales > DTU072 > Stercoripulliclostridium_A. The sequence goes on along the minus strand of JAFVRJ010000005.1, from coordinate 17,582 downwards.
TCGATACTGCCTATAACTTTGGTTGGGACACCGAGTACGGTGGCATATTATATTTCAAAGATCTCGAAGGTTATCCTGTCGAAGCATACGAGCACGATATGAAGCTTTGGTGGCCTCATAACGAAGCGGTTATAGCAAGCTTAAAGCTATATAAACAAACGGGCAACGAAAAATACTTCGATATTTTCGAGCGCGTTGCAGACTATGCCTTCAAACACTTCTCAGACTTCAAATACGGCGAGTGGTACGGCTATCTAAGACGTGACGGTCGCCCCACCAAACCGGCGTGCAAAGGACACACATATAAAGGACCGTTCCACGTATTGCGTATGCTTGTTACCGGCATCGAAATTTTAAAAACCTTATAGTATGGAATACAAGGTATCCGGCACTAAAGTAGTTGTTAGACTTAATAAAGGGGACGAGATTATAAGTTCCCTTTATAATCTTATGGAGGAGCTTAATATTAGCTGTGCTTCCGTTTCAGGCATAGGCGCAACAGATGATGCCACCATTGGTATATATAAGGCAAGCAATAAGAAATACGTTAAGTATGACCTTAAAGAAGATATGGAAATAACTTCGCTTGTGGGTAACTTAACAAGACAAAACGGCGCCCCATATCTGCATTTGCACATAAATCTTGCAGGTTTCAACGGCGTATACGGCGGTCACTTAAATAGGGCGGTAATAAGCGTAACGGCTGAAATAATTGTGGACGTAATCGACCTTAAGGTCGATAGAAAAATGGATGAGGAGATAGGTATTAACCTAATGGTACTATGAAGGTATTCGTATTACTTGGCAACAGAATGCGCGACGACGGAACTATATCCGATTTGATGCGCCTTAGACTCGAACTATGCGTTAAGTATTATAACGACCATAAGCCCGATTATATTATCGTTTCCGGTGGCATAGCTAACAAAATAGCAGGTGTTGCCGAAGCGGATAAGATGGAAGAGTATCTTTTAGCATCGGGCGTTCCGCAAGAGGTTATTATTAAGGAGGACCAATCTTTAACCACCAAGCAAAATGCAGAGTTTTCAGTACCGAAGTGCAAGGAACTCAACGCCGATACGTTGGTTTTATGCTCCACCAAAGAGCATATTAAGAGATGGTATCTTAATCCGGTAAGGCTTTTCAAAGGCTACATGCGAAAGTACAAAGCAACCGATATTAAACTCGAAGTTTATACCAACGACTAATTTTTGCAAAAATCCAAAATTTGTTATTGAATTTACGTTTAACATATGTTAAACTAATTATATATTTGTTTAGAGAGGTGGATTATGGCAGGATTTAAAGCTCCCGAACACAATTCGTTAGATGGTCAAGTTATCGAATACGGCGGTAAAAAATTCCGTTTGAGCGCATCACAAGGTATGACTGCGCCCATCCAAATGCCCCTCCCCAAATTTAAGCTTAATCCCACGATGAGTTTTGGCGCTGACGAGAACGGCCAACTTCAACTACGTATTAAGCCCAATCCCGAAGCAATCGGCTTTGATTACTCCGATTGGTATAAAAAATAATTGTATTTTAAAAAAACAAGCACGCCGTTCGGCGTGCTTTTTTATGCTTTTTGATATTAAATTTTTCCGCTAAAGTCTTTATTGGTGGTAATGTAGTCAACGGCATAGTACATAAAATGTCTAACAACTGCAAGTTGGTTTACAGTCCAAATATTAACCTCATGTCCCATGCGATGTGCTTTGCGGATAAGCCTTGCCGGACAGAAGTTCCACATAAGGTCAACGTCGTAACCTTTGGATAAGAAGGCTCTTCCCGACGTAGGGTATCTGCCGAGCACTTGAAGACGTATCTTTTTATTGAGGGACCTTAAGCGTGCCATGTTTATATAATGGAAGCTGATAAACACTACGTTTTCGATACCGATGATGCTATCTACTATGGCTACTAAATCCTTAAGTTGCTCACGGGAGGGAGTACACTTTAACTCAATTACGGGAACTTTGTCGCCACCTTTGCAAATTTTAAGATATTTCTCTAAAGTGCAGATGTAGCTCTCGCCTTCGATTTTTGCACTACCGATCTTGTTTAAGTTCATAGGGAGCTTTAGGGCTTCCTCTAAAGTTATTTTGGATACCGAAATCGCTTCATTTGCGAACGGATTGTTATCGTGGCAACATACCCATTTGTTGTCGGAAGTAAACCATACGTCGGTTTCGATGCCGTAGAAGAACGAGCTATCTGCAGCTGCTTGGAAAGCCTTTTCGCTGTTTTGATAGTATACAGCGCTTAAGCCACGGTGTGCGATAAATCTTGTCATTTTATCTTCCTCCTTGAGTTAATCGGCAATATATTTTAAGGTTATTTTGGTAGCTATTTCTACTATCTCCAAACAGGGGCGCTTGGCGTAGTAGCTTGCGGTACGAGTTTCGGGGGTGGTGGATTTGTTGTCCGTTGCGTTTATAAGGTCTTTACAGATATAGGATCCGCAAATTTCTTTGAACTCCTCTATAGCTTTACGGCCGAACTCGTACATCTCTTGCTTGGTCATCTCGGGATGCTTAAGACCTATGATCATCATCATACCGCTAACTGCTCCGCAGACCTCGCGTAGTCTTGTGAAGCCACCGCCAAAGGGGTTTGCTATAGCGCGCATATGGTCTTCGGTTTGATTTACTGCTGGAGCAAGTGCCATAGCAACTGCTTGCGCGCAATTGTATCCTTCGGTGAAGTAATCTTTTGCTCTTTGTACGTAATCCATATTAATTTATCGAATATAGTAAGTCTGCATAGGTGGGGAATGGCCAATGCTTTTTGCCAACAAGTCCTTCAAGCGAGTCTGCCGCCTCGCGTAAATTCTTCATTTCAACACATACTACGTTATGATAGAATTTAGCAATTTCAAGGGCGTTATTACCTTTATTGCAATTTAACGTATCGCATTCCAACTTGTCGATAGCATCGTATAATTTTGCGGTCAGAGCAGAGAGCTTATTGATTAAATCAACCTCTACCGAGCGATCGATAGCTTCGTCAAGGCGTTTTTTGTTAAGGGCCATTTCCACAAGCCTTCTTTCATAAGAAAGAACGGAGGGTAAAATTTGCTTCTTTGCCATTTCGAGCATGGTGAGAGCTTCGATATTGACGGTCTTCGAGTAGCTATCAAGTAGTATTTCGGTACGAGAGACGATTTCGTTTTTGCTTAAGATACCGTGACTTTCAAGCAACTTGACGTTCTTTTCATCGGTGAAATGCGGAAGCGCGTCAACGGTGGAAATATAGTTAGATAAACCGCGTTTACGAGCTTCTTCCACCCACTCTTGCGAATAGCTGTTGCCGTTATAAATAATGCGTTTGTGCTTCTTATAAGCCTTGGCGATTAAGTCGGTAAGAGCGGTATTAAAGTCTTCGGCACCTTCTAACGCATCGGCAAACTCTTTGAGCGCTTCGGCAACGATGGTGTTCATAATGTAGTTGGTGCAAGCGATTGAGAAGCTACTACCAAGCATACGGAACTCGAATTTATTACCGGTAAACGCCATGGGAGAGGTGCGGTTTCTATCGGTGGTATCTTTGGGGAAAGAGGGCAGTACCGAAACGCCGATTTTCATATCGGATTTCTTTTTACCCTTGTATTTTGCGTGTTTTTCAACCGCTTCGAGTATTTCGGTAAGCTCGTCGCCGAGGAATATCGAAACGATGGCGGGGGGCGCTTCGTTTCCGCCAAGACGGTGGTCGTTGCCGGCGCTTGCTGCGGAAAGTCTTAACAAATCTTGATACTCGTCAACCGCCTTTATAACTGCGGTGAGGAATAGTAAGAATTGAGCGTTTTCATAGGGGTTATCACCCGGCTCTAAAAGATTTTTACCCGTATCGGTAGATATAGACCAGTTGTTATGCTTACCGCTACCGTTAACGGCTGCAAAGGGTTTTTCATGCAATAGACAAACCATGCCATGCTTGTGGGCAAGGCTCTTCATCAGCTCCATTGTCAATTGGTTTTGGTCGGTTGCAATATTTACGGTAGTAAATACCGGCGCAAGCTCGTGCTGAGCGGGAGCAGCCTCGTTATGTTTGGTTTTAGAAGGTACTCCGAGCTTCCAAAGCTCTTTATCGAGATCCTTCATAAACTCCGATACTCTATGTTTGATTGCGCCGAAATAATGGTCTTCCATTTCCTGTCCCTTTGGGGGCTTGGCGCCGAATAACGTGCGACCACAATGGATGATGTCAAGGCGACTCTCTGAAATCTTTTTATCTATCAAAAAGTACTCTTGCTCGGCGCCTACGGTCGCACTAATCTTTTTAACCGTATCATTACCGAATAACTTAACGATACGCAAAGATTGCTTGTTTAGGGCATCCATAGAGCGGAGTAAGGGAGTCTTTTTGTCCAATATCTCGCCACCATAAGAGCAAAACGCGGTAGGGATACAAAGGCTTCCGTCTTTAATAAACGCGTAGCTTGATGCGTCCCATGCGGTATATCCGCGAGCTTCAAAAGTAGCGCGTAATCCGCCACTCGGGAAGCTTGAAGCATCCGGCTCGCCCTTTATAAGGGCTTTGCCGTTGAACTTCATAATGACGTTGCCTTGCTTATTGATATCGAGGAAGCTATCGTGTTTTTCCGCGGTGATACCGGTCATCGGTTGGAACCAATGGGTATAGTGAGTGGCTCCGTTTTCAAGTGCCCACTCTTTCATAGCTTTAGCTACTTCGTTAGCGATATCGAGGGTAAGGGGAGTACCGTCTTCGACAGCTTGCTTCAACGAAGTATAGACCTCTACAGGGAGGCGCTCGCGCATTACGTTATCGTTAAATACGAGACTTCCGTAAATCGACGGTATATCAATAGCCATTATGTTGCTCCTGTTTCACGTTATATTTCTATAAATATAACACAGTATAACATAATAGTCAAACAAAAGAAAAAATTTACGCACGGGTGCGCGCAATTTATTTGTGCAACGCGCGCGAGTGTGCTATAATCGCGGTATGAAACTGTTATTACGTATCGGAAAAGAAGCAAAAAAATATATGAAGTATTACGTCGTCGGAATTTTGGCGGTAGTAATGACTTCTGCGGTCAGCTTGACGGCGCCCAAACTCCTTTCGAACATGACCGGTATAGTATCAAAAGGCGTTAGCGCGGATGGATTTAAGCAAATTATAACGCTTGCCGTTGCTTTGCTTGGGCTTTATCTTGTAAAGTTGATAACCAGATTTTTATCCACTTATTTACTTCACTTTGCGGCTTGGAGACTGGTTAACAACATGCGCGTTAAAGTTTACGACCATATTCAATCTTCCTCGATGTCGTATTTTAGCGACAAGCAGACGGGAGATCTTTTGTCACGCGTCATAAACGATACCGCTAACTTCGAAATGCTTTACGCTCACGTTATACCCGAGAGCATCACCAACGTAATAATGTTTGCGGGCGTACTCGTAATTCTATTTACCGTCAACTGGAAGCTTACCCTTATTGCAAGCGTAATAATGCCCCTTGTTGCAGTAGCAAGTTTTTATTACTCAAAGAAGGTTCGCCCTAACTTCCGCAAGGCACAAAAATTAACGGGCGAGATATCTGCAGAAATGCAAGATAACTTTAGCGGTATTCACGAGATACAAGCTTTCGGTCAAGAGGATCACGAGCACGTTGACGTCAAAGAGCGTACCGATAAACATAGTCACGCAATCATCAGTGCTCTTAAGCTCTCGGGCTTCTTCCATCCTTTGATTGAGTTTACCTCATCGATGGCGACGGTACTTGTTGTGGGTGTCGGTGGTTACTTTGCCTACGAAGGCGGTATGGACGTAGAGTCGATAGTGGCTTTCCTACTTTACCTATCATTGTTATTTGCGCCAATCGAGGGATTGGCAAGACTTACCGAAAGCGCACAAACGGCGCTTGCCTCCGGTGAAAGAGTTATGGAAATCCTTGATACTCCCATCGAAATCAAAGATAGCGAAGGTGCTAAAGATATCGGCAGAGTCAGAGGGGATATTGAGTTTAGGAACGTATCGTTTAGTTATATCGACGGCGTTGAAGTACTTAAGAACGTATCGTTCAGCTGTAAAGCGGGCGAAACGGTTGCGCTTGTAGGCGCGACCGGCGCGGGTAAGACAACAATAACGCAGTTGATACCTCGCTTTTACGAGCCGGACGGCGGACAAATACTTATTGACGGCGTAGATATTAAAGACCTAACGCTCAAGTGTTTGCGTAAAAATATTGCACCGGTTTTGCAAGATACTTTCTTGTTCAACGGTACCGTTGCGGAAAATATTGCCTATGCCAAGCCGGAAGCAAATAGGGAAGAAATAGTAGCTTCAGCTACCAAAGCGGAGATACATGCGGAAATTTTAGACATGCCCCAAGGCTATGAATCAAAGGTTGGCGAGCGTGGATTAAAGCTATCCGGCGGGCAAAAGCAACGTATGGCGATAGCACGTGCAATTTTAAGGGACGCTCCTATTATTATTTTGGATGAAGCAACCGCTGCGGTTGACTCTCATACCGAAAGGCGCATACAGCAAGCAATCGAAGGATTGTATGGAAATCATACCGTTATAGCTATAGCGCATAGACTATCTACCATCCGTAACGCTAACCAAATTCTTGTTATTGAGGACGGCGAGGTGGTTGAAAGGGGAAATCACAGCGAGCTTTTGGCGCTTGGCGGAAGGTACAAAAAGCTTTACGATCAAACCGTTTAATATTGGGACTTGAAAATAATCGTTGATTTTTGCGCGCGCCCGTGATATTATTATATAAATTTAAAATAAAGGAGAACATTTATGGCACGTTATAAAATTAAACAAAAGTATTTTGCGCTTAACGATACCTTTGACATTACCGATGAAAGCGGTTATGCAAGATATCAATGCGAAAGCAAGTTAATTACCGTTCCTAAAAAGTTCTGGCTACAAAATTCTAACGGTAAGCCCCTCTATTACGTAAGACGTAAAATGATACATTGGCTCGGCTATCCGGTTTTCAATATCTATAAAGGTGAGGATAAATCCGGCGGTTTAGTTGCAAAAGTCAAGGTTAAATACGCATTTGTCGGACGTAAGCTCAAGGTTTACAGTGACGTTTACGGTGATTTCTATATCAGGGGTTATCACGGATGGACTTTCAATATTCACGCTAACGATAAGCATGGTGATATTTGCGCTACTATGGAAAAACATATTTTCAAGGTTGCCGATACCTATGATATCAACGTTGTTCAAGGTAAGGATTCCTTTATGTTAACCCTTTGCATTATTCTCGACTATTTATATCATAAAAAACATTAATCATATTAACTGACTGAAGGAGATATTTATGGCAAAAGTTAAAGTTGGTGTTGCCGGTTATGGCGTAATCGGTCAACGTTTGGCTGATGGTGTAGCTTTGCAAAAAGATATGGAACTCGTTGGCGTAGCTGACGTAGCACCCACTCTTGCAGTAAGAGCATTGTTTGAAAAGGGCATGCCTTACGATCTTTATCTTGCAAGTGAAGACAAGCGCGCAGAGTTTGAAGCACTTGGTATTCCCGTCGCGGGTACCATGGAAGACATGGTTAAAAAGTGTGACGTAGTACTCGACTCCTCGCCCGGCGGTATCGGCGCTCGCAATAAAGAGCTTTATGAAAGACTTGGCAAAAAGGCGATTTTCCAAGGTGGCGAAAAGAACAGCGTTGCCGACGTATTTTTCCACGGATACGCTAACTACGAAAAAGGCCTCAATAAAGACTTTTTAAAACTCACCTCTTGCAACACTACCGGTCTTATCCGTAGCGTTGACTGCCTCGATAGAGCATACGGCATCGATAGAGTAGCTATCACCATTATACGTCGTGTAGCAGATCCCGGTGATTACCATAGAGGTTTAACCAACGCTTTGCAAATCGATAAAGCTCCTTCGCACCAAGCGGTTGACCTTATGACCATAATGCCTCATGTAGAAGCAACCGGCATTTTGGTACATACCCCCATCACTCACGGACATATCATCACCGTAGTTGCAACCGGCAAGCAAAAGATCACCAAAGAAATGGCCCTTGAAGCTTTCAAAAAGCATCCGCGTATCCGTATCGTAAGCATTAAGGACGGCTTCCTTGGCAACGCCTCCTTGTTTCGTTACGCTCGCGACCTCGGCAATCCCCGTGGCGATATGTATGAAATTGCTCTTTGGGAAGATAGCATCGTAGAAAGCGGTGATAGCATTATGTATGCAATCAACATCCCTCAAGAAGCAGTTACCATCCCCGAAACTATGGACGGTATCCGTGCAGTAATGGGTATGCAACAAACTTCTGAAGAAGCAACCCAAGCTACCAACGCAAACCTTGGTATTGGCAAATGGAAGAAGTAAAAATTAAAAGTATAATAGGGGTGGACGTCAAGGGCAAAACTGTGCTCTTCCGCCCCGATATAAACTCACCCGTAAAAAACGGAGTTATCGTCAACGATAACCGCCTTAATGCAACCGTACCGACTTTAAAGTATTTGGTAGATGGTGGCGCAAAAGTGGCGATTATAGCACACCAAGGCGACACTTTGGATTACCAAAACCTCATGTCCATGCAAGCGCATGCCGATAGGCTTACCGAAATTAGCGGTATTAAAGTCGACTATATCGACGACGTTTGCGGTGACGCGGCACTTGATAAAATCAAGTCGCTTGAAGAAGGTGAGGTTGTGTTGCTTGGCAATCTACGTTACCTTACCGAAGAGGTTTCTACCTTTGAAAAGGACGTTAAATTAACTGCCGAGCAAATGGCTTCTACATACCTTGTACGTAGGCTCGCGCCTTTATGTGACGTGTACGTTAACGATGCTTTTTCGGCAGCGCACCGTAACGCTCCCAGCATGGTTGCTTTCGAGCGACTTATGCCCTCTTACGCAGGCCCTTTATTCTTCAAAGAATACGAGGCTCTTAATAAGGTAATGACTTCTGCAAACAAGCCCTTGGTATTCGTACTTGGAGGCGCAAAGATTTCCGATGCGTTTGGTATGATGGGCAAGGTTTTAAAGGACGGTGTTGCCGATAAAATTATAACCGCAGGCGTAACGGGCGTAGTTATGCGCCTTGCGCAAGGCTATAAAATCGGTGCTAACTACGAAAAATGGCTTGCCGATAGAGATTTGCTTGCATTTGTGGCTCCGGCAAAAGAGCTACTTGCAAATTACGGCGACAAATTCGTACTCCCCGTTGACTTTGCATATGAAAAGGATGGCGTTAGAGTAGAGCTGGATCTTGAGGATTTATTAAACGATCAAGCGATGCTTCTTGACATCGGCGCAAAATCGGTTGGAATATTCAAAGATGAACTTATGAAAGCCGGTACGATATTCGTTAACGGTCCTGCAGGGGTATATGAAAATCCGATATTTGCATACGGCACCGATAAGATTTGGAACGCGATTGCAAATAGCCCTGCATACTCCGTAATAGGTGGCGGTGATACGGTAACCGCTGCGGCAAAGTTTATTGATCTTAAGAGTATCGATTACGTTTGTACCGCGGGCGGAGCAATGGTACGCTTCTTAAGCGGAAAACGCTTACCGCTCATAGAAGCAATGTTAAATTCAAAATAAAATAGAGCCCGTTTTAAACGGGCTTTTCGTTAGAGGTATTATGTACGACGTTGTTATTATCGGTGGCGGAATTAGCGGTATGGTATGTGCCATAACGGCAGCTCGTCGCGGAAAATCGGTTGCGATTTTGGAAAAGAACGATAAAATAGGCAAAAAGTTGCTCGCAACGGGCAACGGCAAGTGTAACCTTGCAAACGCCGATAGCACCGTCGGTAAATATAATACAAGTTTTGTTGATAAGATTTTGGAGCAATATCCTCTTGAAAAACAACTCGCTTTTTACGCTTCATTAGGAGTGCTTGTGAAAGAGGTTGACGGTAGATATTTCCCTTATAGCGAACAAGCGTCCGTGGTGCTTAATGCAATGCGCGTAGAACTTGATAAGCTTAACGTTAGGGTTATAACTTCAGAGCAAGTTACCAACGTAGAAAAAGGATTTACCATAGGCGGTTTGAAGGCTCTTAAGGTGGTTTTGGCAACAGGTAGCAAAGCAACGTTTGGCACAGAAAGCGGATACCTATACGAGCGATTTGGTCACCTAAACTCCAAAATACTGCCTGCCCTTGTTCCGATTTTAACCTCAACTGATAACATCAAAGGATTACGCGGTGTACGCACTAAAGTAAAACTTAAACTTTACGTTGACAATAGATACGTAACCGAAAGCTCAGATGAGATTATTTTTAAAGATAACGGTGTGTCAGGCACTGCGGTATTCAACGTTTCGCAAACGCTTGCCCGTCTTGGCGGTAAGCCTGCAAAACTCATAATAGACTTTATGCCCGATTATACCAAGGAACAAATCGAGAATATTATTTCCGACTACGGCGGTATAGACGGCATATTCCATAAGGAAATTGCCAACAACCTCATTAAACTATGTGGCGGTGAGATAGGCAAACTTGCTTCACTTATTAAATCTTATCCTCTTGAAAATGCTCGACTCGGTTCGATGGAACTTGCCCAAGTAGCAAGCGGTGGACTAAAGGTTGACGGATTTGATGATATAACTTTGGAATCAAAATATCAAAAGGGTTTATACGCAATCGGCGAAGTTTTGGACGTTGACGGCGAGTGTGGCGGATTTAATATTATGTGGGCTTGTGCATCCGGCATGGCGGTAGGTAACAATGTATAAGATATCAGGCATAAGGCTTCCCGTAGGGTACACCGAAGACGACCTAAAAAGGGCGGTCCTTAAAAAACTAAATACCTATAAAGATAATCTTAAATCGGTAAAAATTATTCACCGAAGCATTGACGCGCGCTATAAACACAACGTTCTTTACGTTATTACCGTTGCCGTAGAACTCAATTCCCATAAGGGCATACGTGCTGATGAGTACGTAGCACCTCCCCGTAGCATAAAAGAACTTGGCTATAGCCCCATTAAATCCGATAAAAGAGTGATGGTCGTTGGTAGTGGGCCGGCAGGTTTGTTTGCGGCGCTTACTCTTGCAGAGCTCGGCTTTAGTCCCACGATAATCGAGCGTGGCGGTAGCGTTGAAGAACGCATACAAAAAATCAACGGATTACGCGAGGCGGGTATTCTTGATACTGAAACCAACGTTCAGTTTGGAGAAGGCGGAGCCGGTACTTTTTCCGATGGTAAGCTAAATACCGGCATCAGCAAAGAATATACAGCAGTAGTTTTTGGTGAGTTAATTAAAGCGGGTGCTCCGGAAGATATCGAATACGAGGCCAACCCGCACGTTGGGACGGACGAGCTTCGCAAGGTCGTGAAGAACTTCCGTCTTAAGCTTAAAGAATTGGGAGTAGAGTTATTAACTCACTCAAAACTCACCGATATTATCGTAAAAGAGGGTAGAATTACCGAAGTCGAAATCAACGATACTCGAAAGGTTCCCGTTGATTATTTGGTAGTTGCAATCGGTCAAAGCGCAGAAGATACTATCACTATGTTAAATCGCAAGGGCATAATAATGAGCCCCAAGCCATTTTCGATAGGTGTTAGAATTGAACATAAACAAGAGTTTATCAGCAAAGCTCAATACGGAGAGGCGTGGAATAAGCTTCCTCCGGCAGATTATAAGCTCAGCACGCACTTGAACAACGGTAGGGGAGTTTATACTTTCTGTATGTGTCCCGGCGGTGAAGTGGTTTGTTCTTCTTGCGAGGAAGGCACCATTATTACCAATGGCATGAGCAACCGTGCTCGTGATAACGAGTATGCAAATTCGGCGGTGCTTGTATCGGTTACTCAAAGTGATTTTGGCCAAGGGCTATTCGACGGCTTTCACGCAAGAAAAGTGATGGAGCGTAAAGCTTACGAGCTTGGCGGCGGTGGATATAAAGCTCCTGCACAATATTATAAGGATTTTATATTAGGTAAGCCTACCGACGGCAATATCAGAAGTTCTTATCTCCCAAGCGTTAGCGGACAAGATTTAAATATAGCAATGCCCGCATATATAGCCTCCGGATTGAAGGAAGGTCTTGCCGTTTTTGGTAGAAAAATTAAAGGTTTTAATAGTGACGACGCCTTGCTTATCGGTATGGAAACACACTCTTCCTGTCCGATTCGCATGGAAAGGAACGATAAAGGGGAAAGTACTATAGAGGGAATTTATCCTTGTGGAGAGGGTGCTGGGTATGCCGGAGGTATAACCTCATCTGCTGTAGACGGCATAAAAACTGCGCTCTCAATTTATGCAAAGGAAAAGGAGCTATAATATGAAAACCAAAAGCAATGTTTACGCACTATCCCTAACGGCATTATTTACCGCATTAATTTTTGTGACGACGAGTTATGCGCGTGTGCCGATTTCACTTGGTTACGTTAATCTTGGAGACGTATTTATTATTGTAGGTGCTTTTACGCTACCAATGGGATATGCCGTTATAGCGGCGGCGCTCGGTGGCATGTTTGCAGACCTGCTTGCCGGATACGTTATATATATGCCGATTACCCTTGTAGCCAAAGCGCTTATGGCACTTATTTGTTCGCTTGCTTACTACAAAAACGGTGTAAAGCTATATCGTTACATAGTAGGGGCGATAATAGCGGGCTTGGTCATGGTAGGGGTTTACTTTGTTTTCGAGGGCTTTTATTATGGTTGGGGGGCAGCAATTGCTAATCTTCCCGCCCAAATTATACAGCCTGCAATAACAATTCCAGTAGGTTTGATCATGATTTTTGCATTAAAAAAAGTAAAACATTTTAACACTCTTAAAGAAAACGTTCGCTTTAAATCAAAAAGAAGTGAGCAAAAGATAAAAGAGTAAAGCTATTGTTTGGGTTACCTTGCCCGACCATATAGTATACCTAACCCAAAGATATTTATCTTGAAATTAAAAAACCGCGCAAAAAAAGCGCGATTTTTTATTGTAAAATTCATACGTGTAAACATAATATTACTATTCTTTCACGGGCTATCTTTAAAAATTCCCTATTGACACGCGCGCGAATATTTTATATAATCATTGTATGTACGAGCTTTTCGCCAAGAGTGGCTTTTACAAAAATGAAGAAGGAGATTGCGAAATGGTTAAAGTCAGAAGAAAAATTACCATATTACGCGTTTTGCAAGTCGTATTTTACGCACTCGGCTTCCCTCTGTTTTTGCACATGGTAATGTTAGCAAACAGATCTACCGCTGATTCTTTAGTAGCAAACAACGGTTATCTTGCTATCATTATTGCTGCAGCACTTTGGGTAGTCGTAATCCTCGCCCAATTATTATTTAGGGCTATTTGTAGGAAGAACCGCATGACCAGAGCGGTACTTGTAGCACTCATTGCTGCTATTATTACCATCGCTCCCATCGTTTACTCCGATTTTGTTGTTAAAGGTCAATACGACGAACTCGTTGACAAGTACATCGAGCTCGGTTTAACCGAAAAAGACTTTACCAACTACGAAGATCAAATCACCAACTATGCTTCTTACGCTGAAGAAATGAACGCTAATATCGAGGCTTATATGGAATTATATAACCTCGAAATTGAAGCTATCGAAGGCAAAACTTACAGTGCAATCAACACCGATGGTACCGAGTCTGAGCTTAATGAAGAAGATCAAGCATGGTATAGCTCCAATGGCATGTTTGGTGATGGTTACCTCTTTAGCTTTAAACAAGCTCTTGCTGTTCAAGAAGCTTACTATAGCAATAAGCTCGCTTTTGCTGCAGAAGGACGCGATATCGATCAAGAACTTGCCAATGCTATCTTAGCGCTCAAGTCCGATATGAATTCCGATTGGAATAAGTATAAAGCAGGCGCAAGCGAAAGCTCTTTCAGCATGGAAGGATTTGAATATGTTTCTTCTCAAGACGAGTATGAACTTGCTTATGGCGAAAATGGTACTGCAACCAAGTATTACGTAACCGAAGCTCGCCTTGACACCATCTTAAGCGTGCTTGGCGGAACTTTGGGCGCCAACCCAGACATCAGCGGTCTTTTAGGACTTCTTGGTGGTGCTCTTCCCGAAGGTCTTGATATCAATGCCCTTCTCAGCGAAAACCTTTCCGTTGATCAACTTCTCGGCGTTGTAAACGGTCTCGGTCTTGGCGCAACCCTCGCAGGCCTCCTCGGCAACGAAGGCGCAACCGAACTTACCAAAGCTGATTTGTTCAATCTTTTAGAAGGTTATTCTAACTATCAATCACCCACCACTTACCCCGTATTCTATTTCATCGAGGACGAGGCATTAAGAGAATATGCATATGCTAATTACTATGCAAATATTCATGGTGGCAAAGTAGGTGCTGTTCTCGTAGGCGACTACGTAGGCTTAAAGAACCTTGATAACATGACCGGTACGCCCAACGCTTATACCGGCGAACAACTTCTTAACCAAAAACTTTATTGGGAATTCCAAACCGAGCTCCTCAATAATTTCTATCCCATCTTCTCAGTACGTGCAATTTGCTTGAAGATGAGCGCAGTTATCGTATTCTGTATCGCAGCTGCATACTTCTTTACTGCAAAAATCGATGAGCAATATGCTCAACTTAAACTTAAGAAGGGAGGTAACAAATAATGAAAAAAGTTCTTAAAACATTATTATATATTATCGGCTTCCCTGCACTCCTCGCACTTGTTGTTTATAACAGCTTGTATGTTATTGAGGAGGGCTCCACTTACGGCTTCTGGCCTTTTATCGGTACCATTATCGCTGCAGTTTGCTTGCTCGTTTATACCATCGTATTCATCGTAACCGGCAAGAATTCTAAGAAAAACAGGGGTAATCGTAAAAAGGTAATGAAGAGTGTCGCTACTCTCGTTATTATTGCTTTTGTACTTACCGCAGGTATTTGGCTTGTTATCGATATACCGATGGTTCTTCCCGATATCCTTAACACCGCAACTTCCGGTACTTTAGGCTTTGACGATGGTAGAGAAGACTACAACTCTCTTGCCACCGTTCACGGCAAGCTCCTCGACGATTGGATCGGCTGGAACGTTGACAACGGCAACTTGAGCGAAGATCTTCATAGCAGAGAGGAGTGGATTGAATTAGGTTACTCCGCACCCGAAGTTAAAGAGCTCATTGCTCATAACTTTAAGTCTATGGATCAAAACGGCTATGTAACGTTTACTTCTAATGGTCCTTGGATTAACCTTGCTAATGATAACCGCCTTACCATCCCGGTACTCGTTCACCTTCTTCTTAATGAGAGAAAATTTAACGAGGAAATTACTTTCACCCTCGTTGCGGACGTAACTCCTAACCTTGTTAAGACTGATGCAGAAGGCGACAATATGGATTACAACGATGCCGTCGTTCGTGACGAAGAAGACCAAGAAGTAGCCGTTCATTGGACCATCCTTGATATGCAAGGTGGTAGCATGACAATCAATCTTGATAGCCTTGCCGCAGATCCTAAGGTAAAAGGAATCGTTGATTTATTGGCTATAACCATGCAACCCATTCTCGAGTCAATTCTTACCTCCGTTAAAGACGTTATCGCAGATCCTAACGTAGCAGGTAGCGAGATTTATATCGGTCTTGATGCAACTGAAGGCCATTATGATCTTGTTCTTACTTCTGCTGTACAAGGTCGTGGTATGCACGGATATCAAAGTTCTGCTTGGCTCAACAGCAACAACCTCTTATTCGCAGTTATCTCTATCTTCCCCGCACGTCAATGGCTTTACATTTGGGGCGGTATCGTAATATTCGCATCCCTCGCAGTTGGCGCACTCCGTCTTAAGGAGTTCGGTGGCAAAAAAGAAGAAGTAGAAGACGATGAGGATGATGACGACGATCAACCCGTAGTCGCTAAGAACCCTTATGAAAAAGCGTTCCTCACCGCAACCAGAGCACGCAATAAGATGTAATAACACGCTTGGCGTATGATAAAAACGACTCCCATTGGGAGTCGTTTTTGTTTGCAAAAAACATTACACGCGCGTAACGTGCGCGCGATACATATTATAATTAAGGCTCAATCAACGCGATTTAGTCTTGACATAGCGCCGTATTTATTGTAAAATGGCAAATAGAGAGGTATGGTACTATGATCTTTAGAATTCTTAAGAAGTTATATGCAAAAGCAGGGGACTTCGCTCTCCGCACAGAGCTTGGCGACTTAATTTGCAAAGCAGCTTATCTTAACTCCGGTTATTATATTTATAATAAGTACGGCGAGCAAGTAGCGCAAGTAGTATTCGAGGGTAATACGGCTTCTCTTTCAATCGTTACACCCAACCCCGTTTATCCCGGCGCAGTCAAAATGATTTGCAATGGCTTAGATAATTTCGAGTTCGCAACTAACGTTATCGAAAAGGGTGACGATGCTTATATAGCAAACGTTAAGGGTAAGCAAACCTATAAATTTAGCGTTTGGGGTAAACCGTCCGAGTATGGCTACGATATCTTCGATGGTTCCGAAAAAGTTGCAAGCGTTATTCCTTATCCTCAAGACGAAGAGGTTTACCAAGTACAAATTCACGAGAAAGGCAATCTATTCTACGTATTCATGATTTGTCTTGCGGCGGAAAGACTCCAAAAGGACTTGGTAAAATAATTTACACCTATTAAGGACAAGCGCTCGCGAGAGCGCTTTTTGTTTTTATTAGAATAAATAGTGTGTTAAAAAAGTATCAATATTTTGCCGTAATCGGTAGATATTGTGCCTTAAAAAAATTCATAAAAAAAATTATAAAAATTTGCGTTAAAAAGTTTGACAACGCTATCATAAGGTGGTATTATATCAAAGCTGTCGCAAAACGACAGTATTCGTACGCACCTTAACAAAAACGCATGGGGGTATAGCTCAGTTGGTAGAGCGCCTGCTTTGCAAGCAGGAAGTCTGCGGTTCGAATCCGCATATCTCCACCACATAGGCTGGTAGCTCAGCAGGTTAGAGCACGCGCCTGATAAGCGCGAGGTCGGTGGTTCGAGTCCACTTCAGCCTACCATAACTTTTTTAAGTGTGGTACCTTGCACCTTGACAACTGCATACAGATAGAGTAGACAAAATCTAAAAATATCTTAAAAAAATAAAAGTTTGAGTAATACGATAAACGTATAGTTAAGCTGGAAAAAATGCGAGATATTTTGCTGAGGAAAATCCAAAAAATAAAATGTTCTTTTGAATCGAGATTTTAAGACGAGATTAAGCTATAAAGAGCGTAGGGTGGATGCCTTGGCACTAGGCGCCGAAGAAGGACGTGACAAGCTGCGATAAGCTGCGGGGAAGTGCAAATGACTTATGATCCGCAGATTTCCGAATGGGGGAACCCAACATAAGTAATGTTATGTTATCCATACTTGAATCCATAGGGTATGGAAGGGAACCCGGGGAACTGAAACATCTTAGTACCCGGAGGAAGAGAAAGAAAACAATCGATTTCCTGAGTAGTGGTGAGCGAAAGGGAAAGAGCCCAAACCGACCGATAGTGATATTGGGAGGGGTGACGGACACTCATAATCATCAAATCAGTATAGTTGAACAAAGCTGGAAAGTTTGGACAGAGAGGGTAATATCCCCGTAAGCGAAATGCTGATTGAGTGGAGTGTATCCAGAGTACCACAGGACACGAGGAATCTG
>JAFVRJ010000004.1 GCA_017504305.1 Clostridia bacterium | reverse complement strand
CTCGTTACTTGCTTCGATTGCCTTTTCTTGTTGCTCAACAGCATACGAGATCTTATTGTACTCTTGAGTGATTTCATCACACTCTTGCTCTTTAATCTTAAGTTCGTTACCCTTTTCTACGGTTAAATTGAACTTTTCTTCTATAAGCTTTGCCTTTTCTTCAAGCTTGATTTTATTAACCTTACGGCCTTCTTCGATTTCGAGATTATCTTTCTTTATGTACTCGATATCTTTAGCCAACGCACGACTATCACCTGCAGCTTTTTCTGCGGCAACTCTTAAGTTGGTGATTTCGTCACGAATCATATTAGAGTATTTAGATCCGTTTTCGATACCCATCATCGTTACGTTATAATCGTTGTTGAGTCTCTCCAACTCCTTGGTTTGGGTCTCTAATTCCTCGTTTGCTTTTTTCAATTTAGCACGAAGACGCTCGCGATTTTCGGAGCTGTTTTCGCATTGATGCAAGAATAAAGAAACCTCTAAATACTTGAGTTTTTCACGTAAAGATTTAACCTTGCAAGCGTCGCTTGCTTCCTTTTCCAAAGGTCCAAGAGTGGAACCTACTTCGGTAAGAATATCGTTGATACGCGACATATCTTGACGAGCGCGCTCAAGTTTTCTTTCCGTTTCGATTTTACGAGCCTTATGACGGCTAATACCTGCAGCTTCTTCAAAGATCTTACGTCTACCATCAGGACTTGATGAAAGTATTTCATCAATTTTACCTTGACCGATAATGCTATATCCTTCCTTACCAATACCGGTATCGCGGAATAGATCGATGATATCCTTAAGCCTACATGGTTGTCGATTGATAAAATATTCGCCTTCGCCACCGCGCACCAACTTACGGGTGATAACTACCTCGTCAAAGTCAACGTTATATCTTCTATCTTCGTTGTCAAGATACAAGCTTACTTCACAGTAAGACAATGACAAGCGGTTAGTTGTTCCGTTAAAAATAAGGTCGGGCATCTTGGTAACACGCAAAGTTTTAGGTGCTTGCTCGCCAAGTACCCATCTTACAGCGTCGATTACGTTCGACTTACCGCAACCATTTGGTCCTACTATACCGGTAACGTTCGACTCGAACGGAATTTCCGTTTTGTCCGCAAACGATTTAAAACCATGCAATTCGATTTTTTTAAGATTCAAAGTGATAACTCCTTGCGTGCACGCATGCGATCGCGCATGTACGCGCATTACTCTAACTTAAAGTATAAAATAAATAATAAAAAAAAGCAACCCTAAAATTAAATAAGCTCTTTGAAGAGCTTATTTACAACAATTATTAAATTTTCAACATCTCCAACGTTTGTTTTGCCGCCTGTTGCTCGGCTTTCTTTTTAGAAAGTGCTTTGCCACTTCCGTACTTTTTGCCATTTAGCAGAATCGTGGCCATAAAACCGCTATTAACGTTATCCGCCAAAGGCACAACGTCAAACGTCACGTCAACGCCACCTTTTTGCGCGCATAGCTCTAACAGTCGTGATTTAAAATCGGTAACCGACACCTTTTTGAAATCGGCGCTCATTTCATTGCCAAGTTTGCTATAAATGAAGCCTTCAGCAACTTCAAATTTGCCGGAGTCTTGAATAATTGCACCGATTATGGCTTCAAAAATATCTTCCTTAACGTTGTTACTACGCTTAATCTCTTCTTCAATAGATCCGCTTGCCGTCCTTACGTACTTGATCAAACCCATCCTATCTATCGCTTTAGATAGCGTTCTTCCCGATACTATACTTGCTTTAGCTTTCGTTAAGAAACCTTCATCTTCATCAGGATAACGATTAAACAAGTATTGCGATACCACCATACCCAAAATGCTATCGCCCAAAAACTCAAGACGCTCGTAGGAGCTATCTGCGTTTTCGTTAGCATATGAGGAATGGGTAAAAGCTTCCATTAAGATGCGTTGATCTTGGAATTTGTACCCGATAATATCTTCGATTATATTAGCGTCAAATTTTATCATTATGCCTCGGTCGATTCTACGGGATTTTCTACAGTCAGCGCCTTTGTGACCTCGTCAATTATACCCCTATTATGCAAAGTAACTGCTTGCATAATCGAAGCGGAAATGGATTTTGCTTTGGAGCTACCATGTGACTTTATAACGATTTTTTGTAGACCTACTAAAACTGCTCCACCGTGATCGTTGTAATCAAGCGTCTTCTTAACAACCTTGAAAACGGGCTTCATGAGAAGGTATCCTATCTTTGCGCGAAGACCGCCTGCCATAATGGAATTTTTCAAAATGGTCATAAACGCAAGCGCTGTACCCTCGCATCCTTTTAAGGCAATATTACCGCTAAATCCATCGGCAACGACAACGTCATAGTCGCCGGAAAGGATCTCACGAGCTTCCATATTCCCAAGGAAATTAAGGCCTTTTTCTTCCTTCAAAAGTGCAAAGGCTTGGGTAGATAACTCGTTGCCCTTTTTGTCTTCCGTTCCGTTGGATAGTAATCCAATTTTTGGGTTTTGGATGCCCATATATGCCGTAGCCATAGCTCTACCGAAGTGAGCAAATTGGACGAGTTGGTGAGGTTTGCAATCGGCATTAGCACCGCAGTCACATAATATTACAAAGCCTCCTTTAACGGTCGGGAGCATTGGCGCAAGAGCTGCCCTTACAACACCTTTAATTCTTTTAACAAGCAACATACCACCTGTTAAAACTGCGCCCGAGCTACCTGCAGATATCAATGCTACTGCTTCCGGATCAGTGTTAAGAGCACGGAAAGCACAAACAAGTGAACTTTCCTTTTTGCGTCTTATAGCTTCAGTGGGAACGTCATCATTAGTGATTACGTCACGCGCATCAATAATTTCTATACGATCGCCACAATATTCGTTTTCTTTAACGAGTGCTTCTATTTCCTCAACCTTACCGACAAGCACAACTTTAAAACCATCGTTTTCCTTGACGGCATTAACGGCGCCCTTTACTATTTCTTGAGGAGCATTGTCACCGCCGTAGGCGTCAACTATAATCTTCATAATATCTCCTAAAAATCAATAAAGGAAGCTCGAGCTTCCTTTATTGTAAAATTCGATTAATAAATTATTTATCTGCTTTTTCTTTCTTAACGACTACTTGCTTGCCATTGTAATATCCGCATTCGGGGCAAACCTTGTGGCCTTCGATAAGCTCGTGGCATTGGGGGCACTCAATAAGATTGGGAGCGGATAATTTCCACTGTGCATATCTGGTATTGGTTCTTTGCTTTGAAACTTTTCTCTTCGGGACTGCCATCTTGGACCTCCTCAATTAATTTAATCTTTGATTAGCCTATCTATTATAGCCAATCATTATTGGTTATGTCAAACTATTTTTGACAAGTTTTATATTAAAAATTGTAAATTTTCTTTTATTTGCCTTCAGCAAGGGCTTTTGCATCACGAGCAATAACAAGCTCTTCGTTGGTAGGTATGATTACTACCTTAACTTTGCTGCCTTCACGGTGTAGCTCTTGACGGGTTCCACGGGGTGCTTTTGCGTTCTTTTCAAAGTCGAAATCTACTCCGAATACTTCAAGGCCTCTCATTATAAGCTCACGTGCATAATCGGAGTTTTCACCAATACCGCCGGTAAATACGATACAATCGAGACCGCCCATAGCTGCTACGTAGCTACCGATATACTTGCGAATACGATATGCAAACATATTGAAAGCGAGTTGAGCGCGCTTGTCGCCCTTTTCGCAAAGAGCAGTTAAGTCACGGCAATCGCTATAACCTGCAATACCTTTGAAACCACACTCTTTGTTAAGGTAGGTAATGATAGCGTCTGCGCTCATGCCCTTTTGCTCTGCGAGGAAACCTACTGCCGCAGCATCGATATCACCGCTACGAGTTCCCATTACCATACCCTCGAGAGGAGTAAGGCCCATGGAGGTGTCAACGCACTTGCCGTTAACAACTGCTGCCAATGAGGAACCATTACCGAGATGGCAGGTTACTATTTTGCTGTTTTCTTTATTGAGATATTTAACGGCTTCGCTGGATACGTACTTATGAGAAGTACCATGGAAACCATACTTACGTACTCTGTGTTGTTTGTAGTCTTCGTACTTAATTGCATACATATATGCATAATCAGGCATAGTGGTATGGAATTCGGTATCAAATACGGCTACGTTAACTTTATCGGGCATTAACTTCATACAGCTACGAATACATCCAAGGTTAGCGGGCATGTGTAGAGGTCCTAAAACGGTGTTTCTATCACAAATTTCCAATACTTCGGGAGTGATTACTACGCTACAATTGAAGTCCTCGCCACCATGAAGAACACGGTGTCCGATTGCACCGATCTCATCCATAGAGGAAATGATACCTTTTTCTGCATCGGTTAAAGCATCCATAACAAGGCTAAACGCTTCAGTATGGTCTGCAATAATTTGCTCGATTACGATAGTGCCGTTTGCACAATCTTGCTTAATCTTACCGGTAAGACCGGTACCGATTTTTTCGACCAAGCCCTTTCCGAGGGTTTGCTCGTTGTCCATATCGATAACTTGATATTTTAAGGAAGAACTACCTGCATTAAGAACTAAAACTTTCATGGGGCCTCCTATTATTGTAAAGCGGTGATAGCTACAACGCCAACAACGTCGCTTACAGAGCAACCTCTGGAGAGATCGTTAACGGGCATCGATAAACCTTGGCAGATGGGGCCGATAGCTTCGCAACCGCCAAGACGTTGAGCGAGTTTATAACCGATGTTACCCGATTGTAAATCGGGGAATACCAAGATGTTTGCGTGTCCTGCAACTTTAGAACCGGGAGCTTTGAGTTCGCCGACTTTGGGAACGATAGCTGCATCGAGTTGGAGATCGCCGTCAACTTCAAAGTCAAGGTTCATTTCTTTGAGCATTGCGGTTGCTTGTTGAACCTTATCTACGTTGGGGTGAGATGCGCTACCTTTGGTAGAGAAGCTTAACATTGCAACTTTGGGATCTGCGAGGTTGCAGATTTTTCTTGCGCTTGCTGCGGAAGCAACAGCTATATCAACGAGTTGTTCTGCGGTAGGATCGGGAAGAACTGCGCAATCACCGAATACCATAACGCCGTTGTCACCGTAGGGAGAACCTTCGGGCATACCCATAACGAAGCAACCGGAAACGGTTTTGATACCGGGCTTGGTTTTGATAACTTGGAGAGCGGGACGAAGTACGTCGCTGGTCGAATTAACGGCACCTGCTACTAAACCGTCAGCATCGCCACTCTTAACCATCAAGCAACCGTAGAATAGAGGATTGGTTGCGAGTGCGCTTGCCTTTTCTTCGGTCATGCCCTTTGCCTTGCGAAGTTCAAAAAGTAAATTAGCGTATTCAGCGGTTTTTTCAGAAGTTTTGGGGTTGATGATATTAACGCCGTCCAAAGCACCTTCTTCAACTTGAGAAAGAATAACGTCTTTATCGCCAAGAAGGGTAACTTTAGCTATACCTTGTTGGTTAACGATAACTGCTGCATTGATAATACGGCTTTCTTCACCTTCCGCTAAAACGATGTGCTTATTAGCGGCTTTGGCGCGTGCAATAATTGCGTCCATTAGCTTCGACATGATTTGCCTCCAAAAAAAGTATTGTTTGTTTGACGGATCGGTATATTAAGTAATATAATATAAATAGTCCTATAGTAGTTTACTACTATGACGATAATAAATCAAGCAGTTTACCCAAAATTCCATTAAACTGTATTGAGGAGAAAGCCCTAATGAAAATTACTGCAATCATTTGCGAATACAATCCTCTTACCAATGGCCATGCCGAACATCTACGCCGTGCAAGAGAAGAAACCGGTGCCGACACCATCCTTTGCGTAATGAGCGGTAGCTTCACTCAACGTGGTGACGCGGCAATCGCAGATAAATACATGCGCGCCGAACAAGCTATCTACGCCGGCGCCGATATAGTTGTAGAGCTCCCTACCGTATACGCAATTTCCCCTGCCGATAATTTTGCATATGGTGCAATCAAAACCATTTCCGCATTCCCTGACGTTAACTACGTAAGTTTCGGTAGCGAGTGCGGTGATGCTGAACTTATAAATAAACTTGCCAATCTTCTTGCTAACGAACCTGAAGAATTTAGCGCCTTGATTCGCAAGCATCTCGATAACAACGTGGTATTCCCTAAAGCGCGCGCTTTGGCTCTTGCCGATTACGCAGAAATCCACCCCGAATACGCCGATACGATTGGCTTGTTGG
Source organism: Clostridia bacterium (assembly GCA_017504305.1). Classification (GTDB taxonomy): domain Bacteria; phylum Bacillota; class Clostridia; order Christensenellales; family DTU072; genus Stercoripulliclostridium_A. Next base: position 49,304 of record JAFVRJ010000004.1, on the reverse strand, counting down.
ATAGTCCTAATAATATTTTGGGGATTTCTTATGCAGTAGCAATAATTAAAGCCAACTTGGACATAAAGTTACACACTATAAAACGCGAAGGCGGTGATTTTGACTCGACCGACATAAACGCACCGTTACCTTCCTCATCCGCCGTTAGAGATGCTTTCAACCGTGGCAATATCGATGCCATCCGCAAAGCAGTCCCCGAGCACGTAATGGGTATGTTGTCGGTAGTTAAACCTCAAAGGGACTCTTTGGGCGATATGACGTTATTTAAAATCAAAAGCATATCGGGCTATGAGCTTGAAAAGTTCTACGACGTAACCGGAGGCATACACAATCGTTTAAAAATTGCAGCAGCTACCGCTTCTACGATGGAAGAATTGTTGGAAGGAGCAAAGACCAAAGCTTTTACAATGGCTCGCTTAAAGCGCATTTGTCTTTACGCGTTATTCGATATTACTAAAGAAAACTATGCAGCTTGCGTTCAATGCCCGCCTTACGTACAAATTTTAGCTTTGCGCAAAGAACGAAAGGACATCTTATCCTTACTGTCACTCGGATGCAAAAACGTACTTACCCGTTACAGCGATATCAACAAGGTCGACAAAAGCTTGCGTTATATGATTAAGCTTGATTTCACGGCTCAGGGAACCTTGGATATTATCAATAAAAACACCGTATTCAATAAAAAAATGCTACTAATCTAATACATCAACGCTACCACGATGCTTGATAGAATATAACTGATTACGGCTTGCGATAGTTTTGTTACAAAATAATAAGAAGTTTTAATACCGCAAGAGCGTAAAAAAACCATAGATTGCATTGCAACCGAACACCCACCGAAAGATACGATAACCGAAATCGGAACAATCGTATCTTTTATTTTTATTCCTGCTTCAGATATTACCTTAACTCCTTTTGTAATCTCAACCAACCCTACTGCAACCCCATCGGCAACATGCATGTTGACGCCAAAGACAGATATGCTTTTTGATATAAAAGAAATAATATTAAAATCAGTTAGTGCCGATATTACCATATTTAAAATTACGATACTTCCACAAACCTGCAAAATTGCCGTTATTGAAGAATCTATCGCTTCCCTATAAAAATCGTCAGAAGTAGTAATCGTCAAAGTATCATCTGCGCTTTGATGATTGTCTACCATTTTAAAAATCACACCATTTAGGACGGCACTTAATAAATGAACGGCTAAAATCGTTGCGCCGGCTTTATAGTCGTTAAGAAACTTTATTCCAATCGTACCCAATATAAAAAGCGGACCGGAAGTTGAAGTAAAGGTAATAATGCGTTTAGTCGATTCAAGATCGATAATTCCATTTTTATAATTATCGGATACCATTTTAGCACCGATTGGATACCCTGATAGCATACTTAATAATGATATACTTCCGGCAATCGAGGGCGCGCCATAAAGCTTTTTTACAATGCCTTTAGAGTATTTAGATAAAAATCTATCTCCGCCAAGAGCGGTAAATAAACGTGTTAGTACAAAAAAAGGAAAGAGTGCAGGCAATACTGAAAAGGTAAATATTTCTATTCCCTCCATCGCTGAATCGATATATCTTTGAGGGTGTATTACCATCAAAACCAATAAAACACAAACCACTATTAATAAAAAAAATCTACCGCTTTTAACCACGGTAGATTATATGCAATTTGGTTTTAATATAGCATTAATTATCGGCGTTTTCGATATTGCTCTTGGCTCTACTTACAATCTTAAGACTTTCAGCAATAGCAGCTTCGGTATCGGCAAGAAGTGCAACAACGTCTTCTTGTACACTACTCTTAAGACGATTGCTATAATCAAGAGCTTGCGCTCTGATTGCTGCTGCTTCCTTTTGCGCTTGGTCAATAATCGTATGGTTTGCAAGCATTTCGTTAGCGCGTTGTTGTGCTTGCGATATTATACCTTGTGCCCTGATAGTTTCCTCTTGGTAACGTCTATCGCTATTACGTACGATTGCTTTTGCCTCTCGAACGATGTCTGGGAGCGATGCTCTGATTTTATCTACGATAGCGTATATAACGTCTGCATCGACAGTTACACCGGAACCGAATAAGGCTTTTTTGCCGTTCTTGAGTTCCTCTTCAATTTGAAATAATAAATCTTCTATATCGTACATATTGACCTCCTACTTAATTAGGCTATCCTTTGTGTCGCTATCCAAAAGTTCAGATACGTCTTCTCCGTTTTGCAGTCTTTCTCTAACAAGCGTAGAACTGATATTGGCATCTTTTGCCGGAATAAATATGGTGGTTATTCCGCCGTTTTCCTTATTCCAATCCGCCATTTCCTTTTCATACTCAAGATCCTGCTCGTTGCGAATTCCACGTATTATATATTGTATATCATTTTGTTTGCAGTAGTCAATAGCAAGCCCTTCGTAATAAGCAACAACAACTCTACCGCCAAGTCTTCTCGTAGATGTCTCGATGAGCTTAACGCGTTTTTCGGGCGAAAGAGTGGTTTGCTTATTAGGATTGATTAAAACTACTACGTGAACCTCGTCAAAGCTCTCTAAAGCCTTTTCGACCAAATAGCTATGACCAAGTGTAAAGGGATCAAAGGTTCCGGTTACGGCACAAGCAGATGCTTTTTCAACCAACATAACGGTAACGGAGCCATAGTTACGTATAGTGGTCGCACGATATCCGGACACAAGCTCCATGGGAACGTCCTCTCTTGAGCGCTCTACCACAATGATGCCGTCTTTAGCTAAAATACCACACTCTTCGATTTTTTCAATTGCAGCCTTATCTAAACCTTGTTTGTATGGCGGATCTAAAAATATCAAATCGAATTGTTCACCGCGTGCTGAAAGATAATCGATTGCAGTAAAGAAGTCTTTTTTAATAACGTTAATCTTGCCACTTACTTTTTTTAGGTTGGTTTGAGTGGTTTCGATGCTATCTTGCGAACGATCGCAGAAGGTTACCGATTGAGCACCTCTTGATATAGCTTCAATCCCGAGCGCACCGCTACCGCAAAACAAATCCAATACCCTTGCATCCTCAATGGCACCTTGTAAAAGGTTAAAAATGCTTTCCTTTACTCTGTCTGTCGTAGGGCGGATGCTTTTATCCTTCATGGTAATTAAGGCTCTTCCTTTAAACTTACCGGCAATAATTCTCATAGTATATATCCAGCCTCCGTAATTATCATGTCCATAGGAACGTCGTTCTCATCTATCGGCAAATTGGGTATACCATAACGCGAAAAACAGATTCCTATTTTATACATATCTTTATCTTTTAAATATCTATCGTAATAACCTTTACCGTGTCCCAAACGGTTTTTTTGATCGTCAAACGCAACCATAGGCACTATCGCAACGTCAGGAACGTCTAACGACTTAACGGCGTTGACAGGCTCTTTGATTCCGTACGATGCCACCACATAATCATCATCCATTTTTAGCTCGCTAATATACATTTCGCCGTCACGAATAATCGGTACGTAGACTTTCTTTTTAGACATAAAGCAAAATGCTATAATATCTCTTGTAAAAGGCTCGGGATACTTGGAAATATAGACGAAAACTCTTTTAGCGTGCTGGAACTCGGGCACGTCAATCAGATTTAATAGTATAGCGTTTGAAGCGTTTGTGTATTGCTTTTCATTTAGCCACGGTAGCTTTTTAGCAAGTTGTCTTATCTCTTGTTTGTCCATGGTAATATTTTCTTTCGCACCTTCCTTTTATAGAGGTTATTACTTCGTATACCGTTGCGTTTGCGGAATTTGCAAAATCATTAATGGTGTCTTTATCCCATATGGTTACACGGTCGCCCACCACCGCATCGGTATTTAATTTAATGATAGCCGTATCCATCGATACTTTGCCTATTATTGGGCACGTCGATCCGTTAACGGTAACGCATGCACCGCTATAAGCGCGCATAATACCATCATAATATCCACCGCATATGACGGCAATCTTCTCGTCAGCCTTTGCGGTGTACTCATAATCATACCCAATCTTTTCGCCCTTAAGCACGTTCTTAACGACGATGATCTCCGACGTAGCTTTTAAGCCTCCTTCGTAAGCTATCAGGCCGGCTCTGACACCGTCCATATAATAGCCCCTCTTTATGCCGTTAGTCGCCGAAGCGCATCGTGGTAAGCCCAAGTGCGCGAGTGGCTTAACAAGATCCTCAAATCGTTTAATTTGCTTTGATATGGCTTCTTCTCCGGCGAAATGTGTATGGATAACACGAGGCTTTACGTTAGACGATCGAAGAAGTTTTTGGAGTGTCTCGACCTCATCGATGCTCTTAAAACCGAATCGGTTCATACCCGAGTCTATTTTGAGATCAAAGTCCTTAATTCCCCCACTCAATATCGATCTTAAAGTATCAAAATTATAGGCAACCGGAGTTAAACTATAATCTATAACTTTTTTACTCTCGTGTGACAGGTAGTTAAATACGCTTATAGGTTTTGTTATACCCAATTTACGTAGCCACATCCCCTCTTTTACCGTGGCAACGCCAAAGCGATCTACCATAGACTCGGTAAACGGGGCTACTTTGTTTACACCGTGGTTGTAGGCATCAGCTTTAACCATGAAGGTTAACTCTCTACCCTCGATTATTTTTCGCAACGCAAAAAGATTTGAGGCTATTCTGCCTAAATCAGTATGTAAACAAAGTCCTATTTAGTACCTTCCTAACTATAGAATATTATCTTCGACGAGATTTATGCCGTTCTCGGCAAGAATATTCATAGCGGCTTCGTTATCATCGACCTTAAGTAGAATTACTGCATGTTCTTCGCCTGCTTTGGCAAATGAATACAAATAGGAAATGTTGATATTGTGTCCTTCAAGCACTTCCAATACTTTGCACATTTCACCGGGAACATCTTCAACTTTAAAGCCAACTAAATCGGTAGAAGCGGTATTAAAACCATTTGCTCTTAATACCTCGATAGCCTTTTTATTATCGTTGGTTACGGCACGTAAAATACCATACTCCATCGTATCGGCAATAGACATTACTTGAATATTGATTTGTGCTTCTTTAAGTACGCGCGAGAATTCTGCAACTCTACCACTTCTGTTCTCTAAAAAAACTGCGATTTGATTAACTAACATCTTATTACCTCCTAAATTTTTCTGTTATCGGTTACGTAAACGGCTTTACCTTCGCTTCTCTTAATGGTGCCACAAGATACAAGGTTTACCTTTGCAGAAACGCCTATTGCGGAAGCGATATCAGCGCTTACTTTCTTTTGAAGAGCTTCGATTTCTTTGATTTCGTCAAATGCAACGGTTCTTTCAAGCTCTACGTCGATTTGCATGATATCCAAATTGTTAATTCTATCAATAGTAATATGATAGTAAGGGCTAATACGTTTATCTTTGATAAGAACGGATTCGATTTGAGACGGGAATACGTTAACACCGCGGATAATGAGCATATCATCAGATCTACCGGTTATACGAGCAAGTCTTAAGCTGGTTCTACCACACTTACAGGGCTCGTAAATGAGCGAGCATAGATCGCGAGTGCGGTAACGGATAAGGGGCATGCCTTCTTTTGAAAGAGTTGTAAATACCAATTCACCTTCTTCGCCTTCGGGAACGGGTTCAAGGGTAACGGGGTCGATAATTTCAGGGTAGAACAAGTCGTCTTGGACGTGAGGGCCTGCTTGATACTCACACTCGGTAGCGACACCAGGACCGGTAATCTCAGAAAGACCGTAGATGTCGTATGCCTTAAGTCCTAAACCTTCCTCGATTTTTACTCTCATTTCTTCCGTCCAAGGCTCTGCGCCGAAGAATCCTTGCTTTAAGCTTAAGTCTTCAGCTGTTAAACCTGCCTTATGGAGTTCGTCTACAAGATATACTGCGTATGAGGGAGTACAGCATAAGGTATCTGCTTTAAAATCCTTCATAAGCATGATTTGTCTTGCGGTGTTACCGGAAGATGCTGGGACAACTGTTGCACCCATATATTCACCGCCGTAGTGAGCACCTAAACCGCCGGTAAATAGTCCATAACCATAAGCAATGTGAATAATACTATTCTTGGTTACGCCACAAGACGCAAAGCCTCTTGCACAAGCCTCCGACCAATCGTCAAGGTCGTGTTGAGTATAACCAACGACGGTAAGTTTACCTGTGGTTCCGCTGGATGCGTGTACTCTAACGATTTCCTCTTTGGGAGCTGCAAACATGCCAAATGGATAGTTTGCACGTAAGTCTTTCTTGGTTGTGAAAGGAAGTTTAACGATATCGTCGATAGTATTGATGTCTTCGGGGGTAATGCCCGCTTCAATCATCTTTTCGCGATAGGTAGGAACGTTGTTGTAGCATCTTTCAACAACCGCTCTCAATCTTTTGCCTTGGAGTATTTTTTTCTCTTCGCGAGGCATGAGTTCTATTGATTCATTAAATACGTATGCCATATTATTTACCTTCATTATCTGTATTTATAGCCCATATTGAGCGCCCTTTCGTTTACTTCCAAAAGCTTTTGAGGTACACATCTGCGCACTGCTTCAAGAACGGTGTCGTATTCAATACCGATCAAAGAGCAAAGTGCGCCGATCATAACGACGTTAACAGCTTTCGATGTTCCTGCGTCACAAGCAATTTGCAAACCGTTAATAACTACGGGTTGTTTGCCTTGTGCTTTGATTTTAGTGTATATGTCGGTGGGATAATCCGCCGCCCCGGTTATTACGGGCATAGGCATAATTTCTTGGTCGTTAACCAAGAGCGCACCTTCATCCTTAAGATAGTGTGCCCAACGTAATGCTTCGAGCTTTTCAAATGCCAATATGTAATCTGCTTCGCCTTCGCTAATCAAAGGTGCACATACGTCGTCGCCTATTCTTACGTGCGTTACTACGCTACCGCCACGTTGCGACATGCCGTGAACTTCACTCAACTTGCAATCCTTGCCAAGTATATCGGCAACTGCACCAAGCACACGACTCGCAAGTAACGTTCCTTGTCCGCCTACTCCTACTATAAGTACGTTAAGCATTGGTTTTGCCCTCCTCTATTGCATCAAATTTACATAGTTGCTTACATACACCGCAAGCTACGCAAAGCTCTTTATTAATACGGATACTTCCGCCTATATTCTCAATAGCTGGACAGCCGATCTTTAAACAAGCTTTACATTTTTTACATTTATCGCTATCTATAGAAAACGCCGGAGGATACTTTTTGGTAAGTAAAATGCAAGGACGACGAGCTATGATAACCGATACTACTTCTTTAGCAGTTTCTTCTTTAACTACTCTTTCTACTTCCTTAAGATCATATGCGTCGACAACTACAACGCTGGGTACGCCAACCGCCTTAAGCAATGCTTCTAAATCAAGCTTCGCGGTAGGATCGCCCTTAAGGGTTTTGCCGGTAGCGGGATTTTGTTGGTGTCCCGTCATGCCTGTTATGGAGTTATCCAAAATAATTGTAGTTGAAGTTCCTTGGTTATATACCGCATTAATAACGTTGGTTATACCGCTATGAATAAAGGTACTATCACCAATGACCGCTACCATCTTGCGAGCGTGCATAGACTCTGCTTTATCAAAACCGTGTGCCATACCGATACTTGCACCCATACATACGCACATGTCTACTGCTGACAAAGGGGCTTGTGCTCCTAACGTATAGCAACCGATATCTCCGCTTACCACCATACCAAGCTTCTTGAGGATATAGAACACTCCTCTATGAGGGCATCCTGCACACATGACGGGAGGACGCATGGGAACTTCGGTGGTAGCTTTAACCATTTCAGTACCGTAAAGCTTATTGCGTAGATATGCCGAAGAATATTCGCCTTGTTTACCTAAAAGCTCTTTACCGCTACATGCGATGCCGTGCGCCTTTAATTGGTTTTCAAAGAAAGGTTCGAGTTCCTCAACTACCATAAGCTTATCTACCTTGGAAGCAAACTCTCTGATAGCATCCATAGGGATGGGATAAACCATACCGAGCTTAAATATAGATGCATCGGTGGCTTCTTTTACGTATTGATATACCGCACCTGCGCAAACGATACCCAATTTAGTGGAACGCATCTCTACTCTATTAAGGTCGGAAACGTTACAATCGGATGCAAGTTTGTTTTCTCTTTGCTCAACGTAAACGTGGCGTTTGCGAGCGAATTGAGGCATCATTACGTATTTTGCGATATCCTTTGAAAACTCCTTCTTTTCCACTTCTTGGCGGTCTAAAAGCTCTACAAAGCTTTGACTGTGAGCAATACGAGTGGTTAAACGAAGCATAACGGGAGTGTCGTACTCCTCGGAAATCTCGTAAGCACGTTTAACAAAGTCTTTCGCTTCTTGGCTATCTGCCGGCTCAAGCATGGGAACGTGTGCGCTACGAGCATAAAAACGGCTATCTTGCTCGTTTTGGGAGCTATGCATTGCCGGATCGTCTGCGACTACGAGAACCATACCTCTGCCTACGCCGGTATATGCTGCGGTAAATAGCGGATCCGCCGCTACGTTAACGCCAACGTGCTTCATGCAACACATAGAACGTACGCCTGCAAGCGATGCTCCTACTGCAACTTCACAAGCAACCTTTTCATTGGGTGCCCACTCGGAGTAGATCTCGTTATATTTGGAAATAAATTCGGTAATTTCGGTCGAGGGTGTACCTGGGTATGACGAAACGACTTTTACGCCTGCTTCGTAAGCACCTCTTGCAACTGCCTCGTTTGTAAGCATTAATCTCTTCATATTTTCTCCTTTGGTAAAGGTGTTTCTAAACTATAGTTAAATCGCGAGTGTCGGTAACTCTCTTGGATTTACCCTCGAAACGTTTGAGCGACAAGGGCTCGCATAGTTTAACGATTGCATCGATTTGTAATACCGTCTTGAGGTTGTGACGGATTTTGTCACGAAGCTTGATAAGCTCGGAGTAATCGGTAAGTAAGCTACCATCGGCAACTTCAACTTTAACCTCCAATTTATCCATGTAGCCCTCACGAGAAACGATAATTTCGTATTGACCGCCTACTTCCGGCATATTCATAAGAACACCTTCAATTTGCGAGGGGAATACGTTGACGCCACGGATAATAAGCATATCGTCCGTTCTTCCTTTGAGCTTGGACATACGAACGGTAGTTCTACCACACTTACAGGGAGTATGGTCAAGGTAAGTAATGTCCTTGGTGCGATAGCGGATAACCGGCATACCCTCTTTGGTAAGAGTAGTTAAAACCAATTCGCCGTAAACGCCGTCTTCTACGGGTTGCAAAGTTGCGGGATCTAATACTTCGGGATAGAAGTGGTCCTCGTTAATATGCATACCGCATTTTTCAGTACACTCACCGCTTACACCAGGTCCGATGATTTCAGAAAGACCATAGTTATCGTTGGTGAACACGCCGAGTTTTTTAGAGATTTCAGCGTGCATTTCGGGAGTAGAAGCCTCGGAACCAAATAAGCCGATACGGAGTTTAAAGTCTTCCTTTTTGTAGCCCAATTTCTCTGCCATTTCGCCAATATATAAAGCGTAAGAAGGTGTGCAAACGAGTACAGTGGACTCAAGGTCCTTTAAGAGCATAACTTGTCTTTCGGTATTGCCGGAGCTTGCGGGGATGATAGCGCAACCAAGTCTTTCACAACCTTGGTGCATACCAAGCGCACCTGTAAACAAGCCGTAACCGAAAGATACTTGAACGATATCGTCGCTCTCGACGCCTGCTGCGGCGCATAGTCTTGCACAACACTCCGTCCAAAGTTCAAGGTCCCCTGCCGTATAGCAAACTACAGTAGGCTTACCGCTGGTACCGCTCGATGCATGTACACGAACGAGTTTGGACTTCGGAACTGCCAATAGTCCATAAGGATAATTGTCTCTTAAATCGCTTTTTACGGTAAAAGGAACTTTATTTATATCGGCAAGAGTCTTTATATCATCGGGATTAAAGCCTGCTTCATCATATTTCTTTTTGTAAAAAGGTACGTTGTCGTAAGCGTAACGGACGATTTCTTTGAATCTTTTAAGTTGTAGCGCTTGCATCTCCTCGCGTGACATGCACTCGACTTTCTTATCGTATATCATTACTGCCTCCTACTTCTTTTGTGAATTACGATTATAGTTTATTAAGCAACCGGCACGGATAATTGCTTTTTCCGCTTCGGTCAAAGGATCGATTGTTAAAGTGATTTGGCGAGTTGACTTGCCGTTAACTACGGTTGCAATTACTTCGCCGTTATCAAGAGCTTCCGAAGGATTGGGAACGATAATAATTTCGCCCATTTCAAAATCGGCTCCACCTGCATATCTAAAGGGAATCATGCCCCAGTTAATGAGGTTGGAACGATAACGCTTGGTGGCGTATTCGCTTGCAATATTAGCTACACCGCCCAAAACGCGTTGGCAAGATGCAGCTTGCTCACGAGCACTACCGTCACCGGGCTTGCGTGCGTATATAACACTACCAATTTCCAAATCCTTGATATCAGCGTTCAAGAGCTCTTTGCAGTAGTCGTATTCTGCACTCAACGTTCCCTTCTCGAGTGCAAGTTCGTCTTCCTTTACCGCCTTTGCACGACCTACGTATTGAGGATCTTTACGAGAAAGGGTGAACTCTGCAAGTCTTAAGGGGTTAGAACGGTAAGAACTGGTTTCACCGGAGGGAATAAGTTCGTCGGTGGTGGTGACGGGATCGTCGATAACCGCACAAACCTTCATAAGAAGATTCTTCTTGAGCTCTACCATCGGGGGGATATCTGCGATGTTAGGTCCGTAAACAAGGTTAGCATTGGCATCAGCTTTGCCGTAACCGTTATATACGCGACTGCGGTATACTTTATCATCGTAATTGAACGGGGCTACGGTATTATCGTAGTCGACGTCCATTGCGGAAGTAAGGTATCCTCCGTTTGCTGCGGTTGCAGCAATGCTACGAGCATCCATCAATGCAACGGAGGCTATTTGCTTCTCGTTAGGCTTGCTACCCTCGCGATTTTCAAAGTTGCGGGTAGTGTGACGGATGGATAATCCGTTGTTTGCCGGTACGTCGCCTGCGCCGAAGCAAGGGCCACAGAAAGAGGTCTTTACGATAACTCCGCTTTCGGTAAGTTTTGCAATAACTCCTTTCTTCAAAAGGTCAAGATAAATAGGTTGAGATCCACAGTATACCGACATTGAAAGTGTGTCGCCTATTGCTTTATCTTCAAGTATTGCACTTGCTTCTACGAGGTTATCGTAGGTACCGCCGGCGCAACCTGCAATAATAGCTTGGTCAACTTTAATTCTTCCGTCTGCGGTAATTTTATCTGTAAGAGTAAATTTATCGTTATGTAAAAGCTCTCTACCCTTCTTTTCACACTCGGAAAGGATTTCATAGGGATTTGCAAGAAGCTCTCTTATCGTATAGACGTTAGAGGGATGGAACGGCAACGCGATCATCGGCTCAACCTTGGAAAGATCAACTTCGATAAGTGCATCATAATAAGCGCCCTCTCCCGGTTGCATAACTTTAAAGTCAGCGCCTCTGCCACGACTCTCTAAATAATTTTTAACTTCGTCATCCGTTACCCAAATAGAACTTAAGCAGGTAGTTTCGGTGGTCATGACGTCTATGCCGATACGGTATTCGATGGGAAGGTTTTTAACGCCTTCACCCACAAACTCCATAACTTTATTCTTAACAAAGCCGTTTTTGAAAACTTTACCTATGATAGCAAGTGCTACGTCTTGGGGGCCTACTCCTTTACGGGGTGCGCCGATAAGATTGATAGCAACTACTTCAGGATAAGCTACGTCGTAGGTTTTACCGATAATTTGTTTAACCAATTCAGGACCGCCCTCTCCGATTGCCATAGTACCGAGAGCACCATAGCGAGTGTGAGAGTCAGAGCCCAAAATCATCTTGCCACAACCGGCAAAGTTTTCACGCATATAAGTGTGAATAACCGCATAGTGGGGAGGAACGAAGATACCGCCGTATTTTTTAGCAGCGGAAAGGCCAAAGATATGGTCGTCTTCGTTGATGGTACCGCCTACTGCGCAAAGACTATTGTGGCAGTTAGTAAGAACGTAAGGAATCGGGAACTTTTCAAGACCGATTGCTTTAGCTGTTTGGATGATACCGACGTAGGTAATATCGTGAGATGCAATAGCATCAAATTTAACGTTAACGGTTTGTCCCTTTTCCGTAACGGCGTTTTGGTTGTGTGCAGATATTACCGAGTAAGCCATAGTGCCTTTGTAACCCTCGGTAGAATCAGCAACGCTAAAAGAGCCGTTGCGATAAGTAAAACCTTGTGCGTAAGTTTTGATCATAATTTACTCCGGAAAAATTGTACTTATAAAGAATTATACTACTTTAAAAAATATAGTGCAAGACTTTATTACGCGCGTACGCAAGAAAAAATAAAAAAACCTACCTAAAAATAGGTAGGTTACGTATGCTTTTACTATGTCAAACGTTATTTTGCCTTTTTGCCTATCAATTGGAAAATGGATTTAACGTTTTCATTGAACTCTTTTGCGATGAGTTCAATAACTATTTCCTCTATTGCCGAAAGGATACAAACGCCACTTACCGCATAGATAAAAATGGGCGCGCCAACAGTACCGACAAGCTCGTAGAAAAGCGGAATCAAAAACAATAAAATCATACCGACCTTATTGCCTATGGTATGTAGCATTGCGAACTTCTTAAAGCGAGCCAACGTCACGATTGCCCCTATTGCACGGAAAACAAAAATAGAAAGAACTGCAGCAAGAGGCCCCCATATCGTAAGGTTATCAACTTGGTACATATACTTAAATGTTACAAACGAGCCTGTAAGCGTAAGTAACACGTCGCCAATTGTATCGAGTAACGACCCCAAACTGCTTTCGACCTTTATTGCTCTTGCAATAACGCCGTCGAACAAATCGCTAATACCGCACCAAGCGTAAATAACGTAAAAAGCTATTGAGAAAGGTTTAATAAACAAAATGATAATAGCGATAAGGACTCTCGAAGCAGTCAAAATGTTTGGAATTTGTTTAACAAAGGGGTTATCAATGAATTTATTTGCCATTAGTTCCTCTTTACAAGTTTTGTCTATAAGATAATACCATAAAAATAAGACTTAATCAATAGATTTAGCCGTAACAATAATTGCATCAAATACATAATTTGTAGTGAAGGCGAAAGCCAAACTATAAAAGGAGGTAATGGCTATGAACGGACTCAACTTCGGCGGTGGTGGCTGTGATTGCATTTGTTGGATTATTATAATCCTCTTGCTTTGCGGTTGTTGCGGTAAAGGCGGTGGCTGTGGGTGCTGTGAAATTATAATTATAATTTTACTCCTCTGCTGCTGTGGCTGTGGAAACAGTGGTAGAAACGACGGTTGCTACGATTGTGACTAATACATAATTACCTAAAAATAAAGGAGCACGAAAGTGCTCTTTTATTTGTACGTTTTTCTTAAGTCGGCTTCATCTTCCTCCGTGGGCTCACGCAAATCAGACGGGAAATCCTCCTCTTTATAAATTGCATAGAACGCCGGCGCAAATGGATGGTCCATTATCATAACGGCTTTTTTGTGCTTATTAAGTTCAATAAGCATAGTAACGTCCCCTGCCGCACCGGATATTAACGTTGCAAATAGGATGCTATATACCGCATTTAAGCATACCGTAGAAATAATCCAAGGAATAATACCTGTAAATATCAAAGGCATAAGTAACGATATAGCATAACCTTTGACGGGTAACGGCTCGGTAGTAGTGCAGTATAGCATCATTTTTTTGGGGATGGCACCAAACTTAACACTTCCTTTAGGCGCGCCTGTAAGCATAAATGAAATTGCGTGTACGCCCTCGTGCAATATAAATAATAGTGGCATCGCAATCGCCACAATGAGTAAATCCCATAGCTCGAAGGGTTTATTTAACCCTTTAAGCACCGTCCATTGTAACGGCAAACTAATAAGCATCGGGATTGCACACATCGCAATAGAGATTGCGTTCATACGTTTTAAGTTGATTGTAACAAGCGTTCTTTTCATAGTTTAATAAAAAGCGGAGCACTTTGCAGTGCTCCGACAAGTTTTGTATCGTTATTTTGCATATTCGACTTTACGAACTTCACGAATAACGTTGACTTTGATTTGACCGGGATATTCCAGTTCATTTTCGAGTTTGCGTGCAATATCTTTAGCAAGAAACTCGGTTTGTGCATCGTTTACTTGCTCGGGGCGTACGATAACGCGTATCTCTCTGCCTGCTTGTATTGCAAACGATTGCTCTACTCCTGCGAACGAGTTTGCGAGACTTTCCAATTTTTCAAGACGCTTAATATAGAACTCAAGCGACTCTCTGCGAGCACCGGGACGTGCTCCGCTGATAGCGTCGGCGGCTTGTACTAAAACTGCTTCGACCGAAGTAGCTTCTACGTCACCGTGGTGCGCTTCTATACAGTGAATTACCTTTTCGCTTTCTTTGTATTTGCGTGCAAGCTCAACACCTATTTGAATATGGGTACCTTCGTACTCGTGGTCGATAGACTTACCAATATCGTGTAATAAACCTGCGCGTTTGCATAGCTTTACGTCTGCGCCAAGCTCCCCTGCCAATAATCCTGCAATATAGGATACTTCAAGCGAGTGCTTTAAGACGTTTTGACCGTAGCTGGTACGGAACTGCATGCGACCAAGTAATTTGACAAGTTCGGGATGGATACCGTAAACACCTGCATCGAATACGGCGCTTTCACCAGCTTCCTTAACGTTTGCATCCATATCACGACGGATACGATCCACTACTTCCTCGATTCTGCCGGGATGAATACGTCCGTCGGCTACGAGCTTTTGAAGGGTTAAACGAGCTACTTCGCGTCTTACAGGATCGAATCCGGAAAGCGTAACTACGTCGGGAGTATCATCGATAATAATATCTACGCCCGTTGCGCTTTCGAGAGCCTTGATGTTACGACCTACACGGCCTATAATGCGACCTTTCATATCTTCGTTAGGTAACTCAACCGTAGATACGGTGGCTTCGGAAGCTTGGTCTACTGCACATCTTTGGATTGCAAGCGCTACAATGTTCTTTGCACGACGCTCGCCCTCTTCTTTGGCTGTCTTTTCGATTTCCTTTACGATGTTAACCGCGTCGAGTTTGGCTTGCTCTTCCATTTCTTTAATGATAAGATCTTTTGCCTCGTCACGCGACATACCGCTAACCTTTTCGAGCTCGGCAAGTATCTTTTCGTTTGCTTTGCCAAGTTCGTCGGCAAGAGCTTTTAATTCAGACTCTTTAGTCTCGAGCTCTTTGCGAGTGCGGTCGATGTTTTCGATTTTTTTGTCTAAAATTTCTTCTTTCTTGTTGATGGAGTCTTCTTTTTGGTTAAGGCGTGACTCTTGCCTTTGCATTTCGGAACGTCTGTCTCTTGATTCCTTTTCAAACTCGTTGCGCAGTCTTATTTGCTCCTCTTTGGCCTCGAGTAGGGCATCCTTACGAATGGTTTTGGCTTCCTGCCTTGCCTCTTCGATTACTTTTGCGTGCTGAGTTTCCGCATCCAATTCCTTCTTTTTCAAAACCGTTTTATATGCGATATAGCCGGCTCCAAAGCCTACTAATAAAGCGGGGAATAAGGTTATCAGCACAACTGCCCAAGCGTCTATTGCCATAAGCATTGTTAGACTGCTTAACATTGTAACCTCCTATTTAGTTTTTATAGTTGCGTGTATAATTACGGTCGTTCGCTTACCGAATCGTTCACTATATTTTATTATAATTTATTATATATAAATTGTCAACATCTAATCTCGGTGAAAACTAAAAGCTTTCGCGGATTTTTTGCTCTAAAATTTCTACGAGTTCAGGATTTTTCTTCAAGTAATCAACGGCCTTTTCTCTGCCTTGACCAATCTTTTCGCCCTCGTAGCTAAACCATGAACCTGCTTTGACAACAAGTCCCATTTCAACCGCCAAATCTAAGATACAGCCGATAGAGCTAATACCGCTTCCGAAAATAATATCAAATTCAGCTTGTCTAAAAGGAGGTGATAGTTTGTTCTTAACAACCTTAACGCGGGTGCGGTTGCCGATAACGGTAGAGCCGTCTTTAACTGCATCAACCCTTCTTACGTCAAGACGTACGCTACTGTAGAACTTAAGTGCCTTACCGCCGGTGGTCGTTTCGGGATTACCGAACATGATACCGATCTTTTCGCGAAGTTGGTTGATAAAGATGATAAGAGTATTGGTTTTACCGCAAGCAGGGGTTAACTTACGCATAGCTTGAGACATAAGTCTTGCTTGCATACCCATGGGAGCATCACCCATTTCGCCGTCGATTTCTGCCTTGGGAGTAAGAGCTGCTACAGAGTCCACTACTATTACGTCGATGCTTCCGCTACGAGCAAGTTCATCTGCGATAGCAAGTGCTTGTTCACCATCATCAGGTTGCGAAACGTACATTTGAGAAAGGTCTACGCCAAGTGCGCCGGCATAAGTGGGATCAAGAGCGTGCTCTGCATCAATAAATGCAACGATACCGCCTGCCTTTTGAGCTTCAGCTATAACGTGTAATGCAAGCGTGGTTTTACCAGACGACTCCGGTCCGTAGATTTCTACGATACGTCCTCTCGGCAATCCACCTATTCCGAGCGCCTTATCGAGTGCAAGACAGCCGGTAGGTATAACGTCAACTTTAACGCTCTCGGTAGAGCCCATATTGATAATGGAACCCTTGCCGTAGCTCTTCTCTATGTGAGCAAGAACTTCGTCCAATGATTTCTTTCTTTTTTCGTCCATTGTTATATCTCCTTGGTTGATTTTAGTAATATAATTGCAAGTGCTTTATCGCGTAAAACAACGCTTTATCTCTTGCTTGATTTCTTATTTCTTCGCGGTTACCGGCAAACTGCAACTGGAACACGTCGGTGTTTTCTTCATCGGTAACTGCTATATATACAAGCCCTACGGGCTTTAATAAACTACCGCCTGTGGGGCCCGCAATACCGGTTGTTGAGATACCCAAATTAACGTTTTCGTTCAACAATCCAGTTGCCATTTCTATAGCGGTTTGCTCACTCACCGCGCCAAAGTCCGCTATCGTTTCCTCTGCTACGCCAAGGGCGGAAATCTTAAGCTCGTTGCTATAAGCTATTACCCCTCCGTAATAAACGGAGGAGCATCCCGCTACGTCTACAATCTTTGATCCAACGCTTCCGCCTGTTAGGCTTTCAGCTGTCGCAATAGTTAAATTTTTCTCATTTAATAACGCAACCAATTCCTCTGCAAGCGACCTCGTGCCATCGCCGTAACTTACGTCCCTAAAGGTATAATCCAACGACTCTGAAGACGCTTCGGTAATGTTATAGAAGGTGAGTAGATAATCTGCCCCACTACCTTTTTTACCATAGGTCACAATTTCAGGATGAAAGGTATCCAGCCTTTCAACAATCTCCTTTTCAGTTGCACAAACTCGTAAATATTTATTCACGTTGCCTCCTACTTGTTAACCGTTTCTCCTTGAGGATTAAATCCACCTTTGGTTATTTTGACGTCGTAAACCTCCCCTACTTCAAGCGGGAAATCGGACGTAAAGTATATTTTGGTGTCGATATCGGGGGCATTGTACTCCGGTCTACCATAGAACTTGCCTTTGTTATAATCGATACCTTCGTAAATTACCTCCATGGTCTTACCTACGTATTTTGCGTGGCGAGCTTCGATATTGTAGCTTTGCATTTTGCTAAGCTCCTTTTCCCTCGCCTTTTTGACCTTATAGGGTACTTGATTTTTCATTTTATATGCTACAGTGCCCTTTTCCTTCGAATACGCAAAGAATCCTGCGTAGTCGATTAAACCGGTCGCTACAAGCTCTTTAACTTCGTTATAGTCCTCCTCCGTTTCTCCGGGGAATCCCACTATAAAAGTAGAGCGAATTGCTATATCGGGGCATCTTTCTTTTAGCTTGGTAAGCAGTGCGTATGCCTCCTCTTTTGTGTTACGGCGGTGCATAGCCTTTAAAATGGAGTTTGAAACGTGTTGCAACGGAATATCAATATATTTAGCAATTTTAGGCTCTGTCGCAATTAACTCGGTAAGCTCGTCGCTAACCAACTCCGGATAGGCGTATAATATGCGGATTCTATAAAAATCAAGCTTAACAAGCTCTTTTAATAGCTCGGTAAGCATATATTTGCCGTAAAGGTCTTTGCCGTATCTTGTAGTATCTTGAGCAACTACAATCAGCTCCTTAACGCCGTTATCGGCAAGCCCTTTAGCTTCTTCGATAAGGTCTTCCATCGGATAGGAACGGTATCTTCCGCGTATATACGGTATTGCACAATAGGTACAAAAATTATCGCATCCATCTGCTATTTTTAAGTACGCATAGTGCGCGGGCGTAGTTTGTACTCTACCACGTAGATATCCGCAAGGATTCTTTTCCAATACGATTTGTCTGCCGTTACCGAGATTATCAAAAATATCGGCAACGTTGGCGTATGAGTTTACTCCGATAAACGCGTCGACTTCAGGTAAATCATCCATTACCTCCATTGCGTAACGCTCGGCAAAACATCCCATTACGACTATCTTAACGTCCCTATTTTGCTTTTGTTCGGCAAGTTCTAAAATAGTATCGATACTTTCCCTTACTGCCGTAGTTATAAACGCGCAGGTGTTGACTACCAAAATATCTGCTTCTTCAACGTTTTGCGTAAGTTGATATCCGCGCTCCGTTAATGCGTATAAAACGTTTTCAGTGTCAACACGGTTTTTGTCGCATCCAAGCGACACCATACCTATCTTCTTTGCAGTATTATTCATCATCGCCCTCTGATACCACTTCACTCGCCGTCTCGGAATCCATACCACCGAACAATTGGTCGTATTCTTGTAAAGTTATAAGAATTTCTCTCGGTTTTGCCCCTTCGCCCTCGCTTAAGAAGCCACGTTCGGTCATTGCATCAACAAGCTTTTTAGCCTTGATATAGCCTACTCTATGGCTTGCTTGGGCGCTTGATACCGAGGCTCTACCGCTCAAAATAAAGGATTTAAGAATTACTCGAAGTTGTCTTTCGAATTCAGCGTCCCTCTCCTCCTCTCTTTGGGCAGAACGTTCTTCGGTGCTAACTGGTTTGGGTTCTTCGAAGGTAACGGCCTTCGCAATTTCATCATCAAAGTCACCTTCGTTATTCTCTCTGATGAAGTCGCAAACTTGCTTGATTTCACGGATATCTACAAAAGCACCTTGCATACGCTTTAAGTTGGACGGGAAGGAGTATAGCATATCGCCAAGACCTAAAAGGTCTTCCGCTCCGCCGTCGTCAAGAATTACGCGAGAGTCCATATTGGATTTAACGGTAAATGCAACACGGTGCAAGATGTTACTCTTAATAAGACCGGTAATAACTTGTACGGTCGGACGTTGGGTTGCAATAATCATGTGTATACCGCAAGCACGTGCAAGCTGTGCAATACGTACGATACACTCTTCAACCGTGTTGTCCTTGGACTTAATCATAAGGTCGGCCATCTCGTCGATAACCAATACTATACGATACATTTTGGGCTCGTCCGGCTTACGGAAATCCTCGTTATATTGGTCGATATTAGCGCAACCTACTTGCTCGAAGAACTTGTATCTGCGATCCATTTCTTGGCATAGCCAACGTAGTGCGTTAACGGCGTGTTTGGGCTCCTTGATGGTTTCTTTAATGAGGAGGTTGGGAAGATTGCGATATACGCTCAACTCTACGCGTTTGGGGTCGATAAGAATAAGCCTTAAATCTTCAGGTGAATACTTGTATAGTAAGCTTGTTAAAATACAGTTCAAGAATACGCTCTTACCGGTACCGGTTGAACCGGCTACAAGCAAGTGAGGCATCTTGGTTATATCTGCGATAAAAGGTTCACCATCGATGGTTTTACCAAAGCCAACCATGAGTCCCTTTTTAGACTCGTTGAACTGTCTTGAGCAAAGTATTGAACGCAAACCTACGGTATCACGGCTACTATTGGGAAGCTCGATGCCCAACGCATCCTCGCCCTCGATAGGTGCTAAAATACGCAAGTTTTTAACGCATAAGCGCATCTTGAGGTTTTCTTTAAGGGATGATATCCTACCAAGCTTATAGCCTGCACCAACCTTAAGATAGTACATGGTAAACGCAGGGCCCCTCTTGGCATCGTAAACTTCGGCAGGTACGTTAAACTCTTGCATCGTAACGTCGAGCTTTGCTTTGACTTGTTGATAATCTTCGGGGAAATCACTGCCAGCGCTACCGTGGTCTTGTAGGAAATCATAGCTCGGGAACTTATATGGTTTAGGAACGTATGGTTTTTTAGGCTCGATTGTGGTTTTAGGTAGATCGGGAGCTTTTTCCTTACCCATAGCGATGGAATCAAATACTTGCTTGGGCTGTTTTTGCGGAATATTAAACTTCGATTGAACGTCCACAACAGGCTGTTTTGCCTCGTAAACGGGTTGCGGTTGAACAACGGGTTGCTCTACTCTTTGCGGTTGGACGTATGCTTGTTGCGCAACGACGGGTTGCGGTTGAACAACGGGTTGGGGAGCAGTATATACCGGCTCTGTAACGACCGGTGCGGTATAAACAGGCTCTTCGACGATGGGCTCGCGTCTTTGGATGGTATCGTCGAACATATAATCGGTATCTTGCACCTCAACGTCTTTTTTAATAGGACGTACTACGTCCATATTGACGTATTCTTCCGCGGTAATCGGTGTATTTATGTAATCAAGGAGCTTTGCTCGATCCGTTAGATCGGGTTGAGCGGTTGCTTGTTGAACGGGCGCCTGTTGAACCGGGGTTTCAAAATGTGCAGGTGCAACCGGCTCTTGGTAGACCGTAGCTTGTTGATAGTAATCGTTTGCTCTGGGCGTTTGATTGTATCCACCGAAAATGCTCTCGTTACCTTGCGGTACTACGGGGCGAACGGGTTCTCTTTGTGGCTCGTAGCTACCGTATTGTGTAGTAGAAGGATTGCTTGCGGGCTTACGTGCGGTTGCATAACCATCTTCCAAGCCACCGCCAAAACGCTCGGCGTACTCTTCTTCCGGCGATTTCATACGTAAATTCTCTTCAACCAAACGCATGCGTTGTTGATTGGTCATTACGTAATTGTAGCCGTCGTCGGTGCCAAGACTTTCAAGAACGTTATAGGTACGGCGCTCTTGCAAGGGTTTTTGAGGAGCTCTGTATTGAGGCTCTTCACCAAAAAGCATATTGGCGCTTTGATCGGCTTTATAGCGCATTTTATCTTCATCGCTTGTAAGCGACGAGAACAACTCGCCTTTCGTTCCGCTTACGTTAAGAACGTCTGCGTTAAAATATTGATCAAAATTGGAAGTTTGCTCGGGCGTAGCATCTTCAGTATAAAGGCCTTGGGAGTTTTTGCGCATCGGGTTAACGCTAACGACGCTCGGTGCTTCGGGTGCGACCTTTTCTTCAATAACTTCGTTTTTGGATTTTTCCTTACCCTTACCTACTTCGGTGATTAAAGGATAGAGAGCAACCAAGCCCCATGCCGCAGTTATTACAAATGATAACGCAAACGCAAATCCATAGGAGCCCGCGCAAATAAGGCGGAATAATCCTGCTAACAAACCGATAGTAACACCACCGACGGTGTTTGCCGAATAAGTGTTTGCTAAATAATTGTCGCCTTCAACTATAGATTTGGATAAACCTATATGTAAAGTGGTAACAACCATAAAGAACAAAGTTATATATAGTGCGGTGCGCTTAAGCGATACGTTGGTTTTTTTGCCTATTAAAAGCATTACCGCAAAGGTTAGAAGTGCCGGTAAATAAGCATAGATGGCGTAGCCGAAAACGCCGTAAACCACACGCCTCAATACTCCAATACAAAGGAACAACACGAGTAGCGCAATAACTCCGAACAAAGCGTACGCTACTTTTCTTTTTGTAAAAGAATTCTTGCCGTCGATTTTATTAGTCATTATTTCCTCCTTTGATTGCACCGTAAACGTTGCCTACCGGTTGAGGTCCTACGTAGCTTGCAGCAACATTATCGTAATTGAATATTTTTGCGACAACTTCGTTTACCTTTTCTTGCGTTATAGCGTTGATATTCTTTAGTTTTGCATCCACGCTAAACATTTCACCGGTCATAATCATATTTCTTCCGTTAGCACGCATCAACGATAACGAACTTTCGGACCCTAAAACCAAATTGGTTTTAAGTTGTTGTAAACCTTTATTAAATTCCTGCTCGGTAATGCCCTCTTTTATGAGCTTATCGATTTCTTCTTTGATAGCCTCGGTGGCTTGCAAGGCAGTTTTGGGATTGGTACCTACGTAAATAGTAAACGCACCGCTCTTTTTATCTGCACTTATAATCGAATATACGTCGTAAGCAAGTCCCCTACGTTCTCTGACGTTTTGGAAAAGCCTTGAACTCATACCACCGCCGAATATACTGCTTACGAGCGAAACAACGTCGCGTTCTTCCGATTTATACGAAAATGCAGGGAAGGCAAACGCTATATTAGCTTGCTCGGTGGGCTTAACCTTTTCGAAATACGCAGAGTGGGTTTGGACTTCGTCTTCAACGTGGTTAAATTTATTGTTTTTAAAATTATGCTCGAAGTATTTGCTTGCAAGCTTAATCGCGTCCTCCACCTTAAAACTACCAGCCATCGAAATAATGGTGTTTTGAGGAACGTAGTATTTTTGCATATAATTGCGGATATCTTGGGAATTAAAACGTTTTACGTTTTCACGAGAGCCAAGTATTGGTCTGCCCATAGGAGTATCGCCGTAAAATACGCATGCAAGTCCCTCGTTACATACGTCTTCGGGATCATCTTCATCGCGACTGATTTCTTCTAAAATAACGTTACGTTCTCTTGAAATTTCCTCTTCCGACAATAAAGAGTTGAAGAAAATGTCCGAAAGCATTTCCATACAATGCTCGGTATGCTCATCGGTGGAAATCGTATAGTATGAAGTCATATGACGGGCAGTAAAAGCGTTGATTTGCACGCCTATGCTTTCCATCTCGTTGGCAATATCAAAAGCAGTACGCTTTGCCGTACCTTTGAAAAGCATGTGTTCGGTAAAATGTGAAATACCGTTTATATCTTTACTCTCGTTAGCAGCACCTGCGCCAACGTAAACGCCTATTGCAACACTTCTCGTATGTTCCATCGGGCAAAGAGCCAATCTTAACCCGTTTGCAAACGTGTGTATTAGATCCATAAATCGGGTAGTACCTCAACAATATTTTACGCAATCGATATTACGCAAATATAGTATATACTAAATCTTAAGTAATTTCAATATATTTTATAAACAATGAAGCCGATTTTTTTGTGGTTTTTTAGCTTATAATCACTCTGTCGTCTTACTTAAACTTTTGCGGGTGCTATAGTCTCGCTAACAGTAGTTACCATGAAGCCTTTGGACTTCAAATCCCCTATGATTTTGGGGAGCGCTTTTAGCGTATGAGCGGTTGGATGCATAAGTATTAATTCGCCGTTTTGGATATCCGAAGTAGCTCTTTTGATAACCATATTTACATCTTTATCGCGCCAATCGATTGTGTCTCTACTCCACATAATAACGGTGTAATCGTTATCTTTACATACCTCGAACATACTACTTCCGATCGAGCCGGAGGGGGGCGCAAACAAGGTAGGTTTTTTGTTTGTTATACTAAATATCATTTTTTCGGTAAGCAGTATTTCGTCCTCGTTTTGAGCGTAATTAAGCTTCTCGGCATCCTTATGCGAATAGCCGTGCGAGCCTATCTCGTGGCCTTTATCTACTATGTTTTTAAAGACTTCGACGTTCTTTGCAACCCAGCAACCGCCAACGAAAAAGGTGGTTTTTACTTGAAAAGCATCCAACACTTTTAGGATGTCATTCACGTACTCCGTACCCCAATAAACGTTGAACATAAGCGATACGTTAGCAACCGCCTCGTTCCCACGATATATCGCATCCTCTCCGCTAACCGCCACTACTTCCGCACCTCCAAGCCCTACTATCGCTATCACTATCAACACGAAAACTATAATAACATTAGCCGTTAAACTTACTAAAGATTGTTTATTTATCATATTTTACCATTGATTATATTTAATTATATTGACAAAACGCGCGAATATGTTTAATATGTAGCTAACAAAACTTTTGAGGTAATTATGGCTAAATTAACTATGGATAAACTTGTTGCACTCTGCAAAAACAGAGGCTTTATTTTTAGCGGTAGTGAAATCTACGGCGGTCTTGCAAACACTTGGGATTACGGTCCTCTCGGCTCCGAGCTTAAGAGCAACATCAAAAAGGCTTGGTGGCAAAAATTCGTTACCGAGAATCCCCTTAACGTTGGCGTTGACTGTGCTATCTTAATGAATCCCAAAGTATGGGAAGCAAGCGGTCACTTGGGTGGCTTTAGCGATCCTTTGATGGATTGCAAATCCTGCAAATCCCGTCACCGTGCAGACAACCTCGTTGAAGATTATATCGCAAAAAATAACCTCGATATCAAAATCGCAGGTTGGTCCAACGAACAATTCGAGCAATTTATAATCGATAACAAAATCAAGTGCCCTATTTGTGGCAACCAAAACTTTACCGGTATTCGCAAGTTTAACCTTATGTTCAAAACCTTCCAAGGTGTAACCGAAGATAGCGTTAATACCGTTTACTTACGTCCCGAAACCGCTCAAGGTATCTTTGTAAACTTCAAAAACGTTCAACGTACCACTCGCAGTAAAGTTCCATTTGGTATTGCTCAAATCGGTAAATCCTTCCGTAATGAAATTACTCCCGGTAACTTTATCTTCCGTGTAAGAGAATTCGAACAAATGGAGCTTGAATTCTTCTGCGAACCCGGCACCGATCTCGAGTGGTTTGCTTACTGGCGTCAATTCTGTAAGGATTGGTTGCTTGGCATCGGCATCAAAGAGGAAAACTTACGTCTCCGCGACCACGATCCCGAAGAACTTTGCTTCTATAGCCGTGCAACTACCGACTTCGAATTCAAATTCCCCTTCGGTTGGGGCGAACTATGGGGTATTGCGGACAGAACCGACTACGACCTCAATCAACATATTAACACTTCAGGTAAGGATTTAAGCTATATCGATCCCGTTACCAACAAAAAATATATTCCCTACGTTATCGAGCCCTCTCTTGGTGTCGAACGTATGGTACTCACCGTTCTTTGCAACGCTTATGAGGAAGAAGAACTTGAAGGTGGCGATAGCCGTGTAGTCTTACACTTACATCCCGCTCTTGCACCCTACAAAGTTGCAGTACTCCCCTTGCAAAAGCAACTCAACGAGAAAGCAGACGAATTATATCGTGCTTTAATCAAGAAGTTCCCCACCGCTTACGATGCAAGCGCATCTATCGGTAAGCGCTACCGCCGTCAAGACGAAATCGGTACCCCCTTCTGCGTAACCGTAGACTTCGATACCCTCGAGGATAACACCGTAACCGTCCGTGAACGCGATAGCATGGAACAAATCAGAATGAATATTGACGATCTCGTAAACTATATCACCGAAAAGACTGCTTATTAAAATCTTTTTACAAAGGAGAGATTATGAATAAAATCAGCAAAAAATCTTGGATAGAAATTGGCGTTTGCGCTGCTATTTTCGTAGCTATCGCAATCGTTACTGCTTTTTTCGATTTGCAAATCAACAAGGCTCTTGATAACACCAATTCGTTATTCGGTCAATATTTTGCAAATCTCGGCGAACTACCCACCTACCTTGCTGCTCCCATTATAGGCGCTATACTCTTTTACCAAAGTTTCGGTAAAAGTTCCAAGCAAAAGTTATTCTTTAATAAAATATGCGGAGCCTCTTTAACTTTTATCGGATACGCCGCAGCATTATATATGTGGTTCTGGGATAACTTCGTTGCAGAAGAACTTATGTACGACATCGTTTACGTTATCGTATTTGCCGCCTTCATGAGCCTTTTAACCATCGCGGCTTTCGGCGCTGTACCCAAAGACGTAATCAAAAAGTTATTCTGGTTCGCGCTCTTCCTTGGCATCGTTGCTATAGCATCCAACGTTATTTCCATCGTTATGAAGCTCATTTGGGCTCGTCAACGCTATCGCACCATGACCATCGGCAATCCCCAAACCCCTGAAGCACTCTTTGAACTTTACCCCAATTACAACTACGACGGATTTACCCCTTGGTATATGATCAATACCATCATCAAGCCGGAAATCCGTACCGAGGAGTATAAAGCATTGTTCGAAGGCCTTTCCAGCCCCTTCCAATCCTTCCCCTCCGGTCACACCGCTGCTGCTTCAGTAAGCTTTGCACTTATTATCGTTCCCGAATTATTCCCCAAATTCAAAAAGATTAAATGGGTATTCTGGACCGTTCCTGCAGTTTATACCGCTCTTGTTGCAGTAAGCCGTGTTGTTGCAACCGCACACTACCTATCCGACACCCTATTCGGTTACTACATCGGACTCTGCGTTGCAACCCTCGCACGTTGGATTTTCGTAAGCAAAATTAAGGTCTTCAAAGAAGAACCTGCTTGTTGTTGCTGTTGTCAAAAAGAAGAAGTTGCTGAAATAACCGAGGCTTAAAATTATATTAGGTTAAAAGCTTTTAAAACTTCATCTAAATCATTGGGCCAAATATCATAAAAATCACTAACGGACTTCTTTAGAAGTTCGTTATTTTTTAGGCCTTTAACTTTTGTGAGGTATCTAAAATGAAGTGCAGCGCAAAAACCCACTTCTTTGCACTGCACGTTGAGGTCATTCAAATACTTATATTCTTTTGCTAAACTCTCTTTATTAACGTTATCGGTGTTGACGTTATAGTCATACACGAGGCAAGCATAGACCTTACTGATAACGCGCCCCATCCTTAAGTCTTTGTTGGGCGCCTTATCCGGCACAAAGTACATTACGTGCAACAATTCTTGACCACTTGAGTTAAGCAATAGTGCGCCCGTGCCAAACTGAACGTTATGTAACGTCGCAAGTAAAACATACATCGTTTCGTTATTCAAATATTGGTTATCGAGTGCCCGAATTAAGAATTCCTTAAACCCCGGCCTTTGTTGCAATCGCTTATCACTTAAAACGTCCTCTACCGTTTCCGCATCGCAATCGTACAGTAAATACGTCAATAAATCCTCGTTCAAAGGAGCATTTACGTCGCAATTTTCATTAAAAAACTCCGATGCTCTTAATTCCGATAAAGCGGTACGAACGCCTTGATAGAAGGTAAAACCATCCCAAATACACCGATCGCATTTTTTTATAAATCTCTCGTCGTTAATCAAATAATTGTAGGCAGAAGAAAGCGGATGGTTTGGAAATAACTCACGCGCTTTTGCAATAAGCTCCTTCGCCCTATCGTACTCATCTCTTGCGATATGATTCTCAATCACGTAAAAAATTATTTGGGAATTATAAGGGAAAGCTTTTATCGCCTTTTTCAAAACTCTATTTAACCCGGCAGTATATCCCAAAGCTTGCGTTAGGTTTATAAAACGTACTAACGCTTTAGCATTACCGCTTTCAAATATCTCTTGCTCGCATTCAATATAAGCGTTACGGAAATCTACGGAAAATTTTGTGTCGCCTAAATTATATAAGATTATAAGTATTGCCCAGATAGCTTGAAGATTGCCCTTTGAGATTGATTTTAACTCTTTAGCAATTTCAAGCGCTTGCTCCAAGTCACCGGAATCAAGATAGATTGACGTTTTTAGCTCCAAACTTGCAACGTAATACTTGGACGAACTCGGAATATCCTCTATAAGACTTAAAGCCGAGCTAAAATTCGCGTTAAAACAATAATCTTCCGCCATAGCAATTTTGCGCTTTATGGCATTATCTTTTACGTCTATCATGTGTGGAGCTTTCAAAGCATCTGTGTTTTCCTTACACTCCACGCAAATATCCTTTAACTTTTGAACATCGTAAAACTTGTTGAAAATACGCCAAGTAGCCGCATGATTAATATTCAAATAATCGGAACAAAACGGTAGTTCTCTTAAAGCACAATGTGCGCGTAACATACCAAGCACTACGTCCAGTTTATAGCCTTTATCGCGCGCCATACGATTATATACGCACATACACTCGAAATACTCGCCCAAAGTAAAATAGAGCTCTGCAAGCTCTACGTAATACTCCGGCTTTGCATCGATTTGGATAGCTTCTTTTAGAAGCTTAATAGCAAAGCCGTAGTCTTTATTTTGGATTTTTTCGAGCGCCAAACTGTAGTTAAGCTTGGCATCGGGCTTAAAGGGAATTACTCTCACTTCTTTTCTTCAAATAAATAATCGAGATCCTTTTCGGTGTAAACGTAATTTTTACGGCAGTAGTCGCATTTGATTTCAAGCATTCCTTGCTCTTTAATGATGTCTTCAACTTCCGCCCTACCGAGTCCTCTTACGATACGGCGTATCTTTGCCCAACAATCACATTTGTATCCGAGTTTTTCAGCAGGGAAAATCTCTGCGTCCAAATGTCCAAAGTAGAAGTTGGCAATCTCTTCAATGCCTTTTTCTGCGATCAATTGAGATACGTTGGTAAAGTTGGACATTATGTCTTCGAGTATGAATACCATATTATCATCAGCATCAGGTAGAGCTTCAATAATGATGCCACCTGCCGCTTTGCATCCATTACTATCGTTCAAAACACCAAGTGCAACCGCGTTAAGGATGCCTTCGCTCTTATAAAGATAGTTGGTGTAGTCCTCTGCAAGTTCGCCGGAAACAAGCTTACATCTGCCGATATAAGGCTCCTTAAGACCTAAATCCTTAACAACTACAAGGTCGCCGTTTTTGCCTACGGCACCGCCAACGTCGAGCTTACCATCCTTGCGAATAGGTAAATCAACTTGAGGATTTTCAACGAGGCCTTTGACTGTATGCGGTCTATCGGACGATACGTATATCTTACCGATCGGGCCTCCGCCGTTAATAATCAAATTGAAGCGATCGCTTTCGCTCTTAAGGTTGGTTTCGATATATGCGCCAATGGTCAACGCGCGACCAAGTGCGGCCGCTGCGAGAGGTGTTAAGTCGTGAATCTTGATAGCTTTGTTAACGGTTTCGGTGCTTTCGATTAAAGCAATTCTTGCCTTACCGTTGAACAAAACGCCTTTAATAATTTTATCCATAATTGCCGGTTTTAAATGTCTTATAAATTATTTCTTTTTTCTCTTATAGTTAACTGAACCTTGTTGTGCGGTATCCTTTTTCTTATCTTTGCGGGATTTACGGCTTTCAACGGTTTGCTTTTGTTCATAAAGAACTTGCAATACGTTTTCGCTATTATAATCGCCATAGTTAGCAGCAACCAAGCACATATAACTTGCACCTACGCTCATAAATAAGATTACAACGATGATGGTTACGAATCCGCCTACAGCAAACAATGCTATGGGAGCAAACATGAATATCGCGATAAATAAGCTGGGTACAAAGAAGGCTACCGTATATATCAATGCGTTCCTTACCATCTCGATTAAGGTTAAGTTTTTGCCGTAGGAAACGACTTGGGGTAACATATTGAGGAATACGATGCTTGAAAGAAGAATAAACAACGCACCGAATATTACTGCAAACCAATGACCTACGCTTGCGCTACCCGACCAAAGACCTGCGATAAACTCGAGAATAAGCTCTGCACCGCCTGCAATAAATACTGCGTAAACACTGAATATGACGACCATTTGCTTCCAGTAAAGCTTTACGCCACGGAAGAATTCGGTAATAGTACGGTTGACGTCCACACCGGTCTTTTTATCTTTTTTGGTAAGAAGTCTTTCGCCCCAAATAAACTTTTGGATTACGTGCATCGCTCCTGCTACACCAACGCCAAGCACCGGCATAAAAATTGCGATACCAAGAATCATTATGCGGTAGCTCATTAAAGTTAAAACTTTAATTTCCGCAATATTAACGCCCGAAGAAAGACCAAATCCCAAACCTGACATAAGGTAAGGAGTTTCGGTAATACCCTTGAGTACGTAAGCAAACTTTTCTGCTCCGAATAAAGTTACGAACAATACTACTGCAAGCATAGGCAACGCGAATAAAATGGTAAAGACGTTTACCATCATCAAATCTTGGTTGTTTGCCTTAAATATATCGGTAAATCTTTTGAATCTTCCACCGGGGTAAGCGCCCTTTTTCTCTTCAGTACGTGCTTCGGGAGCAAGTGCCATAGCTCTCAAGAGCTTAATCTTAAGGGAATTAGCTTTCTTTTCGGTGTTACGGGAATCTGCCATATTATCCTCACAACATAATTAGTCGAATACGATTATACAACAAATCACGATTTATTGCAATTATATTTATTTATATATTTGACAAGAAGTAACTAATATTATTATAATTGAATAAATTATTTCTAGGAGATTCGACTCATGAAAAAATACGTAATGGCCGTTGTCGGCGCAACCGGTATGGTTGGTAGCAAGTTTTTACAAGTACTCGAGGAACGCAAACTCCCCGTATCTAAATATTATCTTTTTGCTTCAGCAAAATCCGCTGGCAAAGAAATCGACTTTATGGGCGAGAAACATACCGTCATAGAGCTCACCCCCGAAAACATCAAGAATAAGGGTATCGACGTTGCTCTCTTCTCTGCGGGTGGCTCCATCTCCAAAGAATATGCTCCCCAATTTGCAGCTATCGGTGCAACCGTTATCGATAACTCCAGCCAATGGCGTATGCACGATGACGTTCCGCTAGTCGTTCCCGAAGTTAACGGCGAAGCAGCTCTTAATAACAAGGGTATAATCGCTAACCCCAACTGCTCCACCATCCAAGCTATGGTAGCTCTTAAGCCTTTACACGATAAGTACGGCTTAAAGAGAGTTATCTACTCCACTTACCAAGCAGTTTCGGGCGCAGGCGTTGCCGGTTTCAACGATTTAAAAGACGGCACCACCAATAAGTTCCCCTATCCTATCACCAACAACCTCATCCCCCACATCGACGTTTTCCTCGATAACGGCTACACCAAGGAAGAGGAAAAGATGATTAAGGAAACCAAAAAAATCCTCAACGATTACTCCATCAAAGTTACCGCTACCACCGTTAGAGTTCCCGTATTCCACGGTCATAGCGAAAGCATTAATATCGAGTTCAATAAGCCCTGCACTCTCGAAGGTATCCGCGAGGCTTTAGCTAATATGCCCGGCCTCGTTGTCGTTGACGACGTTAAGAACCTCAAATATCCCATGCCCATCTACGCTGAAAACCACGACGAAGTTTACGTTGGTCGTATCCGTTTAGACGATACCGTAGAATCCGGTTGCAATATTTGGGTTGTAGCAGACAACATCCGTAAAGGCGCAGCTACTAACGCAGTTCAAATCGCAGAATTCCTTATTGCACACGACGCTCTATAATTATAAGGAGGGCAAATATGTCCATTTTTAAAGGCGCTGCCACAGCATTAATTACCCCGTTCGTAGACGACAAAATCGATTACGATAATCTCGAAAGATTGGTTAAAGCTCAACTCGACGGCAATATCGATGCACTCATAATTAACGGTACTACCGGCGAGCCTACCACGATGACTCACAAAGAACGTACTAAAGTTGCTTCTACCGTTATCGAAATCGTCAACAAACGTATTCCCGTTATTCTCGGCGCAGGCAGCAACAACACCTACACCGTTATCGAGTACGCTAAAGAAAACCAAGATTTAGGAGCAGACGGTATCCTTACCGTTACCCCCTACTACAACAAGTGTACTCAAAACGGTATAATCGCCCACTACAAAGCAATTGCCGATAACGTTGATCTTCCTATTATAATGTACAACGTTCCCGGCAGAACCGGCGTTAATATCGCGCCCGAAACCGCAATGAAACTTGCAGGTTACAAAGGCATTACCGCAATAAAAGAAGCAAGTGGCAACATCAACCAATTCATGGAAGTTGCTCGCCTTTGC
Source organism: Clostridia bacterium (assembly GCA_017504305.1). GTDB lineage: Bacteria > Bacillota > Clostridia > Christensenellales > DTU072 > Stercoripulliclostridium_A. Next base: position 17,364 of record JAFVRJ010000004.1, on the reverse strand, counting down.
AACGGCAAACTTGATATCTATAGCGGTGACGACGGTTTAGTATTGCCCATCCTTGCTTTAGGTGGTATCGGCGTAATAAGCGTTGCTTCCAACATTTGCCCCGAGTACATGCACGATATGTGTTACCATTACTTCAATGGCAATATCGAAAAGTGCAGAGAAATGCAATTCAAGCTCAACCCGTTGGTAGATGCGTTGTTCTCGGAAGTTAACCCCATCCCCGTTAAGTGCGCTGCAAAATTACTCGGATTGATTTCATCCGATTATATGCGCTTACCCTTAACCCCTTCTACTAAAGAAGATTACATCCGCTCCGAACTTATTAAATTCGGCTATAATATCTAATTATGAAAGTACTTATTTACGGCATTGCCGGCACGATGGGTAAAATCGTTTACGAAACTTGCAAAAACAATCCGCAAATCGACGGAATCGTCGGCGTGGATAAATTTGCAAATGCAAATGATTATACTATCCCCGTTTACAACGACGTAAACAACGTTAAAGAATCGGTTGACTGCATCATCGACTTTTCGGTAAAAGCCGCCCTACCCGATATCATTAATTATTCCGTTAAGAACAACGTTCCATGTGTTCTTTGCACCACCGGTTATGATAAAAACGATCTCGCTCTCATAGAAGAAGCATCCAAAAAGGTTGCAGTGTTCCGTAGCGGAAACATGTCTGTTGGCGTTAATGCTTTGGTTAAATTGGTTTCTGAAGCAGCTAAACTTCTCGGACTCTATAGCGACGTCGAGATTATCGAGCAACACCATAATAAAAAGGTTGATGCTCCCTCCGGCACTGCTATTATGCTTGCAGATGCAGTTAAGAGCCAAATTGACGGCTTAAATATCATAAACGGCAGAGAAGGTCAATGTGGTAGACGCACTAAAAATGAAATCGGTATGCACGCCGTACGTGGTGGCACCATCGTTGGTAAACACGAGGTTATGTTTATTATGAATAACGAAGTGGTTACTCTAAAGCATGAGTCGGAAAACAAAGGCATATTTGCAGAAGGCGCAGTCAAAGCCGCCGTATGGATGGCAAATAAACCCGCCGGCAAATACGATATGCTTGACGTTTTAGGTCTTAAATAATTATTCTAATCCAATAAAAAATAGCGCTTCAACCGAAGCGCTATTTTATTTTTGACAATTCGAATTAGCTACGCGGAACGTTTACTATAAGGTCGTCATCTATAGTTATACTATTCTTGCCGTTATCAAGTATCATGACAATAGTACGATCGATAATGTGGGTGCTTATAATATCAGCAAGAGTAACGCTATCACCAAACTGCTCTTTAACTTGGTCGACAAACACTTGACCAGTACCACCTGCCGCAGAATAACCTACTTGCATATAAGCGATTAAGTCGTTAACACCCATGCCGAGCAATTGACTAAAGAAGGTAATATCGAATTTAAAGCTAATTGCATCGTTTTCCCAAATTTGGATAGCACTTGTGAAATAGGCTAAAATGTTAACGAAATCCTTACCAGTTAGCCATTTAGCCTTCTTACGAGCTTCAGTTATAAAAGCATCGGTGTCAAAGGGACAAGTTAACTCCGCGAGCTTGCCTTGCTCGTCTTTTATTTGTAGCGTTAATACGTTATCACTATAGTATACGCCGAAGTCGGAATTGCCCGTACCGTCTTTATTGACTATTTGAAGGAAGAATTTATCCTTATTGCTACCTACTTCTGTTCCGTCGTATTTTGCGCCCAATTCGGCCTCGTAATAGACGTCAGGATTATCGGAGTGGAACATCGAGCCGTTAAAAACAAGACTTGCTTGTCTAAATGGACGATACGATGCAAGGGTGCTTTCTTCAGGGAAATCTGCTATCAATCTTGAAGATGCGATAAACGAGGTCATAGCAATGTTTGCATGATAGCTTTCACCACGGAATACACTATCTTTAAAGTCACTTGCAGCAACGTTCATGTCAATATTTACGTCGCCAAGAACACCTATGCCCAACGTCGTACGACTACCACCTTTCGTTGTAAACTTAATGTCAATTATGGAGTCGGGTATTTGAGTGCTGATATGGTTAGGATCAACTGCAAATATCATGCTGATAATTTGCATTATTGCATCGCCCGTTTCCTTATAGCTATCCGGAAGTGCGTTAACCGTCTTAACAACTTGCAATAAGGTTTTCTTCAAGTCGACTTGCATCGCGTACTTGCGCGTTCTTTTGCCGTCGGAGCCATCGAAATAACGATAATCGATACTACCTTTCACTTGTATAATATTGCCAAGTAAAGAGCTAACCACGTCTTCTTCAGTACCCGTAAAGGATATTGGGAAAAGCGTGCCGAGGAAAGTATCCTCAATATCAACCTTAACTTTTGAGTCACCAAACTGCAAGTAAATGTTACCCGGAGTCATATCGTTTACGGTGGGCTCTTGGTAAAAATACAATGATAAAACCGGGTCCAAACCCTTTTCATTGCTAATCAAAAGTCTGATAGCTGTTTTAGATACGTCGCGAACGTCAAAATTAATCTCAAACGTTACGTAATACGTTCTGCTGTTAATCAAAAGTTCTGCATCAAGATGCCACGATACGCATGGGTTAGCAGAACTCAATCTGTTTTTACTTGCCGATTTAGCAGTATTTAACACTGTCTTGATTAAGTCTTCTGCGGCTGCCTCTACGGTTGTGGCCTCTTTTATGAAACCATCCTTATCAACAGTCCCTACAGTATCGTTTTTATCAGTATTAGTCTTATCGCCACTGCCGCTACCTTTATTATCTCCAAAACTGCATGCAAAGCAAGCCATCGTCAAAGATAGTACCAGCAGTATCGTTAATAAAATACTGAACTTTCTCATAGCTTTTCCTCTAACAACCAACTAATTTAGATGCGAGCGTTAATTAATTCCTTTATCTTACTTACGCTCTCATCGAGATTGACGTTGTCCTTGTAAGAGCCATCTCTAAGCTGTACCTCAATGTTGTCATTGGCTATAGAACGCGGACTGATTACCACTCTGATCGGTATACCCATAAGGTCGCAATCAGAGAATTTGAAACCTGCCGATGCATTGCGGTCGTCGTATATTACTTCGACGCCGGCAGCTTGTAGATCGGCATACAATTTTTCGGCTTTTTCTTTAACGATAGGATCGTCGGTGCGCAAAGCGCAAAGATATACGTGCCAAGGAGCAATTGCCATCGGCCAATTCAAGCCCTTTTCATCAGCGCTTTCTTCCGCAACTGATGCAATCGCTCTACCAACACCAATACCGTAGCATCCCATAATAGGATTTATTGCCTTGCCCTCTTGGTTTAATACCGTCATGCCCATGCTTTCGGTATATTTGGTTCCAAGTTGGAAGATATTGCCGATTTCAATACCGTTTTGGAGTTTTAAAGGCTTGCCACAAACACTGCAACGTGCGCCTTCAACTACTTTTGCAATATCATAAAACTCTTTGACGTTCATATCGCGGTTAAAGGAAAGATTCTTAATATGATATTCTTCCTTATTTGCGCCCGTAACCATATTGTTTGCACCCTTGAGGGAAGCATCGTAAACGGTTATAACGTTAGGAATTTTTTCGATACCCAAGCAACCGATATTGCCTGCTACCAATGCGCTTCCTTCGAGGCCTGCGGGAACGACTTCCTTGCGAATAACCTTCTTGAGTTTTGCTTCGTTGACCTCAAGGTCCCCTCTTACAAAACAAACGACGGTGGTCTCGGAGTCACCCTTAACGTTATAGCAAACGGCTTTAACGGTTTTGTATGCGGGCATATCGCCAAGATATTTGGTTACTTCCGCAATATCTTTTGCGTCGGCAGTATATACTTCTTCAAGAGGAAGTTCTTCGTCGTCTGCATAATTCTCAACTACCGAAGTAGCAACTTCCATATTGGACTTATAACCGCACTCAGGGCAAAGTACCAAAGTATCTTCACCAACGTCGGTAAGTAGCATAAACTCATGAGAAATTTTACCGCCCATCATGCCGGAGTCACTTTGAACGGCGATAAAGTTCTTCATGCCGATGCGCTTAAAAATGCGATCGTATGCATCGTAGGCACGATAATAGTATTTTTCCAAATCATCTTGGTTGATATGGAAAGAATACGCATCTTTCATCTTAAACTCGCGCACACGAATCAAACCGCCTCTCGCGCGACCTTCATCGCGGAACTTGGTTTGGATTTGATAAATCATAAAGGGTAGTTGTTGATAGCTGTTGACGGCATCGCGTGCAAATTGTACGGCGGCTTCCTCGTGAGTCATGCCCAATACGAGATCACGACCGTTACGATCTTTAAAGCGTACCATTTCGTCACCAATAGAGCTATATCTACCGGATTCTTCCCACATTTCGCGGGGCATAACAACTGGGAACATACACTCTTGTCCCTCGATAGCGTTCATTTCCTCACGAATAATGTTTTCGATCTTTTGCGCTATGCGTTGAGCAGGCATGGCAAGCGACCAAATACCGTTGGAAACGAGCTTCATATAACCTGCTCTTATCATAAGAGCGTGGCTCTTAATAACTGCGTCAGCCGGAGAGGTTTTAGTTCTTTCTCCGACTAATTTAGACATTAACATAGGTCATACCTCCTACTATGCGGCAACCTTAACTACTACGGTAGTAGACCAATCCGAATAAGTAACTTTAAGCGTAAACTCGCCTGCTTCGGTGAAGTTACCGTCGTCATCGAGCTTCAAAGCAGCAAGATCGTAGGAAACGGCTGCGGTAGTAGAAACTTCGCTTTGAGTTTTATCATCAAGCTTTGCGGTTACAGTGATATATTTGCTATCAAACTTTTCGCCTACGTTAAAATCGGCGTTAGAAGCTACTTTTGCGCTAATGGAAGTGATGGCGGGTACTTCTTCCTCTTTGTCGGAAGTGCAACCCACAAAAGTACAAAGAGCAGTAACTGCAACAACTAACATGAGGATACAAGCTAAAGTTTTTTTCATTGTAAGACTCCTTAAAATAAAGTACTAATTCTTTTAATTAATTTATTATATTATAATAAAACGCGTGTGTCAACATAACTAAATGCAGTTTTTTGGCAAAATAACAAAAAATCAGACTTTCGTCACACAAAAAATATTTGACAAATATAATCTTTGTGGTATACTTAAAACCGTGCTATATGGGGAGCTAGCGGTGCCCTGTAACCTGCAATCCGCTACAGCAGGATAGACCACCCACCGAGGCCAATTTTATGGAAAGCCGACGCACGCAAGGGGCGTTGATACCAAGGTCTTGTGCAATCTCGGGTTGTGAACCGTGTCAGAGCTTGACCGCAGCAGCACTAAGCAATTTACGGGATGTGCCACGAGGTAGCTTTGGAGTAGTTACCTACGTGTGAGCCGATTCGGTAGAGTTTGTCGGAGTGGGCGCACATTTTTAAAAAATTAAGCCACTCGTTTGAGTGGCTTTTAATTATTTTACAAAGTTTGTATATACCCTCGGCTCTTTTTCCGGCAGACCGAATTTCTCTTTACCAAGTGCGATACTTTTAATTAAAAAACTCATATTGCGAGCTAAAACGCGCATCGTTTGAAGCCCTTCACCATCTTCTACGGCTTCCCCTTGCGCTCTACCATGTACCGAGTTCCAATATTGGCTGGAAACAACCGGCATACCGCTTATTGTAAAATATTTATTTAACTCGTCAAAAGTTGAAGAACATCCGCCTCTACGAGCAACGGCTACGCTCGCACCAACTTTCATGGACTTATCGAACCTTGACGAGTAAAAGAGTCTTTGTAAAAACGCTACCAAAGTGGCATTAGCTTGAGCATAATAAACGGGCGAAGCAACAACCAATCCGTCACAGTCTTTGAATATAGGCGCAACCTCGTTAACTAAATCGTTAAATACGCATTTGCCCTCCGTAAAACACTTTGTGCATGCAATACAACCACGTATATCTTTTTGACCAATTTGGATAGTTTCGGTATCTATTCCCTCTGATTTGAATACCTCAATCATCTCTTTTAATGCAAGTGTGGTATTACCGTCCAAACGAGGACTTCCGTTAATTAGTAAAACTTTCATATTACCCCCTTTTACCTAATATCGGTAAAAACAAAATTATTAAAACCAGCTCCTAACTCAAAGTGATACATTGCTATACCAAGGTCAACTTTGGTAAAAAATCCTGTACCTGATCTTGGTGTAACACAACGACCGCGCCAGAGTATAAACTTAAACTTTTGTTGATTAAGTGCAGTCGGAGCCTTCAAAGCACACTCCGCTCCCTTAATAAACCACTCGGGCATTTCCGCGCCCTCATAAACAGATGCTACCTCGTCAACTGCTTTAGATTTACGAGCATGACCTTGCGTTGCTCCGTATCCGATAGCTATAACGAGGCGTAAACACTCGCCTTCTCCCAATTCACATATTGCTTTGCGTTTACTATACGTACCGCCGAGCCAACAAGTATTAAGACCAAGTTGTTGAGCTTTAATTACAATACGCTCACCATAATATCCCACACGGTAATCGAGAGTTTTACTCTTCTTACCAACAAGCGCAATATAACAACTAACGTTTGAAAGTTTACCATAACTCGCTTTGATACCTGTAAACGCTTCCGGCCTATCTGTAATAAGCTGAATATTTAACGCCCCTTCAACGTTGCAATTATAAATCTCGTTTTTAAGTATTTCGATAATATCACTCGGTATCTTTTTATCGAGATATCTTCTAACGCTATGCCTGTTTTCAATTGCTTCAAATATATCCATTTCGACCTCTACGTATATTGTACACTTTATTAACGTTGTTAGCACGCAAATTCAAGTAATATTTATGTAAAAAGCTTTTTTATCAAATGACAAGCTATCGTTACGAGTGTTATAATATGCATTAAGATTCATACGAGGTATCTATAATGCAAAACTACACAAGGCTTAAGCTTGCTTGCAATACTACCAACGTTTCGATGAGCATAGTAATATGTTTGTCACCTTTGCTGTTTATAACTTTTAGAGAAACGTATGGTATAAGCTATAGTATGCTCGGCCTTTTGGTAGTAATAAACTTTTTGACACAGCTTGCAGTTGACTTGATTTTTAGTTTCTTTTCTCACAAGTTTAATATCCCGAAGTGTGTAAAATTGACACCTATACTCACTTTTGTTGGATTATGGATATATGCGCTTGTTCCACTATTTGCACCCTCTCATGCTCTTGTTGGTATTATAATTGGAACTATAATTTTTTCGGCAAGCGGAGGCTTGAACGAGGTTTTGATGAGCCCTGTAATTGCTGCAATTCCATCCGATAACCCAGAGCGCGAAATGAGCAAACTGCACTCTACATACGCATGGGGTGTAGTAGGTATGATTATAGTTAGCTCGTTATACATCTATTTAATCGGCACCGAGCATTGGCACTATTTGGCTATAGGATTATCGGCAGTACCGCTATTATCAATAATTCTATTTGCCGGCACTACAATCCCAAAAATGGAAACTCCCGAAAAAGTCTCCGGTGCGTTAAAGCTGATGAAGGATAAAAAATTGTGGCTTTGCTTTTTTGCCATCTTCCTTGGAGGTGCTGCCGAAAATACCATGAGTCAATGGTGTAGCGGTTATATAGAGCAATCGCTTGGAATCGATAAACTATGGGGGGATATTTTCGGTCTTGCCCTTTTCGCTTTTATGCTTGGGGTAGGCCGAACACTTTACGCCAAAATCGGCAAAAATATATATATCGTATTACTCCTTGGCGGAATAGGTGCTACCGCTTGCTACTTGATTGCCGCGTTAAGTCCCATACCAATTTTAGGACTTGTTGCATGTGCTTTAACCGGGCTATGCGTATCGATGCTTTGGCCCGGAAGCTTAATCGTGGGACAAGAAAAAATACCCCACGGCGGAGTATTTATGTTTGCAATGATGGCATCAGGCGGTGACATGGGCTCCGCTATTGCCCCTCAATTAGTTGGTATAGTGACGGACGCTGTCGCTCAATCAAGCAGTTTAATAAATTTAGCAAACAGCTTAAATATTACGATGGAGCAGTTGGGGATGAAAGCAGGTATGATGTTTGGCACTATCTTCCCGCTCGTAAGCATAATTATTTACTTTGTAATTTGGCGCCAGTCAAAACAAAAATATACGTTAATTGATTAATCTATTTATTCTATAAAAAAAGCACCGCATGGTGCTTTAATTTTTAACCGAATAACATTGTAGAGATTTTTTCCTTTAGAAGCGGAATTCCCTCTCCTGTTTTGGCACTTATCATAACAACGTTTTTTGATGCGGGCAACGAAACGGATTCGTCACGTTCTGCATCCATCTTATTAATAACCACCAATACTGGAATATCTTTTGCGCCAATAGACTCGAGTACTTCGTTTACAACGTCAAATTGCATAGCACAATCGGGATTGGATCCATCTACTATATGAAGTATAAGATCGGAAAATTTTGTTTCTTCAAGAGTAGAGCGGAACGCCCTTACAAACTCGTGAGGTAATCTTGATATGAAACCAACGGTATCTACAAGCAAAAATTCTTTGCCGAGGTCGAGCCACATCTTACGACTGATAGGATCTAACGTAGCAAAAAGTTTATTTTCTTCGAGCACTCCGGCCTTTGTCAACGCGTTCATTAAAGTTGATTTACCGGCGTTAGTATAACCGACCAATGAAACCGTCTTAACTTTGTTTTTAACGTGTTTTTCTCTACGTAAAGCACGTTCTGCCGAAAGCTTTTCGATCCTTTGCTCAAGATCTCTTATTTCGGCTCTTATAGTACGTTTGTCAAGCTCTTGTTGCTGTTCACCGGCTCCACGGCGCGCTCCTTGACCGCCACCACCGCCACCGCCTTGACGGGATAAAACCAACCCTTGACCAAGTACGCGGGGCAACATCTTACGTTTGCGCATGAGCTCAACTTGAAGCTTACCCTCGTTAGAAGTAGCGTGTCTTGCAAATATCTCGATAATTAAGGTAGCCCTATCCATAACTGTCACTTCAAGGGCTTCCTCAAGATTGTTAAGCTGTGTTCCGCTTAACTCGTTATCGAATATAATTACCTCGCAATCTGTAGCTTTAGCTACCGATTTAAGCTCTAAAAGTTTACCGGAGCCAATATAGGTCGCCTTATCCGGATGCTCTTTGCGTTGCGTCATAATGGCTTTTACTTCGTACCCTGCAGTATTTGCGAGCAAGGCAAGTTCCTCGAGAGGTTTCTCGAGGTCTTTTTCAATGCCAACGTTTACGAGTACAGCACCCGGTATTACGACTTCTTCAAACATTATTTACCTTGGATAGCTTGGTACATTTCAAGCATTTCCTTCTTGCCCATAAACTTCGGTACGGGGTAGAGGGGATTTGCTTCCTTGAGAGCGTGTTGTACGAGCCACGGAATATCTTCGTCCAAAATCTTGCCTTCAACGTACTTGGGAATTGCCATGTACTCGTTCATATCTTTGATTGCTTGAACGAAGTTGAGTGCTTTTTCAGTTTCGGTTGCGCCCTCGACTCCCGCTATATCTGCAAGGCGTGCAAGCTCCTTATGGCAACTATCGCCAAAGTAATCGAGTACGTGAGGTAAAATGATGGCGTTTGCTAAACCGTGAGGTACGCCATACTTACCGCCTATTGAGTGAGCTATTGCGTGTACGTAACCAACGTAAGCTCTTGTAAACGCACAACCTGCGTGATATGCTGCCTCTTGCATCTTTTGACGTGCTTCGATATCAGAGCCGTTGTCATATGCGCGCTTGAGATATTTAAAGATTAATTCAACAGCGATTTCTGCTTCTTTAGCAGTAAACTTGGTGTTGCTATGACCGATGTAAGCCTCAACTGCGTGAGTTAATGCATCCATACCTGTAGTAGAGGTAATGTGCTTGGGAAGCGATAAGGTAAGTTCCGGATCTAAAACCGCATAATTAGGAATAATGCTCGGATCGTTGATCGGGTACTTATCGTGAGTTTTTGGATCGGTAATAACCGCTGCAAGCGTTGCTTCACTACCGGTACCGGAGGTGGTGGGCACTGCAAAGAAAGGAGGAATCTTCTTAAGAATCTTAAGAAGTCCTTTCATTTTGCTAACAGGCTTATTGGGGCATACTGCACGCGCTGCAACGATCTTTGCGCAGTCCATAGGTGAACCACCGCCAAAAGCTACTATAGCTTGGCAATCATTTTCCTTATAAATCTTAAGAGCATCTTCGATGTTATCAATGGTAGGATTGGGAACAACGTCGCTGTATACTGCATATTTTAAGTTGATCTTATCCATTTCTTCAAGCATCGGGGGAACTAAACCAAGTTTCATAAGCATATTGTCGGTAACAACCAATACCGATTTAATACCTTTAGATGCAATAAACTCGGGAAGCTTCTTGATGCTACCTGCACCGGTCAAAAGTTCCGGTACTCTCCAAGGTAAAATAGTAGCTGATACTACTTTAAAAACCTTTTGATATGCTCTGCAACCTAATTTTGCTATTGCGTTCATAATTTATCTCCTATTTATTCTTTGTAAATTTTAATCAATATTAAATCTGCCATCGGCCTTATCGGTACGATTTAAGTACTTTCCGCGAGTAAAATCTGGGATTGCCATGGGCTTACTTCCCTCTTTGATAGATTGTTCCGAAAGAGGCGTTATTACCATCCATGATGCGGTATCATATACGTCGATAGGCGTATGAGTGCCTTGCTTAAGCGCTTCGATAAACGCCCTCAAAACAAGATAATCCATACCTCCGTGACCGCCCCTTACGCCTTCTTTCTTATACCATCTCCAAATGGGATGGGCATATTTATGGTGATATCGTTTCGCATTATTCCACAAAACTTTTCCGGCAAAATGCAACCGATGATGCTTGCTGTCTTCAAACACCATATTATTATCTTCTTGATACATAGCTTTGGTTCCTCTTACGGTAAAACCACGGCTATATGCACGAGGTAAGGTGGTATCTAACGTCAAGACGATGGTTTCACCATTTATACATTTTATAACGGTGGTTACAATATCGCCTTGCTTAAATTCAACATCTTTAAGCTCGGGATTGGTCGCTTTACCATCCGCAATATACTGTTTCAAACCTTTTGCACAACTTGAAGTAGAGGTTAAACTAACCATCAAATTGCCACGATTGATATTGAGAACTTTTGCTATAGGTCCCAATTCATGAGTGGGGTAGTTTTCACAATTACGATTAATATAATTGTTTAATCTATAATGTCGATTCTCTTTGCCGTGAGTAATTTCATCACGCAAGTCGTGTAGATACCCTCCAGAACAATGCACTATATCACCGAATAAGCCTTGGCGAACCATATTTAATACCATAAGCTCATACTTGCCATAACAGCAGTTCTCGAGCATCATAATCGGCGTCTTTGTCCTTTCATACGCGTCAACCAATGCCCAACAATCTTCAACACAATAAGCTCCGCCTACTTCAAGACCGACAGCCTTGCCTGCCTCCATCGCTTGAATTGCCGCTTTAATATGGCTTTCCCAACTCGAAAAAATGAAAACAGTGTCTACGTTTTCCATCTTGAGTATTTCAGTATAATCAAGAGTTTCGTACGGTCTAACTTTCTTTGCCTTGAAGACCATATCCGAACCTTCTTTGACTCTATCTTCGTACAAATCGCAAACGGCGTTAATTTCAACGTCTTTCATTTTTACAAGTTGCTTAAGAAGACCAATACCCCTGCCACCAAGTCCGATTATACCAGCCTTAATAGTATTTTTCATAATAGTTCCTCTTTATAAAAATTATTTATATATTCTTGTATATCAGTGCGCTTTGCCTTAAGTGCACCGGGTGCTTCCATCTTCAAACTTACGGTAGCAGTCGCCCAAAGTAATGAATTTGGAATATCATTATGCAATCTTTCAGTTATATAAGCAGCAAACGTGGTGTCCCCTCTGCCACTTCGACCACTTAAGTTGCGAGCCTTGATGGGACAGGTGTAGAAGTTTACGCCGTCATACGCCAATACTTCGGTATTATGGGTTATGCAAATCTCTTTTGCTCCCCACCCATAAAGAATTTTGGCGGCTTCTTTTCTATCGGAAGTACCGGTTAAAATTTCCGCTTCCGCAGCATCGGTTTTTAAGAAATCGATGTAAGGCAACAGCTCCTTCTTCTCCGCCCAATCTTCAAAATACATCCTGCCGTTGTCTTGCATATCCGCATGACGAAGGGTGGCTTGTACGTCAACGGCAACCTTACCTTTTTTAGATAAAGCCTTAATTAATTCGCCGTCAAAGTCGCCGTATATAAGCCCTGCAAAATGGTATATTTCGGCGCCACACGTGGGGATATCATCCATCGTAAACGACTCCGCTTGACTCAAACACGTGCAGGCTCTGCGCTCTTTATCAGCAGTAAAATACTTGTTCCTTATCGAGGCGGAGTGCTCGCAATAGGATGAGAACACGTCTTCCTTGGGGATCACAAGAGCTTCAAGACGATCTTTGTCTGCCTCTGCAAGCTTGGTAACGACACCAACTTTGTGCCCAAGCGCATACGCCGAAGCGGAGGAGTATATTACAGCTCCTCCGATTTCAACGATTTGATGATCAAGATAATCGATGTTATAGTCGAGCGAAATGTGCCCGATTGTTAAAACGTCGTATTTCATTATTCAGCGTCGGTTGATTCAGTCTCGGTAGCTTCTGCCGCCTTTTGTTTTTTATCGCCTTTCTTGGTCATGATAACGAATTTATCCATCAAGAACATAACGACGAAGCTAATAACAGAACCTAATAGCTTACCGATAGTAGTTCCGAACTCTTTGAGGGATTCGCCGAGAACGTTGGAGAGCGCTCCACCAAGCCAGGTGCTGAATATGATCAAAGCGATAACGGTGATAACATAAGTTACTACACTGAATACGATGTTGTTATCTGCTTCGAAATTCTTTTTACGGTTAATAATAAAGGAAATGATTTCTGCAACACATTTGGAAACCAAGAAAGCGATGAAGCCCGCTAAACCGAAAGCGGCGTCTTTACCACCTTTGTACTCAAATAAGAACCATTTGAAATCTTCTTGACCGCAAGTCTTATATAGACCGAATTGTAATGCGTAGAATATTGCATATTCTGCAGCAAATGCGATAAGGCTTATACCAATAAACTTAACGATTTGTAAGATGTTTTTGTGTGCTACTAACCAATCCTTAACTTTTGCAATCATGATTCAATTTCCTCCAAGTTGTTTATCTTTTGATACGTCCGCTACCGTCGCCACCCGCAAGCTTTTCGACGTCACTGACTGAAACTCTATTATAGTCGCCCTCAATAGTGTGCTTAAGCGCAGATGCCGCTACTGCGAAGTTAATGGCATCTTGGGTGCTTTTACCATTGAGAAGGGCGTAAATCAAACCGCCGCCGAAGCTATCTCCGCCACCGACTCTATCTACGATATGAAGGTGATAGCTCCTTGAGAAACAATAATTTTCGCCATCATAAAGCATACCTGCCCAGTCGTTGTCGTTTGCAGAAATGGAAGTACGCAAAGTAATGGCTACCTTTTCAAACCCGAATTTGTCGGCAAGTTGTTTTGCTACCGATTTATATCCTTCGTGATTGAGCTTGCCACCGTAGATATCGGTGTTCTCCGCCTCGATACCGAAAACGTCTTTAGCATCCTCTTCGTTGGAGATACATACGTCTACGTATTTGCAAAGTTCGCTCATGCAAGCGCGTGCTTCGTCGCGCGTCCAAAGCTTACCACGGTAGTTAAGATCGCATGAAACCTTAACGCCCTTTGCTTTAGCCGCTTTACATGCTTCCAAGCAGATTTCAGCAACGTTCTTACCGAGTGCAGGAGTAATACCCGTAAAGTGGAACCAATCGGCGCCATCGAATATTTCATCCCAATTAAAATCGGATTTGCTTGCAAGCGCGATTGCGGAATTAGCTCTATCGTAGATACATACGCTTCCACGTTGGCTTGCGCCCTTTTCAAGGAAGTAAATACCTACTCTATCGCCACCGCGTACAATCTTTGAAGTATCAACGCCAAAATAACGTAACGAATCCACTGCACCTTGACCGATTGCGTGTTTAGGTAGCTTGGTTACGTATACCGAATCAAGACCATAGTTTGCAAGTGAAACAGCTACGTTAGCTTCGCCACCGCCAAAAGTCGCTTGCATTTGATCATTTTGAAAAAATCTATAATAACCGTTTGGCGCAAGTCTTAACATCAACTCACCAAAAGTAACTACTCTCACTATACGTTGCCTCCTATTGCCTCGATTGCTTCTTTGCAAAGAGCTGTGATTTGATCGAACTTACCTTCCTTAACAAGGCTGTCTTTTACCATCCAACTGCCACCGCAAGCAATGATGCTCTTTACAGCGAGAAAATCGTTAATGTTATTTACGTTAACACCACCGGTAGGAATAAATACACAATCGCCAAACGGTGCGCTCAATGCCTTAATGGTGCTTACTCCGCCGTAGTTGGACGCAGGGAAGAACTTAATTATCTTATGTCCGCACGCAATAGCTTGCATAATCTCCGTGGGAGTAACGCATCCGGGAACGTAGGCAATATTATTAGCATTACATACGTCGGAAATATCCTTGCCGAATCCGGGTGAAACGATAAACTTTGCGCCGTTAGCTATTGCAAGTTTAGCTTGATCTGCATTGATAACGGTACCTGCACCAATAAGCATTTTGTCGCCCATAGCTTCGGCTGCAATCTTGATAGCATCGGCTGCACAAGCGGTCCTAAAAGTGATTTCTGCAATAGGTATACCGCCTTTACACATAGCTTCCATCAAAGGTATGGTATCAGTAACGTTATCGATTTTTACAACGGGAACGATTTTAATTTTTTCAATAAATTCTTGCGGAAGCATTACAAGCTCTCCTATATTAATAATATAAACTATAGAAATTATACATATTAATTATTAATAAGTCAATACCAAATATTTCTTAACAAAGACACAAAAAAATTGATTTATGTTTTTAATAATTTTTGCAAATATCGATTGACAAATTATTTTGCGTTGGCTATACTATTTAAGCGCGTGCAGATAATTAATTTATTTGCGGGTGTAGTTCAATGGTAGAACACCAGCCTTCCAAGCTGGTTGCGTGGGTCCGATTCCCATCACCCGCTCCAAACGCGGCATGGATCAGTAGCTCAGTAGGATAGAGCAACGGCCTTCTAAGCCGTAGGTCGGGGGTTCGAATCCCTCCTGGTTCACCAAAAAATTCGGGCAACTTAAAAATTTGATAACGTACGCTATAAACGCGGTGGGTATAGTTCAGGTGGCTAGAATGCCAGATTGTGGCTCTGGAGGTCGTGGGTTCAAGTCCCACTACTCACCCCAAGCGTTATAGGGGTGTCGCCAAGCGGTAAGGCACGGGACTTTGACTCCCGCATTCGTAGGTTCGAATCCTGCCACCCCTGCCAACAAACTTGCCCGAGCTAAGCATACGTTATCAATATGATCCATTAGCTCAGTCGGTAGAGCACTTGACTTTTAATCAAGGTGTCCGGAGTTCGAATCTCCGATGGATCACCAATAAGGGTGCGGTTTCCAACAACTTAATAATTTGCGTGCGGCAGTGGCGGAATTGGCAGACGCGCTAGCCTTAGGAGCTAGTTTCGATGAAGTGGGGGTTCAAGTCCCTTCTGCCGCACCAAAAAAACCTTTGTAATTTGTTGAAAAACGATTTACAAACCCTAGACAATGGTGTATAATACACATTGTCGAAAGCGCGGGAATGACTCAGTGGTAGAGTGTCACCTTGCCAAGGTGAAAGTCGCGGGTCCGAATCCCGTTTCCCGCTCCAAAGAATAACCTCATCCAAACGGATGAGGTTTTTCATTTGCGTACACTATGCGCGCGATAAATCCCCTATTCGATTTATAAATAAAGAACCTAGCGAGTTGCTAGGTTCTTTTTGATTTAATCACGTAGTAACGTTTCTAATTTTCTCAGCGCCCTACCCCTATGGCTAATTGAATTTTTTTGTTCGGGAGTAGCTATACCGAAGCTCACGCCAAGTTCGTTAGAGTAGAATAGCGAATCATAGCCGAAACCGTTTTCGCCTATCTCTTCGTAAAGGATACTGCCTTCTACACTGCCGTCTGCAGTAACGATTCTTCCGTCGGGGAAGTAAACCACTATAGAAGAATAGAAACGCGCCATTCTATCGGTAATATCGCGCATTTCGTGGAGAAGTTTAGCACGATTAAGTACGTCGTTACCATCTTCTCCACCATATCTCGCTGAATAAACGCCGGGGGCCCCGCCTAGTGCATCGACTATCAAACCTGAATCGTCTGCGAGCGCAGGTTTACCGGTAAGCTCTGCAATCGTTTTTGCTTTTTTGAGCGCGTTGCCATAGAAAGTATCCGCATCTTCTTCTATTTCGACGGTAATCCCTTCGTCTGCGAGTGACGAAATAATAAATTTATCACCGAGAATTTCCCTGAATTCTCTCAATTTGTTTTTATTATTCGTAGCGGATATTAATTCTTGCATTAGAACATCTTCCTCTTGTGTGTTCTAGGTTTCAAGAAACCACCGATAATTTGACCGATACCCTTGAAAGTCTTACCGTTCAATAAGGTTACTAGTCCTCTGATAGAATCTCTAGGAACAGCACCGTTACTCATAGCGTAAAGGTTACGGATAGGCATATCTAAGCCACCGGCTTTAACCATCTTGATTTGTGACATCGGGCTCTTGGGAGGCAAGAACATAACTGCAGCCGTTCCTGATGCTTTACGGATAATTTTTGCAAGAAGCGTGGTTTCGAATTGACCTACGCAGGTGTTTTCGTCAACTTCGCCTTTCTTAGGCATTTGGAATTCTTTAACTTCTCTTCCAAGTAGAGCTTCGAATTCAGCTTTAGGTATATCTTCGCCAAGGTTGTAGTAGCTAGGAAGCGTTTCTCTCAAATCAGCGATTTCAACGGCATCTGCAGTAACTGTAACTTTGTCGGATAGAAGTATATCTCTAGAAGAAGCACCTACCAAGATTTCGAACTCACCGCTTTCTACCGTCCAGTCTTTTGCGATTACGTTGTAGAATGCGAATGCGCGCTTATCAAGAGTCAATGTAACCTTCTTGGTTTCACCGGGTTCTAGGTAAACCTTATCGAATGCTTTTAGTTCCTTTTCGGCAACGAAAATCGTGCTTTCGGAATCCTTAACGTAGAGTTGTGCAACTTCTGCGCCTGCAACCTTACCAACGTTCGTTACGTCGAAACTTACCGTCAAAGTATCTTTATCGGTAATTTCTTTTGCGCTCAATTCAAGGTTAGAGTAGCTGAATTTAGTATAGGACAAACCGTATCCGAATGGGAATAGAACGTCTTTCTTTGCGGTGTCGT
>JAFVRJ010000003.1 GCA_017504305.1 Clostridia bacterium | reverse complement strand
TTACTTTACGACTTTGATAAGACTCTTTGTACTCGCGATATGCAAGAGTACACCTTTATTCCCAGCCTTGGCATGGAAGCCGACGACTTTTGGTTGGAAGCAGAAAAGCTTGCTAAAAAGGAAAAAATGGATAGCGTTCTTGCCTATATGTATTGCATGATCGATCAAGCTAACAAGGCGGGCAATCCTTTGACTAAAGAAGTTCTTACCGAGTGCGGTAAACACATTGAATATCACCAAGGTGTTATCGAGTGGTTCGATCGTATTAACGAGTATGGCAAGCGCGCCGGAGTCAAGGTAGAGCATTACATACTTTCATCCGGACTTAAGGAAATTATCGACGGCACGGTAGTCGCAAAGTTCTTTAAGAAGATTTTTGCAAGCGAGTTTATGTACAACGACGAAGGCAATGCAATTTGGGCAAAGATGGCTGTTAACTACACCAACAAAACTCAATTCGTATACCGCATAAATAAGGGTGTTTTAGATATAAATAACAACGTAGACCTTAATAAATCTCAACCGGACGAGGATAGGCGGGTATTCTTCCGTAACATGATATATATCGGTGACGGATTAACCGACGTGCCTTGTATGAAGCTTGTTAAGCAATCGGGCGGACACTCCATAGCTCTTTATCAAAATGAAGAAAAACACAAGGTGCAACCGCTACTTGCTCATGAGAGAGTAGACTGGATTTTTGAAGCCGATTATAGTGAAGGAAGTAAACTTGACGATGCGATGCACACCTTGATTGATCAACTCGGTTGTGATAATAAACTCCAAGATATAACCGACGCGCAAAAGAAAGAAATAAAATAGGTCGTATAAAATATAAAAGAGCAAACGAAGCGTTTGCTCTTTTTTTGTTACTTTAAAAATTTTATGCTAAAGCATAATCATTATGCAAAGCGGTATGGTTACGCAACTTAAGATGGTGGAAATCATTACCTCTTTTGCTGCAAGAGAGGTGTCTGTATTTGCCATGGATGCAAACATCATGCAGTTGTTGGCAACCGGCATTGCGCTCAATGCAACAAGATTAAGTTTAATGTCCGATACGTCCATGAAGGTGGTCATCAAGAGGATGATCAAAAAGCCAACTATCGGGTAGATGATAAGCTTAATACCGCTTGCAATATAGGTGCGGTAATCAAGGAAGATGTCTTTCAAAGACATTTCGGCAAGCTTGATGCCGAGCAAGGTCATGGAAAGGGGACCTACGGCGTCTGCGAAAAGTCTAAAGATATTTGCAATACCATCGAGGTTAAAACGTGCAAAGTTTATATTGCAAACGAATAACGGCATTGCAATAATAAAGGAAAGTGTAGGGGGATTGAATATCGCTTTTTTGATGCTCATGTACTTCTTATCGCCGGTGATAACGTAGTTACCTATTGTCCAACCGAGAAGATTAAATACTACTACCGCGCAGGATGCGTATAGAATAAGCTCGTGTTGACCGGGTGCAAGGAGTTGGAGGAAGGGGATGCACATATAGCCGAGGTTGCCAAATGCTCCGCCGTAGGATATGATGCCTTTACTATCAACGTCAAGGGGCTTAATAGCCTTTGTGATACCTATGCCAATACCAAGCACGAGCAGTTCGGTTACAGCGGTAAATAAAAATACCGCAAGCATGTTAAGCAAAATACCGCTATTGAACTCGGTGTTCAAAAAAGAGTTGACGGTAACGAAGGGTTGTAGAATATATAATAAGGTTACCGATAAAAACTTAACGGCTTCAGCCTTATTAAGCATCTTTAGCTTGGCACAAATAAAACCGGGTATTGCCATCAAAAGTAGCAATGCTACGGACTCAAGACTTGTTAAAAATAATGCAGTCATTAGTCGATTACTCCGTAAGTAATAAGTATAGATTCAACCTCTTTAAGTTCCCTATAAGTGCTTTTGCGGGAGCCCAAAACGTATTTTAATCCCACCCAACACAACTTGATAAGGACGGGGTTTGCAAGCTCGGTTGCATACATTAATCCTTTAATCATAGTGCTTGCGTCCGAGCGATGAGAATCGGTAAAAGTATTATCTGCTACAACGTTATCGAGGGCAAGGGTTAGCCAATAATCGGTTTCTTCCTTTGCCTTATCGTTAAAGGGCTTTTCGGGGATATCTGCAACGGTAGTCGATGCATGCCCGTCTTGCTCTTCGCCCATATAGACGGCGCGGAAGGCTTCGCCATAGGGTTTTAAGATGTTATCGCAAAAAGTTAAATAGCTATCGTGTGAGGCCTCGGCAGGGTAGAACTTGCGGACAAACTCGATAATGGAAATATCGTTACTGTCAAATTGGTATAAAAGACCTGTAACGAGTGCGATTATATGGCGCTTGTTGGTAGGGAGTCTAAAGGACAAGCCGTTTTCATCGTTAACGATAGCGTGAGTATACTCTTGCTTGAAGTTGGTAGTTCGCGCACAGTCTGCAATTATCGCCATAAATTCCGGTTCGGTCGCTAACGTCTGCAAAAATGCTGAAATCGTACGGTCTACTATTATCAATCTTGAACCGTAAAAAGCGTTCAAACCCTCGTTAAATTTGTTCAAATTAATAGGATTACCCATATCGCCTCCTAATATATATAATATAATAACATAAATACAAATAAAAGTCTTGCAAATGTTTGTTGTTCGTTGTATAATAATTTTGCGTTTGTAGCTAAAGATACAAACGTATTTTGACAGACCGGAGGGTTGTATGAACATTTTTAAGCTGTTAAAGAAGAATAAGCTTTTCTATAACTTCGAAGATAAAGAAATCAATAAGATTTTTGATTGCTTAAACGGCCACATTAATAAATATTCTCGTGGTAGAGTGGTAGCTGAAATTGGTGCTCCCGTTACTGAAATAGGTATTATACTTACGGGTGCCGCGGTTAAGTTTATTCAAAAGCCCAACGGTGAGCTCGAAAACTGTGGCGAGCTTTATGCCGGCGATATGTTCGGTGAAGTAGAAGGCTACACCGGCGACCATACTTATAACTCCTCTGTAGTAGTAGCGGAAGAATCGACCATATTATATATTTCGGTTGATACTATCGTAAAACAATGTTCTAACACCTGTGCCTGTCACCAAAAACTATTGGAAAACGTATTGAGTTGCCTCGCAGAGCGTATTGACAACATAAATAACGATGCAAAATATCTCAAGATTAAGAGCATGCGTGGTAAGATTTCCAAGTTGTTCTACGATAGATACCTTGCTCAAGGCACCGAGACAATTCACCTCGGCTTCAACCGTAATGAGATGGCAGAGTACCTCAACGTATCGCGCCCCTCGATGTCAAGAGAGATGATCGCTATGCGTGAAGACGGTATTATCAGCTTCCGCAAAGATGAGATAGTAATTCATAACGTTGACGAGCTTGCAAGACTCGCCAATAGCGCAAGATAATATGCCTTGGTGGATTTATTTAATCATTAGCGTGATTTTTGTAGTGGCTATAGCTTGGAGAGCTGTAGTCTACTTTGTTTTAAAGAGCTTATATAAGCCCAAAAAACGCGATTACGAAACTATATTGGCTTACGAAATTGCGGAAAAGGGATTCCAAAAGCGCTGGCTCGATATACCATATCGCGAGATGAGGAGAGTATCGCGTTACGGCTACGAAGTGTTTGGGCGTTATTACGAGTGTGAGCAAAACACAAATAAGATCATGCTTTGTTTGCACGGACATAACTCTTGCTCGTTATCTCAAATGAAGTATCTTGAGATGTTTTTAGAGCTTGGTTATAACGTATTTATGCCCGACCATAAGCGTAGCGGATTTAGCGGTGGCGATATTATTACTTTTGGCGCAACCGAAAAGCACGACGTAATCGATTGGATTAACGTACTCCAATCAGAATATCCTACTGCACGCTTTGCCATCTTCGGCGAGAGCATGGGTGCTGCGACCTCGATGATGGTTACCTCTATGGATAAGCGCATCGAGTATCTTATTGAGTATTGCGGATATGCCGATTTTGAAGGATTGCTTTCAAAATACGTTGGTAACGCAACTATCAGAAAACTCATTTTACCGACATTTGAGTCAATGTCAAGGTTATTCTTCAAGATTGACTTTGATGAGATTAACGCCGGTAAAGCTATGCGCAAAATCAATAAACCTACTATGATAATTCACTCTAAAGCCGATCAAACGGTGGTATACTATAACGCTCAAAAGCTTATGAGTGAGCGTCCCAACGCGACCGTTAAGATTTTTGAGGATTGTGCACACGCGCGCAGTATGGTCAAATATCCCGACGAATTCAAAAAGGTAATTACAGAGTTTGTAAAAAATGCAGAAGAAAAGGTGAAGATGTAATGGATGATAATGAAAAAGATACTGCTTTAACACAAACTGAAGATTCACAAGTATCTACCGAGGCGTCCATCGCCTCGGACTTGGTTAATAGGGCACGCTCGATAACCATTAGCCCTAAAGCGGTTGTAATGGGCGTGGTCGTTGTTTTGACGTTATTTATTTTGTCGTACGTGTTAACCTTTGTATTGGATAAAGGTTATTATTTGAGAGACGCCGAAGGCTCAATTATTGCAGGTACCTATACCGTTGATAATACCTTGGACGGAATCAAATGGTGGCAGTTTTTACTTGCTCCCATAATGATACTACTTCCATCTACCGAAGGCTCGATGACGGTGTGGGCGATTTTATTACTGTTACTTATTATCGGCGCTATATTTAACGCTCTCGATGAAAGCGGAATAATGGTCTATATGGTAGAGTATCTCAACCATAAGCTTGGCCATCGCAAGTACTTGCTACTTGTTACGATGTCGTTCGCATTTATGTTCTTGGGAAGCTCTGCCGGTATGCTCGAAGAACTTATACCTCTTGTACCCGTGGTAATTATGCTTTCGTATGCGCTCGGTTGGGATGCACTCGTAGGGTTGGGAACATCTTGTTTAGCGGCAAGCCTTGGTTTTTCTGCCGCGGTAATCAATCCATTTACGGTGGGCGTTGCTCAAACTATCGGCGGTATTACAATGTACTCCGGCATCGGACTACGCATTTTAACGTTTGTCGTTGCATATGCAATCCTAATAGGTTTTTTGCTCCCTTACGCAAAAAAGATTGAAAAATATCCTCATAAATCTCCCGTGTATGCACTTGATTCCGCACGTAAAAAGGAATTTAGCTTTAGAATAGATACCTTCAAAGTCGATAAGAAAAACAACCGCGCTTTGATTTGGTTTGCAGGATGGATGTCAGGTGTTATATTGCTTGCGTTAATATCAATTTTCTGGCAAGCATTATCAAGTTACTTGATGTACATTATACTTGTAATTTACCTTATCGCAGGTATTGGCGCTTGCATAATTTGCGGTGAAAAGGGCAAAGCTTTGATTAAGAATTTACTGCGCGGTATGCTTACTTTGCTCCCCGCTGTCGTCCTTATTCTTATCGCCGGTGGAATACGCTACGTTGTTGAGGAAGGTGACGTTATGGATACCATTTTATTCCATATGGTTAACCTTATCGGCAATAAAGGTGATTTTACAACTACGTTAATAATATACGGATTAATATTTGTTTTCGAAATATTTATACAATCCGGTTCCGCTAAAGCATTTTTATTAATGCCGATGGTATTTGATATTTGCAGTATGGTTGGCATCAATCCCCAAGTATCTGTATTGGCGTTCTGTTTTGCAGATGGTTTTGCCAACTTCTTCCTACCCACCAACGCAGGATTGTTGCTTATACTTGGTCTTACCACAGTTGATTACGGTAAGTGGTTTAAGTGGAGTTTGAAGATATATCTAACGATTTTTGCAGCAACTATAGGTATATTGGCCATTGCTCAATATTTAGTGTACGCATAGGAGGTGAACTATGAGCAAATTTGACGAAATTAAAGCGCGTGACAATAAGTTTTTTATGAACACTTACGCACCCTTGGATATTTGCTTTGAAAAGGGCGAAGGGTGTTATTTGACAGATACCGAAGGTAACGTCTATCTTGATTTTTTGGGCGGTATTGCAGTAAACGCTCTGGGTTACAACCATCCAGTATTTACCAACGCTCTCATCGAGCAAGCACAAAAGGTTGCCGTTATATCCAACTATTTCTATAATGAAAAGCGCGGTTTGATGGCAGAACAACTTGTTAAGGGCACCACTTTAGGAAAGGTTTTCTTTGGTAACTCCGGTGCGGAAGCTAACGAGTGTGCCATTAAACTTGCTCGTAAATACTATAAAGTAAAAGGGGAAACCCGCTACAAAATAGTATCTGCCCTCCAGTCTTTCCACGGTAGGACTTTGGCAACGGTAACCGCTACCGGTCAAGAAAAGTACAACAAGCCTTTTGCCCCGCTACCAGAAGGCATCGGCACTTATATACCTTATAACGATGAGGAAGCTCTACGTAACGCTCTTGAAGATAGCGAAGTCGCTGCGTTACTTCTCGAGCCTATTCAAGGGGAAGGTGGTATAATCCCCGCAACTGAATCGTACATGAAGCTTGCTCGTGAACTTACCAAAGAAAAGGGCGTCTTGTTGATTCTTGATGAAGTTCAAACGGGAGCCGGTCGTACCGGTAAATTCTGGGCGTACGAGCACTATGGCATCGAGCCCGACGTTATCACTTGCGCAAAGGGCATTGGTGGGGGAATTCCCGTTTCTGCCTGTATTGCAACGGAAGAAGTTGCAAAAGCCTTTGTCCCCGGTGATCACGGCACAACGTTTGGCGCACAACCCCTCGCAACAGCAGTTGGTTATGCAGTGTGCAAAAAGATCCGTGAAGACGGCTTTATGGATGACGTTGCTAAAAAGGGCAATTATCTTATCACAGAACTTAAAAAGATCGAGGATGCTCGTATTAAGGACGTAAGAGGTCTTGGCCTAATAGTTGGTATGGAAATGGAAAGCGCCGAGGTCGCAAAAGATATTTACAACCGTATGTTCAAAAAGGGATTTATTCTCAACGTATGTGGTGGAAAGGTTTTAAGATTCGTCCCTCCGCTTATTATCACGATTGACCAAATCGCAACGATGTTAAAAGCCCTTAAGGAAACTATTGCAGAAATGTAGTAGCCATCATTTATAATAAAAGCCCTGCTCATCGAGCAGGGCTTTTTATGTGTTTGAAAACTAATAACCGAAATACGCTATTGCGTTATCGTGGCAAATATCACGAGCTATAACCTTCAAGGTATCAAGTTCAGATAAGGGGTATTCGCCTTTTTCAACCAAGTTGCCGAGATAGTTGCAAAGTATTCTTCTAAAGTATTCGTGACGTGCATAGGATAGGAAGCTTCTTGAATCGGTAAGCATACCAATAAAGGTGCCGATAGGTGCGCCTGCCGAATAATAGGCAATTTGTTCTTCCATACCTTTCTTGTGATCGTTGAACCACCAAGCACTGCCTTGTTGTACCTTACCTTTGAAAGGTGCGCCGTTGAAAGCACCCATCATCGATATAAGCAGAGCGTTGTCTTTTGCGTTCAATGAATAAAGTAAAGTTTTAGGTAAAGCACCTTCACTTGCAAGGGTATCAAGTATAGCATAAAGGTTGTCTACGTGGTTATTATCGTTTACGCAATCAAATCCGGTGTCGGGACCGATTTTATTAAACATAGCTGTATTTGTGTTGCGTTGGCAACCAAAATGAACCTCCATAGCGATATCACGCTTTGCATACTCTTTTGCGCAGAATATAACCATTGAAGCTTTAAAGCCATCAATTTGTTCTTGAGTTACGTATTCGCCATTTCTTGCTTTTATAAACGTTCCGCCGGCACAACCGATCATGTCGGCATCATATGGTACGTAGTCAAGCCCATGGTCGCTTGCTTTACAGCCGAGAGAAACAAAGTAATCAAGTCTTTTTATGAGAGCCGCTTTTAGGTCTTCAAGATATTTAATTTTAAATCCAACTACTTGCTCTAATTTATCAATATAATCATTATAGTCAGGTTTTTCAATATTGATAGCTTTATCAGGACGGAAGGCAGGTAACACCTTTACTTTATATCCTTCTTCCTTAAGTAGTTTATGATATTTGAGATCGTCTATGGGATCGTTGGTGGTAACTATGACTTCTACGTTTGCCTTATCAATTATCTTGCGTACGCTTAAATCCTTAAGCGCAAGGTTTGCTTTATCATAGACTTCTTTAGCTGTGTTTTTGTTTAAAACAGTATCAACGCCCAAATATCTCTTTAATTCAAGATGGGAGAAGTGATATAATGGATTTCCTGCCATATAGGGCATTATTGTAGCCCAAGCTACAAAACGAGAGTATTCATCTGCATTGCCGGTGATTAATTCTTCCTCTACGCCCATATTACGCATTGCGCGCCATTTGTAGTGATCTCCGCCAAGCCAGGCTGCGGTGATGGAGCTAAACTTAACGTCCTCGTAAATTTCTTTAGCATCTACGTGGCAATGGTAGTCTACTATTGGTAGGTCTTTAACTTCATTAAATAGCTCGATAGCGGTAGGGGAATCGAGTAAAAAATCATAATCCATAAATTTTTTCATATTTGCCTCCATTGATTATTATATATTAATTCTTTTGCATTTGCAATACTATTTTAACATCTCGCGCGCGTGCGCGCGTACCTTATATATATTGTATGCTTGATCGATTAAGTATATCGTCTTCCGATGACGGCGTATGGATTACTTTTTTAGCTTTTATTGTTTTATATGGTGTGTCGCGGTTATCTTGTTGCATACTTAAATCTAAATTTTTTAACTTTTTTTGATCCAAACCACAATATATAGTGGACACGAATCTTGCGAACACAAGAAGCTAAAATTTCATAAAAATTTTTTGAAAAAGTGACGATTTTTGTTTGACTTTAAGTTATTTCTTTAGTATTATATCAACGTTCGCGTTCGGGGATTTCTCGTAAACCGCCCGATTAAGTAACTGCAGATGGAATATTGCGCTCGGTGCGGGCGTCAATTCCGGAGGTACACGAAACGGCACCACGATATAACGGCTCTTGAGCCTTTTATTTATCGGAGAGTGCGACACACACGGCTGAGTGTGTACGGAAGTTAGATATTATTAGGAGGACAACACATAAACATGGCAGGTCAAAAGATCAGAATCAAATTGAAAGCCTACGACCATAGCTTGATAGATGCCTCATGCTCCAAGATCGTCGAAGCTGCTAAAAGCACCGGCGCAAGCGTATCAGGACCTATCCCGCTACCCACGGAAAAAGAAATCGTTACCATTCTCCGCTCCCCTCATAAATATAAGGATAGCAGAGAGCAGTTCGAACTTCGCACCCACAAGAGATTGATAGACATCTACAATTGCTCCACCAAGACCGTTGACGCTCTTATGAAGCTCGACGTTCCCGCAGGCGTAGATTTCCAACTCAAGCTGTAATAGGAGGCTCTAAACTATGAAAAAAGCTATTTTAGGTAAGAAATTAGGTATGAGCCAAATATTCGCCGCTGACGGCACCGTTATTCCCGTAACCGTTGTTGAAGCAGGCCCCTGTGCAGTTGTACAAATCAAAACTGCAGAAAAGGACGGCTACAATGCAGTTAAGGTTGCATACGGCGAAGTAAAGGCTAACAACGTTAACAAGCCCATGGCTGGTCAATATAAGCAAGCTGGCGTAGCTCCCAAAAAGTACATGAAAGAGTTCCGCTTTGAAGATTGCTCCGCATACAGCGTAGGCGCAGAGTACAAGTGCGATATCTTCGCAGTTGGCGATAAAGTAGACGTAACCGGCACCACCAGAGGTCGTGGTTACACCGGTACCATCCAAAGATGGAACACCCATAGACTTATGGCTACTCACGGTGTAGGCCCTGTCCACAGATGCGTAGGTTCGCTCGGTGCAAACAGCAGCCCTTCGAGAGTTTTCAAAAACAAGAAGATGGCAGGTCAATATGGTCACGAACAAGTAACCATCCAAAATTTGGAAGTTGTTAAAGTAGACGCAGCACGTAACGTACTTCTTATCGCAGGCGGTATCCCCGGCCCGAAGAACTCCCTCGTTATCGTAAAGAATACCTGCAAAAAGGTTCGCGCTTCCAAGTGGTTCAAATAGGGAGGTAATAGGATATGATAGCAAACGTTATTAATACATTAGGTAAAAACGTAGGAACCGTTGAGCTTAAGGACGAAATCTTTGGTAGAGAGTACAACGAAGCACTTATCCACCAAGTAGTAGTAGCTCAACTCGCAAACAAAAGACAAGGCACCAAGAGCGCTCTTACCCGTACCGAAGTACGTGGTGGTGGCCGTAAGCCTTGGAGACAAAAGGGCACCGGCAGAGCTCGTCAAGGTAGCATCCGTGCTCCCCAATGGACTCATGGTGGCGTAGTATTCGCTCCGAAGCCCAGAGATTTCAGCAAAAAGGTTAACAAGCAAATGAGAGTTGCAGCTCTTTGCAGCGCATTGAGCCGTAAGCTCGCAGACGGAGACCTTCTTATCGTTGATAACTTCGATATCGAAGCTCCCAAGACCAAGCTCGTTGCAACCGCACTCAATAACATCGGTATCGAAAAGACTGCTCTTCTCGTAATCAATGGTTATAATGAAGAACTTCTCCGCGCAGGTCGCAACATTCAAGCTCTCACCATGAGCGACGTAGCACTTCTTAACGTATACGACCTCGTTCGCGCTAACAAGTGTGTATTCACTCTCGATGCTGTTAATGCTCTTATGGAGGTATATGCATAATGAACAACTACGATATCATCATTAAACCCGTCCTCTCCGAGAAGAGTTACGACGGTATCGCAGCAAAGAGATACGCTTTCGTAGTAAAAAAGGATGCTAACAAAACCCAAATTAAATTGGCTATCGAAAGCATCTTCGGCGTATCTGTCGACAAGGTAAACACCGTAAGAGTAAGCGGTAAGACCAGAAGAAGAGGCTATCAAGAGGGTAAAACCGCTTCCTATAAGAAGGCATACGTAACCCTTACCGCTGATAGCAAGGCAATCGAGTTCTTCGAGAGTCTATCGTAATAGGAGGTACTAAAAATGGCTGTTATTAAATATAAACCTACATCTCCTGCACGCCGTAACATGAGCGTATCGGACTTTGCAGAAATCACCTGCACCAAGCCCGAAAAGAGCTTGCTCGTAAGCAAGAGCAAGAGCGGCGGCCGTAACAATTTAGGCAGAATCACCGTCAGACACATCGGTGGCGGTAACAAAAATAAGTACAGAATCATCGACTTCAAGCGTAATAAAGACGGTATCCCCGCAAAAGTTGCTTCCGTTCAATACGATCCCAACCGTAGCGCAAACATCGCTCTTCTCAACTACGCTGACGGCGAAAAGAGATATATCCTTTGCCCCGTAGGCCTCACCGCAGGTGACACCGTTATCAGTGGCGCTGGCGCGGATATCAAAGCTGGTAATGCTCTTTTACTCCAAGATATTCCCGTAGGTACTACCATCCATAACATCGAGCTTCAACCCGGCAAAGGTGGCCAAATCGCACGTTCCGCTGGTGTATCCGCTCAACTTATGGCAAAAGAGAACAACAAGGCTACCCTCCGTATGCCCTCCGGCGAAATGAGATACGTAAGCCTTAAGTGCAAAGCTACCATCGGTACCGTAGGCAACATCGAACACGAAAACGTAAGCGTTGGTAAGGCTGGTAAGACCCGTCATATGGGTGTTAAGCCCACCGTTCGTGGTGTTGTTATGAACCCCTGCGATCACCCGCATGGTGGTGGTGAAGGTAAGAGCCCGATCGGTATGGCTACACCTGTTACCCCGTGGGGCAAGCCCGCTCTCGGTTATAAGACCAGAAGCAAGAAGGCTAAGTCCAACAAGATGATTATCAAGCGTATTAATTAGGAGGCATATAGATGAGCAGATCGGTTAAAAAAGGCCCGTATTGTGAAGAGAGCCTTATGAAGAAAATTACTGCTATGAACGAATCCGGCGACAAGAAGCCCGTTAAGACTTGGTCCAGAGCTTCTGTTATCTTCCCCGAGTTCGTTGGACACACTATCGCTGTTCACAATGGCAAAACGCACGTTCCTGTATACGTAACCGAAGACATGGTAGGTCTTAAACTCGGCGAATTCGCTCCCACCAGAAAGTTCAACGGTCACGCAGGCTCCAAAACTGCCGGTAAGAAATAGGAGGTAGTATATGGCAACCAGAGTTAGAGAAAAAGCTAAAGCAAGATTAGAAAACAAGGACACTCGTCCCTACGCAGTAGCGAAGTCCATCAGGATTTCTCCTTACAAAGTTCGCTCCGTATTAGACGTAATCCGCAATAAGAGCTACAGAGAAGCAGTTGCACTCTTAAAATCTCTTAACAAGTCTTCCTGCACTCCTATCCTCAAGGTAGTTAACAGTGCAGCAGCAAACGCAGAGAACAACCTCGGTATGAACAAAGATACCCTCTACGTTGCAGAGTGCTTCGCAGACGAAGGCAAGACCCTCAAGAGATACCAACCCGTATCCAAGGGCAGAGGCCACAGCATCATGAAGCGCACCACCCACATCACCGTCATTCTTGACGCCGCTAAATAGGAGGAATTACCAAAATGGGTCAAAAAGTTAATCCGCATGGTTTAAGAGTTGGTATCATCGCTCCCTGGAGCAGCACTTGGTACGCAAACAAAAAAGATTTCGGTAAGAACCTCAAAGAGGATGACGAAATCCGTAAGTATATTAAAACTAACTACTACGATGCAGCTATCTCCAAGATCGTTATCGAAAGAGCAGCTAACACTGTTAAAATCGACATCTATTGCGGTAGAGTAGGCGTAGCAGTAGGCAAGATGAGCAAGAAAGACGCAGCAGTTGCAACCGAAGAAACCGGTGCAAAGAAAAAGGGCATCGAAGAAATCAATGCAGCAGTTCGCAAGATCGTCGGCAAAGATAAGACCTTCAGCGTAAACGTACACGAAGTAAAGAACGTTGATTTGGACGCTCAAATCGTAGCAGAAAGCATCGCAGCTTCCTTGGAAAAGAGAACTCCTTTCCGCAGAGCTATGAAGTTTGCTATGGGTAGAGCTATGAGAGCTGGCGCAAAGGGTATTAAGACCATGGTAAGCGGTCGTCTCGACGGCGCTGAAATCGCAAGAAGCGAAACTTATCACGAAGGTTCTATTCCCCTACAAACCCTCCGCGCAGATATCGATTACGGCTTCGCAAGAGCACACACCACCTATGGTGTTATCGGCGTAAAGACCTGGATATACAAGGGCGAGGTTTTCAAGAAAGGAGGTAAAAACTAATTATGTTAATGCCTAAAAGAGTTAAGAGAAGAAAGCAACACCGCGGTAGAATGACCGGTAAAGCTATGAGAGGCAACAAGATCGCTTACGGCGAATTCGGCCTCGTTGCAACCGAGCCCGCATGGATTAAGAGCAATCAAATCGAAGCAGCCCGTGTTGCTATGACCAGATATATCAAGCGTGGCGGTCAAGTTTGGGTAAACATCTTCCCTCACAAGCCCGTTACTAAGCACCCGGCAGAAGCTCGTATGGGTAGCGGTAAAGGTGCACCGGAATTTTGGGTAGCAGTTGTTAAGCCCGGCAGAGTTATGTTCGAGATGGCAGGCGTATCCGAAGAAGTTGCAAGAGAAGCACTTCGTCTCGCAGCAAATAAGCTCCCCGTAAAGTGCAAGTTTGCTAAAAGAGAGAACCAAGTAGAAGAAGGCGGTGAATGTTAATGAAAGCAAATAACTTTTTTGAAATGACAAATGAAGAATTAGTGCTCAAGGTTAACGAGCTCAAGACCGAGCTTTTCAACCTCCGTTTCAAGCATGCCACCAACCAACTCTCCAACCCCATGGTGCTTGCAGAGTGCAAGAAGGACATCGCCAGAGCGAAGACCGTCCTTCGTCAAAGAGAGCTCGGTATCTCCGAGGAGCCCGTTAAGGCTGCCAAGAAGACCCGCGCAAAGAAGAAGGCTTAGGAGGATAACTTAAAATGGAAGATAGAAATCTCAGAAAGACCAGAGTCGGCGTAGTTATCAGCGACAAAATGGATAAGACCGTTGTCGTAGCAGTCGAGCAAAAGGTTAAGCACCCTTTATATAAGAAGTACATTCTTCGCACCAAGAAGTTCAAAGTTCATGATGAGAACAATGAGTGTGGTGTAGGCGATAAGATCGAGGTAATGGAAACCCGTCCTCTTTCGAAAGACAAGAATTGGAGACTTCTCAACATAATCGAGAAGGCGAAGTAGGAGGCAGACAATGATACAACCTGAATCCAGATTAAAAGTAGCAGATAACAGCGGCGCAAAAGAAATTAAGTGCATCCGCGTTATGGGAGGCTCTTACGTAAGAAGTGGCAACATCGGTGACGTTATAGTTGCTTCCGTTAAGACCGCAGTTCCCGGCGGCGTAGTTAAGAAAGGCGACGTAGTAAAAGCAGTTATCGTCCGTACCCACAAAGGTATCAGACGTAAAGACGGCACCCATATCAAGTTTGACGACAACGCAGCGGTAATTATCGATAACCAAAATATGCCCCGCGGTTCTCGTATCTTTGGACCCATCGCAAGAGAGTTGAGAGAAGGCTACAGCAAAATAGTTTCTCTCGCACCGGAAGTTCTTTAGGAGGCTTAAATAATGACTAAATACAGCGTTAAAAAAGACGATTACGTTATGATTATAGCCGGTAAAGACAAGGGTAAGACGGCTCAAGTTACCGCTATCAATACCGAAAAACACCGTGTATTGGTTGAAGGCGAAGGTCTCGCAACCGTTAACACCAAGGCTGTTAAGGCTCGCAAGGCTAACGATAAGGGCGGTTTAGTAAAGCAACCCGGCAGCGTAGATATCTCTAACGTTATGCCTATTTGCTCCGCTTGCAACAAGCCCACCCGCGTCGGTTACCGTATGGAAGACGGCAAGAGAGTTCGCTACTGCAAAAAGTGCGGTGCAGTTCTCGTAACCAAGAAGGCTGCAAAAGCTAAGAAAGCAACCACCAAGGCTGCAGTTCGCAAGAAAGCAGTCAAAACCGAAACCGCTGACACCACCGCGGCTGAATAATTAGGAGGCACAACATAATGGCTAAAAAAGTAGAAGAAAAAGCTGTTGCTCCTGCAGTTAAGGAAGTCAGCAGATTACAAGTAAAATATAAAGAAGAAGTTGTTCCTGCTCTTATGAAGCACTTCGGATACAAAACCGTTATGCAAGTTCCGAAGCTTGATAAGATCGTTCTCAACATGCGCTTCGGCGACATCAAGGACAACTCCAAGAGCATGCAACTCGCAACCGCTGAACTCGAGAAGATAGCTGGTCAAAAGGCTGTAGCAACCATGGCTAAAAAGTCTGTTGCTAACTTCAAAGTCAGAGAAGGTCAACAAGTTGGTGTTATGGTAACTCTCCGTAGAGATAAAATGTGGAACTTCCTCGATAAGCTTATCTCCATCGCTCTTCCCCGTGTACGTGACTTTAAGGGCGTTTCCGATAAGTCTTTCGACGGCAGAGGTAACTACACGCTCGGCATCAAAGAGCAACTTATCTTCCCCGAAATCGCTTACGATCAAATCGAGAAGGTTAGAGGCTTCGACTGCTGCGTAACCACCACCGCTCAAACCGACGAAGAAGCCAGAGAGCTCTTAAGACTCCTCGGCGTTCCCTTCGTAAAGTAGGAGGATAATTACTATGGCAAAGAAATCCATGATAAATAAACAACAAAAAAAGCAAAAGTACTCCACTCGTGAGTACACCCGTTGCTCGATTTGCGGCAGACCTCACGCCGTTCTTCGTAAGTACGGTATCTGCAGAATATGCTTCAGAGAACTTGCATACAAGGGCGAAATACCCGGTGTTCGCAAGGCAAGCTGGTAGGAGGTAGAGAAATGACTATTACAGATCCCATCGCTGATATGCTTACACGTATCCGTAATGCTTTGACCGCGAAGAAAGAGAGCGTTGACGTTCCCGCTTCCAAAATCAAGGCAGCTATAGCAAACATCCTCGTAGAAGAAGGTTTCATCAAGAGCGCTTCTATCGTTAAGGTAGAAGGTCAAGTTCAAGACGTTATCCACATCGAACTCAAGTACACCGCAAACAAAGAGAAGGTTATCAACGGTCTTAAGAAGATCAGCAAGCCCGGTCTCCGCGTTTACGCAAAGAGCGACGCTCTTCCCAAGGTACTTGGTGGCCTCGGTATCGCAATCATTTCGACCTCTAAAGGCGTTATGACCGATAAGAAAGCTCGCGCTATCTGCGCAGGCGGCGAAGTTCTCGCATACGTTTGGTAGGAGGTTGAACAATGTCCAGAATAGGTAGAAACCCCATCAAAGTTAGCGCAGCAGTTAAAGTTTCCTTCGAAAACGGTATCGTAACCGTTACCGGACCTCTCGGAACCTTAACTCAAGCTATCGAGAATAGCAAAATCAACGTAGTCATCGAAGGCGACGTTGTTACCGTAACTCGCTCCGCTGAAACCAAAGAAGTTAAGGCTGCTCACGGTCTTTACCGTGCCCTTATCCAAAACATGGTTACCGGCGTAGAAAAAGGCTATGCAAAGAACCTCATCCTCTCCGGTGTTGGTTATAAAGCAGTAGCTCAAGGCGACAAGATAGTTCTTTCCGTAGGTTACAGCCACACTATCGACGTAGTACCTCCGGCAGGCATCAAACTCGAAATCGTATCTCCCACTGAAATCGCTGTTAAAGGTATCGACAAGGTTGTTGTAGGCCAAGTTGCAGCTGATATCAAGGCAATCCGTAAGCCCGAGCCTTACCATGGTTATGGTATCCGTTATAAGGATGAAACCATTCTCCGCAAGGAAGGCAAGACCGCTGGTAAATAGTAGGAGGAGCTAATAATGTTAAAGAAAGCAAATAAAAATAAGATCAGACTTAAAAGACACGCACGTCTCCGCAATACCCTTAAGGGTACTGCAGAGATGCCCCGTCTTTGCGTAACTCGTTCCACCGTCAATATCTATGCACAAATCATTGACGATACTCAAGGCGTAACCATCGTTGCAGCTAACACCCTCCAAGCTGACATCAAAGCATTGGTAGAAGGCAAAAATAAGGTTGATGCAGCTAAAATCGTTGGTCTCGAACTCGGTAAAAAAGCAATCGAAAAGGGCGTTAAGACCGTTGTATTCGATCGTGGAGGTTACCTCTATACCGGTCGTGTAGCAGCTCTCGCTGACGGCGCAAGAGAAGCAGGACTTGACTTTTAGGAGATTAGAATTATGGCAAGAAATGATAGAGAAAGATTCAATAGAGAACCCAAAGACGATATCATCAGAAAAACCATTACCGTACGTCGCGTAACCAAGGTTGTTAAGGGTGGACGTAACATGCGCTTCTCCGCATTGGTAGTAGCTGGCGACGGCAAAGGCAGAGTAGGTATCGGCATGGGTAAAGCACACGAAGTTCCCGAAGCAATCGAAAAGGCTAACAAAGCTGCTGTTAAGGCTATGTTCACCATTTCGACCGCTGGCAGAACTATCCCCCACGCTGTAACCGGCGTATTCGGCAGAGGTAAAGTTCTTATGCTCCCCGCTCCCGAAGGTACCGGTGTTATCGCTGGTGGCGCAGTTCGTCAAGTACTCGAAGTAAGTGGTATCGCTAACATCCGTACCAAGTGCATCGGCACCAACAACTCCATCAACAGCGTTAAAGCAACCATCGCAGGCCTTAAGGCTCTTAAGACTGCTGAAGAGTATGCAGCACTTCGCGGTAAGACCGTAGAAGAAATTATCGGTTAGGAGGTTCACAATGGCTCAAATTAAAGTAACGCTTGTAAAAAGCACGATTGGCTGCCTCGAAAACCAAAAGGCAAACGTAAAGGCTCTCGGTCTCAATAAGATCGGTGCCAGCAAAATCCACGAAGACAACCCCGTTATCCGCGGTATGATATTCAAAGTATCTCACCTCGTTCGCGTGGAAGAAGTTAAATAGGAGGACAAGAATATGAAACTTCACACTTTATCTCCCGCAGAAGGCGCGGTAACTCCCGCAAAGAGACTTGGCAGAGGCATCGGTTCGGGCCTCGGCAAGACCAGCGGTAAAGGCCACAAAGGTCAATGGGCAAGAAGTGGTGGTGGCGTACGTCCCGGATTTGAAGGCGGTCAAATGCCCCTCACCCGTAGAGTTCCCAAGAGGGGATTCAAAAATCACTTTACTGCAGAGTATACTACCATAAACGTTGGCGCACTCGAAAACTTTGCAGACGGCACTGTTATTACTGCTGAATTACTTGCAGATGCAGGTCTTATCGGCAAAATTATGCCCTACGGTTTGAAAGTTTTGGGTGATGGCGAACTTACCAAAAATCTTACCGTTCAAGCAAATAAATTCACGGCATCCGCTCAAGCAAAAATTGAGAAGGCTGGCGGTAAAGCAGAGGTTCTTTAATGTTTCAAACTATTAAGAACGCGTTTACAACCCCGGAAATTTGCAAAAAGATCTTAATCACTTTTGCACTTATCCTCGTTTACAGAGTTGGTTGTTTTGTACCGATTCCGGGGCTTGACTCTGCGGCTATATTTGCAGGTTATGCAGAAACGGACTTTACCTTGATGCTTTCAGCCATCACTGGTAGTGCATTTACTTATGGTACTATCTTTGCACTTGGTATCGTTCCTTTCATCAACAGCTTCATTATTATGCAGTTGTTAACGCTGATTATCCCCAAGCTCGAAAAATTGAGCAAAGAGGGTGGCGAAGAAGGCAGAAAAAAGATTACTCAATATACTCGTTACCTTGCAGTACTCCTCGCCTTAATCCAAGCAATCGGCATCATGTTCGCTTGGCAAGATAGCATTATCCCCGTATTCACCGGCGATAGTTCTAACCAAGTTGACAAAATCTTCACCATGATCTTCATCGTTATAATCCTTGTCGGCGGATCTTCCCTCGTCATGTGGTTAGGCGAAAGAATCACCGAGTATGGTATCGGTAACGGCACTTCGCTCATTATCTTTATCGGTATCATTTCCTCCCTCGGCACTTCTATCTGGGGCGCTGTAAGCGTAGTTATCCCCGCTGAAGTTGCAGAAGGCGACACCACCAGCATTTGGTTCTTGCTCGGTTTCTTAGCGCTCGTTCTTATCTTATTCTTCGTTATCGTATTCTTCGATATGGCAGAGCGTAAGATTAAAGTTCAATACGCTAAACAAATCAAAGGCAACAAGATGTACGGCGGACAATCCACCCATATTCCGATTAAGGTTACCGCAGGCGGCGTTATGCCCATAATCTTCGCTTCTTCCTTAATCATGTTCCCCCAAATGATTATTCAATTTGGCGGTTGGGAGGCAACTAAGTTCGGTATATTCTGGGCAGAGTGGTTTGGTACCAACGGTAACCTCTACGCTCCCATTATGTTCCTCCTTATCATCTTCTTCGCTTACTTCTACGCTCAAATACAATTCAACCCCGATGACGTAGCACGTATGTTGCAACAAAACGGCGGTTTCGTACAAGGCGTAAGACCCGGTAAAGCAACCAGCGATTACTTAAGAAAGATCAATAACAGATTAACCCTCTTCGGAGCATTGTTCCTTGCTTTCATCGCGTTAATCCCCACGTTGATCCTCCAACAAGTTCCCGGTTTTGCAAACCTCGGTCTCGGTAATGCATTCTCGGCTACCGGACTCATGATCGTTGTTTCAGTAGCATTAGAGTTCCAAAAGCAACTCGAGAGTCAATTACTCGTAAAGAACAACAAGGGATTCTTAAAATAATGAATATCATTTTATTAGGTGCGCCGGGCGCGGGCAAAGGCTCTCAAGCGACCAAGCTTAAAGATTATTACGGTATTCCGCACATCTCAACAGGTGATGCCTTCCGTTCTAACATCGCAAGAAAAACCGAAATCGGTATCTATGCAAAAAGCTTTATCGATAAAGGGCAGCTCGTTCCCGACGACGTAACCGTAAAAATCGTAGCGGATAGACTTAAAGAAGATGATTGCAAAAACGGTTTTCTTCTCGATGGTTTTCCGCGTAGTATACCGCAAGCCGAGGCTCTCGAAGGGCTTACCAAGATCGACTACGTTATCAATTTCGTAATCGATACCGAAAAAGTCGTAGCGAGACTCGGTGGCAGGCGTACTTGCTCCTGTGGCGAAACGTATCACGTTTCCACCCATAGCTCGCCTTTGTGTGATAAATGCGGTAAGGAACTCTTTATTCGCGACGACGATAAAGACGAAGTTATCCGCAACAGGATGGCAGTTTACGAAAAGACCACCGCACCTCTCGTAGATTTCTACAAGGCAAGGGGATTGGTAGTAGACGTAGACGCAAACGGCACCATAGAAGAAACCTTCGACGCAATAATCAAGCTTGTTAAATAGTAATGGTAATTATAAAGAGTGACACCGAAATCGGATATATGCGTAAAGCGGGAGCAATCCTCCGCGACGTTTTGGATTTAGTATCTGAAAACGCTAAACCCGGTGTAACCACCAGAAGACTCGATGCGATTGCTTACGATTATATCAAAAAGCAAAACGCAGTACCGTCCTTCCTTGGTTACGGCGGTTTTCCCGGAACTCTTTGCACCTCGATCGACGATGAAATAGTGCACGGTATACCCGGCAATAGAGTACTTGAAGAGGGGATGTTATTAAAGCTTGACGGCGGAGTAGGCATCAACGGATTCCATACCGACGCAGCGCGTACCGTTATAATCGGCACGACAACGCCCGAAAAGGCAAAACTTGCACAAGTATGCAAAGAGTGCTTTTTCGAAGGCGTAAAGATACTTAAAGAGGGCGTAAGACTTGGCGATCTCGGTGCAACGATAAGCGCACACGCAGAGTCTCACGGATACTCGGTAGTAAGAGAGCTCGTTGGACACGGAATCGGTAGAACGGTGCACGAAGATCCATCCGTACCGAATTACGGCATAGCAGGCAGAGGCTTAAGGCTTACCAGAAACATGACGCTTGCAATCGAACCGATGATAAACCTCGGAACGAGGAGAATCAGACAGTTCGAAGGAGACGATTGGACAATAGCAACGGCAGACGGAAAGGCATCGGCTCATTACGAAAACACCGTTGTTATATTGCCCGACGGAGTGGAAATCCTTACGTTGTGAGGACGTGAAATATGAAAGAAATTAAAGTAGGCTCGGTTGTGTTTTCAAAAGCAGGACGCGATGCAGGAAGGTTTTTTGTAGTAACGGAAATCGTAGACGAAACCTTTGTTAAGATAGCAGACGGCGACCTACGCAGAGTAGACACCCCGAAACTTAAAAAAATCAAGCACCTTAAAGTTCAAGACGAAGTGATCGAAAAGCTCGAGGAGAAATTTGAGGAAGGCAAAAAGGTTTTCGACGCCGAAGTAAAAAGCGCGTTACGCAATTACAACGGTTCGATATAATTAATAAGAAGGAGTACGATATGTCCAAAGACGACACCATTGAAGTAGAAGGCACCGTAGTTGAAGTGTTGCCGGGAACGAATTTCAAAGTCAAATTAAGTAACGGACACATTATTACCGCATACCTCGCAGGCAAGATGAGAGTAAACAACATCAAAGTCTACGTAGGTGATAACGTAAAAGTAGCTATGAGCCCCTACGACCTAAACAGAGGACGTATAGTGTATCGCAGCAAAAACTAATAAGGAGATATAACAATGAAAGTAAGACCTTCGGTTAAGCCCATGTGCGACAAGTGCAAAGTAATCAAAAGACACGGCAAGGTTATGGTAATTTGCCCCAAGAACCCCAGTCACAAGCAAACTCAAGGCTAAAATAGCTATTGATTTATTAATTTATACAAAAAACGGCAACTTTTATGCGCAAAACGTTTGCGCATAAAAGTTGTGTTATGTTACAATATCAAAGCACGCAGGCTTGAACCTGCGTATTGTCAAGTAGAAAACAATTGTCGCTCGAGGCGGCTGAACCGTAAAAGCATTCTAAAAACGGTTTACTTGGGCGATTGGATATAGATACACACAAAAAAAGTAATAATTTTGGAGGTTACTAAATGGCTCGTATATCAGGTGTAGATTTACCCCGTGAAAAGAGAGTTGAAATAGGTCTTACCTACATTTATGGTATCGGACTCACCACTTCGAAGAAGTTGCTTGCTGACACCGGCATCAATCCCGATACCCGCGTTAAAGACCTTACTGAAGATCAAATCATTAAGATTCGTGACTATATCGAAAATAATCTTCGCGTAGAAGGTGATTTAAGAAGAGATGTTATGCTCGATATCAAGCGTCTTATGGAAATCGGTTGCTACCGTGGCGTAAGACACAGAAAGGGACTGCCTGTCCGTGGACAAAGAACCAAGCAAAACGCTCGTACCCGTAAAGGTAAGAAGCGCACTGTTGGTCGCGTAAAGAAGAAGTAGGAGGATTGAACTATGGCAGTCAGAAGAAGTCAAATTAAAAGAAGAAAAGACTTAAAACATATTGAAAAAGGTCAAGTACATATCCACGCCTCTTTCAATAACACCATCGTTACCTTTACAGACATGGACGGGAACACCATCAGCTGGTCTTCTGCAGGTAAGCTTGGCTTAAAGGGTAGCCGTAAATCTACTCCTTATGCTGCTCAACTCGTTGCTGAAGATGCTGCGAAATCCGCAAAAGAACACGGTATTCGCAAAGTTGAGGTTTACGTAAAAGGACCCGGACAAGGCAGAGAATCTGCTATCCGCGCTATGCAGGTTGCCGATATCGAGGTTACCAAGATACAAGACGTATCTCCCATTCCTCACAACGGTTGCCGCCCGCCCAAGCGCAGAAGACTGTAATTTAGGAGGATACGAATATGGCAAGATATACAGGACCCGTATGTAAGCTTTGCAGACGCGAAGGTTGCAAATTATTCCTTAAGGGCGATCGTTGCTTAAGCGCTAACTGCGCTCTCGATAAGCGCCCCGTAGCTCCCGGACAACACGGTGCAGCTCGTAAAAAACAAACCGCTTATAGCGCACAGCTCCGCGAAAAGCAAAAGGCAAAGAGATCCTATGGCCTTTTAGAGAAGCAATTCCATCTGTATTATGAAATGGCTGAAAAGATGCGTGGTATCACCGGTGAGAACATGCTCATCCTTATCGAGAGAAGACTTGATAACGTTGTATACCGTATGTGCATCGGCTCTTCCAGAGCACAATCCAGACAACTTGTTAACCACGGTCACATCACCGTAAACGGTAAGACTGTTAACATCCCTTCATACCTCGTAAAAGAGGGCGACGTTATCGCTGTTAAGGAAAGCAAGAAAGATAAGCCTTTCTTTGTTGAACTCAAAGGCGCTAAAATCGCTAACCTTCCCAAGTGGGTTTCCTTCAACACCGAGACCCTTACCGGTAAGGTAGAAGCTATCCCCACCCGCGAAGACGTAGATTTGTCCATTGCAGAACACATGATCGTCGAGTTGTACTCGAAATAGTCCGTAGTAGGAGGAACAGATTATGTTTGAAATTACCAAGCCCAGAATTACCGTCGAGGAAAATGCAAACGGCGCAGAAGCATCGTTTGTCGTTGAACCTCTCGAAAGAGGTTACGGTATTACCATCGGTAACTGCCTCCGCCGTGTACTTTGCATGGCTTTACCCGGCGCAGCTATCAAAGGTATTAAAATCGAAGGCGTTAGACACGAGTTCAGCACCATCCCCGGTGTTCGTGAAGACGTTGCAGATATCATCCTTAACCTCAAAGAGCTTGCTATAAAGGTTCTCGATATTGATAACTTTGAAGACACCGTTGTTACCCTCGTTCGCAACACCGCTGGTGTTGTTAGTGCAGGCGACATCGACTTCCCCACCGGTATCGAAGTTATGAACCCCGAAGCATATATCTGCTCGATCGAAGAAGGTGCTACCCTCAATATGGAACTTACCGTAGGTGCTGGTAGAGGTTACGTATCCGCAAAGGATAACAAAAACCCCAAAGCTCCCATCGGCTATATTCCGATTGACTCTCTCTACTCTCCCGTAGTTGAAGTTAGCTACCAAGTAGAGCCCACCCGTGTCGAGCAATCTATCGACTACGACAAATTAAGATTAAACGTTAAGACCAACGCTGCATCCTCTCCGAGAGAAGTTGTATCGTTAGCGTCTAAAGTGATGGGCGACCATCTTAAGCTTTTCATCAACCTTATTGATGATATGGACGGCAAAGAAATCCTCGTAAGCCGTGACGACGACAAGCAATCCAAGGCTCTTTACATGAGCATCGAAGAACTCGAGCTTTCCGTAAGACCTCTCAACTGCTTAAAGCGCGCTGGTATCTTTACCGTAGAAGACCTTGTTAAGAAGAGTGAAGACGATATGCTTAAGGTACGTAACCTCGGCAGAAAATCTCTTGACGAAGTTATCCGCAAGCTCGAGAGCATGGGACTTTCCCTCGCCAGCAAGGAAGATTAAAGGAGTACAACAATGGCAAATAATAGAAAATTAGGAAAGAAAACTGACGTTAGATTACAAATGGTAAACAGCCAAGCTTCCGAACTTCTTTGGCACGGTAAAATCGAAACCACCGTTGATAGAGCAAAAGAAGTACGTAAGGTAGCTGAAAAGATGCTTACCCTCGCTATCAACACCTACGAAGATACCGTTACCGTTACCAAGCAAAAGCTCAACCAAAAGGACGAGAAAATTAACGTTGAATTCGTTAACGACGGTCCCAAAAAGCTTGCTGCTCGTCGTAAGATAATGGCTACCCTCGAAGATCTCCAAGAGATCCAAGGCGACAAAGAGAAGA
The DNA here is from genome assembly GCA_017504305.1 of Clostridia bacterium. GTDB lineage: Bacteria > Bacillota > Clostridia > Christensenellales > DTU072 > Stercoripulliclostridium_A. The sequence goes on along the minus strand of JAFVRJ010000003.1, from coordinate 2,836 downwards.
AGGCAGATTACAAGGCACGTACTGCAGACGTTAAGCATCCCTTGGTAGAAAAACTCTTCCGTGACCTTGCACCTAAATATGCAAAGCGCGCTGAAGAACTCGGCCAAAAGGGTGGCTACACTCGCATCATTAAGCTCGGCAACCGCCGTGGCGACGATGCAGAAGTTTGCATCCTCGAGTTAGTATAATTAGCTCACAAATAATCAACCGTCGGGTTATCCCGACGGTTTTTTTATATCATAACGCGCTTATAGTCCTAAAGAATTGACTAAAATTACATATTATGGTAAACTCTTTCTAACAAAAAGGAGAGCGTATGGTAATTCTACTTGATATAGGCAATACCAATATTAAAATAGGTGCGGTTATCGATGGTAAAATCGTACGCACTTGGCGTCTTGCGACCGATCATAAAAAGACGGCGGATGAGTACGGCATGGTCTTTTTGGATCTGTTAGCATCCAACGGATTCACATTTAACGACGTCGAGGGAATAATTATCAGTTCTGTTGCCCCTGCACTCAACTATACGATTGAGCATATGTGCAGTTATTATACGCGCATCAAGCCCATAATGGTTTCCTCTAAAATCAACCTCGGCATCGATATTAAATACCTCATCCCCGAGGAGCTGGGCGCAGATCGTATAGTAAACGCTGTTGCCGCTTACCATTATTACGGCGGACCGGCAATTACCGTGGACTTCGGTAGCGCTACGACCTTTGGTATGATAGGTCCTAACGGCGAGTTTTTAGGCGGAGCAATAGCCCCCGGTATCAAATCGAGCGCCGAAGCGTTGACTAATACCGCGGCAAAACTCCCGAGAGTAGAGCTTAAACGCCCCGAAACCATCATTGGCAAGACCACCGTACAAAATATGCAAGCAGGTATTATTTATGGTTTTAGTGGCCTTGTAGAGGGAATAATCGCTAAAATGAAAGAGGAAAGTGGTTACGATAACGTCAAAGTTATCGCAACGGGCGGTATGAGTGAGCTCGTAACTTCGGGCGGAACGAAAAACATCGACATCATAGATAGAAGATTATCCTTAAAAGGATTGCTTAAATTATATCAGTTAAATAGCAAATAGGAGTTTTTATGAAAAAAGTTGGCGTAGCGTTACTTGGTCTTGGTACCGTAGGTGGTGGAACCTATCGTATTCTTAAGGAAATGAAAGAAGATATCATGCGCACCGACGGCGTTGAAATCAAGGTTTTGCATATTCTCGAACGTGACGTTGAAAAGGCAGTAGCTCTTGGTATCGATCCCAAAATCGTTTCTACCGATATCAATAACGTTGTTAATAACCCCGATATACAAATCGTAGCAGAGTTCTTTGGCGGTATCGAACCGGCACGTTCCTTCCTTATCGCATCACTTAAGGCCGGTAAAAGCATCGTTACCGCAAATAAGGAAATGTTCAGCAAATGCTGGAACGACCTCGAAGTAGCTGCTAAAGAGGGTAACGCAGGATTGTATTTTGAAGCAAGTTGCGTTGGTGGCGTACCGATCATCCGTACTTTACAAGCAGGCATGCAAGGTAACCGCATCCAATCAATCATGGGTATCGTAAACGGCACTACCAACTATATCCTTACCAAAATGAGCGACGAAGGCCTTGAATATGCCGACGTTCTTAAAGAAGCTCAACGCCTTGGCTATGCAGAAGCTAATCCCTCTGCAGACGTAGACGGCTTTGATAGCATGTATAAGCTTTCCATATTATCTTCCCTTTGCTTCCACAAGAAGGTAAGCCTTGATAAGATCTACCGCGAAGGTATTAGCAAGATTTCCAAAATCGATATTGATGCTGGTAAGAGATTTGGCTACACCCTTAAGCTTTTAGCTATCGGTAAGAGCCGTGACGGCAAAATCGAAGCACGCGTACACCCCACGTTTATCAAAAATGATAATCCTATCGCATCTGTAAAAGGCTCTTTTAACGCAGTTTTACTTAACGGTGATAACGTAGGTGACATTATGCTTTACGGCAGAGGCGCAGGAGATCTTCCCACCGGTAGTGCAATAGTTAGCGATATCGTTTACGCTGCTGTACAAAGCGAACACAAGCTTTCTTACGTTGCACCAACCACTGATGACGACTTCAATACTGATTTCGAGAGCGAATACTACGTTAGAATGAGCGTAAAGGACGTAGCAGGCGTTTTAGCGAAGATTACCAACGCTTTCGGTAAATACAGTGTATCTATTAATTCCGTCCAACAAAGCGCCGATGCAGGCCTTGCAAGCGTAACCTTTATGATCCACAACACTAAGGAAAGTGCAATCAACAAAGCCATCGCGGAAATCAAGTCTTTAGATAGTGTTCACTCGGTAGATGCGCTTATCCGCGTTCTTTAGACCGCGTATAAACTTCGCAATACTTCATAAAATAAAAGCCCCCTGCAGGTCACGTACGCATTAGTACGCTCCCATTGGGGGCTTTTTATTTTTATTCGTCTTGCTTGTTTCTCCGCGGTCTAATCCCGCGTATAAGCTTCGCATAACATTGTCAAGGCACCCTCTACCCTCAGTCATTTACGCAAAGTAAACTCCTGTCGGTTGTCTGGTGCCTTTTCGCGTTCTGCTTGTTTCTCCGCGGTCTAATCCCACGCACAGGTTTCGTAATGCTTTATTAATAATCAAATACCCACTCGGTCATGTACGTTCAAGTACACTCCCGTCGTGGGTTTTTGTATTTATTTGTCTTGCTTGTTTCTCCGCGGTCTAATCCCGCGTATAAGCTTCGCATAACATTGTCAAGGCACCCTCTACCCTCAGTCATTTACGCAAAGTAAACTCCTGTCGGTTGTCTGGTGCCTTTTCGCGTTCTGCT
>JAFVRJ010000002.1 GCA_017504305.1 Clostridia bacterium | reverse complement strand
TGCCCCAAACTCGTGAACACATCCTTCTAGCAAGACAAGTTGGTGTTCCTTACATCATCGTATTCATGAACAAAGTTGACCAAGTAGACGATCCCGAACTCCTCGACCTCGTTGAAATGGAAATCCGTGATCTTCTTTCCACCTATGAGTTCCCCGGTGACGATATTCCGATCATCAAGGGTTCCGCTCTTAAGGCTATGGAAGCTGCTATGGCTGGTGACGTTAACGTTCCCGCTTGCGATCCTATCCGTGAGCTCCTCGATGCAGTTGACGCATACATCCCCACTCCCGAACGTGCAAACGACAAGCCCTTCTTGATGCCTGTTGAAGACGTTTTCACCATCACCGGTCGTGGTACCGTTGCTACTGGTAGAGTAGAACGTGGTGAAGTTAAAGTTGGCGATAAAGTTCAAATCGTTGGTATCCGCGAAACTCGTGAAACCACCGTTACTGGCGTTGAAATGTTCCGTAAGCTCCTTGACTTCGCTCAAGCTGGCGACAACATCGGTGCACTTCTCCGTGGTATCGATCGTAAAGATATCGAACGTGGCCAAGTTCTTGCTAAAGTTGGCTCCATCCAACCCCACACCCACTTCAAAGGTCAAGTATACGTACTTACCAAGGAAGAAGGTGGCCGTCATACTCCCTTCTTTAACGGCTATCGTCCCCAATTCTATTTCAGAACTACCGACGTTACCGGTTCTATCGAACTTCCCAAGGGCGTAGAAATGGTTATGCCTGGCGATAACATCGACATGGATATCACCCTCATCACCCCCATCGCTATCGAGCAAGGTCTCCGCTTCGCTATTCGTGAAGGTGGCAGAACTGTTGGTTCGGGTGTTGTTTCTGAAATCTTTGCATAATTATTAGAAATAAATAATTAAACGGCAACGCAAGTTGCCGTTTTTTTTATGTAAAAAACAGAAAAACAATATTGACACCAATAGCCTCTATACATATCATAGATGTATGGAGGCGCGTATGAGATTGAGAATTACTATAGTAACGCTGTTGCTTGCCGTTTTTATGGCAACAGGGTTTGTATGCGCGTACGATTTACTTAAAGTCGACGATGCGGTAACGTTGCCGTTGCCGGTTTATGATTTTAAAGTAATGACATTTAACGTACGTACTTTTAACTTAGATAACGCAAACAACCCTAACGACAGCATACCGCTCCGAGCACCATTGATGCTGAAGCTAATTGAGGACGAGGCGCCTGATATAATAGGCGTGCAAGAGTGGCTTACCTTCCATGAATTTGAGCTTAACGAAACCTTGCTCGAAAGGTATGGATACGTTGGAGTCGGTCGTTTAGATGGTGGTATAATAGGCGAGATGACTGCTGTATTCTATCGTAAGAAACGCTTTGAATTGGTATCTACAGATACATTTTGGCTGTCTGAAACGCCCGATCGGCCGTCTGTTGGGTGGGATGCGAATATTCCTCGCATATGCACAACGCTTATTCTAAACGATTTAGAAAGCGGTAAAACCATAAGCGTAAGTAATACTCATCTTGACCATCAAGGACCTTTAGCTCGCGAATACGGAACGAAATTAGTTGTTGAGCGAGCTTGCGAAAGCGAGCATCCGGCGATATTGATGGGCGACTTTAATTATGATATATCTCACGTTAATTATCAGTATTGTATTGATAATATGGATGATTGTAGGTTGCAAGTAGACGATGCAGTAACCATGAATACCCTTAATAGTTGGCGGAAAGATCGTTTAGAACCCAAAGGTTTGCCCATAGATCACATATTTGTTAGCAAAGGGGATTTTAACGTTAAGACGTATAAAGTTTGTAATTATCTTATTGACGATTTGTTTCCGTCAGACCACTTCCCGGTTATGGTGACAGTTGAAGTAAAGTAGTAGGTAATAAAAAGAAGGTCGCATAGCCGAGTCCCTACAAGGGATTCGGCAACTAAATAAATCCTAAACGGATTTGTGATATTCGTCTAACGACGAGTGATATTGCCTATCGGCAGTGATATTTGCCTACGGCAAGTTTTGGATTTATTTAATATAACTTTGGCATTAGCCAATATATAACTGCTTGTAAAACAAGCAATATAACTTTTAGCCACAAGACTAAAAATAAAACTAAATTATCTTAATCTTTTGTGGATAAGAAAAGCCCACCATATTTCGCTTATTGCGAAGTATAGTGGGCTACACTTTTGTTATAAACTAAAAATCCCTAACGGCAACCGCCATAAGCGACCTTCTTTTTTATGTTGTGTTGTTTAAATTGCTTTAACTTTGAACACTTTAACGGAGTGTTTTTCCATTTCAGCCTTTAAAATACCATCACTTTCAAATTCATCGCAACTCCATAAGTTTTCTATTTGATACTTACCGCTTACGGGTAGACCGTATTTTTCAAGTTTCTTTAGGTTATAGCTTGATTTTGCGCGAGGACCATATTTGTTGAGGAAGCATATTGCAACGCTACCATCCGAAAGAGGCTTTACTAATATGTCAACTCTGCCTCTACGTACTCTATGCGCTTGTACGCCAAGAGAGTCTTGGTTGATAGCTATAAGCTTTTTATTGGTCACTATTGCGAGTACTTCATCGGAAATTGTGCGAAGGTCATTGCCGAGGATTAACGGAGATGCCATCATGCACCAAAGCGAGAAGTGAGCAATATTTTCGTTGAGAGTTAGTTTGCCGTTGCCAACCTCGAGCATGTCGGGATCGTTCCAGTGTCCTTTGGATGCATATTTATCTTTGGTAACGTTAATGCGATACATGACGTTAATAATATAATGCCATATAGGACGTATATCCATGGTTGTACGCCATAGATTGCCGGCCGTTGCTCCCCATATCCACGGCTTGTTACGGCCCCACTCGCAAAGCGAGAAAGCGATGGGTTTCACTGGCTTATTTGTATCTGAAGCTACCTTATTTGCTGCGTTAACCAATTGCTTACCCATGTTTTGATATTGTATCATTGCCGAATCTGCGCGATTGCGGATAGGGTTAAACAGCCTTATGATATTTGCGCCAGCTTTTAGTATAACAGGTACTTGGAAGCGAGCAGTGTGATTCCAACGGTTTTGAGGAGGAAAGTAAATAACGTGAGTGGTACTGTCGTTAATCTTTACCATAAGGCATTTTTCATATTTGCCTTTTTTGCGGATATCAACGGTCAAAACGTACTCACCGTCTTCATCGGCTATTACGTTAGCATATTCCATAGCCCCTTGGTTTGCATCAAGTCCCGATACGTGCTTGCCGGTAGTAAGGTATCTATCCGTCATCAGTCTTGCAAGACCAAATAGTTTTGCCTCGGTGCAAGGATAGAATGTGCCGGTCTTTTCACCTTTTTTTGCTACGGTAATACCATGGACCAGCGGCGCGTATTTGCTAATAATTTCATGGTGACAGAAGTCGTATTTAAAGTACTCGATACCCCATTTTGCAAAAGTCAAAGCATCTTGTTTTTCGTGGTGCAAGGTGCCGGGTAGGTTCTCGCAAGTCTTTGTTCCGTTTGAGGAATATATTCCAACCTTTAATCCAAGTGCATTTATTTTTTCAACCAAAGCCGGTATGCCGTGTGCAAAGGTGGTAAGGTCGCCTTGTAAATTTCCATCTTCGTCACGAAGTGATGAGTGCCAGTTGTCGTCAAGGTTTACGTAAGTGTAGCCTGCATCTGCAAGACCGCTTTCCTTCATCGCAACGGCTGTATCGTAAATGAGATCTTCATCTATCCTATTGCGGAAGGTGTTCCAGCTGGACCACCCCATGGGCGGAGTAAGCGCGACGCCGTTATCATAGGGCGTTGGGTCAAATATTTCGGTTATAGTTTCCAGTTTGGTAAATAGTTTTTTTAGGTAGCAAATAGGGCAAATCCCGTTACGCTTCATAGTTTCCTCCGATTATTTATAGCGTAAAATTTTTACGCCGTTGTTATATGAGTTAATGAGGTTTTTGTATTCCTCACGGGTAATGGTAATTACGTACCCGTGTCGAGGATTGAAAGGTAAGGAGTAATCTTTTGTCATGTCTAACGCTCTAAAAGAATTGAAATCTTGAGTCTCGTAGAGTGCATAGTTGACTCCCCACCAGCCACCCCAGTGTAGGTCGGTCATAACAATCCATTTGTCTTGGCCATGGATCTTATAGGCATTTGAACCTTCGCACATCAAGGTCGATACCTCCACGTTGTTGGTGAAATCATCGTGTAAAGAGGAGGCGCTTACCATCATCACGCCTTGATTGGCGCTTGTTTTGTAGAACATGCGATAGGTGCCGTCTTGATCTATAATAATGTCAGCATCAATAACGTCCTCACCGTCAACTTCAAAGAAAGGTGCCACCTCAGAGGTTACCGACGTGAAGTCTTTTGTATACACGCAATAGATGCACTTCATTTTAAGCTCTTCAAACGAGTCAACGATCGAAGGTACTTTATCTGCGCTAAAGTAGATCATGTACTCATCGCGATCTGGATCGTAAATAGCTTGTGGTGCCCATGCCGCAGTTGCTCTTCTTAATATATCATGGTTGCCCGAAAGCTTAATTATGGACTCCTGTTCCCAAGTAATCAAGTCTTTTGAACGCCAAGTTACTATAGCGCGATTACTGTTCCAGCCGTACCTTGCATGCATGTCGGTTGCAAGCATAACGTAGTCACCGTCTTCAGTTTTGATTATAAATGGATCGCGCGTACCACCTGTGCCGGATTTAGAGATCAGTATTGGTTTATCGTTGTTTAGAGCTTTATATGAGTAGCCGTCAAGACTAACAGCATAAAAAATAGCTTCCTCAATATTGTGGGTTCCGTCCTCATTTACATCCTCATTACCTTTAAAATAGACAAAAAGATAGGCGTAATCCTCGCTACTTGTGGGAGTATGCAGTATTCCTACTGTAATAACGGTAAGGGTAATTATTGTTAGAAGTACGATAAAAACTCTTTTCACTGCTTTTGTGCAAATAATAAACGATGAGCTCGGATGGGGGTTTTACTTTATGGTAATATTTTACCATAATACCTATGATTACGCAAGACTCAATTTTGCATACATGTCGCTTTAGTTTTGTAAGCAGTATACCGGTTCTCCGCCGGACGTATCAAAGGAATCTAAAAATTTGACTATTCTTTTATGTGTACTATGGGCAACCTATAACGTCAATAAGGATACCCAAAACAACTATATAAATGCAATCATAAATTTTAATTGTTAAAATGGCAAATAGTAGTTGTTTATATCGCGCGCGTAGTGTATAATGTACCTATGGAAAAAGATATTAAAAAAGTTGATAAGGGTGTTAAGTTCCCTTGGTTTTATTACGTTTTGTTTATGATCTTGTGTTTTGCCGGCAGACTATATTTCAACGGTAAAGCGATTAAGTCCAAGGCATTTAAGGAAGCAATTAAGAAGGGCCCTGTACTCGTTATGTGTAACCATGGTTCAGCATTTGACTTTGCTTTCTTTACACCGCCTTTCGTTGGCAAGAAGATTGCTTTTGTAGTTGCCGAAAATATGCTTTATTCCACACCTTTCCTTGCAAAGATTATTAGAGCTGCAAAGGAAATAACCAAGAAACAATACATAGCTGATCTTGGTTGTGTAAGGAAGATGAAAAAATATATGGATGCAGGTATTTCTGTAGCTCTTTGTCCTGAAGGTCAAGTTGCTTCTTGCGGTAAGACAGGCATTGTTCCTAAAGCTAACGGTAAGCTCATGAAGTTCTTGGGATATCCCGTTGCAGTTTGTTTAACACACGGAGCCGGTTTATCTCGTCCCAAGTGGGGATACACGGCAAGACGTGGTAAGGTTGTAACCAAGTGTGATATTTTATACACGGCAGAGCAAACTAAAGAACTGTCTCCTGACCAATTGTACGAAGGCTTGGTACAGGCGTTGCAATTTAACGAGCATAAGTATCAAATCGAAAATGACTTGGTATTTAAAGGCAAACGTCGCGCCGAGGGACTTGAGAGAATTTTATATCGTTGTCCCAAATGTGGCAAAGAGTTCACCATCAAAACGGAAGACAACAACCTCACCTGTATCGCTTGCGGTAACGCGATAGAGTACGCAAAGAACGGCAAGTTAATAGCAATTGGTGAAGGTTCGGTTGTTCCCGAAAGAGTTGACCTTTGGTATGATCAAGAGCGTGAAGCCGTCAAGGCGATGGTTGAACAAGAGGACTTTATGCTTACCAACGAGTGCGCTTTGTTTATTGAGAAGCCCGAAGCATATAACTATCGTTTTGTAACTACCGGTGTAGTAACTCTTGATAAGGAAAAGATTACCTTTGTATCCAACATGGATAATCGACCGACTAAGATGGTAACCGAGTACGGCGTTGGTAAATTTGAGTTTAAACTCGATATGGACGGCGAACTTGAACCGGTTGAAGAGGAGTTTAAGAATATTGTTTTCAATATACGTAATAACGAGAGCTGTGCCTTTAACCCCGGTAAGTCGTTAGAGCTTTACGATTTGGAGCATTCCTATAGGATAGTCTTTACCAAAGAAGATGCTTCCACTCAATACGCTCTTGCTATTGAAGAGCTTTATAAATCGCGCAAAAACAAATAAAAGCGTAGCTACAGCTACAAATAAGGTTTATATGGATGTTAAAGAAATTCTAATAAGCGGTAAGACTTCGTTGGGTATCGAGTTCGGGTCTACCCGCATAAAAGCAACTTTGATTGATCAAGATCATAGACCGATTGCGTCCGGTTCGCATACTTGGGAAAACCACTATGAGAACGGAGTATGGACTTATCCGCTTGATGAAGTTTTATTTGGGCTTAAGGATGCTTATGCCTCGCTAAAAAACGACGTCAAGGAAAAGTATGGCGTTACCCTTACGAAGATAGGTGCGCTTGGCGTATCGGCAATGATGCACGGCTATCTTGCGTTTGATAGGGATGGTAATCTATTGGTGCCCTTCCGCACTTGGCGCAATACTATTACAGGACAAGCAAGTGCCGAGCTATCAAAGTTACTTGGATTCAATATTCCCGAGCGTTGGAGTATCGCGCACCTTGGACAAGCGATACTAAATAAAGAAGAACACCTTGGTGCCATTGCTTCATTTACCACGCTTGCCGGATACGTTAATAAGCTTTTGACAGGCGTTAACGCGTTAGGTATTGGTGATGCAAGCGGTATGTTCCCAATAGACAGTTCCACCCTTGATTACAATGCTCAAATGATAGATAAATTTGATAAGTGGAGTTACGCTCATGGCTTTAACAAAAATCTTATTGAGTTACTTCCACCCGTAATGCTTGCAGGTGATAGGGCGGGGACACTAACTGCAGAAGGTGCTAAACTTTTAGATGCAGAAGGCGATCTTGAAGAAGGTGCAATCGTATGTCCCCCCGAAGGTGATGCAGGAACCGGTATGGTGGCAACCAATAGTGTTTTACCGCTTACAGGCAACGTTAGTGCAGGCACAAGCGTATTTGCGATGGCGGTGCTTGATAAGGCGCTCAAATCTTATTATCCTGAAATAGACGTTGTTACTACGCCGAGCGGTAAGGACGTTGCTATGGTGCATTGCAACAACTGTTCCGGCGATATAGACGCATGGGTCGGTTTATTTAAAGAGGTTGTTGAAAGCTTTGGCGTAGCGATTAAAACCTCTGAAGCGTACGACGTACTTTTAAGTAAGGCGCTTGAAGCTAAACCCGACTGCGGAGGCATAGTTAGCGTTAACTACTTATCTGGTGAGAGTATTACCGGCTTTACCGAAGGACGTCCTATGATGGCGCGTCGTCCCGATAGTCAATTAAGGCTTGCTGAAGTGATGCGTTCTTTATTATATTCAGCGTTTGCGACTTTGCGTATAGGTATGGATATCTTATACGATAAAGAGGGCGTTGTGCTAAATTCAATTGCCGGACACGGTGGATACTTTAAGGCAAAGGAAGTCGGCTCGAATATGGCGGCATCGGCGCTCAAAACGGCAATAACGGTAACCCAAACCGCAGGTGAAGGTGGTCCGTGGGGTATGGCAATACTTGCGTCTTACGCGCTAAATAACAATGGCGAAACCCTTGAGGAGTATCTTAAAGAAAAGGTCTTTAAGGATGCAACCGTAGAGCGATTTGAACCCAAAGAGCAAGACGTAATCGGCTTTACAAAATATCTTGAATCATATAAAACCGCGTTAAAGGCAGAAGAAGCACTAATATAATAAACTTGCATATCTTCAATAGGGGGTATGTAATGGTTATTATATTTATAATTGGATTGGTAGTTAGCTTATTTGATATGTTTAAGAAGTTAACGCTACCATTTAATGCAATAAAAAAGGGAGCATAACGCTCCCTTTAATTAGGTCTAAAGTAGCTTATTCTAAAATATTTGAGGTTATATAATCCACGCCCATTTTGATGAGCTTTTCGGCTCTTGCTTGGTCATCTACGGTCCATACGTTTATTTCAAGACCTGCAGCGTGGAATTTATCAACAGCTTTTTTATTGATAGCCTTATGGTAGATCGCCACGTCGATTTTATCGTTGATAAGTTTAGTGGTAATTTCGTCGGAGAGTTCCGAGAATAAAAACATTACCGATTGATTGGGGAGCGCATTTCTAACGTAGGTTAGCGGAGTATAATAGAAGGAAATAAAGGTAACTCTGTCGAGGTATCCTTGGGCGTCTATTATACCGATGATGGAAAGCATTTCTTGCTCTGTAAAATCCGATTTGAGCTCCAAAATAGCTTGCTTATCGTATTGCTTGCAAATGTTGATATAGCTCTCGAGAGTGGTCAAGCGCTCGCCGGGGGAAGCACTACCTTGCTTGTCAAATAGAACGATATCTAAAAGCTCCTGTTGAGTAGAGGTTTCGACGCTCACGTTTACGCCGGAAAGCCTTTCCACAGTGTCGTCGTGGCAGATTATGAATTTGCCGTCTGCAGTTCTGCGGACGTCGGATTCAATGCCGTAATAGGAGTGTTTGCCGGCTGAAATAAATGCGGAATCGGTATTTTCTACCTCTAAACCGGAAAGGCCTCTATGGGCAATCATTTTAACAGAGCCGTTATCAATGTCAATGGTGTTTTGATAGTTCTTTTTACCGCAAGCAAAAAGCCCCGCGAAACAAACTATAAGCAACGCACAAGCAATAATTTTTTTCATAGTACCTCTCTAAACCGATTGATAGTTAAATTATATCATAAAATTATTAACGATTATTTACGTAACTGATAGATTTTTACGTAATCGACGGTGAATTGGGTGGTCACGTCTTTTTTGAGCAGAACTTTTTTAGGGATTTCGAGCGAAACGATGATCTCTTCAGCTTGTGTAGAAGTGCCTTTTCCAAAGGAACTACGCCCCGTTTCCACGCCGTTTACGTAAAAAATATATTCTTCTTCCGTCCACATCAGTCCGAAAGTGTTGTAGTCTGTTCGTAAAGAGGGGACGTAAACTTTAGTCACGCGTTCTTTATCAATTTTATCGGGATTGCGATTTGTCCCATTGCAATAAACAGTGGAAAAAATAGCATTTTCAAGCCCGAATAAATTGGTTTTATAGCTTTCGAATATATCGATTTCGGCACCGTTGACACCGCCTTGCGAGAGGTCGTGAGAGTAGGAATTGTTTGATTGTAGCCAAAACGCACTCCAAAAGAAGGGGCTATCGTTAGGGATGCACTTAATTTCGAAGTAGCCGTAAGCATAGCGTTCTATAGGGCGTATTGCGCCCGCGTACCAACCCTCGCCGTATTCACCGTTTAAGTACTCGCCCGTAATAACCAAATTGCCGTTATTAACGCTAACTTGGTCGGGGTGATTAAATCCATCTCGCAGAGGGCGCGGTCCGCTTTGACGATATTCCCAAATGGATAAGTCTAAAGCGTCCTTATCGAATTCATCGTAAAGGACGAGTTCATAGCCGTCAAGATTGAGAGTAGTTTCATCGGGTAGTTTTTTACCGATATAGGTACAAGCGGAAAAAGTCAAAATGCCAAAACAACCAAAAACCAACAATAATGCAGTTGCTATTGTTTTATTAATAAACGATCTCATCCCATATCCCCCAAAAACTACACAATAATAATATCACTACAAGAGCGCCATTGCAATAGGGATTATACGTCATTGCGTTTGTAATAAACAAAAAAACATGAACATTGGGTTCATGTTTTTAACTTTTTGGCGGATTTCCGAAAAGATATTGGAACGTCTAAATATCGGCTCGATATTTTTAATCATTAAATCAGAATTTTGATAAGAATAATCCTATCAACGAGCAGACTCCTTGTTTGCAATTTTTTGAAATCGTTGCATTATTCTGACGAGTTTTGGTCTATTATAGCGTTGAAGTATTACAAATAAAGAATCGAACAGCACTGCCAAAACGGATGTTATAATTATGGCAACGGCTCCACCCCAAAATGGTATTAAGATTATTGGCAATATACTCATCACTATAATAATCTCATGAACAATCTCTGCTTGACAGGTTGCACCTACGATTTCTTTGACGGTTTTTCGACTGACATCAAAGGTATCTGGATTGTATGTCGGAAGATATTTTTTCCACTTGCGTACACGTAACAATTTGTAAAGCTTGCTTTCAAAGCTTTTTTCACAAAACCATGCATTGTTATGATTGGCTTGATTTTTCATAATTGAGTTTACAATAGCGCCAACTGCAAGCCTCATTGCAAAGTGATACAGCGTGATACCGATAGAAATAGTAACGGTTTGAGCAATATCGTTTTTTGTTATAAGGAAGACAGACAAGGATATTCCAAAGCCGATAAGCAAGAATATGGTTGTCAAAAGCATTTTCTTTTTCATCGTATCATCCTCATAGATTCTTATATATTGGTTATTATATTAAAAATTCATATGCAAGTCAACGATGTGATATTTGTTACAATCGGTGTCGACAAGGGCAAGCGCTCCCTTTGTCCCCATCATATGCAAAAATAAAAAGACGAACTTTGTGTTCGTCTTTTCGTGTGTGGTGGAGCGGTGATAAGCATAATCGAACACTTAAAACACGCACTAATATGCCAAATATATAAATTGGAATTCAGCTAATACCATCTTTTAAGTCTGCAAAGAAATTGTTGGTAAAGATGTTCATCTCCTCACACATTGGAATGGTTTCGGGCAGATAGCATTTGTTTTGATCAAGAACAACCTTTTCCATATAGTCCAAGGTTTCGAGCAGTGATTGCCCCCTAACTGACCCCGTAATCAGAGTTTTCACAATTAGGTATGTCCTTCCACCCTCCAGCACATGGGCATCATGCAGAATCTTGCCTTCAATAGTTTCGGGAATTTCACTTCTTTGAGACTCCCATGCTATTTTCAAAGTTTTAGTAACTTTCTCTTCATCATAATTTTGTTCCAGCATCCACTGCTTGATTCTTGGTTCATCCCTATATATGAAACCATGAAAATATGTTGCTAATCTCAAACACTCTTCATCAACGATGTAACTACATTGGGAGAGTATTCTATTAACCATTCTTTGTACCAACTCAATGTGCCACATATTATGCATGATATCTTTGTCTGCATAATAGGGCTCTACAAATTCAAATAAGGCTTTATCATTTATCATATCTACTCTCCGTCAAATTCTAATTTATCAATCAAATCTTTTTTAAATATACCATATAAGAACAAAAAACTCAATAACCTTATGATTTTATAAGAAATATCATTTTTTATTTTGGCACTATAACGTGTGCTTGTATTGATACAAGTTTATGCAAAAAAAGCGCCTTGATATGAGTGCAGTTGAAAAGCTCCCCATACTAATCAAGGAGTGTTGTGTAGCAGAAGCCACTCATGCAATTTGTTTTGTGTTAGGATTTATCCCAATTATAATTTGGCCAGGGGTAGCAAGTGCAGTACTTGCTGTATTATGGGGACTAACCCACATCCCACCAATAATCATCCAAAGATACAACAGACCAAGATTTAAAACAATGCTAAAGAGAGTTAGTAAGTAACTAAAAAAGAACCACAACTGTGGTTCTTTTTATGTTTGTTATACTTTCAAAATAAGCTATTTTTACTCTATTGGTGTAGGAGTGATGGCCAAAGCAACATAGATGTATCCATCTACCGTTTTTTCACCATTTTGTACGTTGTATGCCAAACGATAGGTGCCACTTGTAATTTCGCTTTCGTCACCTAACATAGCGGTGTAAGTATCAGTTTCTGCATCGGTAAGCATCTCAATATTGTTGCTGGATGGGATGCCGTGCTCACAAGCAATACCAGCTATTATTGAATATAAATCTTCGTAGTTGAGCGCTCCTTCGTATGCAAGTGATGTATTAACATCCACTATTGTAGTGTAGGTGAGAAGTAGACCATTGTCACTTGCTTTTTCTGCAACTACTTTGCTTTTTTCAACAATGTTTTCAGATTGAGTGTCCACTACATCAAACTCAAATGTGGTGTAAGCTGATGAGCGTATTCCATCATCTGTTGCTATGTATGCTACCAATTTATATTCACCGTCAACGAGAGCAGGGATATCAATCGTAACATCTTCAATAGTAACAGAAAAACTATTGCCTTGAGTAAATGTCGCGCTACCACTACCAGTTTTCTTTTCAAGATGTACCAAACCTGCATTAGAGGATAGTGCAAAGTTTATGGTATAACCTTGATTTTCTATAAAGAGTAGGGTGTCGGCAACAGATAAGGTAAGGGAGCCAACGGAAATGTTAAGCCCAGATTGAGTGGTTTCGCTATATGCATCAACGGATACTTCGGCAAAATGTGCGTTCAATTCTACAGCGACCTTATCGCTAAAGTCAACAACAGAGGCATCTTTGACTGCGTCATATAGCTTCATAAAATCGAGGGTCTTTGTGTTTTCAATTTCAATGGCTTTGCGTATGTTTTCTTCGTTAGATTGACTTAATCCATTCCACACATGGTATTTGGTTATTTCACGAAGCTCATCAAAGGCTCTTACGACACCTGATATAACTTCGTCAATATTATGACGACTGGTAAGACCAATCTCACGGATAAACTCTTTGAATATTGCAAGCTTTTCATCAACAGTAGGGGCCGTAATATTCACAGCGAGAGATCCGATAAAATCGGGGTAAGTCATAGATGTACGAATGGCTGTAACTTCTACTCTGCCATCAAGGAAGGTGTCTCCGACACGGATTTCTTGTCCATTTGATAAAAGAAGCACCATGGTTGATTCAGCTTTTACGACGGGGATTGCTCCTAATTCTCCGCCCATATCGTAGGTTTCAATTTCGTTGACCAAAACGCCTTTTATATTGTTAAAGCCAGAAAAATGGATGTCAAACTCAACGCTCTCGTAATCTTCATTGCCTTGATACCAAAAGATATCTGATGTTTTATCTGCACTTATTATTTTAAGGAAGTTGATTTTTTTGAGTGCAGGATCATAGAAAGAATCGTAGCAGATATCATCTTTCATAACCATATAAGAAACATTAACATGGGTTGAATGTGGTCCTACCCTATAGGTTTCCCAGTATCCCTTTGAGTTATCGCATATAAGGTGGTCGGCTTGATCAAAAACACCATCTGTGTAGAAACTTCTTGCTGTTTCAAAGTGAAGGCCAGGGATATAGGTAAGCCTTTCGATGAATCCATTACTATATTCATGTGATAAGAATTCATATACATTGTTACCATCTTCATTTAGGTAGCGTCTGCATATTTTGTAATTGTAAGTAGACCTTTCATAAAGTATTTCTTCATTTTCGCCGACATGGAGATAGTATTCCATACCTGGGGCAATGAGTACCCATTTGTCAACAATGCGAACATGTTTCTTTATGTCATCAATTAGCGATGCAGCAGCCTCTGCCATGGATGCAATGTGGTTTGCAGTTAAGGAAAATGTGTCGTATGAGTTTGAAACCTCTACAAAGTCGCTGAACAGATAATTCTCTCCGTCAAAGGTGACTTTGCCACCACCATGCTCGTTATCAAATATAACTTGTTCTCGAGAAGCGTTAAGGCTTGTTACGGAACTTTGTCTTCTTTTGGCATTGAGCAATTTGACAGTAGCTTGGTCGGTTCTATAATGATCTATGTTATCAATACTTTCAATTGCTTTGTTTGCAAGGGTCTGCATTACTTCTACACCGTTATCAAAAACGTTTCCTTGATTTTTAAGTAACGCACTATTAAGTCGCTCCTCTGCAAGAAGAAGTTTTACTGTTGATTCAACGTCGAGTGGTAAAGTGTCTCCCGCATTATTATTTTGGGAATCATCGTTGTTATTGTCTGGAGGAGTGGTTGTGCATCCAATCAATATGGATGCGATCATCATTAAAACAATAAATAATGTAGCAAATTTTTTCATATTGTTTATCTCCTAATTAATTTTTAGATTTCTGCTATTTCGTTTGTTTTATCAAGATATTTACGAAACTCGTCAAGAATGCGTTTGCCAAGTGCAATGTAGTTAATAGAAAGAACACGATTAATATATGAAACTCGTATATCTTGTGGCACTTTATAAAGGTTTAGTATGGAGTCAAGCGCTTTTTCTATCACAAAACATAATTCTGTTTGTTGATTAGAAAACATTATGGCACCATATTTAATACCGGAAACAACAATTTCTGTTGCCATCCAATCGGAGTCGGTATAATTATTACACCAACTATTAAACACGCTTTTGGAGTTAGTCACGTCATTTTTTCTAATAAGCTCAAGTGTATAAGGTGAAGTATATGCCGAAACATAAAAATCCTTGGCAACTTCGTTTTCGGAACAAAGCGCCACCATTGACACGAATTCCATGCAATAAATAAATAGTGGGTCTTTTTCGTAATCAGTAGTTTTTTCTACCATTAAATTTTGGAAATTAAATAGCTCCTTAACAAGCACTGCGAGCAAATGATCTTTAGTAGGGAAATAGAAAGTAATGTTTCCGGGACTAAGATCAAGCTCTTGAGAAATCTTCTTCATCGTAGTTTTGGTATATCCATCCCCGATAAAGTGTTTTGCGCCAGCCCTGATAATTTGCATTCGTGTATCGCCACGCTTTCTATTGATGTGAGCCATAAAGCGACCTCCACCGATTTAGTACGCGTACTAATAGTATGTGTACTAATTATAAAATAGCACATCATATATGTCAATAGAATTGTTAAGATAGGAGGAAAAAACAGAACGATAAAATCCAACCAACAATAATTAAAATGCAAGTCACCATTGCATAATGATTGTTGTAATAGGTGGCAAGGGTAGCGCGAAAGACTATCTAAAACTAAGTTTTGTAAATATAAAAATGCTTGTAAAAATCTGTAGTTTGTAAACAAACAAAAAATGCATAGCATTTTTCTTTCGCCAGGTTGCTATGCAACTTGCGCACCCCCACGCTTTGCGTGAGAAGTGCGTTCTCGCCCTTGTCTCCACCAGTAGCAAATAAAAAAGTCGAACACGAAAAAGTGTTCGACTATGTTTGCTACTGGTGGAGACAAGGGGAGTCGAACCCCTGACCTCTTGAATGCCATTCAAGCGCTCTACCAACTGAGCTATGCCCCCAAGGCGTAATTATTGTAATACAACGACCGTGCTTTGTCAAACGTTTATTTGTAAAAATGGTGGTGGTTTTGCGCTTTTTCACCGTTCAATCATTGTTTTAACTTAGCGTTTATGCTATCATATATTTATGAAAAAGCTGATCGGTATTATTTTAATAGTTATATTGTGCTTTTCGATGATAGCACTCGTTGCTTGTAACGATAAATCGGGGGATGAGGGTGAGCAAAACTTGCCCACCGATAATGGCTCCGACGCTACCGACGATCCAACCCCACCGCCACCACCTCCACTTAAAGAGTACGAGCGCGTTAATGAAAACGGTGTAGATTATATATACTTTGGTAGCGCGTATCAAAAAGCCGTAAGCGCCGATTTGAACAATGCTCTTTCCAATCTGCTTGCAACCAATCAACTTACGCCTAACGAAAAGGGGTTGTACCTTTATAACGGCGTGGAGTATAAAGCTGTTACCATTGTTGAGGACACCGCGGATCGCAAGCTTTCTAACGGCTTAACGACCGAACAAGACAAAACCTACTTTTTTGCTAAATCCGATTTGAAATGGAAGATATTAGAGGAAAAAGACGGTAAGGCGTTACTGCTTTCCGACGGGGTATTGGGTGAATATTACTTTAATGCCGAAGAGTCTTATAATAGCTTGGGATACTTAAACGGCACCGCTAACGTTGCAAATGATTATGCGGTTTCCGCGTTGCAAAAGTACCTTAACGAGCAACTCGCAAACGAGATTTTTACTGAAGCTGAACTCCAAATAATAACCACTAAAAACGTTATAAATTCGCCTGCATCAACCGCTTATCCCGAAACCGCGGTTACCAGCTTTAGTAATGATAAGCTATTCCCTTTATCATACGCTGAGCTCACCAATCCAAACTACGGCTTGATTGTTGAAGATGGTTTTGTTATGGGGGTACCCCTAAACGATTACCAAATAGCAATAGGACAAACGGCAACCTATATAGCTAACGCAAGGGGATACTACACTTCTTGGTGGCTACGCTCTAACGGCAAAAGCTTAACTAACGGTAGCGTTGTAACGTACAACGGTCGCTATGGTACAGCAATGAACAACTCCTTGCCGTTAAGCGACTTAAGCGGATTGAGAGTGGCAATAGAAATCACATTGTAACTCAATTTAGGTATCTAAAATAATAAAAGCGGTGATCCATCACCGCTTTTTTTGTTAATTATCAAACAAGCTCAAAAGCATCCGTATTACACCTATGCGCATCTTATCATAGTCGATATAATCGTGTAGATCGTAAACGCACTCGTGGGCGTAAGACTGTATAGTTTCCATCGCAAGGTGAACCTTTTCATACAAGGAATCACGATTGTAACCGTGTTGGGTGAGAGCCTCGACGATGTTAACGGTCATATCCTTCTCAAGCTCCAAGAACTTGTTGCCTACCGCTTCGTCCGTAGAAGTTAGCGAGTGTAATGCCTCGTGTATGGCAGCGTTGTTTTTATGCACTTCAACCGTTGCATCAATAATGTTTGCAATAAGCGTTTCGAAGTTTAACGGACTGTCAAGGCTATCAAAAATATCCATAACCGGAGTGAACGCCTTATCTACGTATATAGATAACACTTCGAGTAGAATATCTCTCTTATCCCTAAAATATCCATATACTATTCCCGTGGATACGCCCGCGTGTTTAGCTATTTGTGCCGTATTCGTATTAAAATATCCGTCCCTTGCAAACAATTCGTAGCCCGCTTCGATTATACGGTTCTTTTTATCGATACTACGTTTTTGTTGAGGGGTTCTTATTATTTCTCCCATTTTCACTCCTAAGGCGGCTTTGTATTTTGGCGCATTGCTTTGTAAAGCCTAAATTTTTATCGCTCGTTTACGCTCAGTAAAGTCGCTTCTAAAAATTTAGCCCTTACGTCGTACTGCATCCAAACTCCAAAGCCTTATGTTTTGTTAAGCACTTTATAGGTGGCGGCTTTGTATTTTGGCGACCTACTTAGCAAAATCAAATCTTCCCTCGGTCATTTACGTTAAGTAAACTCCCGTCGTTCAGCTTTGCTTTTACGTCGTAGCTCATCCAAACTCCAAAGCCTTATGTTTTGTTAAGCACTTTATAGGTGGCGGCTTTGTATTTTGGCGCATTGCTTTGTAAAGCAGTCGCGGTACTTGGTAATTTACGCTACGTAAACTCCCGACGCCCCTTTATTATATCATAATAAAAATGTTTTGCAATAAAAAATGAAATTAATTTCATATTTTTTCGTTAAACACTTGACAATCGGGTCGCGTATACATATAATAATGTCGAAAACTGAAATATGTTTCACATTTGCATTTATTAGGAGAGGACTATGAAGGAAAAACGACTCAGCGAGTACAAAATCGGCGAGTACGGCAAAGTCAAAATAGTGGAAGGCGAAGGTAAAATCCGCCGTAGACTTTTTGATATGGGCGTAACTCCGAGTGCCGATATTATCGTTCGTAAAAGAGCTCCTTTGGGCGATCCCATTGAGATCACCATCAGAGGATACGAGCTCACCCTTCGCGAAAGCGAAGCCAGCGTGGTCATTATGGAGGGAAGAAAATGATTAGATTTGCTTTAGCAGGTAATCCCAATAGCGGTAAAACCACGTTGTTTAATGCTCTTACCGGATCAACCGCACACGTTGGTAACTGGCCCGGAGTAACGGTAGATAAAAAAGAGGGCACTTATAAAAAGTGCGCCGAACCAATTTCAATCGTAGACCTTCCTGGTATATATTCGCTTTCTCCGTATACTCCCGAAGAGGTAATTTCTCGTAACTTTATCCTTGACGAGAAGCCTGATTGCGTAATCAATATAGTTGACGTAACCAACCTTGAGCGTAACTTATACCTTACCACGCAACTTATGGAAATCGACGTTCCGGTAGTTATTGCGCTCAATATGATGGACGAGTTGACTAAGCGTGGCGATAAGATTGACGCCAAAGCATTGGAAGAAAAAATCGGCTTACCCGTTGTTGAAATTTCCGCACTACGCGGTAAGGGTATGGCAGAGCTTATGGATAGGGCGTACGAAGCATCCAAAACTTCGCGCAAAGCAAAGACCGTTTTGGAAAAAACCGCTCTTATACACCTTATCAACGACTGTAGAATAGCGCTTTCTGGTCAAAAGGTAGACAACGCACTTTTCCATGCGATAAAACTCGTCGAAATGGACGAGATCGAAGTCAAGATGCACCCCGACTCGGCCAACATGGTAGAGGAATTTAAAGAGGGCTTCCACGACGAGTTGTTTGGCAACGACTTTGAAGCACTTGTTGCAGATAGCCGTTATAAATACATAGTAGCCTATTTCTCGTCCACCCTTACCAAAAAACCTCGCGAAGTTACCGAGCTTACCAAATCGGAAAAAATCGATAGAGTATTTACCCATAAATTTATAGGTATACCGCTATTCTTCATAATACTCTTTGCGGTATTCCATCTAACTTTTAGCGAAAACCTCTTGTGGCTTGGCGCAGGTCCTCTTGCAGAGTGGGTTTCTTGCGAAGGTACCGCTTTCGAAGGCGTATTTGGTGACGGCGGACTGGCTTCTCCCGGCGTAATACTTTTTAATTTACTTGACCTTGCAACCGCAAGTCTTGGCGAAGCTATCGCCGGAGCTATGGAAGCCTCGGGTATTGCAGAGTGGCTTATCGGACTTGTTTGCGACGGTATATTCGGCGGTATATTTGCGGTACTATCTTTCCTGCCTCAAATATTATTACTATTCCTCTTCTTCTCTCTCTTGGAAGACAGCGGATATATGGCTCGCGTAGCGTTTATGCTTGATAAAATCTTCCGCAAGTTCGGGCTTTCGGGCAGAGCATTTATGCCTATGATAATGGGATTCGGTTGCTCTGTACCCGCGATGATCAATACTCGTACGCTTGCAAATGAAAACGAAAGAACGGCAACTATAAGAATTATACCCTTCTTTAGTTGTAGCGCAAAGCTCCCCATCTTGACTGCAGTAGCGGGTGGTATTATGCAAGTGTTCGGCGTAGGTAACGCAGACCTCATCACTTACGGCATGTACGTTGTAGGTATAGTACTTGCACTCGTTTGCGTAATCCTCATGAGAGCAACCACTATGAAAGGCGAAATTCCTCCCTTTATTATGGAGCTTCCCGATTACCATAGTCCGCAGTTTAGGAACCTAATGTTGCACCTTTGGGATAAGGCAAAGCACTTTATTAAAAAAGCGTTCACCATTATCTTGGTATCTACCATCATAATCTGGGTTATCAGTCACTTTAGCTGGACTTGGAATTTCTTGGGCGATGAAGAGATTGATCAAAGTATTTTGGCAGGTCTTGGCGGACTTATCCAACCGCTATTTACCCCCCTTGGATTTGGCTCGCAACTTGGAGCGATGGGCTGGGTATTTGCAGTAGGCGCCATCACCGGCTTAATAGCTAAAGAAAACGTTATTGCTACCTTTGGTACTCTTGCAGCTTGTATCATCGCAGGCTTTGAAGGTACCGAAGAGGGTGTTGCGGAAGTATCCGTTATGATACAAGCAACGGGCGCAACCATCCCTGCAATGATAAGCTTTATAGTATTCAACATGACCACCATACCTTGCTTTGCGGCAGTAGCTGCAGCAAAGGGCGAACTTGGTAGCAAAAAGAAGTTTAACTTTACTCTTTTATTCTGGATCGTAGCTTCGTACGTTACCTCGTCTATGATTTATCTTATCGGTAGCTGGTGGTGGACGACCTTTATTATCATTGCCGTATGGGCGGTAGTGATTGCACTTCTCGTACTATATAATAAAGGCAAATTAGATCTCACTTCCTTAAAGGACCTTTTTAAAAAGGTTAAAACCAAAGCAAAAAAGAGCAGTGGCTGTGGTTGCGGATGTGATGGATGTGCAATGAAGGATAGTTGCTCATCTCAAAAAAAGAATTAGATTAAGGATTGTTCATCCTGAAATGTATTTAGCGTATAGAAAAAGGGCGTCAACACGACGCTCTTTTTCTGTTGTGGTTTAGCGTATATTTCACTAAACGTTTCGTTTAAAAACGCAATAATTGCGGTTGATATATCATAGATATAATTTACTAATATTTGATTAAATCTTTAATAGTTCGATTGGTTTTCGTTTGACTTTGTTTTTTAACTCGTGTTATAGTATTAACGTGGTCTGCAACTGACGGAAAGTTATGGGTTTACCATAGTGGAGCAGATACACTGTTAAGCCGACCGTCTGGGCGCACTTATCCTTTGATTTGTGCGCCCTTTTACTTTTTTGGAGGACTGATATGAGCAAAAAAATTGGTATCGTAATGGGCAGTGATAGCGATTTACCCATTGTAAAAAAGGCAATCGATATGCTTGATACTTTTGGTGTAGAGTACGAAGTACACGTATATTCTGCGCATAGGACGCCTGATGAAGCAGGCGTTTTTGCATCTAATGCACGTGCAAACGGCTTTGGTGCAATTATTGCCGCAGCAGGCATGGCGGCACATCTTGCTGGCGCAATTGCAGCGCGCACAACCCTCCCCGTAATCGGCATACCCTGCAAGTCTTCTTGCTTCGACGGTATGGATGCGCTTCTTTCTACCGTTCAAATGCCTACAGGCATCCCGGTAGCAACGGTTGCCGTTAACGGTGCAGCAAACGCCGCTTTACTTGCAATACAAATGCTTGCTATCGAAGATAAGGCTCTTGCCGACAAGCTCGATGCAAAAAGAGCAACCGACGCACAAAAAGTTTTAGAAAAAAACGACGCTATTCAAGCGGAATTCAATAAAAAATAACCCATTTATATAAGGAGAAAATATTTATGTATAACAAGCTCGTTTATACCGGCAAAACCAAAAACGTTTACGCTCTCGATAACGGTAACTACCTTCTTAAGTTCAAAGATGATTGCACCGGCAAAGACGGCGTATTTGATCCCGGTGAAAACTCCGTAGGTCTTACCATTGAAGGTGTTGGTGACGTTAACTTACGTATGTCCATCTATTTCTTCGAGAAGATCAACGCTGCAGGTATCAAGACTCATTATATTTCTGCCGACCTCAATGAAACCACTATGGAAGTTCTTCCTGCTAAAGCGTTTGGTAAGGGTTTGGAAGTTATTTGCAGATATAAGGCAGTAGGTAGCTTCTATCGTCGCTATAGCGATTACGTAGAGCTTGGACAAGATCTTCCCGCTTACGTAGAAACCACCTTTAAAAACGACGAAAAGGGTGATCCGCTCGTAACCAAAGACGGCCTTGTAGCTCTTGGCGTTATGACGGCAGAGCAATACGACGACGTTAAAGAAATGACTCAAAAAATTACCGCTATCGTAGCTGAAGACCTCAAAGCAAAGGGCTTGGAACTTTACGATATCAAGTTTGAGTTCGGTTATGATAAGGATGGTAACGTTATGCTTATCGACGAAATCGCATCCGGTAACATGCGTGTTTATAAGCAAGGCGAGTATATTGATCCCATGACTCTTTCCGAGTTGTTCTTTGCATAATAGGAGATTGTAATGGGTGCTTTTTTCGGTATCGTCTCAAGTAAAGATTGCTTATCCGACGTGTTCTTCGGTACTGACTACCACTCTCACCTCGGCACGTACAGCGCAGGCCTTGCAATGTACGATAAAGAGGTAGGGCTTCAACGTAAAATTCACAACATACAAAACGCTCCTTTCCGCACCAAGTTCGAGCACGTTTTCGAGCAAATGAAGGGAACTTCCGCCATAGGTTGCATAAGTGATTGCGATCCGCAACCGCTTATGATTCGCTCCAAACTCGGCACCTACGTAATGACAGTAGTAGGCAATATTAACAACGAGAACGAGCTTGTCGAAAAATTCCTTTCACTTGCAGGCGGACACTTTAGCGTTTCGACCGGTGGTGGCATCAACGCGATTGAGCTGGTTGCGTCGCTTATCAACCAAAAGGATAACTTTGCCGACGGCATCCGTTTTGCTCACGACGCAATCGACGGCACGGCATCTATACTTATCTTAAAAGACGACGGAACATTGATTGCCGCTCGTGATAAGGTTGGTAGACTCCCCGTTCAAATCGGTAAGGATGAAAACGGTTACGCCGTAACCTTTGAGTCTTTTGCGTTCAAAAAGCTTGGATACGTTGAGGAAAAAGAACTCGGTCCCGGTGAGATAGTAGAAATCACCACCGAAGGCATCGTTCAACTTGCTCCTCCTCGCGACAAGATGAAGATGTGTGCTTTCCTCTGGTCCTATTACGGTTACCCCACCACCAATTATGAAGGCATTAACGTTGAGGCAATGCGTTATCGTAACGGTGAAATTTTGTCAGACATGGACGACGAGAATTTCCCCGGCTTAAAGCTCGACTACGTAAGCGGTGTGCCGGACTCCGGAACGCCCCACGCTATAGGTTATGCCAATAAGAGTAGGGTACCCTTTGCACGTCCTTATATAAAATATACTCCTACTTGGGCGCGAAGCTTTATGCCCAACAGCCAAGTAGACCGCAACAAGATTGCAAAAATGAAGCAAATCCCCGTACACGAGCTTATCGAGGGTAAAGATTTGTTGTTTGTAGACGACTCTATCGTACGCGGAACGCAACTTCGCGAAACGGTTGAATTCCTTTACGAACACGGAGCAAAGAGCGTTCACATGCGTTCTGCTTGCCCTCCAATTATGTACGGATGTAAATATCTTAACTTCTCTCGCGCTACTTCCGATATGGAGCTTATCACTCGCAAGACGATAGTGGAGCTGGAAGGCGAAGAAGGACTTAACCACCTCGAGGAATACAGCGACCGCAATACCGAAAGAGGAAAGGCAATGAGAAAGGCAATTTGCGACAAGTTGAACTTCTCGACACTCGAGTTCCAATCGCTCGATGGACTTATTGAAGCAATAGGCATTGATAAATGCAAGCTCTGCACCTATTGTTGGAACGGGAAAGAAGAATAAGGAGAATTACTATGCACGAAGAATCCAAATCTCAAGCATACGCCGATGCAGGCGTTGATATTACCGCCGGTTACAAAGCCGTTGAGTTAATGAAGAAGCACGTTGCAAGGACTGTAACGAGTGCCAAATCGGAAGAAATCGGCGGATTCGGTGGACTTTTTGAACTTGATCTTACAGATTGCAAGAATCCTATATTGGTTTCCGGCACCGACGGTGTAGGCACTAAACTAAAGCTTGCTTTTTTGCTCGATAAGCACAATACAGTAGGTATCGACTGCGTAGCAATGTGCGTTAACGACGTCATTTGCTGTGGTGCTAAACCGCTTATCTTCCTTGACTATATTGCGTGTGGAAAGAACGTTCCCGAAAAGATTGCCGCTATAGTTGAAGGCGTTGCCGAAGGTTGCGTACAAGCAGGCGCAGAGCTCAGTGGTGGCGAAACTGCCGAAATGCCCGGTTTCTATCCTATAGACGAGTACGACCTTGCAGGTTTTGCAGTAGGCGTAGTTGATAAATCCAAGGTTATCCGCAAAGAGAATATGAAAGCGGGTGACGTTATTATAGCGCTCCCATCGAGTGGCGTACACTCCAACGGATTTTCTCTTGTTCGTAAGGTGTTTGACGTTGAAAACGCGGACCTCAACGCTTATAAAGAAGAACTTGGTGGCAAAGGACTTGGCGAAACCCTCCTTACCCCCACCAAAATATACGTTAAACCGGTACTTGCTCTTATGAAGGAAGTACAAGTTAAGGGTATTTCACACATCACCGGCGGCGGATTCTACGAGAATATTCCGCGTTCCATACCCAACGGACTTGGTGCGGTTATCGAAAAGAGTGCGGTTAAAGTTCTTCCCATCTTCAACCTCATCCAAAAGGTTGGCGGTATTGATGAAAGAGATATGTACAATACCTACAACATGGGCGTTGGTATGAGCATAGTAGTTGCAAAAGAGGACCTTGATAAGGCTATCGAAATACTAAAGGCAAACGGCGAAGACGCTTACTATCTTGGCGAAATCGTTGCATCCGATAAGAAAATTACCATTAAATAGTAATGATAAAAAATATTTTTAAAAACGTTATAGATGGTTTTTTGGCAGGTGCAATGATTAGCATAGGTTGTGCAGTTTACCTTGCCTGCCAAAACAAATACGTTGGTGCGGTTATGTTTAGCGTAGCCCTCCTTACCATTTGTTATAAAGGTTATAACCTTTATACCGGTAAGATCGGTTTCATAGTAAACGAGCATAAAAAGGATAACTTTTCCGTTTTGTTGTTAGGTTTACTTGGCAACACCGTTGCGATGATAGCTTTTGGTTCGGCACTTGGTTATGCAATCCCGAGCCTTGCGGAAACCGCCGTAAACGTAGTGACGGCAAAGCTCGCCCAAAGCTTTTTGAGCGGTTTGATTAGAGCTATCTTCTGTGGAATTTTGATGTATATAGCCGTTTCGCTATATAGAGAAAAGAAAACCATTGTAGGTATAGTGTTCTGCATACCGGTATTTATTCTTTCGGGCTTCGAGCACTCAATAGCAGATATGGGATACTTTGCTATAGCAGGGGAGTTTAGCTTAAAGGGATTCGGTTATATTTGGACCATAATTTTAGGCAACACTATCGGCGCTATGATATTCCCCGCACTTAAGCTTATCGGCAAGGAGAAGGAAAATGCTTAAGGATTCCGTTAAAATTGCAGTTTTGGTTTCCGGTGGCGGAACCAACTTACAAGCACTCATAGATGCACAAAATAGCGGTATTTTGAATAGCGGTAAAATCTCTTTGGTTATATCCAACAATCCTAACGCTTACGCTATTGAGCGTGCCGTTAAAGCCGGTATCGATTACGCCGTCGTTTGCAAAAAAGATTGCCCTTCTCAAGAAGAGTTTGAGCAAAAAATTATCGATCTTATTGAAGCAAACGGTATAGAACTAATAGTTCTTGCAGGGTTTATGTCCATTTTGGGCGAAAACTTTACTAAAAAGTATGATAAGCGCATCATTAACGTACACCCATCGCTTATACCTTCGTTTTGCGGTAAAGGATTTTACGGATTACGCGTACACGAAGCCGCACTCGAATACGGCGTTAAAGTTACGGGTGCAACGGTACATTTTGTAAACGAAATACCCGACGGTGGCGAAATCATTATGCAAAAGGCCGTTGAAATTAAAGAAGGGGACACCCCCGAAGTATTACAAAAAAGAGTAATGGTTGAGGCAGAGTGGATAATTCTTCCCCAATCGGTTGAAAAAATTAGCAATAAATTATTAAACGAAAGGAGATAAAGTTTATGGACATCTACAAGATTCACGACATCGGCGAGCTCATTAAAGATAACGCTTACGTTGGCAGAGGAATCGTTATCGGCAAGACCGAAGACGGTACCAAAGCCGCTGTTGCATATTTTATTATGGGCAGAAGCGCCAATAGCCGTAACCGCATCTTTACCGTTAAGAACGGTGAAGTTTTTACCGAGCCTTTTGACGTATCCAAAGTTGAGGACCCGAGCTTAATTATCTATGCGGCACTCCGCAGTTACGAGAACAAGCTTATTGTTACCAACGGCGATCAAACGGATACCATTTATAATGGTTTGGTAGACGGAAAGTGCTTTAAGTGTGCCCTCGAATCTCGTGAATTTGAACCTGATGCTCCCAACCTTACTCCTCGTATCAGCGGTATCGTAACTTTTAACGACGGCGACTTTAGCTATGAAATGAGCATCTTGAAGTCGGCAGACGCTATTGGTTCCAAGTGCAACCGCTACACCTATTCTTATAGCCCTTTGAACGGTCTTGGTCATTTTATACATACCTACGTTTGCGACGGCAATCCCATCCCCACCTTCCAAGGTGAACCTGAAAGAGTAGCTATTGATAACGATATCGATAAGTTTACCGCTAACCTTTGGGCAAACCTCAATGAAAACAACAAGATTTCACTTTACGTAAGATACGTTGACCTCCGTGACGGAAGTGCTGAAGAAAGACTCATCAATAAAAATAAATAATAGGGAGATATATATGAAAGAATTTGAATTAAAATACGGTTGTAACCCCAATCAAAAACCCGCAAAAATCTATATGAAGAATGGCTCCGACCTTCCCATCGAGATTTTATCCGGACGTCCCGGCTACATCAACTTCCTCGATGCTTTCAACTCTTGGCAACTTGTAAAAGAGGTTAAGGAAGCTACCGGTATGGTTGCGGCTGCAAGCTTCAAACACGTATCTCCCACCTCCGCTGCAGTAGGCAAAAAGCTTAATGAAAACCTCAAGAAAGCTTGCTTTGTAGACGACATCGAAGGATTAGACGAATCCCCCCTCGCTTGCGCATACGCAAGAGCAAGAGGTACCGACAGAATGAGCTCTTTCGGTGATTGGATTGCTCTTTCGGACGAGTGCGATCTTACCACCGCTAAAATAATCGAAAGAGAGGTTTCCGACGGCGTTATCGCTCCCGCTTATACCGAAGAAGCTCTTGCCCTACTTAAGACCAAGAGAAAGGGCAATTACAACATCATTAAAATTGATCCCAACTACGTTCCCGAAGTACAAGAAACCAAGGACGTTTTCGGTATTACCTTCGAGCAAGGTCGCAATAACTTCCCCATCAATAAAGAGCTTCTTACGAATATCGTAACCGCTAATAAAGAGCTCCCCGAAGAAAAGGCTATTGATATGATTATTGCTCTTATCACCCTTAAGTATACCCAATCTAACTCCGTTTGCTTTGCTATTGACGGTCAAGCAATCGGCGTAGGTGCAGGTCAACAATCTCGTATTCACTGCACCCGTCTTGCTGCTCAAAAGGCAGATTTATGGCACCTCCGTCAACACGAAAGAGTGCTTAACCTCGAGTTCGCTGACGGCGTAGGCAGACCTGATAAAAACAACATTATCGATCTTTATTTGAGCGACGTTGATTATCTCGACGTTCTTGGCGACGACGTTTGGCAAAAATTCTTTAAGGTACGTCCCGCTCGCTTTACCCGCGAAGAAAAGGATGCTTATCTTGCAACAATCAAAGGCGTAACGCTTGGTAGCGATGCTTTCTTCCCCTTCAGCGATAATATCGATAAGGCTGCAAAGAGCGGTGTTTCTTACGTAGTAGAGCCCGGTGGCTCCATCCGTGACGACCTTGTAATCGAGGCAGCGGATAAACACGGTATGGTTATGGCGTTCACCGGCATGAGATTATTCCACCACTAAAATAAAGGATAGCTATGAAGATATTAGTCGTAGGCGGTGGCGGTAGAGAACACGCCGTCATCAAAGCAATAAAAAAGAACAGTAACGTCGAAGTTATCTATGCTTTACCCGGCAACGGCGGTATCGCTGAAGATGCCGTTTGCGTAAACGTAAAGGCGACCGACGTTGAGTCGATAGTTGATTTTGCGGTTGAAAAGGGGATCGATTACGCAATCGTTACCCCCGACGATCCTCTTTGTCTTGGCGCAGTTGATGCCTTGAACGCAAAGGGAATTCCTTGCTTCGGTCCGGAAAAGAAAGCCGCTATTATCGAAGGAAGCAAAGCTTTTAGCAAAAACCTTATGAAGAAATATGGTATTCCTACCGCAAGTTACGAAGTATTTAGCGATAGGAAAAAGGCTCTTGCTTATCTTGAAACGATCGAGTATCCTACGGTAGTAAAAGCTGATGGCCTTGCTCTTGGTAAGGGTGTAATTATCGCAAACACCAAGGCGGAAGCAATCGATGCCGTCAACTCTATGATGGCGGATAAAATATTTGGTGCATCCGGTAACAATATCGTTATCGAGGAGTTTTTGACCGGCCCTGAAATTTCAGTACTATCATTTACCGATGGCAAGACGGTAGTGCCGATGGTTTCATCTATGGATCATAAACGCGCACGCGATAACGACGAAGGCCTTAACACCGGCGGTATGGGCACGATCGCTCCCAATCCATATTACACCGAAGCCGTTGCCAAAGAGTGTATGGATAAGATTTTTGTTCCAACTATCAACGCGATGAATGCGGAGGGTAGGACATTTAAGGGATGCTTGTACTTTGGTTTGATGCTCACTAAAAACGGCCCCAAGGTAATAGAGTATAACTGCCGTTTTGGCGATCCCGAAACGCAAGTAGTATTACCGCTACTCGAAAGCGATCTCTTGACTATCATGCAAGCAACCACCAACGGTACCCTTGATGCTACCGAGGTTAAGTTTAGTAACGGCAGTGCTTGTTGTGTCATAATGGCATCGGATGGGTATCCGAGTAGCTATGAAAAGGGATACGAAATCACAATTCCCGATGATTTAAAAGATAGCGTATACGTCGCTGGCGCCACCCTTAAAGACGGTAAACTTCTTACAAGCGGTGGTAGAGTTTTAGGCGTTGTTGCAACCGCACCGAGCCTTGAAGAAGCCGTTGACGCATCGTATTCAAAGGTACGAAAGATAAGTTTTGGTAACGCCTATTATCGCAAAGATATTGGCAAAAAGGCACTTGATAAAAGGGAGGCTTAATTATGGTTTATAGGATTTACGTTGAGAAGAAAGCCGGCTTTGATCATGAAGCACAAAGTCTTACTAAAGAAGTAAAAGAACTTCTTGAAATCACTCGCGTTGAGTCGATTCGCATTATCAATCGTTACGACGTTGAAGATATTGAGAAAGCTTTATTTGATTATAGTGTAAAGACCGTTTTCTCGGAGCCTCAAATGGACAATGCTACCGAGACCATTGACGTAGAAGGAGCAACGGTATTTGCAGTAGAGTATCTTCCTGGACAATTTGATCAAAGGGCAGATTCCGCTGCACAATGTATACAGCTTATTTCCCAAAAGGAGCGTCCGTTAGTACGCACTGCAAAGGTATACGTAGTATACGGCAGCGTGAGTGATAAGGACGTCGAAGCAATTAAGAAGTTTGTTATCAACCCCGTTGAAAGTAGAGAGGCAAGTCTTCAAACTGTTGCAACCCTTAAGGAAACCCACGATATCCCCACCGAAGTTCAAACGCTCGACGGGTTTATCGATTTAGATAAAAAGGGGCTTGCAAACTTTGTTAACGAATATGCCCTTGCTATGGATACCGACGATATCGCCTTCTGCCAAGCATATTTCAAAACGGAAAACAGAAATCCCACTTTGACGGAAATTAGAATGATCGATACTTATTGGTCGGATCACTGCCGTCACACCACCTTTAACACCACTATCGATAAGGTTAGTTTTACCGACGAGTTGTTGCAAAAGACCTACGAAGAGTATATTGCTACTCGCAAGGAGCTCAACCGCACCAAACCTATTAACCTTATGGATATAGGCACGATAGCCGCTAAAATTTTGAAGAAGCAAGGATATCTTAACAAGCTCGATGAGAGTGAGGAAATTAATGCTTGCACCGTTAAGATTAAAGTTAACGTTGACGGTGTCGATGAAGATTGGTTGCTTTTATTCAAGAACGAAACCCACAACCACCCCACCGAGATAGAGCCTTTCGGTGGTGCTGCTACATGTATCGGCGGAGCCATCCGCGATCCTCTTTCGGGCAGAAGCTACGTTTACGCTGCAATGCGTGTAACCGGTGCTGCAAATCCCTTGAAGCCCGTTAAAGATACCATAAAGGGTAAACTTCCACAACGCAAAATTGTTACCACCGCTCAAGCGGGATACTCCTCATACGGCAACCAAATCGGTCTTGCTACCGGTCAAGTTGACGAAATTTATCACGAGGGTTACGTTGCAAAGCGTTTGGAAATCGGTGCAGTTATAGCTGCGGCTCCTGCAAAGAACGTTCGTAGAGAGTGCCCCGATGCCGGCGACAAGATTATTCTTCTTGGCGGTAGAACGGGACGTGACGGTTGCGGTGGAGCAACCGGCTCATCCAAGTCCCATACTCAAGAATCTCTTACCAAGAGCGGAGCAGAAGTTCAAAAGGGTAACGCTCCCGAGGAAAGAAAGCTCCAACGTTTATTCCGCAACGAAAAGGCGAGCTTGTTGATAAAGCGTTGTAACGACTTCGGTGCAGGTGGCGTATCCGTTGCGATAGGTGAACTTGCAGACGGTTTGGAAATTAACCTCAACGCAGTACCCAAGAAGTACGAAGGCCTTGACGGTACCGAACTTGCGATTTCCGAGTCTCAAGAGCGTATGGCGGTAGTTGTCGAAGCGGATAAGGTTGATGAGTTTATTGCTCTTGCAGATAGCGAAAACCTTGAAGCAACCGTCGTAGCAACCGTTACCGAGCAACCTCGCTTAAAGATGTATTGGAACGGCAAGACGATAGTAGATATTTCGAGAGAATTCTTGAACTCTAACGGTGCTGAAAAGCACGTAGTAGTTGAAACCGGCGTATGTGGTGATTATCAAAAAGCAAAAGTTACCGATTTTACCGTAGGTTATACCGCACTTGCAGAGGACCTTAACGTTTGCTCCAAGCGCGGACTCGGCGAGAGATTTGACTCCACAATCGGCGCAGGCACGGTATTGATGCCTTTTGGTGGCAAGTACCAACAAACGCCTCCCCAATCGATGGTTCATTTAGTATCGGTTGAGCAAAAGCACACAGACACCGTTTCCTATATGTCTTGGGGTGGCAATCCCTATATTGCGGAAAAGAGCCCTTATCACGGCGCATATTTTGCAGTTATCGAAAGCGTTTCCAAGCTAATAGCGAGTGGCGCAGAATATAAAGACATATATCTTACCTTCCAAGAGTACTTTAAGAAACTCGGCAAGGATGCAAAACGCTGGGGCGAACCCATGTCTGCACTACTTGGCGCTTTCAAAGCACAAAAAGAGCTTAAGTGCGCTGCAATAGGTGGTAAAGACTCTATGAGCGGTAGCTTCGAGAAGATAGACGTTCCGCCCACGCTTGTATCGTTTGCTGTTACCACCGGTAAGGTTGATGAAGTAGTATCACCGGAGTTCAAAAAAGCAAACTCCAAGGTTATACTTCTTAAGCCCGATTACGATAGTAACGCACTCCCCGTAACAGAGTCGTTGATAGCTATTTATAATAAAGTAAACGAGCTACTTCGTAGTGGGAAAGCAGTTTCTGCATACACTCCCGTATACGGTGGAATAGCAGAAGGTGTTTTGAAGAGCTGTATCGGTAACGGCATTGGTTTTAAGTATGATGATAGCGTATCGTTAAACGATATCTTTGCTTATAACTATGGCGCATTTATGATTGAGCTTGCCGATAACGATGTAGTAGATGGTATAACTCTTGGCTACACCACCGAAAATAAAGCTATCGAATATAAGGGCGAAGTTCTTTGCTTGGATAGCTTGCAAAACGCTTACGAGAATAAGCTTGAGTCTGTTTATTCTTGCAATATTGCAACACGCCCCCAAGAACTCAAGAGCTTTAATTACACAAAGGGCAACAATCTAACCGCTAACGTTAAGATTGCTCGTCCTAAAGTTTTGATCCCCGTATTCCCCGGCACCAACTGCGAGTTTGATACCGCTAAAGCTTTCCGCGATGCGGGCGCAGAAGCCGAAATATTCGTAGTTCGCAACCTTACTTCCGATGCGGTAGCGCGTTCTGTTGACGAGTTTGCTAACAAATGTAAGCAAAGCCAAATGGTATTTATACCCGGCGGATTTAGCGGTGGCGACGAGCCGGACGGCTCCGGTAAGTTTATTACCGCCTTCCTACGCAACGGCGCAGTTAAGGCAGAAATCACCGACCTCCTCGATAACCGTGATGGTTTGATGGGTGGCATCTGTAACGGATTCCAGGCACTCGTAAAGCTTGGTTTGGTACCCTATGGCAAGATTATCGATACCGATGAGAATTGCCCGACACTTACTTACAACGATATTGGTCGTCACCAATCTCGTATCGTTAGGGTAAGGGTATCTTCCAACAATTCCCCTTGGCTCAAGGGCGTAAACGTTGGTGATATTATTAACGTTCCCATTTCGCACGGTGAAGGTAAGTTTATTGCAAGTCAAGAGCTTATCAATCAACTTGCATCAAACGGCCAAATCATGACGCAATACGTCGACCTCGACGGAGCACCCACCACAGATATTCGCTTTAATCCCAATGGTAGCACCATGGCGATCGAGGGTATCCTATCCCCCGATGGCAGAGTATTCGGTAAGATGGGACACTCGGAAAGAAAAGGTTACGGCCTCTACAAGAACGTCGAAGGCTTATATGATATGAAACTCTTTGAGTCGGCAGTCAAATATTTTAAATAATTTAAGCAAAGGAGAACAATTATTATGGCTTATTTAACAGATATCGAGATAGCACAACGCTGTCAAATGAAACCCATAACCCAAATCGCAGATTCCATCAACATCGACGATAAATACGTTGAGCAATACGGAAAGTATAAAGCAAAAGTTGACTACTCCTTGCTTAAAGAAAGCGATCGTCCTAACGGTAAACTTATTTTAGTTACCGCTATCACGCCCACTCCTGCCGGCGAAGGCAAGACCACCACGACTATCGGTCTCGCAGACGGTCTTAAAAAGATTGGCAAAAACGTAGTAGTAGCTCTCCGCGAGCCCTCGTTAGGACCGGTATTCGGCGTAAAAGGCGGTGCTGCAGGCGGTGGATACGCTCAAGTAGTTCCCATGGAAGATATCAACCTCCACTTCACCGGAGACTTCCACGCAATCGGCGCAGCAAACAACCTCCTTGCAGCTATGCTTGATAACCACATCCAACAAGGTAACGCTCTCAATATTGATCCGAGACGTATCGTTTGGAAACGTTGTGTTGATATGAACGATCGTCAACTCCGCTTCGTTATCGACGGACTCGGTGGCAAAGTTAACGGCACTCCTCGCGAAGACGGCTTCGATATCACCGTTGCAAGCGAGATTATGGCTGTATTCTGCCTTGCAAGTTCTATTGACGACTTGAAAGCAAGACTTTCTCGCATTGTAGTAGGTTATACCTATGATGATAAACCGGTTACCGCCGGCGAATTGAAAGCAGTAGGCGCTATGGCGGCCCTTCTTAAAGACGCCCTTAAGCCCAACCTCGTACAAACTCTCGAAGGCACTCCTTCCTTTGTACACGGCGGACCTTTTGCTAACATCGCACACGGCTGTAACTCCGTTATCGCAACCCGTATGGCAATGAAACTCGGCGATTACGCAGTTACCGAAGCAGGATTCGGCGCAGACCTTGGCGCAGAAAAGTTCCTTGACATCAAGTGCCGTATGGCAGGGCTCGCTCCTAACGCAGTAGTTGTAGTCGCAACGGTAAGAGCTCTTAAGATGCACGGTGGCGCTCTCAAAACCGAACTCGGTAACGAGAACCTTGTAGCACTCGAAAAGGGACTTCCTAACCTTCTCCGTCACGTATCCAATATGGTTAACGTTTATAAACTCCCCTGCGTAGTAGCAGTTAACCGCTTCCCCACCGATACCGATCAAGAAGTAGAACTCGTTATCAAAAAGTGTAAAGAACTTGGCGTAAACGTAGTACTTTCTACCGTATGGGCAGATGGCGGAAAGGGCGGCATGGCTCTTGCAGAAGAAGTAGTAAGACTTTGCGAAAAAGAAAATAACTTCTCTTTCTCTTACGACCTCGATGGAACTATCGAAGATAAAATCGAAGCTATCGTTAAAAACGTATACGGTGGTGCCGGCGTTAACTTCACCGCCGATGCAAAAAAGCAAATTGCAACCCTCACTGCACTCGGATTTGATAAGATTCCCGTATGTATGGCAAAAACGCAATATAGCTTCTCCGACAACCCCGCACTTCTCGGCGCACCCGAAGGCTTTATCGTAACCGTACGTAACGTAAAAGTATCCGCAGGCGCAGGCTTTATCGTAGCCTTGACCGGTGATATCATGACCATGCCCGGACTTCCCAAGGTTCCCGCAGCAGAGAAGATTGACGTGGACTCGGATGGTAAGATTTCCGGCCTATTCTAAAACACGCTCTTTTAGCAAACTACATCACAAAAACAAAAAGCCCCCGGCAGGTCACGTACGAATAAGTACGCTCCCATTGGGGGCTTTTCTTTTGCTCGTATTTTATCTAAAATAGCGTGTTTTATTGTAAATATTATTTGTTAGCGGCCGCGACCCACTTCACAAAATACAAAACTCCCATCGTGTCACATACGCTCAAGTATGCTCCCCTTGGGAGTTTTTATTTTGCTTGTCTTTCATCTAAACTAACGCGTTTTATTAAACGGCGTGCCGAAAGCAATCATTTTGCTTATTTACTTAATAATCTTTTGGTAGTATAATATTTACATATTATTCTTTGAGGATTGAGTATGCAAAAAGCTTTGACGAAGGAAGAAAAGATTCTTTATAGGCGTGAGCGCGAAATTAAGCGTTGGGAAAGGGAAAAGAACCGCCCCAAGGGTAAATATTATCTCGCTTACGTTATTTTTATAATTACCCTTATCTATGCCGTTGACGAAATCGCTTCGCAGATTATGACTCTTATGAAGACGGAAATTGCCAACGACCTTTTTAAAACGGAAAACTCCATAGGACTTTTAAATATTCTTTCGATATTGGTAGTACCTTTCCAAGCGCTCGGACTTGTGTATCGTCCGCTTGCCGATAGGTTCGGTCGTAAGGTATTCCTCATCATCAATACCTTTGGCATGAGTTTAGCGCTACTTGTCATATTCCTTTCTCAAAACGTAATTATGTATTTTATAGGCGCTTGCATGGTGCAATTCTTTATTCCGCACGATATGCACGTCGTTTATATAATGGAAGCTTCCACTCCAAAGCAACGTGCACGTACCTATGCTTGCATAAAGTTTGTTGCCAATATGGGCGTTATGCTTGTGCCGTTAATGCGTAGATTTATGATGGAAACGGCTTCCGAGTGGCGTAACGTATTCTTGGTGCCGGCAATAGTAGGGCTTGTTGCGAGCTTTATCGCACTTGTGCTTGCTCGTGAAACCGATAGCTTTATCGATTCAAGACTGCGCTATCTCAAAATGACAGACGATGAACGTCAAGCAGAAAAGGAAAAGGCGGCTGCCGACAACGCTCAAGGCGGATTGATACCTGCGTTAAAGTTTGCGTTTAAGCATAAGCAACTTCGTTGGTTATATATAACTACTGCTCTTATGAATATCGGCTTTATCGCAACTATCGATTATCAAGCGATTATGACCTATGGATACGCTCAAAGCCATGTAGCAAGCGGATTGTTTGCCGACCTTGCTTCAGCCGTTGAAGCTGTAAGTACCAACGAAATAACCGCGGCACTTTTCCTATTCCCCGTAGGTAGCGCGGTAGCGCAAGTAATAATGGGCTTTATCTCCGATATTAAGGGCCGCAAGCTTGCCTCAATTGTCACGGCACTTAATTGCCTTATAAGCTTTATACTCTTTGCAGTAGGTGCAACCCTTGCTTGGAATCCGTACTTCGTAGGATTAATGTGTGGCGCATGCGTAGGTAGCTACTACTCCACCAACGACGTGCTTATAATGATGATAGGGGAATCGTCACCCACAAACTTACGTTCCTCTACCATGTCCGCGCAGTTTATAGTAACGGGTTTGGGCGTTGTTGTTTCGTACGGTGTAAGCCTACCGCTGACAACTATTTTCGGTAATACCATAATCGGTTTGTTGGCAATTTGTTTATTGGTGCCGGGCTTTATTGCAGGCTTTATTACACTCGTTCGCAAGACGCATGAAACCAAAGGTATTAACATGGATACAGTCACCGGAGCGGAGTGGGATTAAAACTTTAATAATTAATAAAGGCGCCGAATAGGCGCCTTTATTTTAATATTTGTTATCCTAAACTTATTTTACTTTGCGTTTGAATAATTTGTTAAAATCAGTTTTGTCAACTGCTTTTTCCGTAACCAACAGTAGTGACGGCAACACGAACAATACGATAAGGACCGAAGCAAGAGCGCCTACGCCAAGTAGGCCTCCCATTGCGGAAACCATACCGTCTGCCAAGAAGCTCAACGCGAATCCTGTGCCGATAAGGATAATGCCAGAAGTTATTATCGTCGGGAATACAGCGTTTTGCGCTTGAGCCATAGCCTCGTATCTATCGACATAGTTATCTTTAATGGTGCGATATCTATTGGTTAAAACTATAGCGTAGTCGATTGTTGCACCCATCTGTACGGCAGTTATAATTAAGTAGCCGATAAATGCAACGGGGGATGAGGACAAGAAGGGAATTACAAAGTTGATCCAGATACCACCTTGTATTGCAAGTAGCAGTACTATCGGCAGTAAAAGGTTGCGGAAGGTAAATAGCAATATAATAAGCACGAATCCCGCCGAACATAAACTTACTATAAGATTGTCGCGCGTGAAGTATGATGCCATATCGTAGCAAGCAATACTTTCACCCGCCATATAGAACTCGCTATAATAGTTACCAAGATTTTTATCAAGCTCGTCAAGCAAAGCAAAGGTTTCTTCACTTTCTACACCCGATTCAATCGTAAAGGTAATGCGGGAGTAGTTAGCACTTTCGAGATTGGCTTTAGCAAAGGTAAGTGAATCGAGCATCGAGCCGTATTCGCCAAGCATAGGGGCAAGTGTTTCGCCGTGTTCTTCAACTACGTACTCAAGTAGGTCTATCAAGCGCACCTTTGCGTTAGTATCGGTTATACCTTTGTCGGTTAGATACCCATCGAACAGTCCTGTAGCAAAACTATTGATAAGATCGTTTGACGCACCTCCCATCAGAGAGGATATAACGCTACCAAGGTCGTCGCGACCAAGCTCGGTTGTTAGGTAAACGTTTTCGGCAAGAGCTATTGACGATAGAGCATTGGTTGCACTTTCATCAATTTGCTCGAAAGAGTTTACGTAATTTATAAGTTCACGTTCCTTTTCGGGATTGCCTTTAGGTACGACAACAACCAAAGAGTTGAGTGAGCCAAAGTCCGGCTCGATTATTGCTTTAGGTTCAGCGATCATCGATCCGCCGTTGTAATTGAAGGAGTAGGTGTTATAGAACTGACCTACGCAAGACAACGCAACGATAACAATGAAAACCGGCGCTATCACCTTGCGACCTTTAATGATTGCTCGTGCGGGCTTAACTACGCTCGGTACGAAAGGCTTATGCTTTGAGCGCATCAAGGGTTTATCAAGTAGCACTAATAGAGCGGGCATAAATCCGATTACAGATAAAAGGCTTGCAATAATACTCTTACCGAGAGCAAGACCGATTTCTACACCGATTGGTAGCGACATAAGCAGTAGCGATCCAAGGCCGGCGATCGTAGTCAACGAGCTTGATAAGATTTCTATTATGCCATGTGAAAGGGCGATTGAGGCTGCCTCATCTGCCGTTTTGGTAGCCCTTTCTTCCATATATCGGTGTAACAGTATAACCATATAGTCTAATGAAAGAGCAAGTTGTAATACAAGCGCAACCAAGTTGGCAAGATAGCTTATGCCGTTAAATAGAATATTGGTACCCATGTTTATTACGACCGCAACGGCAAAAACAATGAGCATCAAAAGTACTTCGAAATAGGTTTTAGAGGTGAAGAAAAGTATTACAAGTATCAGTATTACTATTACCACACCAACCTTTAAAATGCTTACTTCTACTTCCTCTTTTACAAAATACGAGTAAGCCGATTGACCGGTCAAATAGGCTTCTTGGCCGTTATCTTCAAGATAGTTTATTATACTTTCGACCGCATCGAAAGCACCCTTTGTGGAGTCGTAGTCCTTGAGATTTACAGTATATAAAGCACTGCCGTTTTTATAGTTGATGTCGGCAACGAAGGTAACGTTAGCAACGCCGTTTATCGTTTTAATCTCGTCAACCAAAGCGGTTGCATCCTCTTTGGCGATATCCTTAACGTAAACGTAGGTCATGCCTTTATCATCAAACTCTTTCTTAAGAACTTCAAGAGCTTCCGACGTGTAGCTTTCTTTGGGCATTGCGCTTGTTAAGTCGTACTCGATTTTAATAAACGGTACGCAACAAGCACATCCTATCGTAAGTATAATAAACACGATAAGACATATCCATTTGCCCTTAACTATACCTTTTGAAAAGCCGTCTAAAAAGTCACTTGCTTTACCAAAAATTTTTTTCATCTCATCACCCACAAAATAAAGTAAGACTATCGTATAGCTTTAATGTTAATTTTATGTTAAACGATTATAAAATTCAAGTATATTTTTGCAATTCGTTCTTGACTAAACCTTATTAAGGTTTATAATAGTATCGACAAGTATTTTAAGGAGGCATTTATGAACAAATACGACGTTATAGTCGTTGGCGCAGGTAACGGTGGTCTTGCCGCTGCCGCCAACACCTCTAAAGCGGGGCTTAAAACGTTGCTACTTGAAAAGCACAATATTCCCGGAGGATGCGCTACCAGCTTTAAGAGGGGGAGATTTGAGTTTGAACCTTCGTTGCATGAGCTTTGTGGCGTAGGAACTAAAGAAAAGCCCGATGATATCTATAAGATTTTTGATTCAGTCGGTGCCGAAATCGATTGGCGTTA
This sequence comes from Clostridia bacterium, assembly GCA_017504305.1. GTDB lineage: Bacteria > Bacillota > Clostridia > Christensenellales > DTU072 > Stercoripulliclostridium_A. Next base: position 18,311 of record JAFVRJ010000002.1, on the reverse strand, counting down.
CGAGCATACTATGTACCGCACTATCGTTAAAGGCGAGGGCGGTTACGATTGCGTTATGCAAGCAGGCCGTGAGGCTTTTTACGATAGCATGGAGCTTGCGGTACCCGGCTGTCGCGAAAAGGTTAAAACTTTTATTGAACTCAACGACAAGTGCGATGCAGCACTTGATTATGTCGAAAAGAAGAACGGCAACCCCAATCCTCTCGTCATGGTGTTTAAGCACGCTGATTTTATGAGATGCGCTTCTCACTCTGTTGAGGAAGTACTTAACGCTCTTGAAATGCCGGAAAAAGCCAAGACTATCTTAACCACCTATTGGGGATATCTCGGTGTACCTACAGATGAACTTAACTGCTTGCACTTCTTGAGCATGCTAACGAGCTACATGGATAACGGTGCTGCCATGCCTTATATGCGTAGCCACGAATTATCCCTTGCCCTTTGTGATATCATTTATAAAAACGGTGGCGAAATCCGTTATAACAGCGAAGTAACCGAATTCATATATAATGAAGATGGTACCGTCGCAGGAGTAGTTGCAGGTGGCGAAAAGCTTTACGCTAAAGAAATAATCTCTAACGTAATTGCAGATAACGTATTTGCTCGTTCTAAAGGCGTAGCACTCCCGGAACGTGACGTAAAGCTTGCAAACGCTCGTGAATTTGGTATTTCGGTGGCGACTATTTACCTTGGTCTTGATGCAACCGCAGAAGAAATCGGCATCAAGGATTACACCGTATTCGTAGCAAACGATGCAAACCCTCGTTTGCAAAACGACAATAGAATGGAAGGCGGTTTCTATATTGTTAACTGCTTGAATCAGGTCATACCCGATGCGTCTCCCAAGGGAACTTCCATGATGTTCTTCACTATGCCCGTATATGGCAGCGACGTTCCGAAGGATCTAAAACCCCAAGATTACAAAAAGTATAAAAACGATCTTGCTGAAAAATATATCCGCGATTACGAGAAGGTTATGGGCATAAATATTATTGACCACATTGAGGAAATCGCAATTGCAACTCCCGTAACGTTTGCTCGCTACCTTGGCACTCCCGAAGGTACTATCTACGGATATAGAACTTCCGGATGGGATAACGTAGTAATGCGCAGTACTGCTCAAGTTAAGGATAATGGCATTAAGAATTTGAGCTTTGTAGGTGGTCACGGCATAATGGGCGATGGATATTCTTGTGCTTATATGACGGGTGAAGCAACGGCCAAAAAGGTTATCAAAAGGCTAAAAGGAGGAAAGTAATATGGGTAGCAAAATCAGCAAACTTAATCCTGCGGATTTCTTAAAATTAGAGCCGACAAGAGAAAATAAAATCAAAGAAGCACCATACACCGCACTTCCTCACGAGGACGTATATCATCCCAACCAAATAGCTAAAGCTTTGCACCCCGACGTACAAAACTTGGTTGTTAATAAGATTGACGTATTCAGCGATGACGTTAAGACCTATACCTTGGTAGCAGACGTTGATGAAGGAACTAAAGCCGTTGCATATTTTAGTGCCGGTCAATATCTTTCCGTAAGACTAAAAATAGGTGGCGTTGAGCTCACTCGTCCATACTCAATTTCATCTTCTCCCAAGATGGCGCTTGAAGGATATTACCAATTAACCATCAAAAGAGTTGAAGGTGGTCTTGCGAGCGAATATATCCTCGATAATTGGGTAGAGGGAACCAAAGTATCAGTTTCGGCACCCCAAGGTGTATTTACGTATGAGAGATTGAGAGATGCAAAAACCATAGTCGGCATAGCCGGCGGTAGCGGTATTACACCTTTCAGATCGCTTGCTTATGCAATCGAGAACGGTGATGAAGATTGCTCGTTAATCCTTTTGTACGGCAGTAGAACTGTAAAAGATATCTTGTTCCTCGATGAGTTCAGGGCGCTGGAAGCTCGCACCGATAAGTTTAAACTCATTAACGTTTTGAGTGCCGACGACGGTGGTGAAGAGCAAGGCTTTATTACTGCAGATCTTATCAAGAAGTACGCACCCGAAGGCGCATATTCCATATTCCTTTGCGGACCGCAAGCCATGTATGAGTTCGTCGATAAGGAAATCGAAAAATTAAATCTTCGCAAAAAGTTTATCCGTCACGAGTTGTTTGGCGAGTACCGCAATCCAGAAAAAGAATTAGACTATCCCCAAGAGGCTGTCGGTCAAAAGTTTAAGCTTACCGTTATCGTATGCGGTAAGGCAACCGAGATTGAGTGCGATGCTAACGTAACGCTACTTAACGCTATGGAAAAGGCAGGCATACTTGCTCCTGCTAACTGCCGTAGTGGCGAGTGCGGATGGTGTCATAGTCGACTTATTAGCGGTAACGTATACGTACCGAAGCGTGGTGACGGCAGGAGACTTGCCGACCTAAAATACGGTTACGTCCATCCCTGCATGACCTTCCCGCTCAGTGACGTAGTAATAGACGTCCCGCCCTTCAAGGCATAAAACAAAAAGTAACCGAAAGGTTGCTTTTTTTACGTCTTGCTTTGAAATTATCTAAATGCCTTATCAAAAAACTTTTTATAGGCGCTACAAAAGGTTGTAGATGCGTATCGTTTGCATCCTCCTCTGCAGATTCTAAAATATTTACAGCCGGAGCACTCTTTGAGATTTCCACTTGTTGAACGGAAGTCTTTTGCGATTTTAGAGTTTAATAGCTGTTCAATAGAATAATCCTTTAAGTTGCCTATCTCGTATTGATCTATGCAGTAAAAGTCGCAGGGGAATGCTCTACCGTCAGCTTCGATAACAAGTTGTTCTTCACAAACTCCGTTCATACCGCATTGTTCGGCGCGTCCTGTTTGAAGAATCATAATATAATTATCAAACTGCCTTATGCGTGTCGGAGTATTGGAGTTGAAATCTTGTGCGTAGCGAGAGTATGTATCAATTAAAAAGTTAGCATAATCATCTGCATTTAATACGTAGTCGGGATTATCGCCAAGGTAGGGTATAAATTGAAGATTCTTAAAGCCACGTCTAATAAACTCATCGTATATTATAGTTGCGCGCTTGACGTTTTTTGCATGGATTACAGTTAAAACGTTAAATTCCACTCCGTACTCTTTAAACATGCGAGCGGTATCAAGGATTTTTGGGAAGAAATCTTTACCGCTACGGTCGACACGCTCGGAGTTCGCTTGTCTGTCTCCATCTAAACTTAAACCGATTAATACGTCGTTTGCCTTGAATAAAGCGCACCACTCCTCGTCAATCAAAATGCCGTTAGTTTGCATCGATAAGGTAAAAGTAGCATTTTTATCATTTTTATTTTTAAGTGTTTTAAAAAAATATTTATAAAAATCCAAACCGATAAGTGTAGGCTCACCACCTTGAAAAACTATGGTCAGATGTCCGCCGTCAACATAATCAAGAGCCTTGTCGATGAACACGTTTGCAAGGTCTTTACTGAAAAATCCGTAGTCTGCAATAGCACGACTTTTTACTTCGTCACGATAGAAGCAATACTTGCAATTGGCGTTGCATTTACCAGAAACGGGTTTTATCATTACGCATAGATTTTTCATGAAAAGATTATATCATTATAAAAATTGTTTGTCTATATACAATAGCATTGAAAATATTTATAAAATATGTTAACATATTTTTATGATTATACCTAAACCACAAAGAATAATAAAATTAGATCAAGCTCCCTACGTTGTCAAGGCGGGCGATAACGCTCAAGCGGTACTCCAAGAAGCAATACTTGATACTACGCTTTCACAAGAAAGCTACGTACTAACGATAGGGGTAGACGGCGCAAAGATTAGTTACGGCAGTGAAGTTTCAAAAGCTTATGCAATTAAATCTCTTGAACAACTTTTGTCAACTTGCGACGGTACTATCGATGCAATGCAAGTAGAAGATGAGCCAAGCATAAATTATCGTGGTTATATGTTGGACGTAAGCCGTTACTTTTTTACCGTTGAAGAAGTGTTTGAACAAATCGACTTTATGGCGGAGTATAAGTTTAATGCTTTACACTTACATTTAACTGACGATCAAGGATGGCGCGTGGAAATTAAGTCGCATCCTAAAATTGCGGAAATCGGTAGCGTTAGATACAGAACATTGTTTAAATTACGCAAGCATACAGGTTACTATACTCAAGAGGATCTTAAGCGCATTGTGGATTATGCGCACTCACGCAATATAATTGTTATACCCGAAGTCGACCTCCCCGGACACTTTCAATCTGCGGTAGCTGCATATCCGGAGCTTGGTTGTTACGGCGATGGCGTTAAAGTTGCTGAAAACTTCGGCGTTAAATATGAAGTTGCTTGTATCGGCAAGGAAACAACTGTCAGTTTAATTAAAGACGTTTTAAAAGAGTTAGCGGAAATTTTTACAGACGAGTACTTCCACATCGGCGGTGATGAGGTTCCTTCGCACAGATGGTCGCATTGCCCGTATTGTAAAGCAAAGTATGAAGCGCTCGGTTGCAAAAATTGGGTGGAGTATCAAGCCCACTTTATGAACGAGCTCGCATCTTATCTTAAGACTTTAGGTAAAAAGGTTATCATGTGGAATGAGACAGAGATCACCGGGCTAATTGATAAAGATGTTATCTGGCAATACTGGCAAGGTGGATTAAAAGAAGAAGACCTTGTTAAGGAGGTTAACAATGGTCGTAAGGTAATTGTTTCTTGTTGCGAGCCGTACTATCTTGATTTGCCTTATTCGATTAACGGGCTCAAGCGAGTATACGAGCATAAACCTTGCTTTGACGGTATGAATAGAAATAACTTCATCGGTGCCGAAACTTGCATGTGGTCCGAGCTTGTTCCTAACATGAAGGTTCTTAAGCGCAGAGCTTTCCCGAGACTTTTGGCAGTTGCAGAGGGTATTTGGAACGGTAGCGGTAGCTATGATGATTTTATCGAGGCGCTAAAAACTCATCGTGCAGTTCTTGCTCGCTATGGTGTAAAGAATACTCCCAAATGCAAATATGAACCCAAAGGATTAATAAAACTTGCTCTTAATTTATGGTGGGCAAGAAGGGTCCTTTATTGGGGTGGACTCCAAAACGTTATAACTAACGCAAAAATCGAAAAGCTTTCCAAGAGGAGATAGATATGGTTGAGATACTTAAGATAGCAAATTTATTTGACGTACAATCAGAAATCGTTGAGGCGGAGAGATATGGTTGTGGACACATTAACGATACCTATCGCGTAACTGATGCTAATGGTAAATACTATATACTACAAAAAATTAACAACAAGGTGTTCAAAGACGTTGACGGATTAATGAGCAATATCGTTGGTGTTACGGAATACATCAAGGAAAAAATGCGTCTTGCCGGTGAACCCACCGACAATGCTTTGAGTGTTATTCCTACTAAGGATGGTAAAAAGTATTGGGGATCTGATGAGACGGGATACTTCCGTTTATACAATTTTGTATATGGTGGTATAAGCATTGAAACTCGTGCTACGCCCGAGCAATTTGCAGTATCTGCAGTAGGCTTTGGCAGATTCCAAAAGATGCTTGATGGGTATCCTGCTGAAACACTAAAGGATCCTATAGCTAACTTCCACAACACGGTTTGGCGTTTTGAAAACTTTGAAAAAGCAGTTAAAGAGGACGTCGAAAACCGTCTTGCAAGCGTTATGGATGAAGTTGATTGGTTCTATGCTCGCAAGAAGTATTGCTCGGCGGTACTCGACCTTATGGCGTCTGGCGAAATCCCTATGCGCGTTACCCACAACGATACCAAACTAAATAACGTTTTAGTTAACGTTGAGAAGCTTGAGCCAGTTGCTGTTATCGATCTCGATACCGTAATGAAAGGTAGCATCTTGTTTGACTTTGGCGATAGCATCCGTTCAGGGGCGACTACAGGCGCAGAGGATGAAAAAGACCTAACCAAAGTAGAGTTTTCACTTGAATTATTTGAAGCATACGTTAAAGGCTTTGTCGGTGAAGTAGGCGACCGCCTTACCGAGTGTGAGAAGGAAAATCTTGCTTTTGGAGCGATCTTGATGACGTATGAGTGTGGTATGAGATTCTTAACCGATTACCTTGAAGGTGACCATTACTTTAGAACTCATCGTGCCGGTCATAACCTTGACCGTTGCCGTACTCAAATGAAACTTGTAGAGGGTATGGAAGCTAAGTTTGAAGAAATGGATGCCATCGTTCAAAAATATTTAAAATAAAATGGGAAAATTGCTTTTTACGGCGCATTTAAAAGATAACCTTGGGGGTAAGCCTTTTAACAAGACGATTGTTTATTGTTCTTTGGAAGAGGATGCCCTCAAATTGTTGTTTATTTCTAAAGACAGTGCTATAATTTCGAAGGGGTTATCGTATAACGATAAATTATACGAGGGCGATACCGTTGAATTAATGATTACTCTTGGGGATAGGCGCCGTTATTTGGAGCTTGAAGTAAATCCCGACGGAGTACAATACGCGGCTATAGTAACAAAGCTTGAGGACGGCATTGATATCGATTACGTCGCTAATTGTCCATTTAGCGCTAACACCGAGCTTGTAGAAGGTGGTTGGCGTTCGGAGTGGCTTATACCCTTTAAAAATTTAGTAGAGCTCGGCTGGGATAAAGAAGATTGTTACTTTAATCTCTATAGGCAAGACTTCCAAGGCGAACACCTCAATTTATACGCCTTGAGTCCTACGGAGTGTGCAACCTTCCATCGTCCCGAGCGTTTTATAAAGTTAACAATTACCCAATAAGGAGACATAATATGAAAATTTTGGTTACAGGCGGAGCAGGTTATATTGCAAGTCACACTAACGTAGCGTTGCTTAATGCCGGTTACGAAGTAGTTGCAGTTGATAATTTTTCCAATAGCAACATCGATGCAGTTCGTAACGTAGAAAAAATAACCGGTAAGCAAATCACTTTCTACGAAGGCGACGTTTGCGACAAAGATATCCTCGAAAAGATTTTTAGCGAAAACGATATCTATGCAGTTATTCACTTTGCAGGATTAAAGGCGGTTGGCGAGAGCTGTGCTAAACCCATGCTCTATTATCGCAACAACCTTGTTTCTACCCTTTCGCTCATCGAGACGATGGCTAAATTCAACGTAAAGAAATTGGTTTTCAGCTCATCCGCAACTGTTTACGGTACTCCTGAAAGACTCCCGATCGATGAAGCTTGCCATCTTTCCACCACCAATCCTTACGGTGCAACCAAATTGATGATTGAGAACATTTTGCGTGACGTATACGCAGCTGATAACGAGTGGAATATTCTTCTTCTCCGTTACTTTAACCCCGTCGGCGCACACGAAAGTGGCTTGATAGGCGAAGATCCTAAAGGTATCCCCAACAACTTGATGCCTTACGTAGCAAAGGTTGCTCACGGAATCTTACCTTACCTTAACGTATTCGGTAACGATTACGACACTCCCGACGGCACCGGTGTTCGCGATTACATCCACGTAATGGATCTTGCTGAAGGCCACCTTGCAGCTCTTGAAAACATCACCAATTATGGTGTAGATGCTGTTAACCTCGGTACGGGTGTTGGATACTCTGTACTCGATATGGTAAAGGCGTTTGAAAAGGCTTGCGGACACGAAGTAGCTTATAAGATCGCTCCTCGTCGTGCGGGCGATATCGCAACTTGCTACGCTTGCCCCGATAAGGCTGCAAAGGAACTTAACTGGACGGCAAAACGCAATCTCGACGATATGTGTCGTGACCTTTGGAACTTCCAAAAGAATAGATAGGAGTAACTATGTACAATAAAAAGATGCATCATCTTGGAAGCGTTCGTTCCGTTATCAGAGAGTTGTTTGAATTTGGTAAAAAACGCGCACAAGAAGTAGGTGCAGACAAGGTATACGATTTTTCACTCGGCAACCCCAACGTTCCTGCACCCGATTGCGTCAATGAGGCGATTAAAGATCTTGTTACCAATATGGATAGTTGTGCTTTGCACGGTTATACTTCAGCACAAGGCGACTTTAACGTCAGAAAGGCTATTGCCGACTATATTAACGAGCGTTTTGGTCGCAAGCTAAACGCAGATAGCATCTACATGACGGTAGGTGCCGCTGCATCGTTATGTATAACCTTAAGGGCATTGAACGAAGGTAACGACGAGTTTGTAACGGTTGCACCGTTCTTCCCCGAGTATACCGTTTTTACTGAAGCTACGGGAGGCACGTTGAAGGTTGTACCCATCAAGCAAGACGACTTCCAAGTAGACCTTGTTGAGTTCGAAAAAGCCATCAATGCGCGCACCAAAGGCGTTATACTTAATTCCCCAAACAACCCATCAGGCGTTGTTTATACCGAGGATACTATTAAAGGTTTAACCGCCATTTTGGATAACAAAAGTAAAGAATACGGTCACCCGATTTATCTTATTTCGGATGAACCATATAGAGAGCTCGTGTATGGTGACGTCAAAGTTCCGTACCTTATGAACTACTACGATAACACCATAGTATGTTACTCTTACTCCAAGTCCTTATCACTCCCCGGCGAGCGTATAGGCTATATAGCTTTATCCGACAAGCTACAAGAGGAAAGGGATATATACGCAGCGGTTTGCGGAGCAGGACGTGCACTTGGTTACGTATGCGCACCGAGCCTTATGCAACGTGTTGTTGAAAAGTGCTTAAGAGCTACTCCCGACATTGAGCAGTACCGCAAAAACCGCGACTTAATTTATGATACTCTTTGCAGTTACGGTTATACTTGCATCCATCCGGACGGAGCTTTCTATTTGTTTGTTAAAGCTCTTGAAGACGATGCCAATAAGTTCTGCGATAGAGCAAAGCAACTCGGTTTACTTATAGTGCCCGGCGACACCTTTGGCGCACCCGGATACTGCCGTATTTCCTATTGCGTATCTTACGATATGATTAAGCGTTCGCTACCCGCTTTTAAGGAGTTAATCGAAAGTTATAAATAATGCTTAACATTATCATCTACGTCTTAATTACGTTATTCGCCACCACCCTCGGAGCAATATCCGGCATGGGTGGCGGTGTTATTATGAAGCCCTCGTTCGATCTTATCGGCGAGTATAACGCAAGCCAAATTGCGGTAGTTACTTCTTGTAGCGTATTTACGATGTCCCTCGTTTCGGTGGCGCTCAAGCTACTTGCAAAGAAAAAAGAGGGGGAGGAAAAGCCTGATTACGTTATAATTTTATTTATGGCGCTCGGCTCGATAGTGGGCGGATATTTAGGTAACTTGGTTTTTGGTTTGATTACCGCAAGCTCGAGCGACGCTATAGTTAAGATTTGTCAAAATTGTGTTTTGATTACGGTTATGGTATTTATCATAATCTACATGAACGCATCGCAAAAACCCAAGTCACTTAACTCGAAAAGCAAGATTATTGCAGTCGTTGCAGGGCTATTCCTTGGTATCATATCAAGCTTCCTTGGCATCGGCGGAGGCCCCATGAACGTAGCGGTCATTATTTTCTTATTCGGCTACGGCATGAAGACCGCATCGATATGCAGTCTTGCAATCATTATTTTTTCGCAAGCGACCAAAATTATCACGATGACGATAGAAGGGGGATTTGGTATATTCAACGTACCGATTCTTATATTTGTTGTTGTTGCGAGCGTTGCCGGTGCGTTTATCGGAAGGTTTGTTACAAAAAAGATTTCAGAAAAAGGCGCAAAGATATGTTTCCTATGCGCCCAAATTATAATCGTTGGATTGTGTATTTATAATATTGTTAAGTACGCTTTAATCGTTTAAGCGAGAGCACCCTCAACTACAACCGAAATAATAAAGCAAACCCATAATGCAATTATAAACGCAAACTCTGCAGGTATTGCGAGTTTGGTGTATGCACACTTCCAGCCCTTGTCGACAAAAGTGAAGGCAAAACGGGTGAAGAATACGGTATTGCTAAAAATAAGACCTCCGATCAAGGAATAGAAGGGCTTGCCGAACACAAATGCAAGTATAGCAAGGAATAAGCCGAGAGCAAAAGAAATACCACCGTAGTATACGCGGATTTCGGTCACGCCGGCCTCATCTTTAGGCTTCATTGAGTATTTTTCGGCAGATTTGACGGGATTTAAGATAAAAACTACGGCGGTGCCGAAGAAGTAAATACAAAGACCGATGGTAGCAACGGTTGCAGCGATATTTTGAGAAATAATTTCAAGCATGATAACATCCTCCTACAAGTTATATTACAATATAATTGCGATATAGGCAAGGGTAAAATTATAAAAAGCTATTGACAAAGTATTTAGCGAGGTTTATACTTTCTTACATGAAAAATAATAACTTTAACGCATTTGGATTCTTTTACTTTTTTAGCTTTAGCAATAAAGTATAATTTTTCGTGCGGCAATATTTATAATTAAGCTATTTACCGCACGAGAGTGCGGTTTTTTATATTTACGGAGGTTATCATGAAGGACATTAACGAGCTTAGGAACGAAATAAATGCGATAGACGATAGCATTGCAAGCTTATACGAAAAGCGCATGCAAATTGCTAAAGCTATTGGCGAGTATAAGCAAGAAAAGAAGCTTTGCGTAGGCGATGCTAACCGTGAGCGTCAAATTATCAACCGCGTTACAAAGGAAATGCCGGAAGACGTAAAGCTATATGCAAAGCAAGTATTCGAAACCTTATTTAATACCAGCAAGGCATATCAAACAAGATTTGTTGAGATAGAGTCGAGTGCAATCACCGCCCTTAAAAATGCTCTTGCAGAAGGTGTCGATAAGTTCCCTACGACTGCTTGCGTTGCTTGTCAAGGCGTTGCCGGTGCGTATTCGCAAATTGCTGCAGATAGATTGTTCCCCATAGCGGATATAATGTATTTCAAAGATTGGGATGCAGTATTTAAGGCGGTTGAAAAGGGATTGTGCGACTACGGCGTATTGCCAATTGAGAATAGTAACGCCGGCTCGGTTAACGCCGTTTATGATCTTATGCGCAAGCATAATTTCTATATTGTTAGAAGTATAAAACTCCGCATACAGCACTACCTACTTGCTAAAGCAGGTACCCAAATCGGCGATATTAAGGAAATTTTCACTCACGAGCAAGCCGTTGCACAGTGTTCTGAATTTATTAGAACTTTAGGCGACGTAAAAGTAACCGTTGTTGACAATACCGCACGTGCTGCAGAGATGGTAGCCGACTCTACGCGTACCGATATCGCTTGTATTTCCTCGCATGATTGTAAGGACCTTTACGCGTTGAGCATCCTTGAGCCTAACGTCCAAAATAACGAAAACAACTACACCCGTTTTATCGCTATTGCCAAAAAGCTTAAGGTTTATGAGAATGCAAGAAAGATAAGCATCATGGCAAACCTCCCCCACGAAGCTGGTAGCTTGAATAAAGTTCTTAACCGTTTTGCTTCCCTTGGACTTAACCTCACCAAGTTGGAGTCGCGCCCCATGAGTAACACTTCGTTCGAGTTCGCTTTCTACTTCGATTTAGAAGCTTGCGTTGAAAGCAAGGAAGTTCAAAACCTACTTGCCGAGCTTGATAACACTTGTGATAAGTTCGTATTCCTCGGAGCTTACGAAGAAATCTAATTAAACCCATAAGAGCCACCGCTTCGGTGGCTTTTTTAACGCTTATAAAAAGCGTTAAAAGGGGCTTGGCAAAACAGAATTTTTTGTTATAATTATAGTATCAATTAAGAGGGTGGCACTATGAATAAAAAACTGATTACAATAATTGTTGCAGTAGCGCTTGTTGTCGTTGTATTGACGGTTTCTCTTTCGTTGTATTTTACAAGATATCAATGGGATCCCAAGGATACCGAGGAACTTTATTTACAAAATATTGCCAAAGTAGGTTATGCTAACACCATCGATACGGCAATACCGCAAACGGAACTTTACAACGTAATAAATAATCATTTTAATTCCGCTCTTTCAGAAGGCAAGACTGTTAAGAAGGCAATCGTAATTGGTTACGACGGATGTCGTGCGGATATTCTTGCAGAGATGCAAGATCAAAATAGCGCGATTAACACGATGCTACAAGACGGAGCTTCTATTAATCTTGCATACTGCGGAGGCGTTAATTATCCTGCTGAAAACACCCAAGATACTTCTACCGCTCCCGGATGGTGCTCGATACTTACCGGCGAGTGGGCGGACGTACATGGTATAACTGCTAATAAAATCACCAAATCGATGGATACCAAAACTCTTTTTACGAGCTTGACTGAAGAGGGGATTATCGACAAAGCATCGTTTATAACCAAATGGGGCGGACACTTTACTGCAAAGAATTCCACCTACAAACTTGAAAAGGAATACTGTGAGCAAAAGGGACTTAACGTAGCCTTCAATAAATGTAAGGATGATGAAGCATCGCACCAAGCAACCCTTGCAGAAGTAAGTAGTGTTGATTGCGCAGATTTCACTTTTGTTATATACGAGCCCACCGATTCAACCGGACACGGCAAAGGATTTAGCTTCAATAATCCGCGTTACAAGGAGGCCTTTAAAAAAGCAGATAGCTATGGTTACGAAACCATCCAAGCAATAAAGAATAGGGCGACCTACGCAACCGAGGATTGGTTGATTATTATAACCTCTGACCACGGCGGTATCAAAACCGATCACGGTGGTCCCAGCATCCAAGAGCGTATGACCTTCATAGTTACTAACGCAAAATAATAGGTGTAACATAAAACAAAAGCGACCTTGATGGTCGCTTTTTTAATCCTCTAAACCTAATAAATAATCGCTCGAAACGTCAAAATACGTAGCACACTTATATACGGCATCAGCAGTAGGTACGGCTTGACCGTTTAGCCACTTTGATACCGCTCTTTGCGAGTATCCGATTGCCTTAGCTAAAGTATCTTGGCTCACGTTGGCATCATGCATCAGTTGTTTTAACCTTTCAGCAAACTTCATATTAACATTTTAGAACTTTTATTCTAAAAATAGTTGATTTAGAACTATAGTTCTAATATAATATAGCCAATACAAGCGAGGAGTAAAACCATGAAGTTGCAAGTAAGGAAGGAAGCAATTAACAATTATCTAAACGAAAACAACCTATCGAAAAGTGCGTTTTGCAAAAAGTGTCACATGTCAATGACTACTCTAAATAAGATATTGATGGGTAACGTAGATTGCAAGGTGGTAACGTTATACAAAATCGCCAGGACAATGGGCATTGGCATAGCGGACTTGTTGGATGATGTAGATAACGTATAGATCATATTGTAATAATATTTTACATAATAAACACTTTACAAACCCCGAATGTTTTGATAATATATATAGGAACTTGGACGATTAACTCAGTTGGTAGAGTGTCTTCTTGACGTGGAGAAAGTCAGCGGTTCGAGTCCGTTATCGTCCACCACTGCAAAACATAGTCGAACACATTATGTGTTCGACTTTTTTGTTTATAGCAGTGGTGGACGATAACGGACAGCGCACGCTATTGCAAAGCAATCGCGGTGCGCAAGTTTGCGCAAGCAAACCTGGCGAAAGTGAACGCGATGCGTTCAAGTATATTCCACCAATTGCCACTATTACGTGTTGCAAACTTAATTACATATTTCACATTACGCGAGACACTCTTTCGCGGTCCGTTATCGTCCACCGTCCCTATATTATAGTTATTGAATTCTGTGGTCTTGTGTGGTATATTTAAATTGATGGTTGACAGATAAATTAGAATTTGACGGAGAGCAAGATGCATAGAGTTTTTGGAATAAAAGATAATGCTGAATACTTAGACCGAGAGGGTGCATACCTCATTCCTTGCCGCAACAATCAAGTTGGTGTGGTTCAAACCCCCAAAGGTTATTTCTTTTTAGGTGGCGGTATTGAAAACGGAGAAAGTCACTTGGAGTGCATTGAAAGAGAGTGCATTGAAGAAGTAGGATATTTCCCTCGAGTTGAGGGTAGATTATGTTCTGCCGAAGCATACATCAAACATCCGACGATAGGATACTTTCATCCAATTCAAACATACTACTTTGGAACATTGCTTGATTGTAAATCTACACTCACAGAAAAAGACCACGTTCTGTGCTGGATTGAATATGACCAACTTAAAGGAAAGATGTTTGTTGAAATGCAGAATTGGGCATTAGAGCAACTATCTGCATATGCGAAGTAAATCAGCCAATTCCAATTTATGGAACCGATAACTTTTTGTGCAAAGACTCAAAGAGTTCGATTATGCTTATCACAACTCCACCAAAAAAATGAAAGCAAGTCTAAATGGACTTGCTTTTCTTTTTGTTACTTAATAAAATTTAGTATCATCGCTCCGATGAACAATAAAGTACTTGCTATCATTGATGCTATGCTAATTATTTTGATTTCTTTGTGTTGCCTTTTTATATTTTCACCAATCTGAGCGTTTTCCTTTTCTACTCGCGAGCAAAGCTCATGCATTTTACTTAATGCCTGTTGACTTTCTTTTGCGAGGGAAGAAGTCATTTCATTTAAATACGATAAAAGATCCGAGTACTCTTGTGCATATTGTTGAGAAATCTTGGCTAGATTATAATTCAACTCTAAATTCAATTTGTTATTTAGTTCAGACCATTTTTTTTGAATCTGTTGCTCTGCATCACTAGTCCATTTCTCGACGTTTCCGACAGCTTGTTGTCTTATTAGCTCTACCTTGTGAATAATTCTACCATTCATTTCACCAACCTTATTTTCTATCTCTGTGTTGGTTTTATTTATACTTTCTTTCAAAACACTATCGATTTGCTCTGTTTTTTCTTTCAAGTTATTAATAATCTCATCTGCTTCTCTTACATTTTTTGCATACGTATCCAAGACTTGTTTTATAGCAACAATGTCTTGCTTAAGTGATGAAATTAAACTCAAGTTACTTTCAAACTCTACAATACTTTGCGTTAATTCTTCTTCGTTTTTAAACATACTGGCCCTCCCAATATACTATTGCAAATAGACATAAGATAACTAAAATATGCGCTATCAAATTCTCCATCTTTATATAATTTCATTTTTGTATAATTAAATCCCATTTTATTTGTTAGAACCTCAATAATATTCCTTCTCAAAAGAATATTGGTTGGGTGGATTCTTTTCCATGTCGCATCAACAAAAACAATCAGTTGGTTTATGTCTAATTGTTCTAATATTCTAATATATCTATGCGTATAATTGTTTTCTTTATTAAGAATTTGTGACATCAAAATCATCAAATCATAATTTAAATTATACGATAACAACAATAACTCTTCTGCCAAACTCCGCTTATTGGACAACATCTTGCTATCCATCTCTAATATTTCTTCAAAGTTTAATTTTGCAATGGCTGTTTTGCTTTCGTCTATTTCTATTAAATTGGTAGAAAAATAAGATGACAAAGCTATCCCTATTTGCCGTGAGCTCTTGTTTTTATTGACATTTATAAAATCTATAAGGTTGATTAATTGCTCTCTATGAAAATATAGGTACTCATTATAAAACCAATCTAGATAAACATCAACTATATCTTTTATAAAAGGGGCATTGATTATTTTGTTACAATACTCGGATGAAACGCCCATCTTATTAAAATAATTTAGGGTCTTTTCTTTAACGGTGTTAATGTTTATTATATCATGCAATTCAACTTGAAAATAGCATGTATTATGAACCCCCGGTTTCTTGTATAGATACCAATTTTCCACCACCCCTATATTTTTCAAAATATAGAAATATGTTTGTGCCTTTTCTTTCCCTACTGTTGAGGTTTTAATAATGTTTTTCAAAGAGTGATAATTAAAGAAAGATAACAATTCCTGCACATCTTTCAACATTTTATCTTTCAAACCAAATCTTCCAACGATCTTTTTCAATATTGACACTAAATTAGAAGGATGTGCTTCTTTCAACAATTGTATTAAACGAGATATATCCGTATTACAATTTATAAGTTCTCTATCAAAAGCATCCAAACTCTCCAAGCTCTTAAAAACAACAAAACTATTGCCTTTTTCGTTTGCTCTCGTAGCACGCCCTATCTCTTGAACAAAGTTTGCTTTTGAGATCGGATAACCATAGTTTATTATACTTTTTACATTTGGCAAATTAATACCAACCCCCATGTCAGAGTTGGCAACTAAAACCTGCTTTTCTTTTAAAAAATCTGCATATGAGTATGTATGAATTTCATCAAACCGGCTAATATTTTCATTGCTACTTGAAATTATTTCCCACACCTGATTGGTCTCATCAATGTTTTGCGTAAATACAATCACTTTATCCTTTGGGCTGGCAGCCAACGCCAATTCATTTATGCAATTCAATACCGTAGAAAATATATGATCTTCTGTTTTACACTCCAAGAATCTAAAATTATATAAATCGGGATTAAATGTGATTGGTTTAACAACATCTTTTAAATCAATGGACAATTGATAAATTATGTCATTAATTGTTCTATAATTCGCCGTTGCAGTAAACCCAACACAATAGGCATTGTCCATAAAAGAGGCAATATTATACGCCAACACAAAATATGATGGTCTAAAATCATGGCTCCAATTACAAGCACAATGAATTTCATCCAAAAAAACATTGCCAATTTTATATTTAACATTGTAATCTATTAATTTCAAAATTAAACTTTTATATTGTATTTGTTCTGGCGTTAAATATATAAACTTATTACCAAATGTTAATTGCGTTTCTTCATCGCCATCTTCAAAAAATACATCTACTATTCCATAGCGTTCTTTTAAGTTCCTTACCTGGTCTTCTATAAGGATTTTTGTAGGACTAATAATGATTGATGGACTTGGCGACAATAGAGCAATCATATAAAAAATCAACGATTTTCCCGCGCCTGTTGGCAATATGCACATTGCTTTTTTTCTATTGATACAATGAATCAAGCATTCTAATTGGTTGGGCAAAAAAGAGTCGTATCCAAAAAACTCTTTTAGAAAATATCTCATTACATGTTCAAACTCTTTACTTTCGATATCAAAGACTAACCGAGGGCTAAACCAAACATTTGAATAAAAACAGTTGTTTTTCTTTTCTCTGTTTTTAATAATAATTCCTTCTTGATTTTCTTTTAAATCAAAATCAAGAGATATCCCATCTTCTTTAGATAATATCAGGTCAACATAAAATTCATTACAATTACATATTTTTTCAAACAACGAAAAATAGTTTTTTATATCTTCTACTGCTAACAATAACTCACGATTATATTTTTCGCAATTTATATATAATTTATTATCTTGACAATATCCAAATCTAATTAAGCTCAATATTGCCATCTCTATTCTATATACACGAGAAACATTTATTTCATAACCTTTTTCAATCTTTTTATTCTCAAGAAATTGATTGCCTTTATATAAATTTGAACGTTGCAAAAAATTATATATCGTCGCATATATGGGGTTCTCTATCTCTTCGCTTTGGACTAAATTACAAATAGAAAACCCATAATCCTGATTATTTGTTCCTACAAAAATTTCAACTGAATCCTTTGTTTTTAATGGCTCATTGAAACTTTTGGGGGTAGCGTTGCTTCGGATAGAACCCTCTTCATCTATAATGTATGCTAGACTTGCTTTTAACACAAACTCCACATATTCGTTATAACTTTCAATAAAACTTTCTATTTGGTTGCGATTAAAGACTATTGTTTCTTCTGAGTGCTTAATACGATTCGCAATGCTATTAAGAATCAAGATTTGATCTATAGTACCACTATATTTTATGTTTTGTGGCTGCATTTTTAACTTTTTTAAACAATAAGCCAACCCTTGCGTGGTATTGATAGGATCTAGCGAAAGGTGCCTTTTAGTTACCCTTTCACATAAAATTTGCAAGGTAATATAGGCGGTTTTTTCGCTTCTTATCACTTGCCTATAAAACTCTTTTTTTAAAATAGCAATATGTTCTTTGTCAATATATCCCATTTAAAACCACGCTAATTACTATGATATATATTATAGCAAACCATCAAATCAATTTCAATACATAAGGCTAAAAACCAAATCATATCCTATCTAATTCTATGTGTGAGACAATCTTTCGCGGTCCGTTATCGTCCACCGTCCCTATATTATAGTTATTGAATTCTGTGGTCTTGTGTGGTATATTTAAATTAACGGTTGACAGATAAATAAGAATTTGACGGCCACTTTTAAGATGATTAACAAATTAGTAGGGGATCTTTATGACTAAAAAGAGGAAGATTATTCTTGCAACGGTAGTGTTCTCTATTTTATTGGCTATAGGGGTAAGTCTTACATATATTTTTGCTGTGGCATTGCCGCAAAAGCGAGAGAAGGAGCAATTATTAAAAGCAGTGCAGGAGTATTATGACGCAAAGCTTGCTACGTAT